>NZ_VTZU01000005.1 GCF_008370685.1 Aquimarina sp. RZ0
ACCATTATTTTTACGAAATTCTCATCCGTAAATCGTATCATTCCTGTATATAGAGGGCATATTCTGACCAAAGAAGATGAAATGATACGGCAACATATTCTCAATCTCATGTGCCATTTAGAAACCGATTGGAGTAATCATTTTCTTCGTTTTGATGGGTTGTTGGCAGCTATCGTTGCCAGCCTTCAGGAAATGAAAAAAGATGGATTGGTAGAAATTACAACTCATACGATCAGGGTAACAGAAAAAGGGCGTCCTTTTGTTCGTAATATTTGTATGGCATTTGATGTGCGATTACATCGTAATAAAAAACCAGAAACACGTCCAAGCGTTTAGGATACATATAATTTTGATTCTATTCTAAAAATGTTAGGGCAAATAAATGTAGGAAGAATCTATGATTTTGAACCATTACACCTACATAATTGATTTATTACACGTCACATTTGTTTCTAGTATAATGCTATGCAAATTTTGTTGAGTACATTGCTTTTTATTTTCAATAATAGAAAGGCTTAAGGGTGTCAAATGAAATGTAAACATATGGTAATGTACATTACATTACCATATGTTTAATAGAGAATTTTATATCTGTTGATATTGTATAATATTATTGAGCAATAATTCTAAGTGTTTCCCCCCCTGCATTACTTACATTTCTAGACCCTATGCGATGATTTAAAACCTGATTAAAAACTATTCTTTCACAAAAATGTCCACATCCTCGTACCACCTGAACACGAGCAGCTCTTCCACTAATAACTTTTAAAGATTTAAATGTCCTTCCATTGTGAAAAAAAAGAGAATTTCCGGTAGTTGAAAAATCTAAACTATGTCCACGACGATTATAATCTCTCCAAGTTCTTACACGAGCGCTTCTTGCCTTTTCCGAAACGTAATGCGCATCAAGTTCTTCTGTACTATCAAAAGCATAAGCGTTTGTTCCTTCATAGAACATTGACAAGTTATCAGGGTTGACAATAGTACTAAGAGATTCAAGACCATCATAAGTCTTCCCTTTGTAATGATAAGTAGATTGAGTTATATCAATAATTTCTGGTGTACCTTCTTCTGCTTGTGATACTGCCGAGAGGTCATTTTGTATATCGTCTTTAGAACAACTTGCAAAGAATAAAATTCCTACTAATAAGATACACGATTTGATTAAATTTTTTGAATTTTTCATGAAAATGATTTTTAAATATTTGGTTATACTATTAAAACAAGTATGCGGTTGTTTACCCTACCTCAATCTTTTTACTGTTTTCCAGTAGTTAATGGTTAAATAGTTTTTTCTAGGTGGCTGATAATATTTTAATAAATAGTTTTTTTTTAGAATATTTTCTAATTCTCGTTTTAAACGTATTTTGGTATGCGTACCAAATTCTACAGTGTTACCAGCTTTTGTAACCTTAATTTTTTTCATCCGTCGAAAGTTGAGTCAAAAAGAGCATTTTTATAACGAATTAAAAAAAAAGTTTAAATCACTTCGTAAGTTTTATTCTAGAATTCACTCATTTTTTATAGAATGATTTATGTCATAGGTTGTTCTGATGATAGATAGTAAATTGAAGTAAATTTAAATCTTATAATCATGAGAAAGCTATTATTATTTTTCGGGTTGATGACCATCGGGACGGTAACATTAATTGCTCAAAATCAGCACCAGACTTTTGGGCAAACAATTCTTATGTATGTTGATGGTGATATGTTAAAAGTAGCAGACAGCGATGTCGCACTTGTTCAGAAAAGTATTATATTAAAAGATTGTACAGTACTCAATCCTGACGGCAGTTTTCGGGCTATGGATGGATATCAGTCTCGTTTAAAAGACGGAGAATGTATGGATATGTATGGTATTAAATATCGCAATGAATATCAATACAGGTATAAGACAAAAAAAGAAAATAAAGGGCTTGCCCAAAGCCAAATTGATAACAGGTATCAAAATAAGTTACATTATATAAAGGTTTCTGGAAAAGTCTATCAAGTTACAAATGCTTCTCAGGAACGATTACGTAAAAATGTAAACCTTGGCAACGGAATTTTAATAGAGCCATTCGGGATATACAAGGAATCAGGAAAAGAACAGGTTCGATTAAAAGATGGTGAATGTTTTTCTATGGGTGGAATAAAGTTTGAAAGTAGTTATGATCAAAGAAAAATGAGTGTAAAGAACATCAGAGAAACTAGGTTAGAAATTCAATAAGAAAACAGTTATGCCTAATCCTTTAAATTTACTGGAATACAAAGCCCTTCTTATTCTTGTGAATTTAAAGGATAAATGGTGTTACTAATGACATTCCATACTAGCAGATACAATTTCTGTTATCGGTTTTGGAGAAACATATGGGATGCCTAATCCCATTCCTCTTAAAACAAATAACAAACCAATGATGATCACAAAAACAGGAATTACTTTTTGGATATGTTTTCGTATCCATTTCCCTTTAAATAAATAACCAGAATAAACCACCGCTGTCATTAAAGGAATTGTACCCAATCCAAAAAGAAGTATATACAAACTGCTTTCTACTATATTTCCTAATGCGATGGCTCCAAAAATAGCAATATATACCAAACCACAGGGAAGAAAACCATTCAGAAAACCAATAGTCAGGAAGGTGTCGGGGGTTTTCTTTTTGAGTTCTTTTCCCAACACATTTTTAAGGGTTGCTATTATTTTATAGATTGGTTTAGAAAAATTATATTTCATTATAAGAGATGGAGGAATTATAACCAATAAAATCATTAATAAACCTATACTAACGGATAAACCCTGCTGGAGCCCGAAAATATGTAAACTTTTACCTATCAGCCCAAAAAATAATCCAATACTACTATAAGCAAGTAAGCGTCCCAGGTGATATAAGGAAATCTGAAAAAACTTCTTTAAGTGATTCTCGTGATCCAGTGGTAGCATAAAAGCAATAGGACCACACATGCCTGCACAGTGCAAGCTTCCTAAAAGACCTAATATAAACCCAGAGAATAGCATTTAGTATGTAAAAGGTTCTTTAAACAAATAAGGAATGTTCTCGCACTCCCAGTCAATGATAATATTCCACCGTCCTTTTACTAATTGATTGTTTGGAATTGTAATCTTAGAATCAACAAGAGTGATCGGAATTTCGAAATCCAGTTTTTTATTTGATGGACGATACAGGTATATATTCCCAGAAATTTTAGTATTTCCCTTATTCTCCGGAAAAACAATACACAATCCTTCCTCTATTTTCCTAATTGTAAGCCTGTTCTTTAGAGCTTTTGCATTTTTCTCAGCGTTGATTTCCTTCTGAAAAGCTAATTCTTTTTTATAATAATCTTCTGTGACCAAATCGTGCTCATACTTTTTGTCAGTATTCATTTTAATGACAAAGAATAGGATAAAGCTTATAAACCCTATGAATACTAATACAATGGCTGTTCCCCAGTTTATTTTCATGAAATGTAGTTTTTATGTTATTTCATTTTAAGTTATAATGCTTTTATAACAACGTAACCATTAGATTATCGATAACTTCTTGGTCCCAAAAAAGCTGTAGTTGTTGTTTCGATCAATGTATCATTACTGTATACTCCAATCTTTAAGCGGTTTTTATCTCCTGTTAATGCTGCAGTGTTAATATCAATAAACAAAGTTCCTTCTGCCAGGCCTTGTTTTGCAACCATAAAGTTCTTGTGCGTAACCACTTCAATTTCTCCTTTATGAGACAATAATTCAAAATGAACGTTTTTGATATCCAAGGTTGTTTTATTGACTAGTTTATAGGTATATACATTACTTATAATATTCTCGCCTTTATGCTCATACAGTTGACCAGGCAATCTTAAAATGGTAGCTTCTACATCATTTCTTAAAAAAGACATGCCTAAGAAAACTCCTATAAGGATGAATAAGACAGCAGTATATCCTTTTAATCTGGCTGTAAATTTGAAAGTTGCTTTTTTGGCAATATTCTCTTCACTGGCATATCGTATGAGACCTTTCGGGAGATCTACCTGCTCCATCATATGATCACAGGCATCGATACATGCAGTACAGTTTACACATTCTAATTGTGTACCATTACGAATGTCTATACCTATAGGACAGACATGAACACACTGGAAACAATCAATGCAATCTCCTTTACGACTAGAAGATCTGTCCTCATTTTTCTTAAACTTTGCTCTTCCTACTTCTTTTTCACCACGCTTATAGTCATAAGCTACCACAATAGATTTTGCATCCAATAGCACTCCTTGTAAGCGTCCGTATGGGCAAGCAATAATACATACCTGTTCTCTAAACCAGGTAAATACAAAATAGAAAACCGAAGTGAATATAAGTAGGGAAATTAACGTGCTCACGTGCGCAAAAGGGCCGTCTGTAATATATTTTATCAATTGATCACTGCCTATTAGATAGGCTAGAAATACATTTGCTATTAAAAAAGAAATGATAAAAAAGAGTATCCATTTGATGCTTCTTTTTTTTATTTTTTCAGCATTCCAGGGCTGTTTGTCCAATCGAATTTGTTTTCCTCGATCCCCTTCTATCCAGTATTCAATTCTTCTAAAAACCATTTCCATAAATATGGTTTGCGGGCATATCCAACCACAGAATATTCTACCAAAGGCAACAGTAAATAAAATAATGAATACGACTCCTATAATCATCGAAATGACGAACAAATGAAAATCCTGAGGCCAGAATGGAGCGCCAAAAATATTGAAACGTCTTTCTAATACATTAAATAGCAAAAACTGATTGTCATTGATCTTGACAAAAGGTGCAGAAAACAGAAAAATTAATAAACCATAACTGACCCATTTGCGATAATTATAAAATCGCCCGTTTGGTTTTTTAGGATACACCCATGCACGTTTCCCTTCTTCGTTTATAGTACCGATAGAATCTCTGAATGTTTCTTTTTCTGGTGTTTCCAATGTGGTTTTATTATTTATTATTCGTTTACCGCAACAGACGTGGAATCCGTAACTGTTTCAGGAACTTCTTTTGTGGGAGTTTCTTCTTTAGGAGCATCAGGGTCTACCCAGATTTCTCCTTGCGGTTCCTTTGGTTCTGCAGGAGTTGTGCCTCCAAGGGTTATGACATAACTTGCTACCTGTGCCATTTCAGCGGGTTTCAAAGTTTGTTTCCAGGCGACCATTCCCTTTCCATCACGTCCTCCTTCAGAAATTGTTCGAAATACATTTTTGATTCCTCCTCCCAGAATCCAATAAGGATCTGTTAAATTAGGTCCGATTCCACCACCTCCATCAGGTTTATGGCAGGCCACACAATTCGTTGTAAAAATGCCTTTCCCAGCGTTGATATCAGAAGTTTCTGTTAATAATGTTACTGTATTGATATCAACCAAATCTTTAGCGTTTTTCTTATATTCTTCTATCAAAATAAGTGCTTCAGCCACCTCGGTTTCATACTCTTCAGCTTGAGTATAATCACTTAATATGTGAAAACGAACCAGATAGATTACCCCAAACAAAATGGTGGCATAAAAACTATATACCCACCAGGGTGGGAGGTTATTATCCAGTTCTTTAATTCCGTCATAGTTATGATCTAATATGATTTCGTCTTCTTCTTCGACAGGTTTGCTATCTAGTAATTTTTTGTAGGTGCTTTTGATCCACCGGAATTGTTTTTCATTTCTTTGTTGTTCAGCTAGTAGATATCGCTGCTGAGCTTTTGGTTTCAGTGATTTAAACAATATACTTTTCAGGGCTGCGATACATATTTCTGCGGCTACAGAAAATAGTAATAGGATGCTCAGGGCTAACCAGGCCACGGGTTTTGCTATAAACGCTGATTCATCTCCTGATTCGATTGCCCATTCTATTAAGAAATAAGATATGAATAGAAAAGCAATTACTCTTATATAGGATGCTGTACTTCTCATAGGGTTAGTTCTTTTTTGTTTTCTGTTTCCAAGGGGATGTTACTTACTTCTTTGATATGCTCTTTTTTTGCGGTGAAAACCCACCAGAATAACACAGCAAAGAAGATGAAGAATATTAGAAGAGAGATCATTGGATATATCTCAATCCCGTCAATACTTTCCATATGGCCTTTTATAAATTTTAACATGATTATTTATTTTACCACCTTGGAGTCAACTCGAATTTGTAGTAGCATATTTTTGGTAAAAATGCTTCTACACTAGCCAAGTAAGACATCAAAAGTGAAATTCTATTTTTTGTTTTGAACGAGTTCTTCTTTGTTTTTAACCTTAATATCAGTTCCTAATCGCTGAATGTATGCTATGAGAGCAATTACTTCGCGATCTCGCATTTCTATAAAATCTAATCCGTTTTCTTTTGCATATTTTCTATCCGCTTCATAGGATTTTGCAAAATCGGGATCTGTATACAGGTTTTTCTCGATTAGTGTGGCTTGCTCATCCATCCATTGTTGTGCTCTTGCAATTTCTTCGGGCGTGTATGGCACACCCAATGTTACCATTGCTTTCATTTTGATCCCTGTTTTGGATCGATCTAATTCGTTTTTTATTAGCCATTTGTAGCTGGGCATAATAGATCCTGATGAGGTACTTTGGGGATCGTAGAAATGATTGAGATGCCAATTATCAGAGTATTTACCTCCAATTCTCATTAGATCCGGACCTGTTCGTTTACTTCCCCAAAGAAAGGGATGATCATACACATATTCTCCTGCTTTTGAATATTCACCATACCGCTCTACTTCACTGCGGAACGGTCGAATCATTTGCGAATGGCATGAAACACAACTTTCTCTGATATATAAATCTCTTCCTTCTAATTCTAGTGGTGTGTATGGTTTTACACTGGTAATAGTAGGGATATTAGAATCAATCATTAGTGTGGGTATAATCTGCACCGCACCACCAATCAAGATAGCAATTGTGGCAAAAATCGTTAATTTCACTGGTCTTCTCTCTAGCCAGGTATGGTATCCTTCTTTACTGGTTCTACGGCTGGAGACTTTTGTTAATGGAGCAGCTTCTGCCAGTTCATCAGTAACCTTACTACCTTGTTTAACTGTTTTAATAACATTATACAGCATGATAAACATCCCAAAGATGAACATACTGCCTCCAATAGCCCGCATCCAATACATCGGAATGATTTCGTTTACTGTTTCCAGAAAATTTCCATAAACGAGGCTTCCATCGGGATTAAATTGTTTCCACATAGAGGCTTGCACGAATCCGGCAACATACATAGGTAAAGCATACATTATGATCCCTAAGGTGCCAATCCAGAAATGGGCGTTAGCCAATGTGGTAGACCATAATTTTGTTTTAAAGAGTCTTGGTATTAACCAATATGCCATCCCAAAAGTCATAAAGCCATTCCAGGCGAGGGCTCCTACATGCACGTGTGCAATCACCCAATCACTAAAATGAGCGATAGCGTTTACATTTTTTAAGGAAAGCATAGGGCCTTCAAAAGTAGCCATCCCATACCCGGTAATTGCGACCACCATAAATTTTAATACCGGATCGGTACGAACTTTGTCCCAGGCTCCACGTAATGTCAATAGCCCATTAATCATTCCTCCCCAGGATGGAGCGATCAGCATAACAGAGAATGCCACTCCGAGATTCTGTGCCCAATCGGGCAAAGCAGAATAGAGAAGATGATGAGGTCCTGCCCATATGTAGATAAATATTAGAGACCAAAAATGTACAATCGATAGTCTATATGAATACACAGGCCTGTTTGCAGCTTTTGGAATAAAATAATACATCAATCCAAGAAAAGGCGTTGTCAGGAAGAATGCCACGGCATTATGGCCATACCACCATTGCACTAATGCATCCTGCACTCCGGCATACACAGAATAACTTTTTAAAGCACTAACAGGAAGTTCTAAACTATTAAAAATATGCAGAACGGCAACCGTAACGACTGTTGCCAGATAAAACCAGATGGCTACATATAAATGTCGTTGTCTCCTTTTTAGAATAGTGCCTATAAGATTCCAACCAAAAACTACCCAGATAATTGCAATGGCAATATCAAATGGCCATTCCAACTCAGCATATTCTTTGGAGGTTGTATATCCCAAAGGAAGGGTGATAGCTGCTCCTACAATAATTAACTGCCAGCACCAAAAGTTGATGTTACTCAGAAGATCATTAAACATACGTGTTTTTAGTAATCGCTGCGTAGAAAAATAAATTCCTGCAAAAATGGCATTTCCTACAAAGGCAAAGATAACTGCATTGGTATGCAAAGGTCTTAATCGCCCAAAGCTCAACCATGGAATACCATCAGTGAGATTTGGGAATAAAAACAAGAATGCCAAAAGTAATCCAACTGACATGCCTACAATACCCCAAAGTAATGTGGCATATAAGAATTTTTTTACGATAGTATTATCGTAATAGAATTGTTCTATTTTCATATTATGATTGATTGTTATTAGTAGGTGCTGAAGAGGATTTTTCTTTGGGTTCCTTCACCAGTTCATCATCAAAAAGCATCCTGATAGAAGGAGTATAGGTATCATCATACTGTCCGTTTTTGACTGAAATTATAAAGGCTATAAAAAAAATGACAGCAACGATAATACTGATTGTCAAGAGTACATAAATAACACCCATATTTGTTTTAATTATGTATCAAAAGTATGCGTGAAGATTTTCTTAAAAAATGATATTTATCAGGTTTTAACGTATGTATTTTACTTTGTTTTAGGAATTTTTGCAGGTAGAATTACGACAATTATTTTGATAACTATTTTGTCTTTAATACAAAGGATTACGGAGCTTTGGTATATCTGATCTCTTTTGACCAGTTATAATCCGATTGGAGTTTGAATTTGGTTGTACAATTACAACCTATTTGCGGATCTTGTTCTATAAATTCTATGATGCAGGGTTTGATAATATATCCTCCCCAGTATTGAGGTTTGGGGATGGTTTTGTTTTTAAATTTAATTTCATATGCTTTTAGGCGATTTTCTAATATGTTGCGAGATGAGATAACTTCACTTTGATGAGAAACCCAAGCACTTAATTTACTTCCTTCTGGTCGAGAATCAAAATAGCCTTCGGATAAATTTTCTGGGATTTTTTCTGCTTTTCCTGAGATTAAAACTTCTCGTTTTGATAAAGCCCAATTGAAATAGATAGAAACATTATTATTTGTTTCTATAGCTTTTCCTTTCTCACTATTATAATTTGTAAAAAAGATAAAACCTTCCCAGGTAAACCGTTTTAATAAAACGATTCTACTTTTTGGAAAACCATCCAGCCCAATTGTAGAAAGTAACATAGCATTGGTTTCTTGTGCAGGGTAGTTTGTATCAACTTCATAAAACCATTTCTGAAAATGTGCTATAGGATTATGATCGTTTATAGATTTCATTCGTGTTATTGAAGGCTTATCTTTCTTCCTTTCCAATTTGTTAATACGGTAACATAAACAACCATAGATATAGAACTTAATGGCATTAGAATTGCTGCGATTATGGGTGATAGCTGACCGGTTACTGCAAAATACAATCCAAGAAGGTTATATAAAAAAGAAAGGATAAAGCTGGATTTAATAATTTTCATAGTACTTTTTGATGCAAGAATATAGGTGTGTAAATGTTCAAATCTTGTTGCATCCAAAATGCCATCACAAGCAGGCGAAAAAACAGTTACATTTTCGGAGATCGCGATCCCAACATCACTTTGTGCCAATGCACCTGCATCATTTAATCCATCTCCAACCATCATAACCTTGTTTTGATCTTTTTGTATAGATTTGATATACTCTAATTTATCTATTGGTTTTTGATTAAAAAATAGTGAGATATTTTTGGGTAATATTTGTTGTAAGTATTTTTTTTCTCCAGAATTATCTCCGGAGAGAATACTAAGGTTATAGGTTTCAGAAAGGATTTTAAATAATTTTTTAACACCTTTCCGATAGTGATTATGGAAAATGAAATGCCCTTTATAGCTGTCATTTGTACTTATGTGTACCGTAGTATTCAATTCATTTTTAGGATCGTTGTTTCCAATAAATTTTGCAGATCCTACTTTAATAGAATTTTCCTTAAGTTTTGCTTCAATTCCCTTTCCTATATGTTCTTGATACTGGTCCAGTGTTATTATTTCGTGTTCTGCAAGTATTTCGTATAATGTTCTGCTAAGAGGATGGTTGGAGGAACGCAGTGTATTTTTTAATAGTGATTCTTCTGCTCGGGTTAATGCCAATCCATCATAGTCAACATCATTTTTTTTATTCGTGGTGATGGTACCTGTTTTATCAAAAATTACAGTATTAATAGTAGACAAGCGCTCGATAACATCTATATTTTTTAGATAAAACTTACTTTTTCCAAAAATGCGAAGCATATTTCCCAATGCAAAAGGTCTTGCTAATGCAAGTGCGCACGGACAGGCGATAATCAGTACTGCTGTAAATACATTCATTGCTTTTGATGGATCCATCAGAATCCAGAAAGCGGTCGCGATGGAGGCAATACATAAGATAACTATTGTAAAGTATTTACTGATTTTGTCAGTTAGGTTGGTAAAGGTAACTGATCTGTCTTTGTCAAAAATTGTGTTGCTCCATAATTGGGTGAGATAACTTTGTTCTACAGATTTAATGGCTTCAATTTCTATAGCGTCATATAATTGTCTTCCGCCTGCATAAAGTTGATCCCCTGATTTCTTGGCAACAGATTCACTTTCGCCTGTTACAAAACTATAATCAATTTGGGCATTGCCGTGAATAAGAATTGCATCTACGGGGATCAATTCTTCATTTCTGATCAGAAGACGATCTCCTTTTTTAATAGCATTTATCTGGATAGTATCTTCTCTCTTTTTGTTATTTTCAAAAACTATCCTGGTTACTGCAATAGGGAAATAAGACGTATAATCTCGCTCAAAAGATAAAAAAGAATAGGTTTTTTGTTGAAAAAACTTTCCTAATAAAAGAAAAAACACCAATCCGGTAAGGCTGTCAAAAAACCCTGTACCCCAGTCAAATAGGATTTCTGAAGTACTTCTTAAAAAAAGAACGATGATCCCTAAAGCAATTGGAATATCGATATTTAAAATATTAGTTCGAAGCCCTTTTGTGGCAGCAATAAAATAATCTTTTGCAGCATATAATACTACCGGTAATGAAAACCCAAACATCAACCATCTAAAAAGATATTTATACTTCTCTAACCAATACTCTGACACTTCAAAATACTCTGGGAAAGACAGAAACATTACATTTCCAAACGCAAAACCAGCGATCCCCAATTTGTAAATAAGGCTTCGATCAATTTTCTTTTTGCCTTCCGTATAGTCTTCCAGGCTGATATAAGGTTCATAACCAATGTTTGTGAGTAAGATAGCTACTTCTTTAAGAGAAATCTGATGTTGATTAAAGGTGATACGAACGATTTTTTTTGGAAAATCAACTTGAGAAGCTGTTATATGGGGTTGAAGTTTATGTAGATTTTCTAATATCCAAATACATGAACTACAATGTATATGTGGGATATAAAAAGTAATAATCGTGGTATTCTTATCGCAAAACTCTATTAATTTTTGAGCAATAGAACTCGTATTGAGGTAGTCAAATTTTCCTTTGATTTCTTTAGGAATGGAGCCCGGAGCAGCTTGTAAGTCATAATAACAGGATAGATCGTGACTCGAAAAAATATCATATACAGTTTTACACCCATTACAGCAGAATGTTTTTTGATCAAAATCAATTACGAATTTATCGCAATCATTACCACAATGGTAACATGTGGATGCTATCGTCATATACATTTTGTTTGCTACAAAAATGAAAAAGACTGATCTGATAACATATGACATAAATCATAGTTCTTCTCTTCTCTATCTATTAATTTTGGAACAATTGCCTCATAGTTATACTGTATCATGAAATGTATCAGAGTTTACACAAGGTTTGCTGTCTAAGACAATTATGATTGTATGATTTTGAATTTTGCATATGGTAGAAAGTTTAAATTAACTTTTTTTTAAAACAATCAGATGAAAAAGATATTATTACCCACAGATTTTTCAGGAAATTCATGGAATGCTATTGAGTATGCAGTAGCACTTTTTAAAAATTCAGTGTGTACTTTTTTTCTTTTGAATGCATATAGTGAAATTGAGTATGAGTCTGTTCATATTTCGGATATACCATCAGAACGTGCTACAGAAAATACCATTAGGGTAGCTGCTATAAAGAATCTGGAGCATATAAAAACAACTGTAGAAAAAATACATCCTAATCCAAAACATTCATTTGAAATCGTGGCTGGATTAGGTTTGCTAACCGATGTCACACAGGAGATCGTGAAACGAGAAAAGATCGATCTTGTCATTATGGGAACAAAAGGCGCAACCGGAGCAAAAGAAGTTTTTTTAGGGAGTAATACAGTTCGCATGATTAATAGGATTAAGAATTGCCCGGTTCTGGGAGTGCCAGAAAGTTTTACTTTTGGCTTAAAACCTTTAGAAATAATATTTGCTACAGATTTTAATCATTTTTATAGTAGAGAAGAGTTAGTACCTTTACTAGATATTGCAACATCCTTTCATGCAATAGTGAGAATAGTGTATGTGCAAAAGGATACTGATGTTCTTACCGAGGAACAAAAGTTTAATTTAGAGATGTTACAGACATACCTAAAAGGAATTAAAAACTATCAGCATACATTGGTGAATAGCACTAACTCTATTGCTGAATCACTTACTACTTTTGCAGAAAATATGGGAGTACATCTGATAGCAATGCTTTATTATAAACATGGTTTTATCGAAAAACTAACTCGTGAACCGGTCATCAATACTGTTTCTTTTCATACTAGAATACCATTTTTAATACTTCCCGAATCAGGGATGAGTGCTTCTTTTTCCAGCACCCTGAAGAGTGCTTCAAAACTTTATAATGGGTAATTTTTTGAAGTTTTTTTTTTGGAATAAAAGTATAAAAATAGTATTTCACTAGTATTGATACAATCTCTCTTTTCCATTTTCCAGCGTATTGCTATCAATTATTTTTTATATCATTTATGTTTTAAATTAGCGATCCCCGAAAATTTAATAATAAAATTCGTCATCCTATGATTTTACTAATGTTTTAGGATATTTAAAGGCTGGAAAACCTTTTTAGGTTCATGAAAAGGAAATGTCTACTAAAACGCTTGTAATCAATGTTGTAAATCCCGGTTTTCTCTTTTAAAATTGATGTTTTTGAAAAAATCGGGGGATGCCTAATTATCTTTAAAAACATATCAAAAAAGATAGAAGTATACTAAAAAAATCGTCTAATACATACCAGTTATATTTAGAATCTCTGATCCTCGAACTATTACTATGATAGGAAGGATCTTAGTTTATTAAAGGCCAAAAGCCCTATTTATAATGGAAGTGTAATTATAACCCTGTCTCAGGGTTAAGCCCCAGGAGGGCTCTGGGATCTAGCTCCCAGAGCCCTCCTGGGGCTTGGTCGCTAAATCAAGTGCCACTCGATCTTCAAATCTAATATATAAT
>NZ_VTZU01000052.1 GCF_008370685.1 Aquimarina sp. RZ0
ACGCAATCAAATTATATAACAATAAAAGATTACATTTATCTTTAGACTATAAAACACCTAATTACGTGCACCAAAGTGCCGCTTAAATTTTAATATTAATCTGTAGCCGTATTTTAGGACGTGACATACAGAAAAAACCATCGGAACACCAAAAAAATTGAAAAAACAATCACCAATGTTGCATATACAACTTAATTTTATACTTTTACCGTATGAAATACGATTTGCAACTTTGTATTGGTTCTCGATTAAGAAGACTATCGAGAATAGCAGATAGACATTTTAGAAGTAAATTATCTGAATTTAACATTACCGAAAATCAAATGACCATTTTGTTTGTTTTGAACAAAAAGGGAAAAGTTGAACAAGGGAAAATCGGGCAGACATTAGTGTTGGAACGCTCAACAGTAAGTAGAAACATAAAACTATTGGAAAAACAAAATTATATTAAACGGACTTCTGACTATCGACCAGAAATTGAACTTTCAAAAAAAGGTAATGAATTGGTACAAAAGCTAATTCCACTTTGGGAAGAAACTATGGACGAACTAATTTCGAAATTGGGCGAAAATGGATTAACATATTTGAGTAAATTGGAGAACAGCCTAAATTAATATTTTTTTAAATACAATGTTGTATATACAACTTAAGAATAATTATGCTTAAAACGATTGAAAATAAAATGATGGAGCAAAATGCTCACACAGTAAAATACATTAAAACTGTTGGAATAAATGATGCCAAAGGAGCCATTAAGCAAATAAACGTCCAAATAGATAGAGATTTTGGTCTTGTAGGTCCATTAAGCTTGTCGTCAATAAGTGAAAGCGTACATGCTATGCGTTGGGCAAACATAAGAGAAGTATTTGTTGTGGAAACCAATGTCAAAAGAGTAGTTAAAGAAACTATCGCTTCTGGAATTGCAAAAACCAACGATTGCCCTTACTGCCAAGACGTACACGAAACTTCAATTTCAAGTGCTGGAGATACGGAGACTTCAAAAGCAATAGCCAATGGAACTTGGAAATCATTAAAAAACGAAAAGACCAAAGCCTTAATTAAATGGAGTTTAAACACAAGAAACCCAAATACCGAAATAATTAAAAACCCACCATTTACAAAAAGTGAAGCAACAGAAATAATAGGAACTGCATTAGTATTTCATTCTACTAATCGACTTGCGAATATATTTTTAGACAATTCGCCTTTACCCAAATTTTTGACCAATTCAATCCTCAAAAAAACAGCTTTAAATATTGCTTCCAAGACATTGTTTAAAACAATGGTAATGAAAAAAGGAAAAGCGGGAGATTCGTTACAGTTTATACAAAGCAACGCCTATTCAGAAAAATATAAATGGTCAGAAAATGTTCCAACATACGCTAAAACACTTGATGCAAGAGATTTTCTTTTAGACGAATTAGAAAAGGAACTCATTCCAAAAAAAATTGCAAAAATTTTTAAGAGCAAAATTAAAAATTGGTATGGGAAAGAAATGCCATTGGGAAGAGCTTGGTTAAACGAAATCATTATCAATTTTTCCGAAAGCGAAAAACCAATCGCTACGCTAATATTTCTATCAGCTTTTGCACCATTTACTATCATAGAAAAGGACATTACCAATTTTTACAAAATAAAAAATACAGAAAAAGAACTATTGGAAGTTTGCTATTGGTCTATCCAAATAATTACAAACCGAATAAGTGAATGGTTAACAGAACCATTCAACTAATAAAAAAAAATTAAAAATATAAGAGCATGAACAATAAAAAAATACTGGTAACTGCAACGAACGGAAACACAGGATTTCCTGCATCAAAAGAATTATTGAAATTAGGTTTTGAAGTCCGTGCCTTTGTTAGAGACCCACAAACCAAAAAGGCAAAAGAATTAAAAGAATTGGGTGCAGAAATATTCGTTGGCGATATTCAAGACATACGAGACGTTAGAAAATCGCTTGAAGGTATCGAAAGTGCCTATTTTGTACCAACATATCCGAATGTGCTTTTTCAAGGTTCAACTTTTGCAACTGCTGTCGAAAAAATGAAAACCAAAAACGTGGTTGTGCTTACCCAATGGTTATCATCCAACTCCCATCCTTCGGTTTACACAAAAGAACATTGGTTGGTTGACCAAACCTTTAAACGACTTCAAAATACCAACATTACATTCGTAAATCCCGGATTTTTCGCATTCGTTTATTTTATGATGCCTGAACCTATGCTTCAATTCGGAATGATGCCAGATTTTGGAACCAATGCACCACCTTCAAACGAAGATATTGGATTAACAGTTGCACATATATTAAAAAATCCTGAACCACATATCGGGAAAACCTATCGTGTAACAAGTAGAGAACTCTTAAAACCACAAGAAATGGCAGACATTGTTGGTAAAGTCGTTGGTCGTAAAATAAAGGCAGATGTATTACCTGAAAGTATGCTATTGAAAATGTTACGTTCTTACGGATTTCCGCAAAGAGACGCATCTCAAGTAATCCATTATGTAAAAGATGGGCACAATGGAGGTTTTGCACTAAAAGCACCAACAACAACAGTTCAGGATATTGTTGGCAAACCAGCGGATGATTTTGAAACCATAACAAGAAGATATTTAAAAAACAATCCTATGGTAAAACAATCGCTTCTCAACAAGTTGCGAACTATGGGAATTATGATGAAAGCAATAACCACTTCCAAATGGAATATGGCAAAATTCGAAAAGGAACAAGGGTTTCCAGTATTTAAAAATATGATGCCCTCCAATGATTCAGAGGAATGGAAATCGGAACATTGAAAATAGTGCGGAGAAAGTAATGGCTACAACAACTAAGCGTTCGTATGGTGCGTAGCGCCGATATATGAACTCAGTGTTGACTATCCCCGGCTGCTTTGCCGTATAGTTTTGTTTCTATGGGTTTTTCGTTAGGTTTGGTTGGTTGAATTACAGCTGGGTTATAGGAGTTTTTTAGTAGATCGTTGGTTTTTGGTAGTACTGTATGGTGTTTTTAGGTTTGGGTAATACGTATTTTGAGCGGTATCACATAATTTTCGATCTTTTAGTCTTTGTTATTCAATTTTAGAGTATGTTTAAAAAGAATACAAATTGAAAATCAATAGTTTGAGGTTCTGAGGACACTTCAAATGATGAGAATATCGAGATATTTTAATTATTTGAAGTAAGCTCACGGTTCTTAAAATATTTGTTTTCAAGAAGTAAGGTTTTTAAACAAGCTCTTAGACATAAGTATTCCATTACGCCATTGCGTTATTTTTTTCGGAGCTTCTATTTTTTTGACGATTCAGTCGTTCTAACCAATGCTGTGGTGGTCCTCTGTTATCAAACAGGTATACCGTTTTCAACCTCCCTTTTTTGCATTTGGGACATACTAAATGCTGTAAAGATTCTGTTTTTACTTTGATCTTGGGTCTGCCTAGTTGATTTAAAAGCTTCTGTAGATGTAATCTCTTGGAAGTGCTACTCAATAATCCAAAATGACGTATTCTAACAAAACCCTTGGGCAGTATGTGCATCGAAAAACGCCGAATGAACTCCTCTGTTTTTAGGCTCAAAAGTTCTGCTCTTCCTTCTTTTTTGTAGTTTTTAACCTTGATGGTAACACTGTCTTTTTCAACCTCTACAATTCGGTGATTTGTAATAGCGATTTTATGGGTGTATCTACCCAAATATTCAAGAACACTATTTGCATTGCCAAAAGGTTTTTTTGCATACAATGCATGGCGCAAACAAATCACCATCCTAAAAAGTCAATTTAAGGAATTTGAAGTCCAAATTTATTAGGTAGTCCAGCAATTCCGAGAATGGGCAAACGAGTCGATAATATCGTAATCATTAATAATGTTGCGTTTATGATAGAATTTAAAGTTGGTGATGGTGGTTTTGGAAAACACGCAATTGAACAAGTGATTGATTATACTGTTGACTTGAAAAACTTCCATGAAGGAAGTCATAATATAAAGCTCATACCGGTTTTAGTTGTAACTAATGCAATAAGTATTGAAGAACAGAATAGTCAAATTATAAATCATAAAACTGTTGCAAAGTCCAATCAATATGATCTAGCAAAAACACTTAACCAATATTTTGATCATAATAGTGAATCAATAAATATTGAATATTGGGAAAAATCCATCTACAAACAGACACCAACAATAATAGAAGCAGCTCAGGCTCTATACAAGGGACATAATGTCCAAGAAATCACAAGATCGGATTCTGGAATAGTTAATCTATTATTAACAGTTTCCTCATGTTAAAAATTACGTTTAAAAATTAATTTTCAGACTTCTAAAAATAAAAATAACACAAAATTAATTTATTTTTAACATTATTTATTTAGGGTAACATCTGTTAACCCTGTTATAATTATATTAAATCGATTCATACATTTTTTTTTGAAACCTCAAAACTTTTTATGCCATTTTTTCTAGTCATTCAAGCGTTAGACCATCTGGACTTATCTAAAACTAGTAATGGGTATAGGTTTTCTCAAAAAATTATCATTATAATGAAAAAATCATAAAAGATATAAAACACAATTCACACATAATATTAACTACTTTTTTAATCTTTTTAACTTATGAAATTTACTCTTTACACATTTTGCAAAATTTTTCTCTTTATTTTGTTTTTTTCTTCTTTTAAGTTGCAAGCTCAGCAACATGATAAGCAAGAAATTATTGAACAACTATATCAAGATGCCATTACTCCTAATGGGTATATTCGGTGTGGAACCAGTCCCATAGAGCTATTAAGAAACAAAGGGAATTACACAAATTCGAAGCTAGCCTTTGAAGATTATATCAAAGAGCAATTACAACCGTTGGCTTTAAAAAAGTCAGCTCAAGCAACAATTTTTGAAATCCCAGTTATATTTCATATCATTCATAATGGTGAAGAAGTAGGGAGTGGTGATAACTTAGCTTTTGAACTGATTCAGGCACAACTAGAGCAATTAAATAATGATTTCAGGAAAATTACCGGTACTTCTGGTGATGGCGGTGGAGTAGATACTGAGATTCAGTTCAGCCTTGCCTTGCTTGATGAAGATGGTAACTTGCTTCCCGAATCCGGAGTTAGACGTATTAATCGTAATTCTATAGATGGTCTTGGTAATCCTCCTTTTACAGAAATAACTTATAACAATATCATTAAACCTAGTACACAGTTTGATCCTAATCAATATTTGAATATCTGGGTAGGAGGATCTCTAAGGTTTAGTCTGGGAGGTAGACTTCTTGGTATTGCACAATTTCCAGAAGCTCCTAGTTTACCTGGAATAGACATAGGGGACGATCCTCCAAATACAGACGGAGTCGTTGTCAGAACTTCTTCTGTAGGAAGTACCACATTAGTAAATCCTGATCCCAATGCAGCTCCTTTTGATAAAGGACGAACATTAACACACGAAATAGGTCACTGGTTGGGGTTAAGGCATACAGGAGGGGATGGCGATTGTACAGCAGATGATTTTTGTGCTGATACACCTACTGCTTTTGGTAATCAAGTAGGATGCTCTGAAACTAGTGATAGTTGTCCTACGGTTGGTCTTGATCCTATCGAGAATTATATGAATTTTACCAATGATGATTGTATGGAGCGATTTACTGCATGCCAAAGAGACCGGATGCGTATCGTAATGGGAGCCACAGGAAACGGATCGCCAAGAAGAGAAATATTAGCTTCTTCAACAGTAGATGAGATTAGCCAGGGATTTGATATCGTTACACTACAAACATCATACAATGCTTGTGTACCAAATGACATAATCGTTGATTTCAGAGTAGAAATTGCAAGTAATTTTTCAGGAAATATTAATTTCACAACTACAAATTTACCTCAACAATTATCAACTTCTTTTTCAAACAATTCGGTGAATACAAGTGGTATTTATACACTTACAATAAGCAATACAGCAAATATTTCTCCAACTGATTTTACTATTAATATTGTTGGTGCTGATACCAATAGTTCTTTTACCAGTTCTACCAGTACGTTAATACAAGTCCAAGATGCTATAACCAATGTCCCCAATCTATTGCTTCCTACCAATGGATCCACCAATCAACCCAGAGTATTAAATCTGAACTGGGAAAGCCTGGATGGAACAGAAAGTTATGACATACAAGTAGCCTCAGATATAAGCTTCAATACTATTTTTGAATCTGAAAATGATATAATGACCACTTCTTTCCAGACAGCAATTCTTTCTGGAGATACTACTTTCTTTTGGCGTGTACGAGGAAACAATGCATGTGGATCTGCAGGGCCCTGGTCAGATGCTTTTTCTTTTACCACTGTAGTACCTACAACAGAAACAGGAACCTGTACTGATCCTATAGAAATACAATGTGGTACGCTTGTAGCTGGAGACCTTATTAATGGACAAAGTACCATCGACTCTTATGGTCAATTTTTCTCCGGGTTGACAGGTCGTGAACAAATTTATTCGATACAACTTTCTGAACCATCAATTGTAGAAGTCACTTTGTCTAATCTTAGTGCAAATGCAGATTTAATTATTTTTGCTGATTGCGACAATCCTACAGCTATAGAATCAGGTTTTTTTCGACCAGGTTTGAATGATGAAACAGCAACTGCTAATCTAGACGCTCAGAATACTTATTATATTGCTATAGAAGGACGCGATGATACAGTATCAACATTAGAATTTACCCTAGCCGTTACTTGTACTCCACTTTGCAGTAGTTCTTCTGGGATTGTAGAGACTTTTGAGAATGGAGAACCAACAGATTGGACTTTTACCGTATCAGGTACAGGCGATTCTAATTTAAGGAGATGGCGTTTTGATGATAGCATTTTTAGAGTGGGGGTATCTAATCCGGGAAGTGGTGACTGGGCTAGGTTTGATGATTTTGAAATTGCCCCTAGAAATAATAATACTGCTACTGCTACCACTCCAACTGTAAATCTTTCTGATCAAGAAAATATAAGACTGTTTTTTGATTTTTCATTTGCCGCATTTGCTTTTACAGATTTCACAAGGCTTTCTGTTACAGATGGAACTAAAACTTATTATTGGAGCAGAAACCTTCAGAATTGGACAACTACCCTTTCTACTTGGTTAGACGACAATAATACAAGCTTTGCCTTTGATACTGATGCCGTTTTTAACCAAACTATACCTACAGACTTGGATACCAGTAGTTTATCAGTTACTATATTTTATGATGATGGTAGCAGCCCCACTCTTACCGGCTTGGGTTTTGGATTTGATAATTTTTCTCTTTGCGGAGAATCAATTACTCCTCCCACAGATACTAAACCTGTGGTAGAATTTACTACACCTGCTGATGGTGATGTATTAAATGTTGGTGATGATTTACCAGTAATTGTATCAGCAACTGATGATGGTAGCATTGCTAATGTAAGATTGTTTTTAAATGGCATCTTTGTAAGACAAGAGAATGTTGTGCCGTATGAGTGGGCAGCACCTGGACAACAGGATGATATTCTTAGAAATTTGGATTCGGGTTCTTATACCCTAAGAGCAGTTGCAACAGATAATAATGGTAATACCGGAGAAAACACTATTACTATAATTGTTGAAAATACGAATAACATTGTTGGTAATTTTGATTTTGGAACTCCCACTTCTCCTCTAGAAAATGGATTTACAAGAGTAGATCCAAGTATCATTTCCGGGTCTTTTAGATGGACTAATAATGACCGATTGAATAGTCGAAGCAGGAATAGAGCTTCTGGAGTACCTGTTACTAATCTGAATCGGGATTTTATTTTTGCAAGAGTCCCCAGAACTTTTGAAGTAGATCTTCCCAATGGGACCTATAATGTAATTGTCACATTTGGTGATCGAAGAAGAGCTCACGACAATCAACAAGTAGATGCCGAGAATGGACAGGTAATTAGGAGTGACATCGATACGAGTTTCGGAGAATTTGAGGATCAAACTTTTGAGGTTACTGTTACTGATGGAGCTTTAAGTCTTGAATTTTCTGATGCAGGAGGTTCAAATCCGGATTGGGCAGTTACCAGAGTAAGTTTTACGCAAACCTCATCCGTGACTAATTCAGAAACAGGAACTACCCGTGCACAGGAATTAACAGATATGGTTATCATTCAAAATCCTGTAAGTGATATGCTAACTATAGAGAAACTACCAAAGGGTGAGTACAATGCAATTCTTTATTCTTTAAAAGGAACCGAAATTATGCGTAAAAATATCAAAACCGAAAGTAGTCAATATCGGGTTGAATTACCATCCCTGAGTACTGGCATATATATTCTTCGTATTTCGAGTAAAGATTTTATATTCAATAGGAAAATAGTAGTAGATCACCGTTAATTCATGATCAAAAGAGATATTTCAAAAAAAACATTTCGTTTTTAGATAACTCAAAAATACAAAATTTCAAAAAAAACCCTCGTAAACACTTATTTTATGAGGGTTTTATGTGTGAAATGATATGAATTTTCAATTCATATTGCGGATGGAATACCATTTCTGGTTTTAAATCATCTATTCAGATTTGCTGATTTAAATCTATTAAAAAAAAGAAATGGTATAAATTCAATTTCATCTGTTTATTGCGGTATTGAAATTTTGAAATTCGTAGGTCATTGCTTGTGAGTAAAGTTGAGTTGCAAGTGTTTCATCTACAGGGTTTTCTTTCTGATACTCAACTAGAAAATTTCCCATTGCATACGCTCCGTCAGGATAATCGTTTTCTGTTATCCAAGGCGCATAGAGATTTCCAGATAAGGGAGGGGATAGCTGTGCTCCTAACCAAGCCCATAGATACTCACAAGGCATCATCGCTATAAGCGTATAAATAGGAGCTTTGTGGGATGCTACATTAGACTCAAATTCGGAATATTGTTTGCAAACCTTACTTGGGACAATTCCTCCTGCATCTCTTACATGCCATACTTTTGGAAACGTTTCATTGTATTTTTGGTAGCTATTATATTTCTTGAGCAGAAATGCTTTAAGAATCGGATTTGAGGCCTTGCTTTCTGCGACTAGATAATCTTGTTCCCCATTAAAACAATAATAGGCATCAATGACATTAAATCCTCCGTAACTTACAGGGTCAAGAGTTCCAGTCTTGATTCCTTGAATAAATTCGGTATTCAAAGCTTGATTCGCAATACTTTGGCATGCATTCCACATTTTCCAAAACAAAGAATCTAAAGGAGGAGGAGCAGTTGATAATTTGTGTTCAGCTAAAAAGCTATTGTCTAATTTTGTAGATCTATTGTTTTTCATATGGTTACCTTCTTTTTTCTGACATCTCTTATATCGTGTGTTTGTTTCCCGAAAAGAGCCATGTACACTATGCAAATTGTTTTCTTCTTTTCTTCAAGCCATTCGAGTTGTGATTTAATCCGTTCGATTAGTTTACTGTCTTGGTCAGTATGTATATCTCTAATTCTATAATTTTCCTTTTCTGGTTGAGTTTTATTCAAAAAATCGTTTATTCCTAAATTAAAAAGGGCTTGTCCGAACCTTTGGTCATAGTGGTTTATGTTAAGAATTTCTTGGTATTCTTTTTTTAGATTTTATTTTTTCCATTCAGCCTCAAATTCATCTTTATCAATTTGAAAACCCTGAAATTCATTCAAATCCAATACCTGGTCACTAAGACCTCCATAATCATCAAAAGTTTTTCTGAATGATATTTTAATCGGTTTCATTTTCGTATAATTCAATTTGTCTGGTAGTATATCCATCAGTTCCTATTTCAAAATACCAAACAGATGTACCCCAAGAATCAAATTCATCACCTCTAGTTTCATTTCATTTTCACTTGAAATATCTCGTCATTTTAGGAATTTTAAAAATTCTACTCCTGTTATTTTTTTTGAATTTGCTTCTTTTAGCGATATTATCATAACTTACTATTTTTATTTCGTTTTTAGAGGTATGGTAACACCCAGAGCAAATGCTCCGACATATTGTTCTACCGTAGGCTGAAAGTAATAAGAAAACCCAAGATCAACATTATTATTTCGCCCTAATTCTACTCCGAATGAAAAAGGGATATGATAAATAAACCCATTTTTATCGATGTTGGTAAACGCTGTAAGGGTCTCAAAGTTCCCAATCGAACCACCAACACCAATTTCAACATATGGTGCAAACCAGGGAATTGGAGCTCTTACTCTTGCTTTCCCTCCAAATATAAAGGCTTTAGACTCTGCTTTTTCATCTGTTGGATTATCATTGAGATCTTTGCCATCTGACCGAGTCAAAATTAAACCGGCATATGGTCTTAATTCCAACCAGGAATGAACTTTTAACACAAATTCTCCCTGCATAAAAAATCCTTTATCAACAATCCTATCAACACTTTTATATGGTGCACTCAATCCATATCCAATTTGAGCATTTATTGATTTTTCCTTGATAAACTGTGCGTTAGACAGGTTTGCTATAAAAATTAAAAATAGTACAATCAGGCTTTTTTTCATAATATGTTATATTGTTTACTATGGATGTCATAGCACAATAAAATGTTACTTTTTTTTTAGATTTTTTTATATTTTATAATGTCGAAGTATGGCAGCAGCAGCAGTAACTGGTTTAAGACCTCAAACTTGTTGTTTCTGCAAAAACTCTTATGATCAGAATATTATCATTCGTTTTTATACACTACGGAGTTTATACTAACACTCGTTTTTGATAAATAATCGTGATTTCTATTTTTTACAAACAAAAATGAAATTTTATCAAATGATATTAATCTGTAAAAGGTACACGCAATGATATCAGAATTTTTAGCTTTTTCTTCATTCATTTTAGTTATAAATTTGCGAACTGTTTTCTGAAATTTAATTTCCATAATTGTATAATATATTATATAGGTTCCAAATATCAGGAGGTATCCAGGAATTGTAAAAAACACTGCGTTGGTACAGTTTATAAAAAGTCCAATAACAAAACTTACAATGAATGCTAAAAGCTCCTAAAAACTAAAACCGAACACCAAATTTAACAATTGGATAGATGAATTCACCACAATAGAGTCTCTACTTTTTCTAATTTCTCTCTTTCAGCAGTTACCTTTTTTGTGATCTCAATAAATGTGCTCGTATCTATATTTCGTTTTTTCACCTCAAATTCGTTGGCTTTTATTGCTGCTAGCTTATACTTTTTCTTTTCTACATTTAATATTTTTATTAATTCTTTGTCAATCCGTTGAGACATCTCACCTAGAAACTCTTCTTTCATTCCAGTTTTTGTATTATACGATTTATAACTAAAAATTTCGCATATTCATCGTTTCTTTTTCCTTTCTACTTCGTTTAAAAAATAAACCGTAGCTATAGCTATGCTTGATTTTTTTGCCTTGCATAAAGAAAAAATAATTCAATGAATTTATACGAATTTTTTAATCACAAATCGTATAATACGATTTGTCACAATAAAAAGTTATTATATTTTGTCATTTGTTTTTTTCAGATATAACTAATTTTTCAATTTCTGATAGCCGATCAGATAGTAATTTTAGTAATAGATTTTCTTTCTCAAGTTTTTCAATTTTTTCAAGAAGATTCATATCCATTTCGGCTTGCTTTACCCCATTTTTTTCAAATTCATTTGCTGAAGGAATTCCGGGAAGATGACTTTTTTTATTAATAAATTTTTCTACCTCTTTAATACTCATTAATTGGTAGTTTTCTTTGAAAACATAATCTGGAGCAGGAACATTCAAATCTATTATTACTTCCTCTGCATGAATAGTACCTTTTACAGTTAACTTCGTATCTGGGTTTCCTGTTCCGATTCCAACATTTCCTGATTTATTGATCAAAGAAATATTCCCATTTTTATTTACTATTAGTGGCATTGTATTGGAAGTTCCACTATACACATAAAAATCCCCAGAACTAACATCATAACCAGAATTATTTGCGTGTGCAACTCCTAATCTAATCTGTTCATTACTTGCTGGCGTTTCAAATCGAACCTCTGGCCATTGAGACGAAGAAATCTTAAAATATTGACGCCTATTTAAATTTCCAATTCTGGCATCCCCATTTACATCTAAAAGTTTTGAAGGTGAGTTGTTCCAATGCCTACATTTCCACTTTGTTTAAATATTGTCCCATTAATAGTTTGATCTTATGCATTTATACCAAAAATAATTACTAGTAACACGAGTACAGATAACACTTTTTTCATTTTATTCTGATTTATTTATTAGTAGATATTTTATTCTTAAAAGTTTACTGTCACAAAATTTAGAGCAAACTACTTCGGGGCAAGCTCACGAGGCATTTATTGAAAAAAACATTTCGATTTCGAGGCAAATCTGGGAGCATTTAAATCTCGATTATCGAGTAAAATCAAATCAGAATTGGCAGTTAGAAGAAAGTGCATTCTATGTATTCCACTCTGTTTCTAGTATTGCATATTCATAAGTATCGGACCAACCTGATTTAAGAGGCAATACTTTTCTTTTAAGTCCTTCTCTAACCATACCTGTTTTTTCCAATACTTTGACAGATCCAATATTATCTACAGCACATCCTGCTTCAATTCTATGAAGTCCAATTTTTTCAAATCCAAATTCAAGAATAGCTTTGGTAGCCTCTGTAGCATATCCTCTGAACCAAAAGTCAGGAAACAATTTATACCAGATCATACCGATTCTATATTTAGGGTTACCAATCTTCAATGATATTAAGCCTAATAACTCATTTTCATTCATTTTTTTTATCGCAAATACAAATTCATTTTTCAATCTTCTGTTGTCTATCCATTCTTCTAGATAAACCTGTGTAACCTCTATATTAGTAGGAATCCCTAATGTGTTATATTGATCTACTTTTGGAATTGATAATAGTTTATGAATTGTAACCAGATCAGCGGGTACTACTTCGTGGAGTTGCAATCTATTTGTATCTATTTTTTCTACCATTCACACAAAATTACCCATAAAAAATATATCTATCCAGATAGTACACATATAATATTAAAAAAATAATTGTGTGAAGTTATTAACAAACCCACACTTAAACTAAAAGATTAACCTTTTGTCGACAAAACTAAGCACAACAATATAACACAGATTAAAAAAGTAGTAAAAAACCTACTTGTTAACAATTATAGGTGAAGGCATAAGAGGTAAGCAGCAAACAAAATACGTCATAAAACATTAATAATCACTAAATTAGCTTAAAAAATTACCCAAAACCCCAAATAACATTTTTATATGAAAGCCGCCCCAGCTTATCTCACAGTCATTGCCATATTTTCGTCAAGTATTATTTTATCACAAAAAAGTAGCAATCATCATACTGAAAAAATGATTTTAGAAGATCAATCATTTCAGTCGATACATCATACTTTGAAAAAACAAGAAGACACTACCAGTCATTTTGCACCTGTGAGGAATAAAAAATTAACATCAAATATTAGCTCACAAAAAACAGAAAGCTCTAATACAAATAACATGAATAAAACAACTTTGGATCCTGCTGAAAAATTGATTCCTAGAACGACCTTAGATTTTTTTTAGAATAATAAAGCATCTTTTTTGTAAATAATATAATTGTTCCTTACCCGAAAAGCTCCTGATAGTACGCATCTATATTGGGAGCTTTTTACAAGTTTATTCCCAGACCAAAAGTAAATCGTAATCCATCAGTACTATGAAATAGTCCTAATTGCCCTGAAAGAGCATCTACAGCATTGATCCACACTCCTCCTCCTATAGAATCATGCCAACGATCAGAATCTTCCTCATCAAACCATACACGCCCATAATCATAGCCTCCAAATACACCAAGTTGTAAGGGTAACAATCCTGTTTTAAACCTATTAAAACTGTACCGCAGATCTGCGCTAAATACAGCAGCCTTGTCCCCGGTAAAACGTTCTTCTCTAAAGCCTCTTAAACTATTAGCACCTCCCAAAGTAGCCGCTTGATAAAATTCAAAACCATCTCCAATTATAAATTGAGCATTTACAGCTGTTTTTAATACAAGTTTTCTGTTTTTTGTAATTGCATTATAAAACCCTAATCTTGGGCGCACATATCCAAAAGTATTGTCTGTATTATTAATATTTACCTTAGAACCACCATGTAATGTGAATATCATCCCTCGTGTGGGATTAGCTCCATTATCAAAACTCTTATATGCATATTTTATATCTATACCTGTAAAAAACTTTCTGTTAAAAAAATCAGAATCCGCAACGACCATTTCCAGACCTGATGTAATAAATCGCTCCTGAGAATCCTGAACCTCTACACCTTCATAAGATCCTGTAATAGAAAAATCACTTCCGTAAAAGCTTTTTTTAATCAATCCTATGGACAGCGACCATATACTAGTTTTTACTCTATTAAAATCCAGACCAACTATAGTATCATTATTAATTGAATTATTACCAAATCCAAAAAAGTTTTGCGCATAATTTTCACTAGTATACTTACCTCCTACTGTCAGGTTCCAATTACCGATAGCATTTACAAACTCTCCAGTATACGATGCATCATAGCCTTCTGTAGCAAAATAATATGCTGCTTTTATAATATGTTTACTTTGATAAGGAGCATTATTAAAACCTCTTATGGTATACGCATCAGTTACATTCACATTAAATCCATCATCAGGATTAAATCCTATTAATGGTGTTAAAGTATTTGTTCTATCAATATACTTATTCATATCATAAACATTATGGCTATAATTATCGCTCAGTATAAATTTTGCAGTTCCTTTTTTCTTTACAGTATTTGATTTTGACTTATGGTCATATACTCGTACTTTCTTCCCATTCTCAATAGTATATACATCATTATTCTGACCTCCTACAATTCTGATAAGAATTGGATTCTTTCCTTCTCCTTTTACCACAAACTGATCATCTTCGTCTAATCCATAAATCCATATTTCTTTAGTCTCTTTGGATACTATGGTTCTTTTATAAAAAGGTTTCTTTACGGTAGTCGTCTTTATCCTTGAAATTGTTATCTGTGTCTGATCATCTTGTCTTACGATTTCAAAAAAATCATCCTTATCGGTACCTTTAATAATAACTTGTTTAGAAAGATATTTGTAATAGCGCTCTGCAATATCTTCTAAAATATCTCTCCTACTTCTCAAAAACTTTTTAATTCTTTCTACAGTATCGTCTTGTAATTCTGAAGGTAAGTTGTTAAAAGCTTTATCTATAGAAGCATCGCTAAGGTTATCTTTTATAAAACTAGCTTGTTCCAACCAGATACGCTTACCAGATTTTTGTGTAAAAGCTCTATCTAATCGTATACCTGCTTCATTAATCCATCTTATATTTTTTAGCTTTTCATCATATACCTGAAATTTTCTGGTAATTGGAACAATAAACTTAATCAGTCCCAGAAGTCCTCCGTCATAATTAGAAAACACTTGATCTCTATCTTTGGGCACTGGTCTATAAAATTTTCCTTCATCTGTATCAAAACGAGACCACCTCCATTGGTCAGAATGCCTATCCCAATCTCCCAAAAGCATATCAAATAGCCTGGTGCGTATATAATGCTCTTCATCCATCTGGTATTCCTCATCTTTTCTCAAATTCTTAATCAAATCATCTGTTCCCTCTATATCATCTGGTGTTCCAAAAGAGGCTACACTCTTATGTTCTTTTCCCGGACGTTCTTCGAGAAAATAAATTTCGTCACCAAAATCTTTATTATAGTTTCCCAGTGCTGGATGTTTAGGAATATAATATACTTTCGGATTGGCATGATATACATCTATAGCATCCGCCAGTCCTCCCACAATCAGAAAAGCATAAGGATAACTAGAAGTATAAAAATCAGAAAGTAATTCTTCGGTAAGGGTATCATCAAAACTGTCTTCTAAATAGGTGTCCTTAAAAGCTCCTTTTTGCAAAAACTGCGTTACACTCTTTCTCATAGCCCTAAGACTATATCTTTTTCCTTCTTTATCCAAAAGTCTTAATGATCTGGTAACTTGCCCTCCTCCTCTTCTTTCTATAGTAAAACCGCCCATTAACGTATCCAGAGTGGCAACAGGTATTTTTATATCTGTTCCGTACACCTGTCTGTAATGATCACCCCAAAGCGTTTTAAAAAATTTAGATTTTTCTGTTTCTTCTTTTCTGTAAATAGATGCTGAAGTTTCTGTTTTAAAAGAATTTGTAAGACCTTCTGTATCATATTCTTCAGGTTTTTTATGCACTTCTTTTTGATACACTAACTTTGAAACTCCTTGTTCTCGACCATAGAATCGAACATTAGATGATCCATCAGTAAATATATCCAAAACGGCAACACCTTGCCCGGGATAAGAGAACAAACCATCATTACCTAAAGAGGCTGCAGTAACTTTAGAGCCCGATCCGGACACAATCTGTTTTAGTCCTTTATTATCTATATATTGCAGGGAATGCTCGTGCCCTGATGCAAAAATAATTCGTTCATTTTCTCTTGAGATAGTAATCAAACGTCTCATCAGTTTATTGTAACGTTCGTTGTATCTATCTTGTGGCGACACTCCTCCCTGAGAAAGAATTTGCGTTGCCAATGATCCTAAAATTGGTAATGGAATTTTCTTCTTAAGTGGAAAAATATGACTTTTAAAACTAAATTTACCACCATGTATACCATTGGTAAACATAGGATGATGCATGGCTACTACAATCGTCTTTCCATTATGTTTTTTAAGCTCTCCTCCCAACTCATTCAAAAACTTTTCTCTTGTTTTTATTTCGCAATTATCATTAATTGTAGGATTCTTGTTCCAATTAGCCAAGTACCATTGCGTATCCAAAATTATTAATTGAATCTGCTTATTTACTTCAATACTTTCTATCGGACATCCTTTTGAAGGTAAAAAAGATTGTTTATTCTTTAATTTTTTTTGTATATATTTTTCTTGTCGTTTTAATCCTTTTACTCCATTAGCATACCAATCATGATTTCCGGGAATAAAAACTACATTACCATTAAATTTATCTGCGACAGCTATTTGCACATCTATTCTATGCTCTGATACGGTTCTCTCAGAATCGTTTTTATCCGGCATTCCCTTTTGGTAAATATTATCCCCCAGAAACAATAAATAATCATCATTGGTTTCCTCTTTATGTATAATATCTCTTAAAACTTCTAAACCTTGAGTACTTTCATTTAGGTTCGCTCCACCAGCATCTCCTAGTAAATAAAACGATTTTTCTATTTGCTTATTCGGCAATTTTTCAGGGAAGTTTTCGTTTAAATATTGTGGGGTATATAATGCACAAGAATTACATAAGGATGCTACAATTAGGATAACAATCAGTATATTTTTATTCATAAATGGGTACATTCACTTTTTTTTAATTAATTTGGTTATTGAAATAATTACGCTATGAATACTTTGCTCCAAAAAACGGATAAGTTCGTTTTAGACCTCTTTGAAAATAAACTTTCTAAAACTTGTATCTATCATAATTATACTCATACCAAAAGAGTATTTAAAAGTACAAAAGAAATTATTGACAATACTACTATTTCTGATCAAGATCAAGAAGTATTACTATTAACAGCCTTGTTACATGATACTGGATATTCAGAAAGTTTTGACAATCACGAGGAGCATAGCGTAAATATATCAAAAGCTTTTTTGGAGAAACAAAATACTTCTCAAGAAATTATTGATAACGTTTCTGAGCTTATTTTAGCCACCAAAATGAATCATAACCCGACAAATCTATTAGAAAAAATTATCAGAGATGCTGATGCTTCTCATTTGGCAAAAGATTATTTTAAGGAAACCAGTGAATACTTACGGCAAGAATTTCAATTAAATCATATTAAAGATTTTAGTAGTTCGGAGTGGTTAAAATCAAATATCGATTTTTTAGAAAACAAACATAGGTTTTACACCGATTATGCTTTAAAAAATTGGCAACCTAAAAAAGAAGAGCACCTTTTAGAGATCTTAAAAGAACAAAAAGAATTAAAAAAGAAAAAGAAAAAAGAAAAACTTAAGAAACTGGTAAAAGAAGAAAGTCCGGAAAAAGGAATTCAAACTTTATTTAGAGTTACCCTAAGAAACCATCTAAAATTAAGTGATATTGCGGATACAAAAGCTAATATTCTTTTATCTGTAAACGCTATAATTATATCATTGGCGTTATCTAACCTGATACCTAAACTAGACAATCCGTCTAATCAATACCTTATTATTCCTACATTAATATTCATTGTTTTTAGCATTGCTTCTATGATGCTATCGGTACTAGCTACAAGACCTAATGTAACCGGTGGAGAATTTACAAGAAAAGAAATTGAAGAGAAAAAGGTAAACTTGTTATTCTTTGGAAATTTCCATAAAATGCCTTTGGATGAATATAAATGGGCGATGCATGAACTCATGGATGACAAAGAATATATTTATGATACGATGATAAAAGATTTATATTTTTTGGGTAAAGTATTACATAAAAAATATAAAATACTACGGATTACATATACTGTGTTTATGATTGGTTTTATTACCTCCGGAATTGCTTTTATAGTCGCTTTTAATACATTGCAATAAATAATCATCCTAAAGAGCGATCAATTAAGCTCCTTCATAAGATCTTCATAGGTATAATATTCCTTGTCTTTTTTATTCTTGCTATACAAAATATTAACTCTCAATGCTTTCAGACCTGTTACTCCCTGAAGGTCATCTAATTCAACCATTTCAATCTCTTCTTCGAGATAATTTTTAGACTGTAAAAAATTGATGTATTTTATGTATTCTCTTTCATCATTTCTTTGAGAATAGACTATTACTAATTTCCCTTTTTCGGTAATACGACGGTTTGTTCCTTTAATATTAGCTTTATCTACCCTTTTCTTTACAACTTCATATCTGGCATTATAGGTTCCATCTACATCAAAACGTTTCTCATCCATTCTGAATCTTACAGATAACGAAGCACTAAATACCAAAACCATTGAGGCAACATCGAGTGCTACCGGAAGATCTTTTTTTAGCTGATAATATTCATTCTCCATTTCGCACATCACCTGGAGCTGCCATAATCTGAGATTATATAAATAAATCTTATTAAAACTATTTTGTTTTGTAATAGATTCTCCTATATACATATTATGTTCTACACCATCAGATTTAAACCTTTCAAAATAATGAGGATACATCTGCTGAGCTTCTTCTTGCTTTTTATCCAATAATGCTGCCATTTCCTTATTAATTAGCATTACAGATTCATCATGAGCTCTTCGATACTTATATAACATTTTTATATTTCCATCCAATGAAGTGTTATACTCATGAATTAAGGTTTCTAATTCTTTATTCTTCTTTCTCAGATGTTTGAACAATGGGGTGATATCTTTTTTAACAAAGTCTAAAATCTTCTGTTCACTATCTACTTGCAATCTATCTGTTACAGAATGAATGAAATCATCAATTCTAAATTTGATTTGCTCATAGATTGGTAAAGCATCTTGTTCACCGACTTTGTTTATAATTTTAGAAATCGATTGAAGCTGTAACACCAGATCTTTTTGTACTGCACTATTACGAGCATCAGAAGATCCTTTGATATCAATTTGTCCAAATAATGGATATACATCTTCAAAAACTACTTCTCTGAAAGAAACTGGGTTTTCATCAACCAAAGCGCGAAGAAAACGTTTGGCTTCTTGTCTGAATTTCCAGTAAACGCTAGGATGGATGGATGTACATTCCTGCTGAATTACTAACTCTAACTCATCTTCTGCTTTTGCCTTAGATCTTAAAACAGCATCTACCAGATATGGCATCACATCTTGTAACTTATTCGCATTTATACTATTGAGTTCATGAACATTGGGAGAAACAATCTCCAAAACCCCAAGGAGTTTACCATGATTTTCTATGGGAGCGATGATAGCACTATTTATATTCTGAGCTATCAGGTTTTTATATATTTTCTCTTGAGGCGTAGATTTTTGATATTTATTTACATCAGAAATAGCAAAATATTTGGACTCATTAAACAAGTAGTAATAACTCCCTTTACAGAGCGCTGATTCACAATCATCAGAATATTGATCGAACAAAATGTAACTATCTATACTTTTAAAAGGTACTCTCTCAAAAACCTGATCTTCCTCATTATAATTAGAAAAACCAACTTTAATTTCGGGTAAATTAAAAATAGCTCTAAATATATTTTGAAAACTATCTATAAAATTATCTTTTGTCTTGTCATATCTTAATAAACTAGCCTTGAAATCAGATAAGGAAACATCGGTAGTCACATCAAACATATTCGCGATAACGATTCCTTTAAAAATCCAACTATTTGGAGGAAACTTTTCTTTCCATATAGCTACATTATCAAAATTATCTAATAATTCGGCAACATCTTGCTCATTGATCTCTTTTGCTTTATCTGTTTTAATTATTTCTATAAAATCTCCATTATACAAGATCCTATAGTAACGATTAATACCTATGGTATCAGGAATCTCATAAAAAAACGGCCTTCTAAAATCAATCTTATAACCATAATACTTATTAAGGATAATACTGCACCCCATAATAAAATAATTATCCTCATTCAGGTTCTTTATCTGAGGCTCAAAATCAATACCGGCAGCACTGATAATATCATTGTAGCGCTGCGTAGATTTTAATACTACATTGCTAAATGGAATGGTCGCAATTTTTATTTCATTTTTCTGCAGAATTTGGGAAAAAGAGTCTTCTAATACCAGTTCAATTTGAGGTAATAATTCCTGAACTCTATTCTCTGTAATAATCCCTTGTTCTAATTCGGGATATTCCTCAACAATTTTTAAAATAGATTCGGCACGATCGCGCACAAGTTTGTTATCGCTTTTCAGGAATTCTCTGTATTCATCAAAAAATAATGAAAAACTTATTCTAATATCTAAAGGAAACTCATACCCGAACATCTCCATAATAATTTGTTTACAGTAATTTAACAAAAATAACGCAAAACTGCTTCATATTAAATTAGTATTAACAATAATTTCAGATTAATACTATCAATTAATACTTATAAAACAGGCTTATTATTTTAAACGTATATTTTCCTAATAATCAATATCATACTTTATTTAAAACAACTTTTACCAGTACAAGTACAAGTACAACTTTTTTTTGCGCTCTATCAGAATATTAGACGATCAAATTATGAGGTTTGTTACACTTCGATTTAATTTTATTTTGAAAAGCGGGTATTTCAATTAAAAGTTGACAATTATCTATATTAAAAGTTAATTTTTGGGGTATAAACACAAGAATACATATTTTTACAGATCAAAAAAAAACGAAAAATGAAAAAAATAATATTACTTACCATTATTTTGCTATCCATAGCTTGTGAAAAACAAGAAAAAGGATATTCAATTTCTGCAGAAACTAATGGATTTGATGATGGGGTAATAGTGTATGTAAATGCTGTGAGCGAATCTAATCGGCCTACTATTATAGATTCTACAACAATACAGCAAGGAAAATTTAAGATATCACTACCTCCTGTAGAAGAGAATGATTTTAATTATTTAACCTTTAAAGATATTCAGGGAAATGTATTGTTTCTGGCAGAAAACAATCCTATAAAAATGACTGTATATAAGGATAGTTTAAGGTCTACTGTGATCAAAGGAGGTTCTGAAAATAAGCTGTTCTTTGAATATTTGGGAAAAATGACAGCTTACAGCAAAGAAAAGCAGGAAATAAGTAATCAATACCAAATTGCTTCTAAGCTAAAAGAGACTGACAAGGCTTCTAAATTGGCGGTTAAGCAAGAAGAAATCAATAGAAATGAAAAAGAATATCGTAGAGAATTTGCTGAGAAACACTCGAATTCTTTGGTAGCTGTGATGGCACTTACTGATCTTATAAATCTAAAAGCGTTATCCGCCAAAAAGGTTAAGGAAATATACACAACTGTAGAAGACTCATTAAAATCCTCTCGTTTGGGTAAAAATCTGGACCGCCTGATTGCCGCATCTATAGGCAAAATAGATATTGGTAGTGAAGCCGAAGATTTTTCTGCTCCTACTCCTGATGGTAATTTATTATCGCTAAAAGAATCTTTAGGCAAAATCACTATTATCGATTTTTGGGCATCTTGGTGTAAACCGTGTAGAGCAGAAAATCCCAATGTAGTTAGAATTTATAACAAATATCACGACAAAGGACTTAATATCATTGGCGTTTCTCTGGATAGAAACAAGGATCACTGGACAAGAGCTATTAATAATGACAATCTGGATTGGAATCACGTATCTAATCTTAAATTCTGGCAAGATCCTATTGCAAAATCATATGGCGTGCGATCCATACCAGCTACCTTTATTCTTGACGAAACCGGAAAGGTAATCGCCAAAAATCTGAGAGGTCCGGCATTAGAAACAAGAATTTCGGAATTATTAGAAGAAAAATCTTTATAATAGTTTCTAAATAATATAGACTTATCTTGACTTTTTATTTTTAACCGAAAATGAATTGAAATTTGATCTTATGAGACGCTTTTTATAGTCTATAGTAGCAATACAGACAAAAAAAGTAACGAAAAATGGACAAATTTCGGCTATTTTTTATGAAATAGAAAAATCTAACTGTAAAAAAGCGACCTTATACATTATTATTTCTATAGTTTTCCTTTTTGCTGCAATACAAAGAGAACAAGTATCGGCACTGCTAATAATCCGATCATCAACAGGTTTTCTTTAAATAACCAGGGCGCAATAATCAGTGTCATAATATAACCACCTACAGCTCCTCCAAAATGCGCATCGTGTCCGATATTACCGGCTCTACTTTTCATTCCATAGATAGAATATAATAAATATCCTATCCCAAAAATGTAAGCCGGGATAGGGATAGGGATAAGCATCAGGTACAAACTCATACCGGGTTGAAATAATATAGCAGAAAAAATAATTCCCGAAACTGCCCCACTAGCACCAACTGCGCTATAATGATATTCATTTTTATGAAAGAAAAGAGAGAATAGACTTCCTACTAGTAAACTGCCAAAGTAAACCCCCAAAAACTTAACATCTCCAATAAAACTAAGCACTACTGGTGCAAAAAAATATAAGGTAAACATATTAAAGAACAGGTGCATCATATCTACGTGCAAAAAACCAGATGCCAACATCCGTAACTGTTCTCCTCTGCGAATACCTCCTATATTAAATTTATAACGTTCGAAAAAAGAAAAATCATTAAACCCTTTTAATGAAACAATGATATTAATTGCTATAATCACAATGACTACAATATCAATATTTAGCATACAACAAATTTTAGTTGTCAAATATACTATGAAGTGATTTAAACTTTTTTTAATTCGCTATAAAAATATTTTTTACACTTAATTTTTATAGTTTTCTTATTACATAACGTTCTATCCTATAAAAAAACATGTCTGTTAATCAAAAAACAACTATTTCCTGCCAGAATCAAAAAAATCTGAATCACTTTCTATATCCAAACCCAAAAAAATTTCTATTCTTATTGATTTCGTGACCTATATATTTTATTATTGATCGCAAATTAAAAAAGTTATCTTTGACAGCTTAAACCAAAAATTTAATGCAATTATTTATTTACTACCTGGTATATCCAATACTGTGGTTTATCTCTAAACTTCCCTGGCGTATATTTTATATGCTCTCTACCTGCATCTATATTTTAGTATACTATATCATCCGATATAGAAGAAAAACGGTTACTGATAACCTTACTCTAGTGTTCCCGGATAAGGAAAAAAAAGAAATAAATAGGATTCGTAAAGCATCTTATAAACATATGTGTGATATGTTTCTGGAAATGGCAAAATCACTCTCTATTACGCGAGAAGAATTAATAGAAAGATATAAGGTCGTAAATCTAGATGAGTTTCATGAATTCGAAAGAAAGAATAAAAGTATCATCACACTGATGGGACATTATGGTAGTTTTGAATGGTCTAATGCGGTAGATCTGGTATCCTTAAATCCGTGTGTTGGGATTTATAAACAATTAAAAAACAAACACTTTGATAAATTGGCACATACAATACGAGGAAGGTTTGATTCGAGATTGATCGCCAGTCATAAAGTAGCTCGACAAATTATCAAAGACAAACAGGATGGTACCGTATGTTCGTATGGCATGATCTCTGATCAGTCGCCAAAACTGAATAATGCAAAATTCTGGACAGATTTTATGGGGATCAAAGTACCTATATTTTTGGGTGGTGAGTTTTTGGCGCAACGATTAGATGTTATTGTTTTATACCTACAAGTAAAAAAAATAAAAAGAGGATATTATGAAGTAAAATTTATTCCGATTTCAGAAAATAGCAAGAATGAAAAAAAATTCTATGTTATCAAAGAATACCTCAAACTACTCGAAGAGCAAATTCATAAAAAGCCAGAAGATTATTTATGGACTCATAAACGCTGGAAACACAGAAATGCGACACCTCCTCCGGGTGCAATTATAGAATAGAGTAATACCTCTATTATTTTAAGAGTATTCTAAGATTTCGAAAAAACAAATACAATTATATTTGTAATCTCAAAAAACAAAAATCGATGCAATTATTTGTATACCGTCTGGTATATCCATTTTTATGGATGATATCAAAATTGCCTTGGCGTATATTTTACTATTTTTCCTCTTGTATTTATGTACTCATTTACCACGTCATTGGGTATAGAAAAAAATCAGTCACAGAAAACCTTACATTAGTCTTTCCAGAAAAATCAAAATCAGAAATCAACAAAATTCGTAAAGCATTTTATAAACATATGTGTGATATGTTTCTAGAAATGATAAAATCTATATCGATAACAGACAAAGAATTGCTGGAACGGTTTAAGATCACCAACATCCATACACTAAAAAGTCTGGAATCTAACAACAAAAGCATTGTTGTACTCATGGCACATTATGCCAGTTATGAATGGTCTACCGTAACACAACTATTAGTTGACTATCCTACAGTTGGTATTTACAAACAATTAAAAAATAAATATTTTGACAGATTAGCCCACAGGATAAGGAAACGATTTAATGCAAGATTAATCGCCAGTCACAATGCCATGAATGAAATTACCAAAGATAAAACTAATGGCAGGCTTTGCTCGTATGGTATGATATCTGATCAATCACCACGTATAGAAAAAGCAATGTTTTGGACAGATTTTATGGGAATCAAAGTTCCGGCATATCTAGGAGCCGAAGTTCTTGCAAAACGACTGGATATGCCTGTGGTTTATTTACAGGTGGAAAAAATAAAAAGAGGACACTATAAAGCGCAGTTTATTCCTATCACAGAAAATCCTAAAAACTGTGAAGATTTTTATATTGTAAAAACCTATTTGAGCTTACTGGAAAAACAAATTAGAAAAGCACCAGAATATTATCTCTGGACTCACAGAAGATGGAAGCATCGAAATGCGACAATACCTAAAGGCGCAACAATAGATTAATACGATTTATAACTAAAAATTTCGCATATTCATCGTTTCTTTTTCCTTTCTACTTCGTTTAAAAAATAAACCGTAGCTATAGCTATGCTTGATTTTTTTGCCTTGCATAAAGAAAAAATAATTCAATGAATTTATACGAATTTTTTAATCACAAATCGTATAACACCATTTGATCTTTGAATTTACTGGAAAAGAAAAGTAAGATTTTTTTATTATGGTGAATTATCTCAGGGCAAGTACACGAGACATTTATTAAAAAAACATTTCGATTTCGAGACAAGCCCGTGCCTGAAAGCATTTAAACCTCGATTATCGAGTAAATTCAAAGGATAGTATAATGAACACTTCTGACTTAAAAATCATTTAATCATTTTGAAACCAAAACCTCTCAGGTTTGAAAATCTGAGAGGTCCAATACCATTTCTGGTTTTAAAATCCTCTAGTAAACTTTACTCTTTTTCCTGTAAACTTCAAAAGACAACTATATTTATTTAAGTTTTTTAAAACCAAATAAATAGCACAACAAACTATACAACTGCAAGAGTATTTAAATACCTGCTATTCCCTTTAATATAGAAATTGTTTCTTCAGCCAACTGATCTGCTTTTTCCTGACTCAATGCTTCTGTATAAATACGAATAATTGGTTCTGTATTACTTTTTCTAAGATGTACCCAGCAATCACTAAAATCAACCTTAACTCCATCAATAGTAGTCACTACTTCTGAGGCGTGTTTTTTATGAAATCCATCCAAAATGGCATCTACATCCAGTGCTGGTGTAAGTTGAATTTTATTCTTACTCATAAAATAAGAAGGGTAGCTATTTCTCAATGCACTTACACTACATTTTTTTTCGGCCAGATGTGTTAAAAATAACGCAACACCCACCAGAGAATCCCGACCATAATGTAATTCCGGATAAATAATTCCCCCGTTACCTTCTCCCCCAATTACTGCGTGGTTAGCTTTCATTTTCTCTACTACATTTACTTCTCCTACAGCACTTGCTTCATACACTCCCTGATGTTTTTCTGTGATATCTCTTAAGGCTCTGCTAGAAGATAAATTAGAAACGGTATTACCTGGATTTTTACCAAGAACATAATCCGCACAGGCCACCAATGTATATTCTTCACCAAACATTTCGCCATCTTCACTCATAAAAGCCAAACGATCTACATCTGGATCTACTGTAAGACCAAAATCTGCTTTTTCTTTTACCACCAGTTCTGATAAATCAGTCAGGTGCTCTTTTAACGGCTCTGGATTATGGGGGAAATGACCATTTGGTTCGCAATATAATTCTACTACTTCTACTCCCATTTTCCTGAGTAATTTTGGTATCGCAATACCTCCGGTAGAATTTACAGCATCTACCACTACCTTAAAGCCGGATTTCTTAACAATTTCAGCATCTACCAGGGGAAGTTTGAGAACTTCTTCTATATGTATATCAATATAAGTATCATTAACGGTAATCGAACCTAAATTATCAACATCTGCAAAATCATAATCATCATTCTCGGCTTTTTCTAAAATCTTTTTACCATTTTCTGCATTAAGAAATTCGCCCTTATTATTTAATAGTTTAAGCGCATTCCATTGCTTTGGATTATGACTAGCGGTTAATATTATTCCTCCGTCAGCCTTCTCTATAGGTACCGCTACTTCTACTGTGGGTGTTGTAGACAATCCTAAATCTATTACATGCACGCCTAACCCTACAAGGCTATTCATTACCAATTGTTGTATCATAGAACCCGATATTCTAGCATCTCTACCGACCACCACTACAGGATGTTCTTTATCTGTTTCTGATTTTAGCCAGCTTCCATAAGCAGCAGCAAATTTAACCGCATCAATAGGCGTCAGGTTATCCCCTACTTTTCCTCCAATAGTACCTCGAATCCCTGATATTGATTTAATTAGTGTCATAAATTTTTATCAATTAATTTTCCTTGTTAACAAATGTACATGCAATAGATCATTACTCCAACTTTACAGTTAAAGTTTACAGAAAAACCACAAAATCTTTTCTAAAATTGTAAATTCACATAATGAATTTTTTAGCCCATATTTATCTCTCGGGAAATGATACCGAACTAAAAATAGGTAATTTTATTGCTGATGCTGTTAAAGGGAAAACATTTACCAGATTTCCTCATCGTATCCAACAAGGCATTACCTTACACCGCAAAATAGACTCCTATACAGACACCCATCCTATTGTAAGAAAAAGTGTAACCCGATTGTTCCCTAAGTATGGACATTACAGTACTGTAATTGTTGATATATTATATGACCATTATCTCGCTGCATACTGGGCAGAATTCTCGGATATACCTCTTGATCGATATGTTGCTGATTTCTATAAATTGCTTCAGGAATATTATGAAATCTTACCCAAACGCATACAGATTTTTTTACCGCATATGTTACAGGATAATTGGTTACTAAGTTATGCCACCATTCCCGGTATTGGCAGAATTCTATATCAAATGAACCATCGAACTAAAAACAGATCAAAAATGAATTTTGCTGTGATGGAATTAGAGCAATATTATGACGAATTCGAAAGAGAATTTCGTTCTTTTTTTGATGAATTAGAAGTATTTACTAAAAATGAGATGAGAACACTATGAGAACTTTATCTTTTCTTCTATTTTTATTTTTTATAAGTTCTTGCAAAGAAGAAACTGTTACTTATGAGATAAAGAATATTTGCAACAAAGAGGTTAAAAAAAATTCTAAGCATGGATATACTAAAAATTATTTTGCCAATGCTATCAATATAGAAAGTATTGGCCATTATAAAAATGGGATACAGGACGGATTCTGGAAATATTTTTATCGCAATGGAAAAATCAAAGCTGAAGGTCATTATAAAAATGGCAAAAAACAAGGCTTTTGGAAAGAATACCATAAAAATGGCACTATAAAATCAGAAGGTCATATTGATGATTGTAAACCTTCTGGATATTGGAAATTTTACGATCAAAGAAATAATCTTATTAAAGAAATCAACTACTAATTATACATATTACATGACAATGCGCTTCCTCTATTTCTTACCCTTTTTCCTTATTTTTTCTTGCAAAACAAACTCAGAATCAACGATCACTACTAAAAAAGTAATAGTGCCTGTAAAAGGTGTACTAGAAAAAAATGCTATGGTAGTTTCGGCCAGAAAAGAAGCTTCCAGAATAGGAAAAGATATCTTACAGAAAGGAGGAACTGCTTTTGATGCCATGATTGCTACTGAGATGGCACTGGCTGTTGCATATCCATATGCTGGTAATCTTGGCGGTGGTGGTTTTATGGTATATAGAAAAGCTACTGGAGAAACCGGAGCTATTGATTACAGAGAGAAAGCTCCTCTGGCTGCATCAAAAGATATGTATCTTGATGAACAAGGAAATCCTATCCCCGAAAAAAGTCAGGTAGGGAGTCTGGCGGTTGGAGTACCCGGAACTATCGCCGGAATTTTTGAAGTTCATAAAAAATTTGGAACCCTTCCTATGGAAGAATTACTGGCACCAGCGGCAGCACTTGCTGATACTGGATATACTATAACTCAAAAACAAAAAAAACGCTTAGATACCCATAGAGATCTTTTTATAAAAACCAATTCTGATACCATTCTATATGCCAAGTTGTACAAGGCACACGACACTGTTAAGAATAAAGAACTGGCTACTACACTCCGAAGAATCATCAAAAATGGCAGAGACGAATTCTACAAAGGAGAAACAGGCAAAAAAATGGTATCATATATTCAATCCAAAGGTGGAATCATTACGATGGAAGATCTCGCTAAATACGAAGCAAAATGGCGTAACCCAGTAGAATTCACATATAAGGATTTAAACGTAATATCAATGTCTCCACCATCTAGTGGCGGAGTATGCCTGGCTCAAATCATGAAAATGATAGAACCTTTTAACGTGCAAACATACGGTCATAACTCATTAACATCTATTCAAATAATTACCGAAGCAGAACGTAGAGCCTATGCCGATCGTAGTTTTTATCTGGGAGATCCCGATTTTGTAAAAATCCCGATGGATACTCTTATAAGTAAGACCTATGCGTCTGAAAGAATGAAAGGTTTTAACTTAGAAAAAGCAACCTTATCTTCTGATATAAGTCACGGAAATATCCCTGGTTATGAAAGTGAAGAAACAACCCATTATTCTATAATTGATCAATTTGGTAATGCTATTTCTGTAACTACTACATTAAACGGAGCTTATGGATCTAAACTATATGTTCCCGAACTTGGTTTTTTTCTCAATAATGAAATGGATGATTTTAGTGCCAAACCAGGAACTCCCAATATGTTTGGACTTATCGGCGCAGAAGCAAATGCAATTGCGCCTCAAAAAAGAATGTTAAGCTCGATGACACCAACAATTGTAGAGAAAAACAATAAATTATGGATGTCTGTTGGAACACCTGGAGGTTCTACTATTATCACTTCTGTTTTACAAACAATACTAAATGTTTATGAGTATAATATGACGATGCAAGATGCGGTAAACGCAGCCCGTTTTCATCATCAGTGGCTTCCAGACGTTATTGTTTTTGAGCCTAATTCATTTGATCAGCAGATACTTGATCGATTAGAAAATAAAGGGTATAAAATCAATGTTGAAAAATCTGTTATTATAGGTAAAGTTGATGGCATTTTGGTATTACCAGACGGAACCCTGGAAGGAGGCGCAGATAAACGCGGAGATGATACAGCAATAGGCTTTTAAAAAAAAGTTGACTTCTAAAAAACAATAATTACATTATTTTTGTTTGAATTTACCTTAAAGAAAGTTCAAGTTCAATGGATAATGGTATTATATATTACAATTGAGAATGATAAGTATTCGCTACTTCCCTCCTTTTTCCTGAGGATAGCAGTGGGATTTCATCTACATACTCTATAGTAATGTTAGCATCTTCCCCAAAATAGACCTTATACTCTTCTATCATAGACTTTTCATCCACCTTTGTATCTGTATTTAACTTAATTACATAATCTTTCTCTCCATATTGAACCAATTGAAACTGCTTGTAGTCCCCATATTTATATAGTTTATAGGAAATATGAGAAGGAACAATAGCTCCCTTTGTGTCATAAATCAAATCCAATTTTCTTCCTTTAATACACGCTAAATAAGGTATATTTTCTGTGTCTAATTCTAAAGTACCAATATCTCCGGTATCATATCGTATTAAAGGCATTGCGTAATTATGTAAATCAGTAACTACAATTCTACCCAATTTCCCTTTGCCGATGGGTATATCTTTTATAAGATCAAAAATTTCTACAAAATAACTGGCAGAATTAATTATATACTTATTGGTTTCAGAATGATCTTCTTGTGCAATAATCCCGTTTTCATTATTAGAATATCTTGATATAGGCTTTATCCCAAAATACATTTTCATTTTACTTCTCACATAATCATTAAGACTTTCTGACATGGTAATAATAGATCGAACATTGCCATCTATCTTTGGTGAATTTATCGTATCCAGATACCTGCAGATAGCCTCAAAAGCAGAAGTATACCCCAAAAAACTTTTCTTTTTTTTATTCTTTTCCAGATCTTTAATAAAAATCTCTATATCTGTATCTTTAAGTTCAAAAACACTATGAGGGTGGATATTCTGCCACCATAGTCTTGACAATATCCCTTTCCTGACCGTATCTGACCAAATTTTTATGTATATCAATTTTTGACCTATCTCATATCCAGACTTGTTAGAAAAATAGAGATTATCCCCGGTATTCCTGCATCTTTTGCTCATGTTTTGTAAGACTGAAAAAGGAGCTCCGGTAGAGCCACTGGTAGAAATTAAGACACAGTTCTTTTTTTTATATTTTGAAGATAAAAACTGTTCAAAATTATTACGAATTATATTTTTATTGATTATCGGAAAATCCGAAATAGAAGTATATCCTACACACTTTTGGTAAAACCAAGTAGTACTTACAGCATGCTCCAGAATTTGCTGAAGGTATTTTTCTTTTTTGACTTTCGAGGCGTTTGAATCATTATTTTCTATGATCCATTTAATATCCTCATAATGATTTTTGATATCCCTTCCTCGCAGCATATCTATAAACCAAAAGATATTTTTTCGAAAAACTTCTAATAGACTCATTCACGTATCTCAATTACTTAAATAGAGGTTGTATAATACACCTTCCATTCAACAGCCGCATAAAGTAAGGAATAAAATGTGTGGGAATTAATCTGTTTTTAAATCCGGGATAAAATTAAAACAATTTCTTGATTCCTTGTGTTTAAAAGCAAAAAAAGTGCACAAAATTGCGCACTTTTTATATATAGATATGATATATAACATTCTCTATTTCACTTCCTCAAAATCTACATCTTCTACATCACTTGCCTCAGAATCTCCTCCCTGAGCTTGTTCTGATGCTCCTTCCGGAGCTCCTGCACCTGCATCAGCTCCCTGAGCAGCTTCTGCCTGAGCTTTATACATTTCTTCGCTCGCAACTTTCCAAGCCTCGTTAATTTTATCAAGTGCTGGTTGGATTATAGCCAGGTCTTTTGACTCGTATGCTTTTTTAAGCTCTTCTAATGCCTCTTCTACTGGTTTCTTTTTATCATCGGATATCTTATCACCAAATTCTTTGAGTTGCTTTTCTGTTTGGAAAATCATTCCATCTGCTTCATTCAATTTATCAGCAGTTTCCTTGGCAGCTTTATCTGCTTCAGCATTCGCTTCTGCTTCTTGCTTCATTTTAGCGATTTCCTCTTCTGTAAGGCCAGATGACGCTTCAATACGAATATCCTGAGATTTATTTGTTGCTTTATCTGTTGCAGATACTTTTATAATACCATTCGCATCAATATCAAAAGTAACTTCTATCTGTGGTGTTCCTCTTTGTGCTGGTGGAATTCCGTCTAAATGAAAACGCCCAATCGTTTTATTATCTGCTGCCATAGGACGCTCACCCTGCAGTACATGAATTTCTACAGAAGGTTGATTATCCGCAGCCGTAGAGAATATCTGCGACTTTTTTGTTGGAATGGTAGTATTCGCTTCAATCAGTTTTGTCAGTACGTTCCCCATTGTTTCAATACCAAGAGAAAGTGGTGTAACATCCAATAACAATACATCTTTAACGTCTCCTGTTAATACACCTCCCTGAATTGCTGCTCCAACGGCAACTACTTCATCAGGATTCACTCCTTTACTAGGTGCTTTACCAAAGAATTTTTCTACTGCTTCCTGTACTGCTGGAATTCGTGTAGATCCTCCTACCAAAATAATTTCGTCGATATCGCTGGTAGATAAGCCTGCTGCCTTAAGAGCAGTACGACAAGGTTCTATTGTACGCTTTACCAAATCGTCAATTAATTGATCAAATTTAGCTTTACTTAAAGTTCGTACCAAATGCTTAGGTCCACTCGCTGTAGCTGTAACATAAGGTAAATTGATTTCGGTTTGTGGAGAAGAAGATAATTCTATTTTTGCTTTTTCTGCCGCCTCTTTAAGACGTTGTAAAGCCATTGGATCCTGACGTAAATCCATATTCTCATCAGCCTTAAACTCTTCTGCCAACCAGTCTATAATCTTCTGATCTACATCATCTCCTCCTAAGTGCGTATCTCCATCTGTAGACAATACTTCGAATACGCCATCTCCTAATTCCAGAATAGATACATCATGAGTACCTCCTCCAAAATCGAATACAACAATTTTCTGATCAGTTCCTTTTTTATCAAGACCATATGCCAAGGCTGCAGCTGTAGGTTCATTAATAATTCTTTCTACTGTAAGACCAGCAATTTCTCCAGCTTCTTTGGTAGCTTGACGCTGTGCATCATTAAAATAAGCAGGTACAGTAATTACGGCTCTGGTTACATCTTGTCCAAGGTAATCTTCTGCTGTTTTCTTCATTTTCTGAAGTGTCATAGCAGATAATTCTTGTGGTGTATATAAACGCCCATCAATATCAACTCTAGGAGTATCATTATCTCCTTTTACCACTTTATAAGCAGCTCTTTCTGCTTCTTTAGAAGATTCAGAGAATTTATTCCCCATAAATCTTTTGATAGAAGATATTGTTTTTGTAGGATTCGTAACTGCCTGACGTTTTGCAGGGTCACCCACCTTAATTTCTCCCCCTTCTACAAATGCAATTACAGATGGTGTAGTTCTTTTACCTTCAGCATTAGGGATTACTACCGGCTCATTACCTTCCATCACAGAAACGCAAGAGTTGGTTGTTCCTAAGTCAATTCCTATTATCTTACTCATAGTATTCTTTATAAATGTTTAAGTGTTATTCCTAAAATTATTCATAAACATTTTAGTCAATGATTATGCCATGCATATTTGTATGACATGATGTCATTAAATTCTATCAACACCAATAAAACGGTAGAAAAAACCATTTAGTTTAGCACTGCTTTCCTCTTGTTAAAAAGAAGTTACAAACAACTCTTACTCTATGCAAATACACTATGCCAGTTACCTTAAAAAAATCTACTTTATCAAAGTAAGATTAGTAAAGAATATTGAATATATTCATATAGGACTCATCTTGAGTACTGCTTTGACTTACATTAATACATTATAATATGAAGTGATTAAGACTTTTTTTTGATTCTGGCGAAAATTGAATCAAAAAGAGCATTTTTATAACAAATTGAAAAAAGTTTACACTACTTCTATGTTAAAAACAGGAATTAGATCCGATAGATCTCATATTTTTGACTCAGAATATTAAGAAGTGGGTAGCTTCATAAATTTAAAAATTAGTATTTCTATAACAATGATTTAGTAAGGGCTGAAAAAATTGATGTTTCTATACTAATGATAATGAAACATCTGTTAAATTAATTACCTTTTTTTGAGCAAAAACAATATTCAAGAAGAATCAAAAAATGTAATCAATTGTTAATATATATGATTAAAAACATATCTCTTTCTAAAGTTAGAAATCTACTTTTATTTTATCTGCGATTATTTGGTCTATATATGCTATTTTTTATCTGCGCTAATTTTGTGCAACGTATATTTCCAGATCTTGATATAACAAAATATTCTCAGGACTACTTACAAGAAATTTTTAAGAACAACAGATTAAAAGCTTTTCTGGCAATAATCATTTTTGCTCCTGTGATCGAAGAACTAATGTTCAGAACTTTGATAAAACCCAAGATCAGCGGTTTATTGTTATTTTTAAGTTCCTGGACACTTTTTATAATTGGCTCATTATTCTCTTTAGGTTTTGCATGGTATTATCAATATATACTAACATTTATAGTGCTTTATGGGATCTTTTTTATTTATAAAAACATCCTTCCAGAAATTCAACTAGAAAAGGTGATATGTTTTCTAAATAGGCATCAAAGTGTTGTTTTGCAAGTCACTTCTTTAATCTTTGGATTTATACATATATCTAATTATGTAGATTCTTTTCAGATCAACAGTACTTTAGTATTACTTATTACTCCTAGAATTATTGCAGGTCATATGTTTGGTCAGCTAAAAATAAAAAATGACCATATTATTTGGTCAATATTATTACATGCGCTTAACAATGGTATTGTATTTTTGATTATCAGTAGTAAATAGTAAACTACCCCGCGGCAAGTTCACAAGACTTTTATTGAAAAAAAATAGTTTAATTTCGAGGTAAGCCTCCGAGTATTTCAATCTCGATTATCGAGTAAACTACTTACATCCTTCTTTCTTTCTGGTATCTGCTATAGCTATAATCTTCCAGCCTTCGTCATCATTAAACAGCTGAAATACATTAACCCCACAATGACTAAACTGATTATTGACATAAAATTCATATGGTGTCCAGATTTGGGCAATATCCGCATTTGCATCAATTTTAAACTCTAATAATTTCTCAAGCCACTTTTGATCTTTTGGTCTATTATGTATGGCTAGCAGGAATTTATGCATATTTGTAGTAACTGTATTGAGTTTGCCTTCTTTTGATTTTACAATAGTTTGCATTGCTACATTTTTATCTATAACAGTTCTCATTTTAGTAGTATCACCTTTATGAAAACCTTCAAAAAAATCTAACACAGCTTGTTTTGCAGCTTTTTGGTTCTCATCAATCTTATTTTGAGAAAAAATACTTGTTGTAAAAAGTAAAAAAAATACAAGTAATATGTTTTTCATACTATGCTATTTAAAAGTTAAATATAAGTTATTAATTACTCTTTTAAACATCTAATAATTAAATATTTAAAAATAATAAGAAAATCAAAAATATCATCCATTTGTTACGAGCTCTCTAATTGTTTACTTTTACACGAACAAATGATTTTTATACATGTCTACAGCAAAGAAAGATTATAAGCGAGTTACTGTAAAATCTCTAACAGAGATGAAAGCTAATAAAGAAAAAATATCAATGTTAACAGCTTATGATTATACGATGGCCAAGATTGTAGATGGCGCTGGTATCGATGTTATTCTTGTGGGGGATTCTGCTTCTAATGTTATGGCGGGCCATGAGACAACCTTACCAATTACATTAGATCAAATGATTTATCATGCATCTTCTGTGATAAGAGCTATTTACCGAGCGCTGGTGGTGGTTGATTTGCCTTTTGGCAGTTACCAGAGTGATCCCAAAGAGGCACTGCGTTCTGCTATTAGAATCATGAAAGAATCTGGCGGACACGCGGTAAAACTTGAAGGTGGTAAGGAAGTCAAAGAATCTATCAAAAGAATTTTACACGCAGGAATTCCTGTAATGGGTCATTTGGGGCTGACGCCGCAATCAATTTATAAGTTCGGGACATATACAGTGCGGGCAAAAGAAGAAGAAGAAGCTAAAAAATTAAAAGAAGATGCTTTAATGCTACAAAAAGTTGGATGTTTTGCTATTGTTTTAGAAAAAGTTCCTGCAATGTTGGCAAAAGAAGTTTCTGAAAGCCTCACCATCCCTATTATAGGTATTGGTGCTGGTAATGGAGTGGATGGTCAGGTACTGGTAACACACGATATGTTGGGCATGACTCATGAGTTCAATCCTCGATTCTTGAGACGTTATCTGAATTTGTACACTGAAATGACAAATGCTTTTCAACAATATGTCGCAGACGTAAAGTCTTTGGATTTCCCTAATGAAAATGAGCAGTATTAATTTAGACCATTGAATTCACTCCGGTATTTATTCGAATAATTTAGCGGTATCAAAATTTAGATCCGCAATAAAATAAATCAGTAGGAAGTGATTCAATGACCTTAACTTCTCTAAATATCTAAAATGTCTAAAATTTTATCTACTAAATCGAACCTTCAGGTACTGTACGAGGACAATCATATCATTGTTGTTAACAAACGTCCAGGTGATATTGTTCAGGGTGATAAGACCGGCGACAAGCCTCTTAGTGATGTAGTTAAAGAATATATCGCAGAAAAGTATCACAAACCCGGAGCTGTTTTTCTAGGGGTAGTACATCGTCTGGACAGGCCTACTAGTGGTATTGTTGTATTTGCAAGAACTAGTAAGGCACTCCCAAGACTTAATAAATTATTTAAGAATAAAGAAGCCAAAAAAACATATTGGGCAGTTGTCAAAAACAAACCTCCTCAAGAATGTGACACCTTGACTCATTGGCTAAAACGAAATTCAAAACAAAACAAATCATATGCTCACAGCCACGAAATAACGGATAGTAAAAAAGCTGTATTAGTATATCAAATTATTAAAAAACTAGACAACTATTTCCTCCTGGAAATAGACTTACATACGGGTCGTCATCATCAAATACGATCTCAACTATCAACTATCGGATCTGTCATAAAAGGAGATCTCAAATATGGAGCTGATCGCAGTAATAAAGATGGAAGTATTCATTTACACGCAAGAAAACTTACTTTTATGCATCCTGTCAAAAAAGAACTCCTTACCATACTCTCTCCACCTCCATCAGATCCAATATGGAATGATTGCATATAATACTGATGCGTATAAAAACGTTACAAAATCATCATGTAAACTACTTCCAGGCATTTATTGAAAAAAAAAATGATTTTGAGGCAAGCCTCGGAGCATTTAAATCTCGATAATCAAGTAAAACTCAAAGTCATTTCTTGTATGATCGTATACTTTCTATAACTACAGAGGTTAAGATCAAAAGCCCTCCAATAATAGTTGTCCACAAAGGGATTTCGGCTAAAAAAATAATACCTATTATAATTCCGTAAACAGGTTGTATACTACTAATAATACTAGCGGTTGTAGTAGAAAAACGTTTCAAACTAAATAGAAAAAGTGTATGACCAATAGCGGTGGTTATTAATGCTAAAATCAATACCCAGGGCCATTGAGTGCGCATCTCTGAGCTATCCAGTATAAATATGATTGGTATTAATATCAAACTTACAATAACTAATTGATACCACATAAGTACAGATCCATGATAGTTATTGACTTTTGTTTTCATCAATAAATTACGCAATGCATAACACAATGCAGAAAACACTCCAAAAACAACAGCTTTAGCATAGGTATTCTCAAAACTAAAATCAGGGACCAAAAAATAAATCCCAAGCAAGACCAATCCGCCTAAAACAAGGTGCATTTTCTCAAACTTGGTTTTTAATAGTAAAGGTTCCAAAAAGGATGTAATTACAGGATATGTAAATAATGACAGCATCCCAATTGCAACATTAGATAATTTAAGCGCATAAAAATAGGTGATCCAATGCAGTCCCATTAATACTCCTCCCATTAGAATTGTCACCCGATCTTTTGAAGCGATAGTAAAAGATATTTTTTTCCATCTACAAAACAAAAAAAGTAGAATTCCGGCCAGAATTGCCCGAAACCCAATAGTCACCGGTACAGGCATATCAATATACCTCCCTAGTGCTCCAGAGGTGCTGATAAAAAGCATTGCCAGATTTAATTCTAAAATATTCCGGATATGCTGTTGGTTATTATTTGACAAACTTTATTTTAATTAATGTGCTCTATAGCACGATTCAGGATGCAAAAATATTTTTTTGTCTTATACCGCAATGAAAATTTGTAATTTATTATCAGATTACCGGATCAGTTTTTCTGATTTCTCTTTTATAATATCAGCAACTGGCCTTCCTTCTATATTACTTTCTAACCAGGACAAAATATCTAAATATAAAAAAGCTCTTTTTTCATAGGGATGATCTTCATATTGTTTTAATGTTTTATGAAGTTTTTTGAAGGCATCTTTGATCTGATGTGGAAAAATATCGCCCAGGTTTTTAAGGAATTTTATCATTTCTTTTTGCACCTCGTGTAAGTCATTCATTTTGATTAAAAATCTATAGGTTTCTTTTAGCTGGGTCTCCAGATGATAATCCATTCCGGCTTCATAATGCGCAACTAAACTTAAAACCCTGGCAAAACACATCAGGTCTTCACGCATTTTTAATGATTTATTATTGATAATCTTACTCAAATATTCGATACACTTTTTGTGATTAGCCATCCCAAAATACAAACACCCTATTTTATAGTACAATACCATAATATGATGATCATCCAATCGATTTTTGTATGCCGTAACCCCCTTAAGAATCTCTTCTACCAAATAATGCCCATCGCTAAATGTACCTTCTAGAAAATGCACATTCAATCTATTATTATAAATAAACTGAAACGAAAGCACTTCAATATTATCATCTTGAGGAAAATCATCAGAAGTAATTGTCTTTTCGAACTTAGACAAGGTGAGTTTTAACTGTGTTTTATCCCGTATATGATATAAGGATTCTAATAAATAATGATTCCCCCGAAGAAAAAATACTGGGTTAAGAATAATCATTTTAGGGTTTTCATAAAAAAGATCTACCCATTTCTTAGAGTATTTATAGCAGGATAAAAAATCCTGAATCATAAAACTATACCACAAATGTGTCTTATACAGCCACAGTTTTTCACGAAAACCAAGTATATTCCATTCATATTTTGGGAGTTTACTCTGAAAATAATCAGTAATTTCTGTATATTCTTTATCATTTCTTACATATCCGCTTTTAAGCATTAATCCATATAGCTGAAGTGATAAATTAGACAACCTACTGGTAAGCACGTTTTTCATACTCAACATCTTGGCTTCGATAGTCAACTCATCAGCCCTGTTGTTGATACTTCTAGTGATATATTGCGTTTCTATTATCTTCTCTAGTTCTACAATCTCATATGCAATATTATTCTCTTCATTCTCTTTGGCTACAGTTTTTGCTTTATCTAAAATTTTCAGGCTTTGTTTATACAATCCTTTATGATAAAGAATGGTTGCGAAATCAAGTTGCTCCCGAATCTGTGACCTAATATTTTGATGTAGTGGACTTAGCCTGAGACTAATCAAAATTTGTTTGTATAAATGAGCCTTTAAATTAGAAAATTGTTGTTTAGTAACGATTCCTTTAGAAACCACAACTTCTTCATTTAGGGAATCACTTTTATCCAAATGATTAAACAGTGCCAGAAATTTAGAGTCTGTATTGACTCCCAGCCGTCCTACATACACCTTAAACTGTCTCTTTTCAGATTTAGAAAGTGACTTTACTAAAACAAACAAAGGATCTTTTTGATCATTAGTCATTGTAAGAAAATATATTGTAATTAATTGATTAAAAAGGTATTACACTTTTATTAAAACATTTTAGCATTGTAAAACATACGGTTAAACACCTTCTTTTTGAATTACCAAAATATAAATTCGTAAGAGAATACTAAAATATCTTAATAAGAATATTTATAAAGATATCTATTTAAAGTATAGCACTAAATTAATAATTCACAGAATTTCTATGAGCGATAATAAAGTCCAAATATTTGATACCACACTAAGAGATGGAGAACAGGTTCCTGGTTGTAAATTAAATACCAAACAAAAATTAGTTATTGCTGAACGATTAGATCTATTAGGAGTTGATGTGATCGAAGCAGGATTTCCTGTATCGAGTCCAGGAGATTTTAAATCTGTAAATGAAATCGCAAAGGTAGTAAAACACGCTACGGTCTGTGGTCTGACAAGGGCTGTCGAAAATGATATCAAAGTAGCAGCAGAAGCACTAAAATATGCCCGTAAACCAAGAATACATACTGGGATTGGAACATCAGAGTCTCATATAAAATATAAATTTAACTCTACTCAGGAGAAAGTAATTGAACGAGGAGTTGCTGCTGTAAAATATGCAAAGTCTTTTGTAGAGGATGTAGAATTTTTTGCAGAAGATGCCGGACGTACGGATAATGAATTTTTAGCACGAGTCTGTGAGGCTATGATAAAAGCAGGTGCAACTGTGCTCAATATACCTGATACAACTGGATATTGTCTGCCAGAAGAATATGGTGCTAAAATTAAATATTTAAAAGAAAATGTAACTGGAATTGATAAGGTTATCATTTCTTGTCACTGTCATAATGATTTAGGGTTGGCAACAGCTAATTCTATTTCTGGAGCTATCAACGGTGCCCGACAAATAGAATGTACTATTAATGGTATTGGTGAACGTGCTGGTAATACTGCTCTGGAAGAAGTAGTAATGATTATGAAACAGCATCCGTACCTTCATCTTAATACTGATATTAATTCTCGATTACTATATGATACGAGTTTAATGGTTTCAGAAAGTATGGGAATGATGGTACAGCCTAACAAGGCAATTGTTGGTGCCAATGCGTTTGCTCATAGTTCTGGAATACATCAGGATGGAGTGATCAAAAATCGAGAAACTTATGAGATTATTGATCCCGTCGAAGTAGGTGTTACAGAATCTGCCATTGTACTTACTGCAAGAAGCGGTAGAGCTGCATTAGCGTACAGATCTAAAAAAATCGGATACGAATTAACTAAACTTCAACTAGATGATGTATATAAAGAATTTCTAAATTATGCAGATAGAAAGAAAGAAGTTGTCGATGAAGATATACACGAAATTATGAAAACTGTTGATGTAGTAGCTGCAGTAGCTTAAAAAAATAACGTAAATTGTAGCATTTCTCGAACTTGAATTGAATAAAGAAGTTCGATTATTATATTACAACCTTAATTGTAGGACACACATATCTGATCAATTATAAAATTTAGTCTTAAATAATATAATAAAAAACACTTCGACAAGTTCAGTGTAACAAAAGAATACATCTATGAAATTAGATATCGCTGTATTATCAGGAGACGGAATTGGTCCGGAAGTTACCGCTCAGGCAATAAAATCCTTAGAAGCTATTGCTCATAGTTTTGATCATGTTTTTACTTTTAAAGATGCTCTTGTCGGTGCTATCGCTATTGAGAAGAAAGGCAATCCACTGCCAGATGAAACTCTGGAGCTTTGTTCCAGTTCGGATGCCATTCTATTTGGTGCTATAGGTGATCCTAAATATGATAATAATCCAAGTGCATCTGTACGACCAGAGCAAGGGTTACTGCGGTTACGCAAAGAATTAGGGCTTTATGCTAATATCCGCCCCGTCAAAGCCTATGAAACCTTGTTAGATAAATCTCCATTGAAAAGAGAAATTATTGAGCATACAGATATCTCTATCTTTAGAGAACTTACAGGTGGCATCTATTTTGGGAAAAAATATCTGAATGAAGAAGGAACGATAGCATCCGATTTATGTGAATACTCCAAAGAAGAAATAGAAAGGATTACCCATTTAGCCTTTAAAGCTGCTCAAAAGCGTAGAAAAAAACTAACGCTGGTAGATAAGGCCAATGTACTGGAATCCTCTCGTTTATGGCGAAAAGTAGTAAAACAGATCGCGCAGGAATATATGGATGTATCGCTGGACTTTTTATTTGTAGATAATGCTGCTATGCAAATGATTCTTAACCCAAGACAATTTGATGTGATTCTTACTGAAAATATGTTTGGCGATATTATCTCTGATGAAGCTAGTGTCATTGGTGGCTCTATTGGTTTATTGGCATCTGCCTCTATTGGCGATACTTGTTGCATGTTTGAGCCGATACACGGGTCTTATCCACAAGCTACCAGAAAAGGAATTGCGAATCCTATTGCTGCCATCTTATCAGCAGCCATGCTTTTAGAGCATTTTGACTTAATAGGTGAAGCAAATGCCATCAGAGATGCTGTAGAAAAAGCTTTAGAACTGAACCTAACCACACCAGATCTTAATCACAACAATCCATTATCCACAGAAAAGGTAGGAGACTTTATCTACGACTATATATTAAACCCCGAAGACTCTAATATCAATTTTGAAAATATACATGTAGGACAATCAACTATCATTTAAATGTTAGATTAATTATAACCACTTTTTAAAGAAAAAAGCAACCAGAAATCCTGGTTGCTTTTTTTGTATCGTATTTTTTATAAAAACTAAGTGCAAAAAATCTTACTAACTAAATATGAGTAATACTCTAAAAACCTAAATTCGATTGATCCCAAATAATACGATTTGTGATTAAAAATTTCGCATATTCATCGTTTCTTTTTCCTTTCTACTTCGTTTAAAAAATAAACCGTAGCTATAGCTATGCTTGATTTTTTTGCCTTGCATAAAGAAAAAATAATTCAATGAATTTATACGAATTTTTTAATCACAAATCGTATAAATCAGTTTGAATAGAATTCTAACAAGCATTTTTGGTTTCAAAAAACGATCACCAAAATACTAGCAACAAACGTTTTTAAATCTTATACCTATATCAGATAAGAGAAATAATTTAATGAGTATAAAGTAATTTCAAATTTATGAATTCTTTATTCTTTTACGCAAAACCCATTTATCCTGTGGAATCCAGTTTTCTCCTTGAGGAGGTTTTGTAATAATATGTTCCAAAATTTCCATTCTTTCAAAAAGATTTCTCATAAACTTTGGTGGATGAAATGTAGTAAAAGTTCGATGCCCTTCTTTAACATTATCTCTAATAACTAAAGTATCATTCTCGTAATCTTGTAATTCTGAAACTGATAATTTATGCCTAAAATTATCCCCTTGACTCGTAATATACAATATACCACCAGGTTTAGTAATTCTATAAAGCTCTTCAAACCAGCCATAATGCATCTCTAAGGACAAATGAGTAAATATTGATATTCCATAAATCAAGTCAAAATAATCATTCTGATAAGGCAATTCTGGAGACAATAGATTTTTGTTGAAATTTATATTGGGCAAATTGGCGCTACACCAATCAATCGTTTTTTTGTTATAATCTGTACCATAGAATTCACTTGTAGGAAGTAACGCAGGAAAATGTCTTATGATCCTACCAGGCCCACATCCCCAATCTAATATCTTAGTAGTATCTAATGTTTCATGTCTGGATACAATTTTTATTATTTCCTCTGCATCATGCTTCCCACTACGATAATAATTTTCATAATCCAAATTAAACGATTCATATATTAAGTATGAAGGTGGAAGTAAGAAATTTGGGTTTTGTTTTGAAAAAAGAATATTTTTTTTTCGCTGTTTGTTCTTTACAATATAAAACCTTATCAAATCAGCAAAATAAATTAATCTTATTTTTCTTAAAAAATTGGAAAACAGTGTTTTAACCATAAAAACAAGTTCTAAATAGATTTAAAAGTAATAAAAATTCGATTCGCAAAATACCAAATTATTTAACAGTAATCTGTTTAAAATTTCAAAAAATATAAATATTTAGGGTAACATATATAACACTTAAGACACTTACTTATAGAGAAAGGAAACTAAAAAAGGGAGAATAAGAACCAGATATACAATATAATAAGGGAATATTCAATATAGAATCTGGTCAGTACACATTAGGTAAATGCATTTTTATAAATCCAAATAAAATGTTAATAATTAGCTTTATTAAACGTATGGTTTAACTATAAAAAATATACTTTTGCACCTTACTCTTATCAACCTTAAAATAGAAGGATTTCAAAAATATCAAATTAATAATATTCAATTTTTTAAAGTTATGAGTAAGTCATTGTTTTTTTTATGCGTTTTAATATCAAGTATAAATATTTATAGTCAAGAACACATCGAAGCCAAATCCGCAATTTTTAATTCTACTACTGGAAGTAATTGGTTTCCACTACAACTTGGAGCTGAAACTAAACCAGGATTTAGAAACATTAATTTTGTTTTAAAACCAGATCAGAGTAGTATTGGTTTTGACATTTTTGGAAAATCTCAGATTCAAAGGCAATGGGTATCTTTTAAAAATAACAGTACTAATGTGGCATATTTTGATGAACAAGGAAGTGAAATAATAAAATTTTCTCATAGTACTAATCAAGATCAAGCATATATTCATATACCAAAATCTAATTCTAGAATGGTAATTAGTGGATATGGAAACTATCTATCTGATCAAGGTCATAAACTTGTTGTTAAAGATGGTACTGCTATGATAGAAAATGCGATTTATACTAATGGAGAAATTGGTATTGGTACTACAAATACGCAAGGATATAAACTGGCAATTGCTGGTAAAGCATTGGCAGAAGAAGTAAAAGTAGCGTTACAAACCAACTGGCCAGACTATGTATTTAGTGATACTTACAAGCTTCCTAGTCTACAACAGGTAGAAAGCCATATTACTACTAATGGTCATTTACCGAACATTCCCTCTGCTACAGAAGTATCGGAAAATGGTATTTTATTAGGTGAAATGAATGTAAAATTATTAGAAAAAATAGAAGAACTAACCTTGTACACCATTGCACAAGAAAAAAAGATTACCAATCAGGAAAGTAGAAATCAGAGATTAGAAGCCAAAAACCTGGAAATGGAAGCAAGATTAGCTAAGATTGAAAGGTTGTTGGGTAAAAAATAAATATTATGAATGTACTTAAAAAAAACTTAGTAATGGTTAGGAAAAGTATTTTGTTATTATTTTGCGTTTGGGGATTGAATATATATTCGCAAGAATTACCTGAGATTATTCCTCCATCTCCAAATGCAGCATCATTAGGACAATATGCAGATATACCTGTAAGTAATTATACTGGATTAGCTAATATATCGATCCCTATATATACCATAAAATCTGGTGAAATTGAACTACCCATAACATTAAGCTACCATTCATCTGGTATCAAGGTAGCGCAAGAAGCCAGTTGGGTTGGACTGGGATGGGCTTTAAATGCAGGAGGTATGATATCCAGACAAGTAAGAGGTAAGGATGATTTTGGAGTAGAGACAGGAGGTGGTAGTGGTTTTATAACATACCCCGACATCCCAAATTCTGAAACAATAAACGACTTTCTTGATGAAGAAAACCTTTTCTATTATAGGAACACCTATGCAGGAAATCATGATACAGAACCTGATTTTTTCTATTATAATTTCTTAGGATATTCAGGGAAGTTTATTTATGAAAAACGATCTACAGGTTCACTAAACCCTATCTCAATATTACAAAATAATCTAAAATTTGTTCATGTAGAAAATCATTGGGAAGTAACGGATGGAAACGGATGGAAGTTTTATTTAGGCACTAGAGAGATAACACAGAATTTTGGAAGTGAAAGAAGTGGGATAACATCTCCTGAATATGTCTATGGCCCAACAGACACTTCGGATGAAGGAGTTACTACTGCTTGGTATTTAGATAAAATTATAACACCCAAGGGAGATGAAATTAATTTTGTATATACCAGTTCTTCTCGACGATCCTGTTCACAAGTTTCGTTTAGTGAATCATTTTATAAGAGGATTAATTTTGAAGGAGGTCTAAATGGAGTAATTGTTTCGGATCTAGCTCCAGAGAATATCAATTCTTTTTCTGCAAGTATGCAGCAGACAAAAGAAGTCTATTTACAGTCAATTATCTTTAACAACGGACAAGTAAATTTCTTAACAAGTAATAGAAAAGATATAAGACCTCCTAGGAGTCAAAGCTATAAACTTCCAAAATTAGGAAGCATAGAAATTATAAATCCACATGATAAAGTGATTAAAAAGATAGATTTAAGTTATAGCTATTTTCAAGATGTACCAGGTGGGAGTGAGAATACTAATAAATTAAGATTGAGATTAGATCAGGTTAATGAAAAATTTTGGAATCCTACAAATCAGTTATATATAAGTAAACCTCCTTATAAATTAGAATATGACTCTGGAAATTTACCTGAAAAAACATCTTTTTCTGTTGATCATTGGGGTTATTATAATGGTAAATCCAATCATAATATTCCTCATCCCGGATATCGTATTCCTATCAGAAAATTAACTCCGCAAGTATTGGATACAGATGGAGAAGTTGTATTTCCCGGGGCAAACAGAGAATCTAGTTTTGAGCACATGGGCGTAGGAATGCTTAAAAGTATCCAATATCCTACTGGGGCTACGGCACATCTTAATTTCGAACCAAATCATATCGAACTTGATGGAATGATCGTAGAAAAAACACTTGCTTTTGTTACAGACTATCCGCTTGGGAGTGCAACTGTAATTCAAAAAGAAAAAACATTTGTTTTAGAAGAACCTAGTAGGGTAAAGCTTTCTTTTTCTTTTGTCAATCATTCATATGGTGTAAATGGAGAAGAAAATATCAATAATATTAGTGTTTTTGATCATATGATTGCAAGATTAGAACAGGTAAGCGGAGGTGTACCAATAAATTTTAAACCAGATCAGAATATACAAAGCTATCATGATATCAAATTTGTTGATCTTCCTGCTGGAACCTATAAATTAACAGCACTTACACCTTCTGATCGATATTTCGAAATTCAAATGGGAGCTACACATAAAGTAAGAGAAGAACATACATCAATATATACATTACCAGGAATGAGAATACAAAGTATCGATTTAAAAGACGAATCTGAGACAATGTTAAAACGTACAAAGTATGAATATACGAATGATTCTGGTAGATCTAGCGCCAAATTGTTATCTGGGTCATCTTATGATTACAAGACTTTTCTAAGAGGCGAAGGTGAAAATGCGACAAATTGGTGCTTACCAATTGGTACTGATGATCCAGAGTCTTATTGCTGGCAAGCAACATATGATGTTAAAACCTCAAATAGCGTATTACCTCTAGCTACTTCTGCCAGTGGGAGTCCTGTAGGATATAGCCAAGTTACTATAAAACAAGAGAATGAAAGAGGAGAAAGTTTGGGGAAGTCTATTTATTATTATAAAAATTTTGGAGAACACCCTCAACTAGATTCTTTTTATCCTAATATACCTAATTATGTGTTTCTGGATAATGGTCAACTTATCAAAGAAGAACATTATAACAGAGCTAATACGTTAGTTCATCTAAAAGAATATGGATACAAAAAAGCAGCATTAAAAAACATAAGAGGTTTAAAGATTTATAAATTTCAAAATACACAGATAGAAAACCGGGATGTAAAACCTTATAATATTCGATCAGAATGGTGGCATATGGATAAGGAAATCGAAACTACATTTGATATTCATGGAAATCATATCATAACAGATACCATAACCTACTCTTATGAAAATCAGAATCATAAAAACATCACCAAAACGATACGTAAGAATAGTAAATCTAAAGAATTAGTTTCTTTAAATAAATATGCATTAGATTACTCGCAAGGATCCAATATTGTATATGATAAATTAGTTGAACAACATATGTTAAATACTATTATTGAGCAAGAAACTAGATCCAACAATCAATTCATTTCAAAACAACATACAGTTTATAAAGACTGGGGTAATAATGTAAGTGAAAATAATAAATTAATATTACCTGAGTTTATACAGACAGATAAGAGTAGAGGTAATAATTCTTCTGTAAATACCTTTGAGGATAGAATTATTTTTAATAAATATGATAGCAGTGGTAACCTTCTGGAAGTTTCTATGGCAGATGGCACTCATACCTCTTATATATGGGGGTATAATAATGAATACCCTATTGCCAAAATAGAAAATGCTAGATATGCACAAGTATCCAATTATGTAGAGAATCTGAAAACTAAATCCAATATAGATAATGACAGAACCGTTGGCAGTATTGGGAATGAGGGAATTTTACGTAGAGATTTACAAGCTTTACGAGTAGCATTCCCAAATGCTATGATTACTACTTATACATACGATCCACTAATAGGGATAACCAGTATAACTGATCCAAAAGGATATTCGACATATTATGAATATGACATTTTTAATAGACTACAATACATAAAAGATGCCGATGGCAATCTGGTATCAGAAAACAAGTATAACTACAAAAATTAATCAAGATGATTCAGAAGATTTCAACATATATCACTGCTACATTACTTTTTGTAAGTATTGCAAGTTTAGCACAGGTAGAAGAAAATGTGGTCCTAAAAGATCAAACCATCACTGCCTCCAGCATACCAGCAGTATTAAATATTAAGGCGACAAAATCAATTACCATCAAGCCTACAACTTGGATCAAATCCGGAAGCACATTCACTGCTGAGGTTATAGAAGACGCATATCTACCAGTCACATTAAGTGATACCGAAAATTATATATTTACCAGAACATATCAGGCACCCATTACGGAAACTGAGTTGAACAATCCAATAATAGGCATCAAAAATAATAGTGATGTTATAGAAAGTATTACTTACTTTGATGGGTTAGGGAGACCTAAACAACAGATAGGGATCAAGGCCTCAGCTGATAAAAATGATATCATTACCCATATAGTGTATGATGATTATGGCAGGCAAGACAGGCAATACCTGCCTTTTGAGCATCAAATTGTTAGTAAAGGAGCTTATAAAATTGTAGATATTCCTAGGGATATTAACTTTTATTATAAAAATAAATATCCTGATGATTTTGTACTTATACCTACAAACGACTTATATTTTAGTGCATTTTCTGAAAGCCTTTTTGAAGCTTCTCCTTTAAATCGCATAATTGAACAAGGATCACCTGGGGAAGGTTTTAGAGTTAGAAGATCTCCAAATCATACGATTAAATTTGATTGGACGACCAATTCAGCTACAGAAGTATTTTATTTTAGGGTAGACTTTGCAGGTGCAACTAACACAGAAGCTCCGAGTCTAGTGAGGGATGCATACTACCCGGCAAACGAATTGAGAGTCACCATCACCAAAGATGAAAACTGGCTCCCTAATCAAACACATCCTAATGATCATACCACAAAGGAATATACAGATAAATTAGGGAGAGTGATCCTGAAAAGGACTTATAATGAGAATATAGCACACGATACGTATTATGTATATGATGATTATGGTAATTTAACTTTTGTAATTCCTCCAAAGGTAACATTGGGTGAAAGTGATGACGTATCTGCCACAGAATTAAACGAACTTTGTTATCAATATAGCTATGATCACAGAAACAGACTGATAGAAAAGAAAATACCTGGTAAAGGAAAGGAATCTATTGTTTATAATAAACTGAATCAACCGGTAATGACTCAGGATGCCAATCAAAAGGCAAACAATGAATGGTTGTTTACCAAATATGATGCTTTTGGAAGAGTGGTTTATACGGGATTAGTCAAATACAATGCTTCTTTCACTGTTCATAGAAGTATAGTGCAAAATGTGTCTAATAGCGCTAATGAACAGTTTGAAAGCAGAACTCCAGCATCAACATTAGCAAATACTCCAATATACTATTCTAATGAAGCCTTTCCTAATAATAATGTTATTGACAAAATTTATACCATTAATTATTATGATAATTATACCTTTGACAAAGATGGTATGAACAAACCTACTCATGTTTTTGGGGTACCAACCAATAACACAGTAAAAAGTTTACCCACAGGTAGTAAAGTAAGGGTATTAGGTACTGATCAATGGATTACAACGGTTACGGCTTATGATGGGAAAGGCAGAGCTATCTGGACAGCTAGTAGAAATGATTACCTAAAAACGACTGATATTGTAGAGATAGAACTAGATTTTGCAGGCAAGGTGCTTAAAACCAAAACGACGCATAGACGAGATAGCAATGCTTCGATTGTTACTACAGATACTTTTACCTATGATCATATGGGTCGATTGTTGACACAGAAGCAAAAAATAG
>NZ_VTZU01000053.1 GCF_008370685.1 Aquimarina sp. RZ0
CCCATATAAAAAGAAAGTCTTTTCTTATTTTTGAAAACTATTATGTGAATATCGTTTGCAACAAATAGAAAACCTATCCTCTTAAACCCTGAAAGTAAGTAAAGAATTAACTTTTTTAAAGAAGTTAATTTTAAAAAATCCAACTAACTAAAAACAAACTCATGAAATTATTGTACACTTTTGTCTTTTTTTCTTTTCCGCTACTACTACAATCGCAGACATTTGGCGGTGTAGTTATAGATCAAGATACTGGAAATCCTCTCAAAGATGTTAGCATTCGTCTTATCGAAGATGATATGGAGCAAGTTACATCTGATGATGGTACTTTTTCTTTTGCCATAAACTCTAGCGAAAACAAAACGCTTCAATTAAACAAAGAAGGATACGTTTTTGAAGATCTTAGAAATCTTGCTCCTGCCACAAATCTGAATATTTCGTTAAGAACTAAAAAGATTAGTTCGGCTACACTTCGTTGGCAAAACTACCTTACCTCATGTGCTGCTTATAATAGTCCTAACATACCTGAAGAGCCCACTTGGGATGTAGAGTTTACAGAAACTGATTTGACTGGTGATTTTGCTGCAAACGCTACCTATACAAGAAGAGATCCTAGTGCAGTTATTGAACATAATGGTATGTATTATGTTTGGTATACTTATAAACTATCTGAGACTTCTACTTATTTTGGTACAAGTAATGTTAATGACAACGTATTTCCCTGGGATCATGCAGATATATATTACGCATCTTCTCCAGATGGGTATCAATGGACAGAGCAAGGAGCAGCGGTATCGAGAGGCCCTTCAGGATCTTATGATGATAGATCAGCATTTACTCCAGAAATTTTTGTGCATCAGGGAAAGTTTTATTTGATTTATCAAGCGGTAAAACATCCATACATAGAGCGCGTAAAAAATACAGTTGCAATGGCAGTAGCTGATACACCGAACGGTCCCTGGACAAAATTAGATGAGCCTATTCTTAGACCAACGGATAATGGTATATGGCAAGATGGTTCTACCAGTCGTTTTGATGTTATAGAGAAAGGTGATTTTGATAGTCATAAGGTACACGATCCTTGTCTGCGTTTTTATAAAGATAAATTCTACTTGTATTATAAAGGAGAGCGCATGGGTGAAGAAAAATTCTGTGGAGAAAGAGAAATCAGATGGGGAGTTGCTATTGCTGATCAACCAACAGGTCCTTATGTAAAATCAGAATACAACCCTATCACAACCACCGGACATGAAGTAAGTGTCTGGAATTATGATGATGGTATTGCCATTATCCAAAAATTAGACGGCCCCGAAGTTGGTAGTATACAATATGCCACAGATGGAATAAATTTTGAAATGATGGGAAAAGCTACCCACGTTCCTGATGCTTTAGGAATCTTTAGACCTGCTAGTGAAGGAAATTCTCCAAGATCTGGAGTTTCCTGGGGATTATGCCATGTCCTGAGATGGGATCAAATACAGGGTGGATGGATGTTTTTAAAACGTTTTGATCTGGTAAATCCTCCAACAGATACCAATGGTTTGGTCATTGAAGCAGAAGATTTTTTAAATACAGGAACCGATGGCACTCTTACACCAGGAGGTTTTGATGGTGTAAATGCTACCGCTACAGGAGTTAATTATGTCAATACTCTTGATTGGATGGAGTTTGATGTTACTTTTCCAGAAGATGGAGCATATGAACTTACTTATTTCATTAGTACTCCTAATGATAATACCGCAGTACAAATGCTGATAGATGGACAAGTTATTGCAAATAATACTGTGACTAATAATGGAGAATGGGAGGAATTTTACCCATTAAAAAACCCAGATCTAATTGTTATTGATGCAGGTACCTATAGGATAAGAGTGGTTGCTAATGGAAGTAATGACTGGCAATGGAATATGGACAAATTTCAATTTGTAAAGGATGATAGTGGTACATTAGGAGTTGAATCAGAAGAATTAGATGCATTAACAGTGTTTCCTAATCCGGCAAACTCATTAATCTCAATACCAAATATTAAAAAATCAACTAACTATTCAATATATAACATACAGGGTATTGCAGTCGGTAACGGAATCATAAAACCCGGTAGTCCATCTATTCAAATTTCTTCTTTACCAAAGGGTGCTTATATTTTGACATTAAAAGATGATGGTAACAAGGAGAAATCAACCATGATTATCAAAAAATAAGATTATATTTTCTGATTCTCTTGGATATAGAGGAATCATTAATCGAACTCATCTTGAGTACTGCTTTGACCTAGAAAATTTACATTTTCGGTTAAAAACTACTACTCAAGATAAGTTCATTACAAAACCATTCTAGATATTAAATTCCAGGGTGGTTTTTGTTATGGAAGTAGTTTTTACTTTCTCTTAAGGCACTTTTGTTAAATACCAAGTATCCTGTGAATTCACTCGATAATCGAGATTTAAATGCTGCGGCCTGCTTCAAAATCAAAATATTTTTTTCAATAACTGCCTTGTGGGCTTGCCCAGAGATAGTTTACTTGAATAAAACTTTCTCTTTTTTTGTATCATTTACATTCGTTTTCTTCCTATGTTTTTTCTATAATATGCTTTCTTAATTTTACCATATCCAAAAGTATTTGTATCTCTTTTTTGATATTCTTTCTGATAACTTTAATCAATATGAAAGCTCCTACAATATATGAAGTGCATATAAATACTAAATACCAGTTTTTTAAGTATACGCTAAATTCTGGAGTGATCATATAGAAGCCAATCGTATACATTATAATGATAGCAATTGTTACTGGTCCGTGAATAGTCTTCCTAAATCTGTAAAATGACATGGTATCATTAGTCGTTTTTAAGGTAGTATGTATCAAACGTATTCTTTTTGATTTTTTTATACTAATAATTTCAATAATAATTCTGATTAGTAATCCTCCTGTCATAAGCCCTACTCCTATTCTACTTACAACTCTTTCTACGGGAGCTACAAAATAGAAGAAAGCACTTATTCCTATAAGCGTGCATAATAATATGATACTATTACCGTAATAAAAATGCACACTCCATCTCTTTTTCACCTGTATATCAACAAGAGTTTGTTCCATTATCCGTTCGGTATTTTCAATCCCTATTTTGCCTTTTTTCCATTGATTTTGCAATACTTCAAATTCATTACTCATGATCTAATATTTTTTTAAGTCTTTTTTTAATTCTATGAATTTTTACACGCACATTGGTTGGTTTGATCCCAATAACTTCGGCTATATCTTCATACTCTTGCCCATCAAGTACCATCATAATTAATAACCGATCTAGTTCTTCTAATTTACCAATAGCGCGATATAAATTTTTATTTTGGTCGATTCTGGAATCATATGAAGTATCTGCCAGAACATGTGCTATTTTTTCTATAGAAACCTTGGTTTTCTTTTTCTCTTTTCTGATATATTGGAGGCAAGTATTTACGGTAATTCGATATATCCATGTTTTATATTTTGATTCCCCTTTAAAACTATGCAGAGCATTCCAGATATTAATACATACTTCTTGTGATAAATCATTTGCTTGTTCAAGGTTTCCTTTCATATATCCCAGGCATATCTGTAGAATCATAGGATAACATTCATGATATATTGATTCAAAAAGTTGTTGCTTCTTTTTACTCATGTACCAGAAAAGAATTTACTTTTTTATAAAATAACGCTGGTTGATCAAACATAATAAAGTGTTTACTATCCGGTACCATTATGATGGTTTTCTTGGATAAAGTAGCATATTGTTTCTCATAATTTGCTTTTGCTATTTCTATGGTAGGGAAAGCGGCTCCCAAAATCAATGTTTTTGCTTCTACTTTATTTAATACTTTCCTTAAATCTAATTTTAACAAATCGGTGTATCCATATACATATGTCTTTCGATCAGCTTCCATAATCCAATGCTCCAAAATATCGATTTTATCCTTTTTATTAGTCATATTTTGTGCCATCATCCTCGCAGTTTGTCTAAACTGAATAGTATCCATAGCCATCATCTGCTCATTATAAGGGCTTTTGTATTGAATTTTATTTTCTGGAACTCCTGGCATCATAAGCTCACGCATACAGGGAATAGAATCTACAATGACCAAACTCTCTATTTTTTTAGGTAATGCGACTGCAATATCGATTGCTAAATTTCCTCCCATACTATGCCCAATGATTTGTACATTAGTTAAGTTATTAGTTTTTATATAATCGATCAATTCATTTTTAATAGTATCATACCAAGGCATTTCTATTGGCGCATTGCCATTAAACCCTGCATAGGATATCAAATAACTTTTGTGATTTCCTTGTAACTGATGAACGGTTTCTTTCCAAATTGAACCTGGATTTGTAAAACCTGGTAAGAATAATACTGGATCCCCTTTTCCTATTATTTCTACTTTAATTGCTGTAGTCTGACTAAATCCCAAATTAATAACCGCTAATAATAAAAATATAATTCTAAAATTCTTCATAATATTTTGTTTGTAAAGTTTTCTCTTTGATGCAAGATCATAACAATTGTTACACCTGATCTCAAAAAAAATTAAAAAAAATGCTAGCTTTAGACAATAATCAGGATAAATAACTGATTTACTATTAGTTGCAACAAGAAAAGTAGTTTTATTTTTTTGTACTTCATAACAGCATTAGGAAATAAGAAAAATCCGAGAATTGAGTCAAAAAGAGCATTTTTATAACGAATTGAAAAAAAATAAACCATTCTATAAAAAAATAATATCAAAAATAAATACCATGGAATATATACGGTCACTATTAATGCTACCATTCCTGACTATTTCATTCCTACAGGCACAAGGGGAATTATCACAGGCAGGGTATATCGAATTGACTTCTGATGAATATGAAAAGATTTCAGAAATAAATAAAGAGAATAAATTACATGGCAACTATTATATACGAGAGTTTTCTGACAAAAAATTAATAAACATAAGAAAGATCTCTTATAAAAAAGGAAAAAAACATGGAGAATGGTTACATTTTTTAACCTTTACTAAAAGAGGTATTGATCTATCAACCATAGAAAACTATGAAGATGACCTAAGAAACGGATATTATTATAACTCTGATAATGGTTTTACTTTTACAGAAGAAGGATCCTATAAAAAAGGAAAAAAAGAAGGCTTATGGCTCATCACAAAAGGAGGGTCTAAAGAAAAAATCTTATACAAAGATGGTCAAAAACATGGAAAATACTGGAGGCAAGATGCATCTGGAGTGATCATTAATGGACAATACAAGAAAGACAAGAAACACGGTAACTGGACTATACAGGATCTCTCTGGAAATACAGTGCAGCCTAAAGATAACCAAAACCCAGATTCCTCTGTGAAATCAGACATTACTCAGTTACATACAATCAATAACGTTAACCTACTAAAAGGTATCATTTTAAAACCGGATAAAACCCCTGTGTCTATAGCTGTTATCCGTCTTGTTATAAACGAAGCTACCTGTGCATACGATTATTCTGATTTTAATGGAAAATTCAGTATTAAAACTGATAGCACAAAGGTTACAGAAGACAGCTATTTTGAAATTGTCATTGAAGGCCATCCCAAAAAAACAGTTCCTTTTCATGGGTTTTCTAATAATGGATCTATCAGTCTTGACAAAAAAGGAAAAAAGATCACCTACGAAGAATATCGTGCGTATTATGAATCCGCAAAAAACTGTAATCTATAAATCTACTTAGTTTATTAGATCATCCACAAATGAAATCATCTGCCAACATCATTTCTTTTTGTATCAAAGAAAGCAACTTCATTATCGTGCAACGATGATAAGCTGTTTTTTATGTTTTCACCCCAGAACAACACCTGCAAAATACTATAAATGAATGTATTGGCATTTCTTTAACTGATAGCTTTACCCATTTTACTTAATTTTAAGCACAATGATCTATTTTTTAAATTTTATAGTATGAAAACGTATATCCCTTTTGTTTTTTTATTGATCTTCTCTTTTTCCGGAAATATAGCGAATGCCGACCCTTCGTTAAAATCAAATTTTACCACAGGTGATCCTGATATTATCGCTATCAATAAAATGACTTTCGGACCTGAAGGTATTTTATTTATTGGTGATAGCAAATCAGCTCAAATAGTTGCAATCGATGTAAGTAACCATCCCAAAGTCGATAATTCTAAAGTAAAAATTGAGCTATTGGATACATTAATTGCAGACCTGTTAGGTACATCTGTCGATCAGATACAAATTACAGATATGGCTGTGAATCCGGAAAATAACAATATTTACATCTCTGTCCATCACGGTTCTGGTATTCCGATCTTGCTGAGAGTAGAAAACAATACGCTAAAACAAGTACCGCTGGATAGTATATCGCATAGTAAAACTACATTAATCGATCCGGTCGGCGTAGAAACCGAAGATAAAAGAGGAAGAAAACTGCGCAAGTGGGCGGTAGCAGATATGAAATATTCTTCAGGAAAAGTACTACTTTCTGGTTTGAGTAATAAAGAATTTGCTTCTACCTTTAGAGCTATTGATTTTCCTTTTTCTAAAAAGCAAAATTACGGGTCTTTGGAGATTTATCACGCTGCTCACGGACAATATGAAACTCATGCTCCTATAAAAACTTTTATTACCACAAATATCAAAGGAAGCTCTCATATAATCGCAGGGTATACCTGTACACCTTTGGTAATTTTTCCCATGGATAAAATTAAACCGGGAACACATCAAAAAGGCAGAACTGTAGCTGAGTTAGGTAGTGGAAACTCTCCAGTAGATATGATAGAAGTTGAAAATGAGGGAAAACGCTATTTACTTATCGCTAATAACAATAGACCACTAATGAAAATGGAATTCAAAGATCTGGAGGCTTTTGATGGATCTCTAACCACTCCTGTTACTAAAAAAGGAGCCGCTGTTGGAGTAGCATATGTAAATCTACCTTTTGTAAATGTACAGCAACTGGATAAACTTGGCGATAAAGACTTTCTCATTATAAAAAGAGAAGCTGATGGTAATTTGGTTTTAAAAACAGGAAATCGTTGGTGGATCCAGTAGTGAAGGTTATTTATGGGGTGTATTCAATTATTATCGTAGAAGAAAAAACCGTCAATTCGAGACATCTAATAAAAATTTTATCCAGCGTTTAAATTGATGTGTGCAAAAAAAATATCAGAGTGATCAGAGAATTATCGAGGTAAGTCACATATCATACAACGAGTTGAAGAACACATCCGTGGTAATACTTTAACAAAAGAAAAGTGTGTCAAGAATAGATTCTAAAACCCAAAACGCTTGTTTTGGATACAAAATTTTTATCAGAATTTCAATACAAACTAATACGTTTGTAATTAAATCGGAATCAGATTTTTATTTTGAACTATGAACGAAAAAGAGGAATTTTTAATGAGTCATTTTAAATAGAAAATACCATATGGTATGAGAATATATATCTTTTTTATAATACTACTCATTTATCATACTTCAGAGATGTTTGCACAGACACCTCTGGATTTTACTTTTAGCCAGAATGAAATTATTGTACCCAGAAGAAATGCTCCATTCGATGAACTGAAGGTATATCGAGGAGAAATTTCTGGAGACAAACTTTTTTCTACAAATGCAATACTAGGAAAAATCGTAACTGAAGATATTCAACTACGGTTTATTCCTGTAATACCCTTTGGGCAACATCAAAAATATACGCTTTTTTATGACGGTATCATAGATTACTTTACCATCAATATTCCTAATGACTACACATATCTTACTGTACAATCTATATATCCATCTGATAAAATGCTTCCTGCCAATTTACTAAAATGGTATGTCCGGTTTTCTAAACCAGTTAATGAAGCTTTTATATATGATCATATACAATTCATAAACGCCAGAGGTGATACACTACATAATCCGATTTTACATATAGAAAATGCGCTGCTATCGGATCAAAATACGCTATTAACTATATGGATAGATCCTGGTCGTCAAAAACGTGATCTAAGTCCTAATATAAAATTAGGTGCCGTTTTTAAAAAGAATAACTCATATACATTAATTATTTCAAAAAAATTGAAAGATCATCAAGGTATTCCTATGCAACAAAATTTCAACCATCAATTCAATATTACTGAAGCTGATCGTATACAACCTAATATAGACTTTTGGAAAATACAAACACCAAAAGCGGACTCAAAGGCAGATTTGATTATTAATTGCGAGGAATCATTGGATTATGGAAGTAGTCTGGAAGGGGTACTACTAACCAATTCTATAGAAGGAACTGTTCCCGGAAACTGGAAACTTATTGATCACGAATCTGTATTTGTTTTCACCCCCGCAGATACATGGCGCAGTGGCAGATATACAATTTCTTTTGATAAAAATATCGAAGATCTCGCTGGTAATAATTTAGAACGATTGTTTGATAGCGATATCACCAATCATGCCAATACAGGTCTTAACAAAAAAGAATACAAAATTGCATTTACCATCCGGTAAATTATGTTGGGGCGAGCCTCGAAGTATTTAAATCTCGATTATCGAGTAAAAACGGATACACTCAGAGGTTCTAAATATATTAGAATCTACTACTTTTATTTGGATTTTTTTTAAAATCATAATTACATCATTATCTGAATAATCAAAGGTTGTACAACCTTTTTTCACATAAAGTTGTATACAAAAAAACAGTTAGTCTGGATATCGATATGATACAGATCAATAGAGTCATTACATTTTTTCTTTATCATAAAATCTTAATTTTTTCTGCACGCGATCCATCATCCTAAGAATTCTATTTGCTTTTGTTTCGTCTGTTTTTGCAGCATATACCCAATCCAAATATGTTTTCTGTTCCCCTTCTGTAAAGGATAAAAAGGTTTCTAGCACTTTTTTGGATTCCTGAGTAAAACAATCTATAATTTCTGAGGGTATTTGGAGTTTTGAATGATCAGAATATAGAATCACATTTACATAATCTCCTGCCTGTTTTTTAATTTTATTTCTAATTTCTGCTCTTACGGGAAGAAATAATTTTCCATTTCCCATAGGCATTAATTTATACTGCCTTAGCTCAAAACCATCTATAAAACCTTTGACTTTTACCCATCCAAAAGGTTTTTTTTTATTTTGAAGAACTTCAGGTATTTCTGCATACGTCCATCCTCCTTTTCCCGAGAATTTACATAATAAGTATTCTGAATTAACTAATGGTTTTTCTGTATCCATAAAATATTTTGATTCTCCTCTATTTTTTATGTATAGTCATCTGCACAAACTACCTGCACTTAAATAACACCATTTGTTGTTCGGTATAAAATCTTAAAATCATTTTTTGACTTTAAACCTGAGCACAGTTTTTAACTTTTCTGTACGTACTCTTCTAAAGTCTGACAAGTAGATTTCCCGATGTTTCTTTGATACCCTAAAGAGGCTTTCCTTTTTCCCAAATTCCTCCATTAAACTAAAACTTTCATTTTCCTTATCATATGATCCCAAATGCATTATTTGAATGCATTTTCCTTCCTTTATGCTTTCAAATTTAACGCTCTCTAATAGTTCATTTGGTTTTTTATCTTGCGTCTGATCTATTACTTTTTTAACAAATTCATCATCGACAAAACCGGGTTGTCTAATCATTAGTTTAAAAATCAGGTCTTTCTTATCAATAATACCTTTAAAAGTTTTTTTTGCTTGTTTATTAATATCCCAAACACCTTCTAATGGATACACCGTGTAGTCCATATATCCTTCAAAGGTTCCTTCTTTTTTTAAATTCATTTTTATAGCATAAGAAATTGAATACAAAACCTTAATAAATTCAGGAAAAAACTTACTATTAGGATTTCCTTCTCCTGTGATAGTCAGAAATTTATATTCGGGGATTTCAATCACTTCCGGCTCGTTTCCAGGCATATAAATTTTCTTTTCTTTTTTTCTCCATTCGTTTTTCATGACAATACTTTAGATAGCTTTTATAGTATTACAAAAATATGATGAAGGAGTGACAACTGTATGTCAGGTATATTTTAAAAACAAACATAATACCAGTTCTTAGATGAAACTACCGTAAACTGAATCAAATTATTCTTTAATTCAGACAAGAAAGAAATGATTTTAGTAGATAACTTCATTTAAGACTGGTATACAATACACTTTGGTATGCAATACTATTAGAAGTAATATCACTTCTGGTATTTAAAAAATACTCAATTAACATACAGTTATTTCTGTTTAGGTAAAAAATATAATTGAAGTGTAAACATAGCTAATACTTTTTATATTTTGAACTCATCTTGAGTAGTGGTTTTTAACCAAAAAGGTTGGATTTTTTACTATAATGAAGTAGTTTTTTTTCAGAATAGCCATAGCTACGGTTAAAAAAATAGACAAAATTAAAGTGCAAAATGTAAATTTTGTAGGTCAAAGCAGTACTCAAGGTAAATTCTTTGAAATATTAATGCAAAAGAGAAAATCTGAAGGAATAATTTTAAATCAGATTGGTAAACTACCGAATTAAAACACGATTTTGAATCCTTCTTATATAACAAACACGCTACTTTTCGTCCATAATACTTTGCGATAAAATAAAATTTTAGAATGTTAGTTAACTAACATTCTAAAATTTTATTTTTTATTAATATTACTAACACCAATTTTAAGTATATTATGAACAAATCGTTAATTTTTTACAGATATATTATCAAGTATATTATTTCCCTATTATATTCAAATAATCATTATACTGATACTACAGTAAATTTTCTTCTTTTAAAAAAAACAATAAATAAAAAACTCAGAAAAAACTAAACATACCAAAAACATTGATTTATTGGACTTTTACCTACTTATTCTTTTGATATTGATTCACTAAATCAAAAGAAACAGGATTCTTAAAATAGTAAGTTGCTTTTAGGTAGTTCTTTCTTACCTATTACAATCATTCAAGATATTCAAATTTCTTGTCCAATCTTATAATCATATAAAATTTAAAAAGCCAAAGGATTATTTCAAACTCAATTCAACGACTTTTACTATACTGCTTTTGAAAAAATTTACTAGCTGTCTAATAATAGACATCGATTCAATCAAAGCAGTATTAGTATCACCATTAAATAAATGTTTTCGAACTATCCATGAAAAAAAAATCCATCTGCGAAAAGAAAAACTTTGAAGCAATTTTTGATAAACATTCTGCATCTCTAAGAAATATCATTTACTATAAATATGGTGATATGGATCTTGCTGAAGATATTGTACAGGATGCCTACATAAAATTATGGCTAAATTGTAAAAAAGTACTTTTTGAAAAAGCCAAAGCCTACCTAATAACAGTTGCCAACAATAATTTATTAAATCATATTTTACATCAAAAAGTAATTCTCAAATATGAACAGAAACCACATTCAGAGATTGATCATCAAGATCCTCAGTTCTTAATTGAAGAAAAAGAATTTATGAAAAAACTAAAAAATGCAATCAATCAACTGCCTGAAAAGCAGCGTGAAGCCTTTTTATTATCAAGAATTGACAAAAAGACATATCGAGAAATCTCAGAAATTATTGGTGTTACTATTAAAGCTGTAGAGAAAAGAATACACTACGCTTTATTAAATCTAAAAGAAAGCTTAGGAGACATTTTATAAGTTTTTATATCATTTCACCATTAGACATGGTAGTGTTTCAACCTTTAGAGTACCCCAAAGAGTCATAAGATTTTTCTTATGGTCTTTTTATGTTTTATATATCTTTTTATCATTTCCCGATCTATACCACTAATCCTATTCTTTAATTAGTAAACTTAAAAAACATCAAAACTTTTAAAACATAACCACCGTCAGAGACGATGGTTTTTCATAAATAAACTACCTTGGGAAAAACTCACGAGGCATGTATTGAAAAAAATACATATCGATTCTGAGGCGTCTCAGAGGATTGAAGTCTCGGTTATCCAGCAAATAATTTTCTCTTCAATATAAGATTCTTAATTTTTTACAATTTTTTTAGTTACTATCCCTTTATTAGTTCTAATTGTAGCCATATATAATCCCGAATTAAGTTCTTTGATAGAGAATACAGAATTCTTTTTTCTAAGAACTTCATTTCCTTTTATATCATAAACAGTCACTTCTATAACTGGTATTGTAATATTCATCAAATCACTGCTTGGATTAGGAAAAATTTCAAACACATCAATTGCTAAATTATTTGTATCAAGTGTCTGTATCAAAATACAGGAAGATCTTTGGGTACATCCATTGACAGTAACATCTACTGCATAATTACCATTATTGCTAGCAGTAAATGACTGACCGGTTTCTCCCGATATTTCAGAATTCATATCACAATTAATCCATTGATAAGTAGCTCCTGTAGTATTTGCTGTTAATACTGGCACAGCACTATCGTCAACAGATGCATCTGGCAACACAAAAACCGCTACGTCATCACTGGCACTTGTGGAACATCCGTTACTATCTGTAAAACTATAGGTAATCGTATGCGTTCCGACACCTGCTACTGCAGGATCAAAAGAATAAGTCATCCCGTTTCCATCATCAGTTACTCCAGAACCCGAATATACGCCTCCGCTCGAAGTACCTCCTCCTAATCCGGATTGTACTCCTGCATCAACACAAAGATCTGATAGCGCCGTAAATGTTACAGTAGGCAACACAAACACCGCTACGTCATCACTGGCATTTCCTTCAGTAGACACATACGTAATCGTATGGGTTCCAATACCTGCTACTGCAGGATCAAAAGAATAAGTCATCCCGTTTCCATCGTCAGTTACACCAGAACCCGAATATACACCCCCAGTAGGAGTTCCTCCAGCTAATCCGGATTGTACACCGGCATCAATACAGAGATCTGCAAGAGCAATAAAAGCGGCTCCAGCATCAACAGTTACATCTGCCCCATAAAAACACTGTGTACCAAAAGCTGAGTTTGTCACAGAAACTGACAGTGTATTAGTCCCGCCAGAAGTAAAGGCGGCTGCAATTGCAGGTGTTATCGTTACAGAATAACTCTGAGGTATATTAGGGTCTCCCGAGATGGACTGACACGAGCAGCTCAACCCGGTAGCTGTTCCAGTAACAATAGAAACTCCATTTAAAAAAAACTCTACATTACCCGAACAAGCACCATAAATCAATAATGACATTGATTGTAATGCAGCTCCAGAGGGGTTTGTATCAATAAAAGATCCTAATTCTAAAGCAGGATTGCCATCAAGAACGCAATCAAATGTAGCATCTATTCCAGAATTAGGACATGTACCTCCAGAACCAGAATTATTTGTAGTATCTATAGTATAAGTCTGTGAAAATGCCTTGAACGACAATAAAAATACATAAATAAGAATTTGAAAAGAATAACTTTGTTTCATGAAATGTAAATTTTAAATTAGAATTCATTAAGATTTGTTTCTTATTTAGACAAAAATACTTCTAGCCTCTTTTATACTAACAATACAGTAATAAGGGACATTCTAATTCGATATAAACCCGGCTTATTAATTGTTTAGTAATTAATGCTATTTGTAATTACGTTCAGGCCCTATTAATAAAGGTTAAAAAAAAAATACAAACTAAATAACAAGCTATTAATAAAAATTAGAAAAGCTTTTTATTTAACAAAACGCAACATAACCAAAATATATTTACGCATAAATAAATAAACATCTGTCTATATCTAAGATATTAAATCTCAATCTAATTGACGTAATTTTCCCTCATTATTTTTTTTTAAAAAACCTGAAAATTAGCACAATAAATGACCCCACAGTAGAGCCCGAGGAATATCCAACGGAAGAAGGTTTATTTTTAGTTGACTGAAAAACTTATGTTTTTTTAACTTTACTCTTAATCCTGATGCAGAACTTCGAAGAATTCTATAGATTAAATTATACGATTTATAACTAAAAATTTCGCATATTCATCGTTTCTTTTTCCTTTCTACTTCGTTTAAAAAATAAACCGTAGCTATAGCTATGCTTGATTTTTTTGCCTTGCATAAAGAAAAAATAATTCAATGAATTTATACGAATTTTTTAATCACAAATCGTATTACAACACTTATAATAAGTATCATATACTAATGGGAAGATCCGTTTTTTAGACCTAATAAGATTTACATTCTTTTAATTCTGAGCTAGGTTTTATTTATAATATAAGTTTATGTGATGGTTAAAAACAGAACTATATTATTGCTGCTGACAATTTGTATTGTAAAATACGATATCCCATCTCGTCCATAAAAATAAGAGTATGTTTAAAAAGAATACAAATTGAAAATCAATAGTTTGAGGTTCTGAGGACACTTCAAATGATGAGAATATCGAGATATTTTAATTATTTGAAGTGAGCTCACGGTTCTTAAAATATTTTTTTTCAGGAAGTAAGGTGTTTAAACAAGCTCTAACCACTATACTTGTAATTTAGTTTTTTAAAACTTTTTAGATATGTTTATTCTCGAGGATAAAATTGAAATTACAATAATTACATCTTCTTTTAAGATGACCTCATTTAGACTTTTTTAATTGAGGGAAAAATTAGTTTTTTGCTCCCACTTTGTGTTTTTTCCTTCCGTAATGCTGCTATTGCTATGCAATTCAGAAATAGTTTTCAATTGGCAACAAAATCCAGAGTTTTCATTTAAGTCCAAAAAGTCTATATGAGTTGGTCATTTTTTTATATTATTGCTTATGCTTTTTTTCTCAAATTCTTTCCATCTTTTAATTGCTCTTACTCTTCTTTTTTTCTCTCCAATTATAGCCGAAATTGCTCTTAATAAAGCTAAAGCGAAAAATAATATAAATACCCAGATCATCTTTTAATTATAATTAGTTAGATTGTTAATGATTACATTGATAAAACATCCTACTACTACATAGTAGTACTATGTATATGTCATAAGATCATAATATGTTACCAGGTAATAGTTTTTTTTTATAAATGAAGAGGTTTACTAACTAAATTCTGATATAATGAACTCATCTTGAGTACTGCTTTGATCTACAAAATTTACATTTTGCACGCTAATTTTGTTGGTTTTTTAAACCATGGCTATGCTGAAAAAACTACTTCATTATATAGTACAAAAGCCAAACTTTTAGATTGAAAACCAATACTCAAGATGAGTTCAATGCCATTCCTCTGATTTAAAACTACCCATTCAAGTTTGTTATTTTTTGTTTCAGTAAACGTTTCTCAGGTTTTGATTGTGTTAGCTGTATTGCTTGTTGATAGTATGCAACTGCTTTACTTGATGCTTTTAAACGTTCATGGATTTCTCCCAAAATAGCATGATAAAGGTAATATTTGCTTATTATCTTATGATTTTGGATTTTTTTTATGGCTTCCAGAGCTTCATCAGGACCATTAAGTTCCAGCATCACTAAGCATCTGTTGAGAAAAACAACCGGATCATATGCTATAACTAGTAACAAGTCATAATATGTTAATATTTCTTTCCAGTTTGTATTTTCATAATTAGAGGCTATACAATGCTGATAGGCTATCGCTGCTTCCAGGTGATAGGTTGTAAGAGTTTTTCCAAAAGCTGCCTGATTCAGATACATACTCCCCAGGCTAATAAGTTCCTGATTCCAGCTATTTCTGTCCTGATCTGCTAAACGTATTAATGCTCCTTGTTCTGTAACCCTGCTATCTACTCTGGCTGCATGGAAACTCATAAGTGCCATTAACGCATATACTTCTGGAGTTTGGGTGCTTTTATTATCTAATAAGGATTTGCATAACCATAATGCTTGTGATATCAAATCTTTTCGTATTAATTGATCACTATGCGTAGAATTATATCCTTCATTAAACATAAGATATATAGTACGTAAAACCACGGCTGTTTTAGCATTTATTTCTTCGGGAAATGGTATTCTGGGGCGAATTTTATGTTTCCTGAAATATTCTTTAGTTCGGTACAATCTTTTAGAAATAGTATCTTCTGAAACAAGAAAGGATCTGGCTACTTCTTTAGTACTAAATCCGCAAAGAGATTTGAGGATGAATGTGATCTGGTTTTCTTGTGAGATATCAGGATGACAACAGGCATACATCATTGCTAAAAAATCATCTTGTATGTGCTGTTCTTTCCAAAAATTATCCATCGTAGTTGCCAGCGTATACTCTGAGATTAATAATTTTCGTTCCGGATCGGAGAAATCTATTGTTTTACTATGTTTTTTTCTGCGAATGATATCAATAGCTTTATTACGTGCTGTACGATACAACCATGCTTTTGGGTTTTCTGGCATTCCTCTATATTTCCAGGTTTCCAGAGCACTAATCAATGCATCTTGCACAACATCTTCTGCTAGTTCTATATTTTCTGTCCCAAATATTTTTATCAATACAGCAACCATCTTTCCAGACTCTTGTCTAAAAAGATTGTTCAAAGTTTTGTTTATATCTTCTTTTTTTTTCAAAAAGTATAGATTACACTAATGGGCTTATTTCCCGAATCTCCAGGCTACAATCAAACTCAAAACTAGGGCATTCTTTTGCTATCTTTGTTGCCAGATCCATTGAATCTGCTTTGATAAGCAGATATCCTCCTACAATCTCTTTACCTTCTGCAAACGGACGATCAGTTATTTTTTTTCCGCCCTCGGTCAGCGTAGCACCTTCATTCATTAATGGTTGACCTCCAACCAGTGTTTCCTCTTTTGCCAGAGTTCCCATCCATTGTTGCCAATCTTCCATATGTTTTTGCATTTCCTTTAGAGCGCTATTTTGATATTTCTCCTGTCCTCCTCTTATTAATATTAAAAATTCTTTCATCTGTTTACGTTTTATACCATTCTTTGAATTTACTGAAATATAATACGATTTATAACTAAAAATTTCGCATATTCATCGTTTCTTTTTCCTTTCTACTTCGTTTAAAAAATAAACCGTAGCTATAGCTATGCTTGATTTTTTTGCCTTGCATAAAGAAAAAATAATTCAATGAATTTATACTAATTTTTTAATCACAAATCGTATAATATACTTTTTTGCATCTTAATTTTTGAATAAAAAACACGATTTTCTTTTACAATAAACTACCTCAGGGTAGGCTCAAGAGCCATTTATTGAAAAAAACATTTCGAATTCGAGGCTAGCCTAGTAACATGTAAATCTCGATTGCCGAGTACATTCAACATATTGGTTATAATTTTGCACCTGATTTAGTATTTCTCTATGCTTTTACCGGCCAGACTTCTCTAACCTCAACAGATGTCTCCCACTGCAAACCTGGGCAGCCTTTTGCCATTTCTGTTGCTTCTTCCAGTGAGTTAGACGTTACTGTTACATATCCTCCGACGAGTTCTTTGGCTTCTGAAAGAGGTCTGTCAGTAATTTTTATAGTTCCGGGGTGAATTGTATTTCCTTGAGGATATAAACGTTCTGCTCCAACAAATTTTTCCTGCTGAGCCATTTCTCCGATCCATTGTTGCCATTCTTCCATGTGTTTCCCTTGTTCTTCTGGAGATTTGGCATCCCATACATCATCTCCTCCTTTAAAAAGGAACATAAATTGTTTCATAAGTCTATTTATTTTATGGTTTATATCATTTCTGATCTTATGACGAGTTGTTTTTCTCTATTTGGACAAAAAAACAACTTATTTTCAAAAAATTTTTAGCACTTCCATACATCTTGTCAAAATTAAAAAACCTGAGAAACCAGACCACTTGCACCTGACCTTTAGTCTCTCTACCCCCATACGACTATACTTCTACTTCTTACAGAAGTACTTCTAACCAGTCTTTTTATCCTTATTACCCCATTTTTAATGCCTCCTACCCCTTTTTATTTATGATGAAACCCTATTGGATAGGGGGTATCCCTATAACTTATTGGGTGCTTAGACCTTTGTAGATGGCATAGAACTATTTCAGGACGGTCTGGAACTACTTGTGCAAGAAGTAAAAGGCATCAAGCAAGGGGCTAGAGATATATCTTACCTTATTACCATAAGTATCTCTTATATATGTTCCTTCTTTGATTTAATACCATTTACCTTTTGAATTTACTGTAATAAAATGTTCTTTTTTCACCTCAGCTTCAGCATAAAAACAAACCCTGCTATGATTGATTTTTCTTATTCACCGAGATAAAAAAATCTTACGTTTCTTTTCCTGTAAATTCAAACAACAAATGCTATAACCAATATAATTATATCTTTTTATGATCTTTTCGAAATAAAAGCCATCCATAAAACAATGTTGAACTTTTGTCTTCTTATAATTAAATTCTAAAATCCTGTATTTTTTTCACATATCTTTCTCTTTGATACCAATCGTTATACACCAATTCTAACCTATCTGTATCAAAACTTCCAAAATCATACGTTATATATTCTTCTATAAGATCAAGAAACTCAAGTTTTTTTGATATTGGTTTTCTATAACGAACTACTGTAGCGTGTGCTGTGAGGATCGTATATCTTGTATCAATTGATTGTTCTAACCCAGAGTTCTTAAATTGTATTCTCAACCTATTTCTTATATCATTGAGGACTGGATTGCCAAAACCTTTTATCATCACACAAGAAGGAGATGCTGTAACTCCTTTACATTCTATTTTGATTTTTGAGGCATCTATCAGACTTTCTTGTATAATCTTGATATATCTATCTAATACTATATGGTTTAGGTCAAAACCTTCATAACAAGAGATTATAGATAAAACAGTAATATGGATATCTGAGTTTGGGTAATAGTACTGATCTGGTTCAATTTCTTTTAACTTGCTTAAAAACTTTTGGATATTATTTTTCACATTGATGGATGGTCGCAGCAAAAGAGTAATTCCAAATCTTTGATCTGAGTGAGCATCTATCAAACGATCAACCTGACAATTGTTTGATATAAAATAATGTTTTGTCTCTTCATAAAGCTTTTTATAATGTTCTTTGAGGTTTATCATTATTATAATTTTTGAAGTTTATGCTTATATTTTCTATGTAATTGCCCACATAGTAAATCTCTTGATTAGAAAAGAGAAATTAAAAATCTCACTTCTTTTTCATCATCATTAATGTAAATCCTCCCAACAGTCCGATAACAATAAGCATTACTACCCATAACCATATTTCGTTTTTAAAAAGTGGCAATACGGTTTCTGGTTTATTTTTACTAATAGCTTCTTCAGCTCCAATTCGTAGTGTTTTTACATCTTCAGAAGTAACATCATATATATACTTTAGATCATAAGAGGGCTTTCTGACAGCAGGGTTACCATAGGTGAGATAATATGTTGCCGGAGTGGTAAAACGTGCAATCAGTTCGTGCGTATATCCTTTTACACTAATAGCATCGAATGCAAGTGGTTCATTATCTTGGTTATCGATTACGATTCTTAATTTTTCTGCAATTACGCTACGAAATCTAAACTCATTATCCTCTATAGAATTAAGTATCCCGGATGTTAGGTTTCTATAAGTATGTATCCACCCTTTTTTGGTTTGGGCACTATCACTAAGATACGCTATTCGTAAAGGTCGATAATAATCAAAATCGTTTGCATCCCTTATTTTTATATAACTCACAGGAGTTGATGTTTTTAAATCTATATCTATTACGGTACGATGGTTTTGTTTTTGTTCCTGAGTATGTATTGATTTAATATCATATGTTTTATAACTGGCTTCTTCTACTTCTACTAATGTCATCTGAGCATTCTTTACCTCTGGTGCTTTAGTCCCTTTTATAAATACTCTAAAATATTGGTATTTTGAGCTTGGGATTTTTATTCTGGTAAATGCATAATTTGTCAGTTCATTTTTTATGGAGAGTATCCTATACGATTCAACAATGGTAAACCAGTTTTTTAGATTCTGGCTTCCTTCTATGTTAACAAGATTATCAAAGTTCTCCTCCTCAAAAAATAGTTTGATTTGATTAATTACCTGATCATAAGGGATTTTTAGCGTAATAAATGAGCCTTCAGCAGTTATGGATTGATTTATAATTTCGAAATTTACTTCCTTTCCCGATCTTTTTTCCTGGTTTTGTTTTAACAGATATGGCGCTTCTATAGTATCATTTTCTTTGGTAATTCCATAAATTCTAATATCTGAAAGGTCAGATGATAACCGTTTAAAGATTTCGTCAGGTAACGCTATCCTATGCCAGGTATTACTAATACCCGTCAACTGTCTTTTATAACTGTAGGTATCGATCTGTCCATAACTACATAAACAGTATAAAAAAAGGATAAAGACTATGTTATTGATCTTTGATCTCATCTGTAATGATATGTTTGTATTTATTATATAAAAAAGAAATAATCAATAATAATAATCCCAGAGATACGAATACAATAGTTTTAGAAATCGTGTTAAGATGTGATATATCATAAAAGAATAGTTTGATTAAGGTGATACCAAACAATCCAAACGCAATGATCCGAATATGCTTTCTCTTTTTCCAGAATCCTAAAACGATTAATAACAACGCATACACTCCCCATAAAATACTCAGGCCTAATTTATCAGAGGATGTATACCCTGCGATATCTAACCAATGAATTAGTTCACTACTTACAATCCATAAAATGGCTATTTGTAGTATAATATCATATCCTATCGTAAAGGTTTTTTTTAGAAATTCCTGCCTTACATACTGATAACTAGCCATTAGCAATCCGATACTAAAAGCTATAGCAATATACCGAATCCCAATATGATACAACCCAGCTTCTCCAGATTTGATCGTAGCAGGATACAGATAATTCTCGCGCAACACACTGAGTATGTAGAGCCCACTGGTCAGAAAAATAAGTAATGCTATTATATTGAATAATATATTGATATATCCCAATACCTGATTCTTAAACTTCTTCATATTTACAAAAGATAAGATTGTCAGAAATAGCAATGTATAATTAATCAGCCAGATTCCTCTGAACTTCTGACTATCATACTCATAAGCGTCCCAATACGCTATGATTTCTAAGAAAAAAGCCATGTATAAAGTGAAGAGAAAGGTAGCAGAGATCCATAATGAAATTAGATGAAACAATGTCTTTTGATCAGCCCATGGAAATGGATATTTATCGCTTCTGAACAGGGAAAAAATATACCCAAAAGATGCTACACATACTAATGATGTAAGTACTGATATATTAAAAAATGGCAGCATACTACTTTCTACTCCTTCTAATACATAGGAGTATTCTACATAATAATTCCACCAATCCTGAAGCAGACTAAAAAAGGTAAGCGCGATCACAGGGTATGCTAGTTTTTCATAGATTGGTACTTTTTTTGTTCTACCAATCCAAAATAACAGAGCAGCTTCTGCAGCCCATAAAAGTGTTACCCAGTTACCATCCAGTTGAACCGGAAACGCAATACTGATAAAAACCAATACCATCCCTGAGGTAAAATAAAAGAGGTTACGATCCGCCAGTTTTAGTCTATATATAAAAACACTAACCCCAAAATGAATTATAGCATTTCCCAATGTAAATACTCCTAGTAACTGCTCTCCTACAGGGTGATTCGTAAGGATAGAAAAACCAATACTATAAAAAACAAATGCATTCATCAATTGTAGTAAAACATCTCCCATACCAAACTTCTCTTTTCTTTTGAGTTTGTAGAACAAGAATATAGAATAAAAAGTGACAAAAAATATAAACAAAAACACCGATGCCAGTGTAAAATGGACCGCTATCTCATAGGAAGAAACAAACCAACTAAAGAAAATTAACCACGTTAGAAAAAAAGATGAATAGTATAATGGTTTCCAGTAGCGCTGCAAGGATACAAATAGGATTCCGATATTAATGATCGCCATATAGCTAAATAGTATTGCCACTTTTCCTGATCCGTCACTAAGCAAAAAAGGTACGGCATAAGCGCCCACCAATCCTATATGTGCAATCACTTGTTTATTATAATGTATAGCAGCAAATACAGTAAAAATTGTAAATATCACCATGAGTACAAAAGCAAATACTTGTGGCATAAGCTCATATAAACTATAACCTATAAAGGTGATAAAATAAAGTATTGTCATTGCTCCACTAACTAATACAGCACTAAAATTCTCGTACTTCTTTTTTAGTTTCATGCCTACTCCAATCAGTCCGATACCCATAAGATATCCTAATATTATTCTTGTCAATGGACTTATTAGCTCATTATCGATAGAATATTTAGCTCCGATAGCAACACCTATCACAAGAATAATTACGCCTATTTTGCTAATAAGATTCTCTCCTATAAATTTTTCTAAACTGGATTTGTTTTTAAGTCTGGTAACTTTTTTGATAACGGGCGCTGAAACGGTTTTCTGTACAGGTATTTCTTCCTTTTTCACCTCAGAATGTGTTCTATTTTCTACTTTTTCAGGCTCTGAAGTAATGCCTGGAGAGTCCATTTTCTTTGCTGTTACAGGCTGTTCCTGTTTTTTCTCTGAAGTCTTTAATCTAAATATTTCCTGTTTTAGATCTAGTATTTCTCTATAAAAACTTTCTTGCTTTTTTGAAAGAATTTCCAGTTTCTGAAGAAGTTCTTCGAGGTATTCCTGATTGTTAGCCATATAGTTTATCTAAATTAAAAAAGAAGTAAAATGGTTATACCATTAACCTGCTTTTGTATGATAGGTTTATACCAGAAAATCTATCTTAGAACTGATCTGGAGTACTGCTTTTTCCTATGAAATTTACATCTATTTTTTCAAATTAAATGGGGTTATTCTCAAGGTTTATGTTTACTCGATAATCGAGATTTAACTACCTCAGTTTACCTCGAGATAGTTTATTGTTTTTTTTACCGTTTTTTACTATTTTTCCTGGTAACCTGATTTTACCCCAAACCCCACATTTGTCATCTCTGTAGGATGTAGATAAATAAGAATTTTAAATCATTAGCATATTCAATTAATTTCCATATGATATACGACTTCAAGAAATTTCTGAGAAGCTGTTTTTTCTTTTTTATCAGATTTTAATTCTTTCAATACTCCTGCTATCTTAATTTTTTTCTCTGGTAGCTTAGTTGTTCCTTTAGAATGAGCAATCAGAAATTCCTTATCAGAAACTTCATCTCTTATTTCATACACATCATATATATCAATTATTGGAACCATTGAAAATGTTGTTACCTTACCCGTAACGATAGGAATCATGATAAATCCTATAAAATTACTATTGGATTCAGTCAATTTTGGAATTCCGGTCATGATCATATTTGAGGCTACTATGCCTTTAGTATGAGCTTCTGACGGCAACAATTCGATTGGTTTATACTTTGCATAAACCTTTTGTAACTTTTCGTCCAATTTTGAAATGACGGCTTTTCTTTTTTCTTTATCTAATTTTGAAATTGACACCTCAAAAAACAAAATCATTTGTTGCTTATCATAAAAAAGACCTCCAACTTTTCCTAATTCAGATGTAGAGATTATCCCATCATCTGCTTTTGTCAAAATGTTATAAAACCTTCCTCCATTATCTAGTTTTGAAATTGCTTCATCGATATTTTTATAAGGCTCTATTTTTTTCATATGCTTTTTTGTGCTTTTCCTTCTATAACAGTATGGGCAATAACCAAGTACGATTTCAAAATATCCATTCAAATTTGCTCTGTATCCTTGATACTTCAAAATAAAAATGGTCGCCTTTTTGTTTGAGTATTTTAAAACCAGACATGGTCTAACAAGAGTATTTCCTGGTTTTTAAAACAACTATCCTTTTTTTATTCAAAAATATCATCTAAAAAATTCAATTACTACCCTGAAAAAAGGGAAACTACATATGCAATATTGATTACTAAAGAGTATCAATACCCTATTAAAACCCTGTTGTAAATAAGTTTCTCGCTCCTCTAATACCACATTTTTGATACGTATGATAGGATTGTGCTGCTCGTTCATCTATTTGTTCCCCTGATTCATTAGCTATCCAACCATCTATTGCTGATTTGAGCGTATATGCTTCCGGAGCCATTAGGTGTGTGGTCCATAATATCGGATTAGCCTTTGCTTTTCTAACTTGAGGTTCGAAATAGCGCTTACTATAACAAGCCAAAATTATTATATCTCTTATCTTGGTAACAGATTCCTGGTATGACGGATTACTCTCAAAATCCATCAACCCGTTATGACCTACATAAGCCAGGAGATCAGATCCACCACCAAAATCCAGCGTTTTTGATTTTTCTTTGAGCTCAAAAGAAAGTTGCCCATTAGCAGATCTCAAAAAGTTTTCTGTACAGTCTTTTATCTTAGCTCCATCATAAGCATCTGCCAATACATATATATCTTTTGTTATGTGTTTGAATAATAATCTTTCTAAAATAATCGGATCATCTGATGGAACCGTTTGTATAAGTTGCCAGTCTTTAGTTTTTACTTTAAAAAAATTCTTTACTCCATAACCAGCACCCCAGTATAAATTGTTTTTTGGATCTTGACCATTTCCGATTTTATCGGGTACAGGAACAATACCTTGATGTATATTATCACACAAGGCTACAAAAACATGAATTGTTTTTGTCTGACTTACTGCTGCAAAAGAAGAAAGAACAATTGTAATAAGACTAATTATTATCTTCATGCTTCTTAAGACTTACGATCAATTCAATATTTTTTTTTTCGATCGGTGTTAATTTTTCTGTGGCATCCTGATCAGATGGAGTATACCATGATTTTGATTCAAAATAATCCTGCCACATTTCTTTCTTAAACATATATCCGTGAGCAGCAAAGATTTCATTTTTGATAATTGCTAATTCTTCTTCTGTTTTTTCTTTTAATTCTTCTTCAGTAAAAACTCTATGAGAAAATATATAGTTTTCACGTTCCAGTGATTTTCTATCTGTATAGGGTTTAGCAAACGTTCCTTCCTCACGTATTGGCTGAAACTCAAGCCACATTTTCACTCCTATTTGACTTCCATCCCCCTGACAATCGAGTTTTTCTCTTACCTCCTTAAAAACTAATAATTCTTTAGAAACATACACAGATTTCCTGCTATCATCAAAAGAACAATCGGTTATTGTTCTTTCAAAAGCTATTGTTCCTATTCGTTCTCCGGTATTACTAAAGGATGTTATGGATGACTGCACACAATTCCTTTTTGCATTACACTCCAGATGCGTAGATACTATAAGATAAGTATCTGTTTGTACAATGATTTGACCTGTTAGCAGTTTATTTGCTCTTTCTGTAGGTTGAAAATCAAAATAAGTTTTAGCTAAGATTAAAGGAATCTCTTTTTTAGGAGTAGCAAATAAAGATATAAGTTCATTGAATTCATTTTTCTGCGCATAGATTTTAAATGAGAGAAAAATAAGTATGATGAAGGTGTATCTTATCATAAATAATATTTTTTTATTAGAAATTAGTAAGGTTAATTGTCTAAAAAAGGGAGGGTATCCTACAAATCTAAAAAAAGCTTATTAAATATTGGTGGATTTTTTGATTTTTTTGGAATAATTTTATAGTGGTGTCTATCTTAACGATATTGCTCAAATATCTTAGCGTCTACCCAATAAATATCCTGATTACTAGTATAGAAAAAGTATTTTCCATCTTTGGTCACAAAAGGACATAGTTCATGCCCTTTACTATTAATCGGAACTCCCATATTCCTGGATTTAGTCCAGCTACCATCCTCACGTTTAAAACTGATATACAGATCTCCTCTCCCTAAGCCTTCTTCTCGTCTTGCACAAAAAATAATATATGATTCATCTGGAGCTACAAATACGTCTGCTTCATAACTTTTGGTATTAATCGCTCCACTTAATTTTTCGGGTTTCTGAAACTTACCATTTACACTTCTTGAAGCATATATATCAAAATTGTCATTATTATTTCCTGAGAGGTTATTTGAACTAAAATACATAGTCCCTTCATTCGTAAAGGACATATAATATTCATCCCCATCAGAATTAATAGCAGATCCAGCATTTATAGGTTCTGACCAACCATCAGGTTTTTTTTCAGAATACCAGATATCATGCCCTTTTCTATTCCCGTTTTTCTTATGTTGTAGATTTGATATGTAATACAATCTATACTCATCTGGTGATAAAAATGGATCATTAAAACCATATTTGGGGTCAGATACAATAGTTTTTGGTACAGTCCATAGATCATTTTCTAATCTGGTATATCGGATTTCGGTTTTTCCATTGATATCTACTCCATAATAGAATTCTTTTCCGTTTTTAGAAAATACTGATCCAAATTCTGACTCTGTAGGTTTGGAAATTATATGCTGAGCAAACACTTCTGGTTGCAATCCAGGAGGTTTTTGATTTAAATATAAACGAGATTCTTCGACATTCTGGGTATATCCCAATGTAGGTAATATGGCTATGGATAATAGTACATTTATAGTTTTTAATTTCATGATCTTTAATGTTGTTGGTGATGAAGTTTGTCTATTTTTTTTGAAATTCTTCAAAATACTTAACTACACTATTATAGAGGTTTCTATACAGAGTATCTTTAAAACCTTGACTATTTTACAAATCACTTGTTGTCATGTAGTTTTTTATAGAAAATTTTGCTTACAATCTTCCATTCTCCATCAATTTTCAGCAAATTCATATAATCTATAAATGTAAATGTAGGATATTCAATTTCTAACCTGGCGTGAGCCGCATGACCAGATATATCAATAGTCGCAATTTTTGTTTTACGATTTTGTTTAGGCCCTGGTTTCATTATTTTTTCAAAAAAATCAATGGCATTGACCTCCTGATATCCTTCCCGAATATATTTCATAGTAGCTGTTTTATGAAATGCCTTTTTTAGGGTTTCAAAATCATTATTAGTTCCTCCTTCCAAATAATAATTTACTGTTTTTTCTACCAGTTTACGGTCGGATTCTTGTGCACTTACCACTGTAATTGCCAGTACTAAAAATAAACTTAGACATTGTTTCATGATTGATAATTATTTTGATGATTTATTTAATGTTGATATGTATCCTTTCAATTGTGTGATTTCATCTTTTTGATAGCAATATCAGAACCAGAATATTCATCCGTATAGTAGTCATACCAATGCCTGATCCTTGGAATTCTGATTCGGTTAATAACGATCTGTTTTTCAAAATAAATTCTTTCTCCTTCTTTAGGTTTATCCGGAAAAATTATTTCTACCCCAACTAATTGAAAATTTGATCTTTTTATATATACATACCAAAACTTAGAAAACAGAGCCTCTTTTAGTTCTAACTCAATTTTATAACATTCTTGTTCATTAAAATCAGCAGTAGATACCTTTTTGAATTCATAGATAACAGCTTCGTTTAACGACATAGGTAGCCCCCACATCAGCTGGTAAAACTTTTGATAATCTATACTTCTATCAGGAACCAATTTGTATTTAGTAATTAGAGCGGTATCTTTTACTTTCTGACCATCTAGTAAAGCACTTCTTTCTCCATCTTTGTTAATACTATACGTTACGATATGTTTTCCTCTGTTTCGTTGTAGCTCAAATGATTCTTTTTGATTATTCATTTTTATTATAGAATACCTGTAGGGATTTCCTATTCTGGGTTCTTGTATATGCATATAGAGCATAGAAGTATTCCATTGATGCTGAGGATCATGATAATTTATACTTTTTTGTAATACTGTGCTACCATTAATTTCCTGAACAGGTTTTTTACTGCAAGAATATAGAACTGATATGATTATACATATACAACTACAAAAAGTAGTTGTAGTACATCTTCTAGTATTCATAAATATACCCATATCCCCAACAGTATTTATGTTACTAAGCTATTAAATCATTTTTGTAATCCATCCCAATAAAATCTTAATCCGTTAAAAATGCAGCACACTATCAACCTATATGTAAGTGTTTTATGAACGCATCTTGAGTAATTAAAATCATTTCTTTTTGTTTCACACTTCAAAATAAAAAGGATCGATAGTGTTGCTATCTATGAATTTTCTTTCTCGTCTGAATTAAAGAATAATTTGATTCAGTTTACCATGATTTCGTCTAAGAATTGATTACTCTCCAAATTTTATGACATAAAAGTTAACCTTCCCTACAAGCTATTCCTTCCTTTTGTTTTCTTATAATCAAATAATGCTAAGCTTTCATTATTATCATTAAAGTTTAGGACATTTTTTACAATTTGTTTTTCCTTTCTTCTTATATTTTTTACAACATTTCTTCTTTTTTATACCACAGCTAATTTCACAATTTACAGTGATACAAGGAGTATATAGAGAAGGTGTATCGAATGTTCTCACAGTCTTTTAATTTTTATTAAATCTAAATAAAGTGTAAAAATATAAAAAAAAAGATTCTCTAAAAAAGAATCTTCACTTTTAATTTACTCTATACTTGAGATTTAGACAAGGGCTTGCCTCAAAAGCAATTTTTTTTTCTCAATACACGCCTTGTGAGATGATCCCCAGACAGCTTGTTTATTAATAATACGTTAGCTATTACTCTTCTGATGATTTTACCGCTTGTAATGTGTTAATATCTCTATCAAAAAGGTAATGACCTGATTTGTCATCTCCAATTATTTTTAGTTTATCTAATAATGTCCGGGCTGTAGCTTCTTCTTCTAATTGCTCTGCTACATACCACTGCATAAAGTTGTGCACATTGTAGTCTTTATGCTCTAAGCATTGAAAAATCACATTATTAATCTGTGCCGTTACAAATTCTTCACTTTTCAGAAAAACTTCAAACAACTCCATTAAACCATTAAAACTATCTCTTGGTTTATCTATTGAAGGAATCACAGCTTGTCCGTTACGTTCATTGATAAACTTAACTAACTTGGTCATATGGACACGTTCTTCTTCGGATTGTGTATAAAAAAATTCTGCTATTCCATTATATCCATTGATATCTGCCCAGCAGGCCATCGCAAGGTATTGTGCAGAAGCTTTTGCTTCATATTTTATCTGGTCATTAAGAGACTTTTCTATTTCTGGTATCATTTTTCTGTACGTTCAATTAAGTAGACTAAAGTACATAATTTATTGATCCTTCAGTAGTTTTTATACGATTTGTGATTAAAAAATTCGTATAAATTCATTGAATTATTTTTTCTTTATGTAAGGCAAAAAAATCAAGCATAGCTATAGCTACGGTTTATTTTTTAAACGAAGTAGAAAGGAAAAAGAAACGATGAATATGCGAAATTTTTAGTTATAAATCGTATTATATGTTTTTACAGTTGTTTTCAACTTATTTAAAATCAGACTATTTTAAGAATTAATATAAGAAAGACCCGAGGTCATTAAAATTTCTCTTTAGCTAATTTTAACATAAGTTTCCTTATTAAAATCCAAATGATTTTTCGAATTGAGATCTAGAATCATAAACTACTTCGTGGTCAATATCCTTTACATCTCGATTATCGAGTACTATCCAGGTTTGATCTTTGAATCAAAAAATCATTATTATCAATTGATTTTAGTGTCTTGAAAACCAGCTCTTTTCCACGTGCCAGACTCCTTAACCCAGATATTTGTTACCCGATAATTATTTTCTTCTGATATTCCTGATTTTGTCTGCATTACCTTAACTCTGGCGGTTACAATGGCTGTTACCTTATAGATTTTAATTTCAATTTCATCTATCCGGTAGTCATTAACTAACAGATGCCCACTGTCTATATCTGTTTTTCGATTTTGCAAATATGAAACCCAGCTTTCTTTATCTATGGATTTAGAATGACCATTAGTATGTATATAACTATCTGTGATCATTGTTTTTATTTTTTTGACATCGCCTGTTCTGAAAGCCTGATTGAATTTTTTTATAGTGACTAATACGATTTGTGATTAAAAAATTCGTATAAATTCATTGAATTATTTTTTCTTTATGCAAGGCAAAAAAATCAAGCATAGCTATAGCTACGGTTTATTTTTTAAACGAAGTAGAAAGGAAAAAGAAACGATGAATATGCGAAATTTTTAGTTATAAATCGTATAATACGATTTACGGGTGAGAATTTCGTAAAAATAATGGCAAGGATTTTTCGCTAGATTGATGAATCAAATTAAAGAATAGCCATAGCTATTGTTTCATTTTATGAAGAAAATATAGTAGAAAAAGAATGTCATTAGATGCGAAATTTTTATTCGTAAATCGTATAACAAGGATTTTCTTTCTGCTTCAGTATTATATACGTGTGAATCCTGTTTTTTTGAACAACTGTTTACTAGTAAAACTACTATCAAAAACCTAAACATAAGTATACCTACACGCCTAAACATATATTCTTTTTTTATAGCAAGTTTATCGATACCTGAAATCTCTAAAGCTGTAAATGCTTTATAAATAAATACTTTAATAATTGGGACCATTCCATAAATAGTTATCAATATCTTAAACCATTTTCTTAGCAAATGAAAGGAAAAGATTAAAGAATCCATTCCTAATGTAATTAGTGTTTTGATCGTATTACTTATATATTTTTTGGAATATAGAGAAGCAAAAAGTGCTACCCATATTTTGGGCTGTAACATATAAAATACTCCAACGATTACAAGATTTATAGCAGTAAATAATGATATGGACTTTGCAGCAGTCATTTTTTGTAAAAAATTATGATTACAAAACTAGACAAAAACAAAATAAAAAAAGAAAAGGTTACTGCATACTAAATTAAAAACAAAAATACCCTAAGAAACTAAGCTGCAGTTTCAAAAGCAATGTAATTGACGAGTTTCCCTCGTTTATTGAGAACCGGAAAACCTTTAATATTACAAACGTATGTAGATTTATCTTTTTTGTAGTTAAGAATTGAAACTTCAAAAGGTTGCTGTTTCTTCACTGCTTGTCTTACCATTTTAGAAGTCTGATTACAGGTATTCGCACCTTGAAACATTTTTGGAGAACTCCCAATGATTTCTTCTGGAGTATACCCATTCATTTTTTCTATGTTATGCGAGGCATACACAATAGTAAGTTTGGTATTGGTAATAACAATTACAGATTTTTTATTTATCAGTTCTTTTTGATAATTTCTATCAAAATTCCATTTTTGGGTAATCTTTTTCAACATCTCGAGGTCTTCTTTAAAACTACTCATAGCAGAAAAATGTTCTCCATAAAATTCCCAGGAAAATAAGGGTAAAATATGTGTAGAAATAGATTTATAATATTGAGCCATCATCTGATCGTATACCGCAAACTCTTTCATATCATTGGATTTTGGTCAAATTTATGTAATAATCAACCAACTGATAATTGAACAAAAGTTAATTCTGTAATTAAACAAAGGTTAATTTTTATGGCTGTTTACCATTTAAATTGCAATGTAGCATACCAGGCTAATGGTTCTGAGGGTATAATCCCAGGCCCAGGATATCCAGTCGCCCTTTGTGTAAAATAGCTTTCGTCCAAAAGGTTATTAATCCCTGTTTCTAGTTTAAACCTGTCAAAACTATATGAAAAGGAAAGGTCTACTATCGAGTATGCAGGGATCTCGCCGATAATACCATTACGGTTATCTCCATCATTTGCGATAGCAGCATTGGTTACATCTGTAAACTGCTCAGAAAGGTAGGTATATTGTACATTTGCCAAAAAGTTTTTATACCCGAATTTTAATCCGGTTTTTAGATTAATAGCAGGAATAAACTCTACCTTTTTTCCTGTAACCCCCGGAATTTCAGAAGCTGTATATTCTGAGTTTGTCAATGAGGTGTTTGCAAATATATTGAGCCTGTAATTATTATTTTCTATTCCAATGGTATTCCAAACATTCCAATCTAATAAGCTTTCTAATCCATAAATAAAGGCACTACCAATATTTCCTCGTACTCTTTCTGCTCTATCATTAAAAACGATACCTATCCTATCATCATACAACAACCCAAATACACTCACATCATACGATAGGGTTGTATTTAATTTTCCGCGTACGCCTATATCAGCGGTAAATCCTTCTTCGTCACCAATAGTTGGATCTACTACAAAAGTAGGACTCACCACTCTAATATCATTAAAGGTAACTGATCTGTAATTCTGAGAGATATTTACATATGTTTCTATGCTATTAGTAAACTTATAACTCGAACCTATTCCAAAAAGAAAAAAAGAACGATTTAATTTTCTATTGTCCGTATCAAAATTATTAGCAATAGGATTTCCTGCATTATCAAAAATAACCTGATTAAAACTTCCTTCGCTTTCTGTTTTTATATGTTCGAACCTAAATCCAGGGGTTACTGAGAATTTATCTGAAAAATTAAATATATTTTCTCCAAATACAGCGATATTAAAATTAGGGAAATCAAAAGATGACTGATTAGGATAATCCAGAAAAATAGCATCTTGAAAATCAAAGTCTGGTCCTGTCCCTAATCCTCCTGCTCCTTGTCTGGAGTTATTAGCAGCCTGATAATACTTGGATCCAATTAGAAAGACGGATTCTTTATCCCATAATTGATATCGGGTAAGCAACCTGGCTTCTGCTCCCCAATTCCTAAAGTTATCAACGATAAGGTCTCTGGAGTTCACAAAATTACCTGAACTATCTACTTCATCAACATCTGTTATAGGGTTTGTATTTAATCTTCCCGGAATTCCTCTAAATCCTAATGCAGATCTGGAAGCATCCAATCCAAATAGATACAGGCTAAAATCGGTAGCATCAGAGAATTCGTGTGTTAGTTTTAATGCATACAATTTCCAATCTACTTCAAACCAGTTTCTTGTTCTATTACTAAAATCCGGATCTGTTCTAAAATCTGTATCCGTTAATCCTCCTGGTTGTTTTGCCAAGTATTTTAAATACGAAAATTCACCTTCAATTTTTGTGCGCTCTGATATCTGATATCCTGCATGAACATATGCATTCTTAGAATCAAATTCTGAATTTGGTCTAAAACCATCTCCCTGTTTATAATTAAAATAGGTATAATAACTAAATTTATTAATGGTACCACCAAGACTATTAAAACTAGTAAACAGATTAAAAGAACCCAATGTTTGTCTGGAAACAAGTTCTATTTTTTTGTTTGGGTTCGGGCGTTTCATTTTAAAATTAATCAATCCTCCAAACTGCGTACCGTATTGCAGGGATGCTGCCCCACGTACTACCTGGATTTCACTAAGAGCTTCTGGTGGTGGCGTATAATAACTCTCTGGATATCCTAATACATCTGCACTGATATCATACCCATTCTGGCGGGTATTAAAATTGGCAGTACGATTAGGATCCAAACCTCTTCCTCCGATATTGAGCTGTAACCCTCCAACACTATTTTCATAGATATTTAATCCTGCTACCTGTGCATAAATCTGTCGGGCATTATTAGAAGCCAAATTTCCTTGCACATTATCTAATAAAACGACTTCACTTTTCTTTCCTGCATATATCGCTGTTCCTTCTACAGCCTTTAATCGTGTTAACCCAAATATTTTTTCTCTTCGCTGTGTAATAACAACTTCGGATAATTCTTCTCCCAAAGGCTTAAGAACAAAGTTTATACGGCTGTCGGATGTTACGTCTACCGATTTTTCTGAAATTTTGTAATCAAAGCTAAATACAGTAATCAGATACTTACCTTCTCTTACATCCGTAAATTCAAAGCTACCATCGCTATTCGTGACAACTTCTTTTCCCGTAGTACGATTATATACTTCTGCTTCTGGAACAGGAAGGCTATCTTGATTTGTTACCACTCCTGTAATCCTATATTGTGCTGAAACTATTGTTGATATTAATAAAAAAAAGACAGCTACCTTATAATCCCTTAATCTCATCCTTAAATGGAATAATCCATGTTTTATGTTTAAATGATTCTTCTTGTTTCCCCAGATCCACCGTTGGATCTATATATTGACTACTTAATCGACCATTAAGTGCGACATAACTTTCTACAAATACTTGTATATTTTTATGTCCTTGATTTGCGAAATGATTTTTCAGGTAATGTGCATATTGTACTATAAAATCTGGCTGTGTTGCCATTTGCTTTTGTTGAAAAGGAGTTAGAAAATCATCATTATCAACATAAAATCGTTTCTTTGTTTTACTATCTACAATTTTAAAATTAGCGTATCCCGCTTTTTCCATCAGCATTACCCGCCAGGAAAAACGATACCCTTCTTCTGTCCAAAACAATTCTCCCGGGTATAGCATATATCGAAATGGCAAAAGTAATTGAATCACAAAAAACAAAGACAAAACCCCTATGCAAATTTTGGTATGACCAGAGTGAAGACTTATAGTTTTATTCGTATCAAATTTTATTTTATCAATCCTGAATATTTTAGAAATAACTGTGAGTATTTTATGATGAACCTGATGATCAAAAAATATCAAAGTACCAATAATCATAATATAAGGAAACATACCAATAGGAAAAAGAACTCTTGTAAGTAGGTGAAAAACTACTACCATGACAAAAGCAAAAATTCTTGTTTTCTTAAAAAGCAATAAAAAGGGAATAGTTAAATCATACATAGCACCTGTATAACTAAATGTATAGTGTAACCATTCTTTATGCATCAAATTGCCTATGATAGGAATATCATATTTTGAAGGTAACCAAATCTTCAGAGGCATGGCTTTTATTAACCAATCAGAATTCAATTTTGCTAATCCTGCATAAAAATATACGATGCCTAATAATAGCTTTATACAGTCAATTGTCCAATTGGGTATCTCCTGAAAGGAAACTTTTCTCACTTTGGCATCCAATGAATAATATGCATTGGCGGGTAAAAATATAAGTAAGAAGCTAAGAATACTTATGAAATAATAATGATTAAGATAGGTCGTTTTATCCATTAATTCTATATAGGTAAAACTTAAAAAAAATGTTATAATAGCGATCCTATACTTATATCCAATCATAACAAATATACCAGACAACCCGCACAAGGCGAAAATAATATACGTATACTCCTCTATTGGTTTAATAAAGTCGAATCCATAGTATGAAAAGAAAAAAGTTGGCTCAATATATAATTTATCAATCCAGCCATAACTCCAGAAACGAATAATACTGAGCAGCATCATTAACCCAAAAAAAATACGAAAGACTGCAAGTGGTGCAGCCTCCGTATTTTTTTTTAGATATTCGTTTATACTATATTTCATTTAATACACAACTTCCTTAATCGCCATCAGCATCAACAAAATCTACACGAACCGATATTGCCTGAAGCATATCTACTTTTAGAAAAACCACATTTTTCTGAAGTTCATCATATGTATTCAGCATAAGTTCATTGTTCGTGCGGACTTGAGAAGAAAAATCATCATTAAGATTATCTGCTACAGACCTGGCTGTATTAAATTGATTATTAATTAATCCACTTAGATCTTCTCCATTTTTTATAGCAGTAAGAAAGTCAAGATAGGTTTTTAAGCTTTCTCCTGTTACAGCACTCCCAAAATGCTTTCCATTAAAAAAATCTTGTAACGCATTAAGATTGGCTTCAAAAAGAGTTTTTGTTAAATCTCCTTTGTACAGAGCTTCTACTTTCTCTTCAAAAGGTGTCCCGATAAATGCCCCTGCTGGAATCCCAATCTTACCAGCGCGTAAATGTTTTTCATAATGAAATATGAAATCATTCACCAATTTATCTACAGAACTTGTTGCAGAAGAACCACTATTGCTTACAAAAGTATCTCTATAACTGCCTGTCCAATCGTTTAGTACCTGTGAAGTTAAATCAACAATTCTATCTACTAGATCTGTAAGATACTTTTTATAGTTGACACCATTTGTAGTATCCGTATAAAACTCAAGAATTTTAGCATCAGAATCAGACACACCATTGATCACATAATCCAGCGCTCCAAATCCTTGCTCATCTTGTTGAGAAACTGTAGTAAGATCATAAGTCTCTGAAGAAATATTTGCATCTATATTAGCAGCATTAACAGGAAAAACATTCATAAAATTTCTAAAAGACAATTCTTCGGCTTTTCCTATTTCAAACATGCTAACTGTTTGCCACGAGATATAAGCTGTAGACCAAGCAGTTCTCAAATCGATCAAATTAGCTTCGTCTGTTGTATTAGTAAAGGCAGAAGCCGCAGTTTTCAGAGCTGCTACATCATTAGAAAAACGCTGGTATGCCGGAATAATAATATTATCTGAAATATTTTCCAGCATTGCTTTTCTATCAAAATTGTCTGTAGATGTTGTAGCATCATCTCCGGATGAGCAAGCTACTATAAGTGCAAAAGCAACAATTAAAAACCAAAACTTTTTCATCTTATTTTTATTTATTCTTAATAAATTTTTGCAAATGTAAAAAAAGAGGAGGAATTGATATAACTTCCTGCCTCTTTTTTAGCATTTTATACTTTTTGACCTTCTCAGCTACCAGCTTGTTCTGCTGTAAAATCAAATTTGGAGGCTATTGTTTCTGAGATAGTTTGTAACGTTTCTGGTGTTACATCCCATAATCCATTAGTTCCTTTCATCAAATCATCAAGTAATCCCTGAACTTCTGTTCTGGAAAAATAAGGAGTAGCATCATCTGACTTTCTGGTAAACTGCAGACTATAGATAAAACCATATCCTTCTGAAAGGTCATGAAATGCACTAGCATAATCAATCGTAGAAGCTTCTAATGCTCTCTTACCTTGTTGTAAGTAAAATACTGCTCTAACTGCAATAACCTGAGATATTTTTTCTCTGATAATAGCGGCTTGCTGATCTCTTACTGTATATTTTTTTGCTACAATAGCAGCTCTACCTAACTTAAAAGCGTTATAAATATCATCAGCAATTCCTTTAAAATCCTCATCTCCTTCTACTCTACCTATATATTTATTAAGGAAACTATCATCACTCCCAATAGTAAGATTAGGTTCTGCCGTATTAACAGAAGTTCCATATAAATAACCATATGCTTCGTCCCACTTGTGCTCCATAGTGGTATACGGTTTACCATCTGCAACAACATCATTATCATTATTAGCTATATTCTCTGCTTCATCCAGAACAGCAGTACCCAAGTAATTGTTTAATGCCTGATCTGCCATTAATCCACCTATCAGACTTTTGGCAAATGCCTGATTCAATTCTAAGCCTTGAGCATTAACATACCGACTAGATCCTCCTCCTGCTTCTTGCAAAACTCCAGGAGTACCAGCCATAGCAGTTACACCCCAGTTAGGAAACACCTCATCAACCTGACTTTTGATCCAAGTATCAAAATCAGCCTTGATTGCAGTTGCATCTGTAGTATTCGCCGAAAAATAATCTCGGGATGCCGCAGTCTTGCTTCTCACATTTTTATCAGAAGCATTTAAGTCTGCATCCTCAAAATCATCAACACCTTCCTGATGATTAAACATAGCGTCCAGTATTGCCTGAGTATTAGTATTATCTTTTAGTTCACTACTAATTTCTTCTGCCATTTTTATTCTGGTCGTTTGTCCTCCAAAACTTACAGTACTTTCTCCGTTACGCTCAAATGCATACGTAGCTGGTTCTTCTATCTGAACACCCGGTACTGTTGTATCATCATCAGATGAACAAGATGCCATAAGTAAGACTCCTGATAAACATATAACTTTGGTTAAACTTTTAATCCTCATCATTTTTTTAATTTAGACTTATTACAAATAGTTAATTAAGGCTGCAAATATATATATCGAAATGCAGTTTTCAAACTTTATTTGTATTAAATCTAAATAAACGTAAAATTCTTACAAGCAAGACGGAATTGGGTTGAAAACAGTATAAACTAGGTCATTGTAATGCTAACAAAGAAATCTAACAAAAATAAAATGAACATCTATTCTACTGAAGAATATTGTTTTCTCAGTTCTCTTACCCAGGCTATCAATACTTCTTTATCTTCTTTTTCTAAATTTCCATGAATCCAGGTATAAGAAGACAGTGGCATCTCTCCTTCTTCTACCTCTTCTATCAATTCATCTAATTTGTGATCTTTCTTTTTGTCAGAATATTGCTCCCAATCCGACACATTAAAATGTTCTTTCCCTTCATCTACGTGATGGGATAACCAATAAGACACTGGTGCTACTTCTGCATACCACGGATAAATTGTTTGGTTGCTATGACAGTCATAGCAATTACTTTTTAATATTTTTTTTATGGCAACACCTGGCTTGGTATCATTTTCAAAATAGGCAACAGATTCATATCCCATTTCATTTTTATCAGGTCTTATAAATTGCAGTATTACCAATACTACTGCTAACAACAAGCCTATTTTTTTTAAAACACTTTTCATTTTATTACTTAATTATTTAATGATATACTGTAAATATTTTAGTAGCTTCATTATGCGAAGATTCGAAGCTCATCATTTTTATATTACTATCCGCCTTTTCTGTAGTGAAATATGAAAGCATCCGCTCGGTTGGCATATTTCCTGTCAATTCATCTTTTGCCATTGGACACCCGCCAAATCCCTGTATTGCTCCATCAAACCTTCTACAACCCGCTTTATAAGCAGCATCTACTTTTTCATGCCAGCTTGTAGGAGTTGTATGCAAGTGCGCTCCGAATTCTATATCAGGATATTTAGGGATCAGATTAGCATATAAGTAATCTATAATTTCTGGATTAGACGTTCCAACAGTATCAGAAAGCGATAAAATCTTCACTCCCATAGTACTTAATTTCTCTGTCCAATCGCCTACAATCTCAACATTCCAGGGATCTCCATAAGGATTGCCAAAACCCATGGAGAGATATGCTACCACCTCTTTATTTGACCTATCAGCAATATTGAGAATTTCTTGTAAAGTTTCTACAGATTCTGCAATTGTCTTATGTGTATTACGCATCTGGAAATTTTCAGAAATCGAAAAAGGATATCCCAAATAATCAATCTCCTGGTGCATAACAGCAGTATTGGCACCACGCACATTAGCAATAATTGCTAATAATTTGCTTTTTGTAGCCGATAAATCCAACCCTGCCAGTACTGCTTCCGTATCTATCATTTGGGGAATTGCCTTTGGCGAAACAAAACTTCCAAAATCTATCGTATCGAATCCACATCGTAAAAGAGACTGTATATACTGAATCTTTTTTTCAGTAGGAATAAAGTCTTTAATACCTTGCATGGCATCTCTGGGACATTCTATAATTTTTACTTTTTTGATCATTTAAGAACTTCTGTCTAAAAGAAAACCAATTTACGCCATAAAAGTATGATTATTTTTCAGAAAAAAGGATAAAAACTCCGATTGCAATAAAGACAATTATCTGTAGCCATTTTAGAAATATCGCTACACTCGGATTATCTTTAATATGACGAGAAATATATCCAGCCATCACCGCTATTAAACCAAAAACAAAAAATGAAACCAGTATAAATAAAAATCCTAAAATATAGAACTGTATTACAGTACTTAATTCCTTACTAAATAAAAACCCAGGAAAAAATGCTAAAAAGAATATTGATACTTTAGGATTCAATACATTCATCATAAAACCTTGCTTAAATAAACTCATCATATTCTTCTTTTCTATCAGTGTATCTTCCAGTTGTAATGAGATGTTACTTCTCCAAACTTTAAATGCTAATAAAAACAGGTATATAGTTCCTAGAAGTTTTATGATAAAAAATAACATATTACTTTGCTTAATGATAGCTGAGATCCCAAAGGCAACCAGCGTAGTATGCACCAGACAACCAGCCATCAAACCCGCTACAGTAGCTAGTCCATATTTTTTACCATTTGATAGGCTTTGCATTAAAACATAGATATTATCAGGACCCGGAGAAATAGCCAAAGCTGATGTTGCTAATAAAAATGTATAAATAATTTCAATATTCATTTGTGTTATAAGTTTTTTTTAGGGATAAAGCAATAATTTTTAATTATAATAATCGTTTTAAATCTAACATATTTTAAATTGTTATCTTTATTTATTATTTAAATTGGTAGGGTAAAATATATTTTAACTGTTTAAATAATATATCTAATAACTTAATGTAAAAATTCACGCAAAACCTCAACTCACATGAAAAAACTTATTTTAACAACATCACTACTTCTATTATCAATCATAACATTTGGTCAGACTACTGCGGTATATGACATTGTTTTTACCAGTAACTGGGAAGCCCACGGGCCATTACCTGGTAGTAATGCACATTTTACAGAACTTGTAGGAGCTACTCATAATAGTAATATTACCTTTCTAAAGATGGGAGAACTAGCTACCCCCGGTATTGAAGGAGTTGCAGAAACAGGATCTAATGGCACTTTTAATTCTGAAGTTAACAGTGCTATAAATGCAAATAATGCAGATCAATATATAGAAGGACCTGACCTGTTTTTTAATGGATCAGGCAGAACAATTACTATCAGTGACCTAACGGTAAGTTCTGATTTCCCTTTAGTCAGTCTTGCTTCTATGCTTGCTCCTAGTCCTGACTGGATGATTGCTGTAAATAGTGTATCTCTGGTTGATAATGGAGGGCAATGGATTCCTGAGATCACATTGGATTTATTTCCTTATGACGCAGGAACTGAAGAAGGAACAGGATACCAGTTAAATAATCCTGAGACTGTGCCGCAAGAGCCTATATCTGATATTCGTGGAATGTATACGTTTACAACAGAAAAAGTAGGAACTATCGTTTTTACGCAAAAAATATTAAATGTAGATTCTTTTCAGGATAAAGAGAACAAAATTATAGTATCACCGAACCCTAGTAATGGAAATATTTCTATTCTTGCATCCAAAAGTTCTCCGATAGAAGATATAGAAGTATATAATATTTTAGGTAAACAAGTAAGACATTATAATTTTAAACAAAACATTTCGAGTATTAATTTAAACTTAACGAGTTTAGATACTGGAATTTATTTACTTAAAATATATAATTCTACTGGAAAAACAACAACCCAGAAGTTAATTTTGAACTAGAAAAGCTTACAAACCCTTTTTTAATAATTCTTTATTTATTTGTTTTATTAAACCAGGTCCTTCATAAATAAAGCCGGTATATAGTTGTACAAGACTTGCACCGGCTTCTATCTTTTCTATCGCATCATGTGGGCTATGAATCCCTCCTACTCCAATAATAGGAAAAGCTTTACCACTCTTTTCTGAAAGAAACCTAATCACTTCTGTAGATCTGTCAGTCAAAGGTTTACCGCTCAACCCTCCTTTTTCATTAGCCAACGCAAGATTAGATCTTAACCCCTTTCTGGAAATAGTCGTATTGGTTGCAATCACTCCTGCTATTTTTGTTTCCTTAATTATATCTATAATGTCAAATAACTGCTCTTCGGTAAGATCCGGAGCAATTTTTAATAGAATGGGTTTGGGCAATGCTTTTTCCTGATTCGTAGACTGCAATGAATTTAACAAAGCTGTTAGCGGTTCTTTATCTTGTAATGCCCTTAAATTTGGGGTATTGGGAGAACTTACATTTACTACAAAGTAGTCCACATAGGCAAACAATGCATCAAAACATATCTTATAATCTTCCTCTGCATTGTCATTAGATGTTAGCTTATTTTTCCCAATATTCCCCCCAATAAGAACTCCTTTATTTTTTTTTAATCGCCTTACTGCATCTTCTACCCCGCCATTATTAAACCCCATACGATTGATAATTGCAGCATCATTTTTAAGGCGAAACAGCCTCTTTTTTGGATTGCCCTCCTGAGGTTTTGGTGTAAGTGTACCAATTTCTACAAACCCAAATCCAAAATCTGATAATTCATTAAATAACTTAGCATCTTTATCAAATCCGGCAGCCAAACCAACCGGGTTTTTAAATTTCAACCCAAAAACTTCTCTTTCTAAATTTGGATTATTAATCTGATATATACTTTTGAAAATTCCGGGTACAAAAGGAATTTTAGCCATTATTTTAATCATCCTAAATGTAAAATGATGTACTTTTTCTGGATCATATTTGAATAAAATAGGGCGAATTATAGCTTTGTACATGGAAGATTCTTTTGGTTGGCAAAAATAAGTTTTACAAGGTTCTAATAAAAGCGTATTAAAATGTATTTTTGGCAATCTTCAGTTTATAAAATTTAATTTCTATGATTTCAAAAAAACACATCATTGATAGATTCATAAGCTACGTGACCATTGATACTGAAAGTGATCCTAACAGCACTACAACCCCAAGCACTAAAAAACAATGGAATCTTGCTCATAAATTAGTTGAAGAATTAAAAGCTATTGGTATGGAAGATATCACTATTGACCAAAATGCCTATATTATGGCTACACTCCCATCCAATATTGACCAAGTCGTTCCTACCATTGGTTTTATTTCGCACTTTGATACCACTCCTGATTTTACCGGAGCCAATGTAAATCCACAAATTATTGAAACATATGATGGCAAGGATATTATCCTCAATCAAGAAGAGAATATCATTTTATCTCCTGATTATTTTGAAGACCTAAAGCAATACAAAGGGCAAACACTAATTACTACTGATGGCACTACACTTCTGGGAGCTGATGATAAAGCTGGGATTGCAGAAATTATTTCTGCTATGGAATACCTTATACAACACCCTGAAATCCAACACGGAAAAATACGTATAGGATTTACTCCGGACGAAGAAATAGGGCGTGGAGCTCATAAATTTGATGTTAAAAAATTTGGAGCAGATTGGGCATATACGATGGATGGGAGTCAGATTGGAGAGTTAGAATATGAAAATTTTAATGCTGCCGGTGCTGTAGTCTCTGTAAAAGGTAAAATCGTGCATCCTGGATATGCCAAAGACAAAATGATTAACAGTATGTATATTGCTCAAGATTTCATTAATTCACTACCCAGATTAGAAACTCCAGAACATACAAGTGACCGCGAAGGTTTTTTCCATCTTCACAGCATCCATGGTGATGTAGAAAACACTAAGTTGGAATATATCATAAGAGACCATCACAAAGAACATTTTGAAGCTAGAAAAGAGGTTATGATCAAACTAGCTGCAGAACTAAATACGCAATACGGAAAAGATATTGTTTCTGTAGAAATTACTGATCAATATTACAATATGAAAGAAAAGGTAACCCCAGTAATGCATATTGTAGATATTGCAGAAAACGCTATGAAAACTATAGGAATCAGACCTCTTATAAAACCAATTCGTGGCGGGACAGATGGATCACAATTGAGCTATATGGGCTTACCTTGTCCTAATATTTTTGCGGGTGGTCACAATTTTCATGGAAGATACGAATATGTCCCTGTAGAAAGCATGATAAAAGCTGTAGAAGTAATTGTAAAAATTGCAGAATTAACTACAAAGTATAAGAATTAAAAATACATCTTTATAAAATGTTATAGCAATAAAAAAAGAGGTGTCGAGTAGACTCGAACTACTGTGTGTGATCTTGCAAACCACCGCCTAACCAACTCGGCCACGACACCTTTTTATCTTAATACTGTACTAAAAAAATAGTAAAACCTTTTCTTTGATGACTTTCTCTATTCTACTATTGCATATTGCGAATGATTAATCGCACACATGCATATCACTTTTGCCAATATATCAGTAGGATCAACAAATACTTTATTAATACTTTCTGTAGACAACAATGGTAATTCTGTACACGCTAATATAACAACTTTGGCCTCGATTTTATCTAAAATTAATCTAAAATCATTAAGTAACTCTTTATTCTCAGAACCTTTTATTTTTATGCCCCTAATAAGAGTATCCATTTCTTCAGAACCTGGCGTTTCTACGCTAAAATCATCCTGAAGATATTTGTATGGAGAAAATTTCCCTAATTCAATCACTTTTGGAATTGATAAAAGTGCAATTTCCTTAGTGTTACTTTCTAATAGATAGTCCCTCGTAACATTAACGATAGAGACAAATTTTGATTTCAAATTCATTTCTTGTATTTGCAAAGAATAATGATGCAGTACATTACAAGCAATACAAAAATAATCTACTTCACTATCAATTTTCAATAAAGCAGCTTTAAGATGACTCCATACTTCATCAGTATTAGTTTCAATACTCATAACTTTACCTAGTTCCGGAACCGAATACACTACAACATATGGAGTATCAATATCTCCTTTATACGCTTCATTATAATACTTCTTTGTATGGCTAAGAATCTTCTGCCATAAATCAATACCTGCTTCAGGTCCTGCTCCCGTAATTATACCTATTTTACCTTTAGATTCCATTTTTATTGTTTCTTAAATATTTTAAAACGTACGTTTTGCCCTAGCCGTTGTGACTGTATAAATTTAGAAATCCTTTTCTCTAATACAACGCACAACAATCCTGATAAGATAATTATAAATGCAATTGCCACTTTTAAGGTTACTATTTCACCTAATAAAAGATAAGAAACAAGCATTCCAAAAACTGGTGTAAGCAGATTAAACGGAACTACTTGATTTGCTGAATATTTTTTTAACAATCTTCCCCAAAGAGCAAACGCCAGAATAGTTCCTAATAATCCTGTATATAAAATGGAAGTAATACCCATAGGGGTAATTTCACTCAACACCTGTAAATGGTTTTCTTCTAAAAACAACGATAAAACAAATAAAGGAACGGGCGGTATCAAGCATCCCCATACGATGAGACTAAACATATCCACGTTTTTCCCAGCAGATTTCATCAATATACTACTTGCTCCATAAAAGAAGGCCGCTCCAAGAACCAATGCAAAAGATAACAATGATCCAAAACTCTCTGAATCTGTAGCAATAAGAATAACCCCAGAAAGTCCCAATATAATACCCGTTTTCTGAATACCACTTGGTTTGTCTTTAAGAATAATTGTTGCCAAAATTGCCGCAAACAGTACAGAAGATTGTAATATTAATGATGTAAGACCAGAAGGCATCCCAACTTTCATCCCTACATACATCAGACTAAACATGATTACATAATTCAAACCATATAGCAAAAGAAATCCTAGACTTACCTTAGGCCTTTTAACGAATAAAAAAAGAGGGAAAGCAGCACATAAAAACCTTAGAGAGGCATTAAAAATAGGAGGAAAACCTTTAAGTCCCATTTGTATAATTGCAAAAGCTGCTCCCCAAATAATAGTTATAAATATAGCAATAAGTATGTCTTTTAATTTCATAATTTATATTCTAAAATTTATTCTACAAATAAGGTGAAAAATTCTCTTTTAGTTCTTGATTAATATCAAAGCTATCTTTAATATCTATTTCTTTAAGCTTATGCTGATATATTCCTTCTTTATTTGCACTATACTGGGTGAGATAAAAATCTAGATTTTGTACTATATATTCTAAAGCTTTAATCAACACCTCTATTTCTTTCTTAGTAGAGTACAACCCTAAACTAACCCGAACCATCCCTTTAAAAAAATTAACTTCATCTTCATTTTCGATATCCCATAATTCATCCAAAAGACATTCTCTTACATAAGGATGAGCACAAAAACAATCATTCCTTACCGCAATTCCAAAATAATCATTCAACACTTTTGACAATAATTGATGAGGAAAACCTAGTATATTAAAACTTACAACACCAATTCTAGGTCCTACACTATTTTTAGGGTACATAGAAATCTTTGGTATGCCAGCCATTTTATGTATCAAATATCTGGTTAACTCTTCTTCTTTTATATAAATTTTATCCATCCCAATTTGATCAAGAAAATCTAAAGTTGAAGCAATTGTAATTATTCCGGGAATATTAGGTGTACCTGCCTGTTCTCGATCTAGTATCGAGTTTGCTAATTCATATTCATGAACAGAAACAGAATCAACCATTCCTCCTCCATAATATTCTGGGACCATCTTTTGTAACAAATCATTTCTACCTACCAAAACCCCGGGAGTACCAGGCGCATATATTTTATGACCAGAAAAAACAAAAAAATCAATAGACTTATCAATATCTTCCTGAATCAGTTTTACTGGACAATGTGCTATCAACTGAGCTCCATCTACAATAATATAAGCTCCATACTTATGAGCCAATTTTGCTATATCATATATAGGAGTAATAATACCTGTAACATTACTGGCTCCCGTAATAGAAACATAGTTCACATTCCCATCCTGTTCTATTAGTACTTTCTCTAAATCTTGTAGTTGTATCCCTTTGTGTGTTCCATCTTCTAATATCACTGGCAAGTAGATAATTTCATTCCCTTGTGAACGATGAGGAAGATCATTAGAATGATGTTCCATAATTGAAACTACTACAGTTTTCTTGTCAGGTCTTAGCTTACTAAGCCCTGAAGCCAACCTATTCATAACTGCTGTAGTACCACTTCCTAAAAAAACAGCTGAATAATTATCATCAACCCCAACAAAATTTTTTATTCTTTTCTGAGCCCATTTCATCATTTCATTGCTAATCTTAGCTGTCAAATGAACTGTACTATGAGTATTAGAATAATAATTAAGAAAGTTTTGAGTAATTTTTTGTGCTGGTTTCAATGCTAGATTAGATGCTGCAGAATCAAAATAAATTCTAGAAACCAGATCATCATTAACTGTTCTAAAAACAAGATCTGCACCTATAAATGCTTTCTTAATATTTGATATATTAAATTCGCTAGTTGAATTCTTCTCTAAAAATACTGTCTTCATCGCAGAAAAAATTTATAAATTTTGTGTTGATATCATAAACCTGAGTACCTACATATACTCCTAACCTGATTCTATCTATATAAATGTCATTAAAAATATTTAATATGACATCACTATTATATGTCTTAATTATGGATCTGAATAAGGTCCCTAGAATAAGGTTACACTTAGGGTTACTGCCTTCTTTCATCACTATTGGCGACCCATCAATATCTTCTATTGTATATGCTTTTTTATTTTCTTCTATCACACAAACATCATTATCAATACACCTTATAAGTGATTGATCATTACTAGAGTAAATCTTAAATTTATCTGGAGTTCTTTTATATACTTTTCTAAAAAGCACAGATGCTTGATTTCTAGATGTACTTTCAAAGACAACATTTACTTCAGACTTAGAAAGATCTTTATTATTCAGAATTTTTAGATAATTATCAGGGATGGTATAGTTTTCTTTCAACTGTTTCCTTTGAATTTTATCTATTCCTATATCATTTATCCAAAGTATTAACTTGGAAGAAACATTCATTTTCTTTAATTCACAATAAACTGAAACTCCTAGTTTAAATGAAAAAATTTCAGATTCCCCCTCATTAGATAAATCACTTAAATCTGGTGCAACACAATAATGTCCGGCTATAATAGAAATATTCGCATCTGTATCTAGATATGGAACAAGACTTCCTTTAATCTGATCCCTTATAGTATAGGTTACCTCTAAAATTAATTTATTTTTAATCAAATAGTTATAGTATTTTACTGACTAAACACAGGTGAGATGAATAGTTACAAACGCACAGGAACAACTTCTTTATTTTCAGAAAGTTATCGA
>NZ_VTZU01000054.1 GCF_008370685.1 Aquimarina sp. RZ0
TTCGCTACTCTTTACAGTCTTTCTGGATTTGCCATTACGCTTATTGCCTTTAGAACGCTCAGTATCGCTTAAATGAGATTCCATCTCCGCTTCTAAGGCTTTTTCTATAAAACTCTTTAGCATAGGTACGAAAGCGCCATCTTTGCCAAATAAACTCTTCCCAGTCATAAACTGTTCTAGAGCTTTCTTTTCTAATTCTTGCTGTTCTGTCTTTGTCATCTTATCTGAATAATGTGTAAATTAAAAATTTAGTATTCAGACAAGGTTATATTTACACTCTCGAGAACTAATACCATTTCTACCCTAAAATTATCCACTAAAATTTGTTCTTTCCCCCTTATGCTTCAAAATAAAAATTAATCGTAGCTTGGGCTATGCTGAACTTTTCTTTTTTGCCTAATGAAAAAATAACTGTATTTTATACGATTTATAACTAAAAATTTCGCATATTCATCGTTTCTTTTTCCTTTCTACTTCGTTTAAAAAATAAACCGTAGCTATAGCTATGCTTGATTTTTTTGCCTTGCATAAAGAAAAAATAATTCAATGAATTTATACGAATTTTTTAATCACAAATCGTATTATTTAGATAATTTTAAAGCAAAAATGGTATAATATCGATTTGGAATGAGTTCAATTCTTCTTATTGGCGCACTCTTATCTCAACCTGATTAAAGAAATAAAATACAGCCTACTCATTTTTAAAATAAAATCAGTCATTATTCTGAATTCTGAGAAAGTAACAGCCAAATATTACCATAGCTACAGCATGGTTTTACTCAAAAAAAGAATATCGATATGATTCTAAAATTCGAATCGTAATTATCACACTATTTCTGCTTTGAAAATACGTATGGAAATTAAAAAATAGCCATAGACCTATAGCTTTTTTTATATTGAAGTAGAAACTAAAATGAGTAAATTTGAATGGATATTTTTAAAGTAGAAATAGTGTCGCATGGCATTGACAGTAAAAAAACACAGGAATAAACTGTATCAAAAATTCAGACTCTCACCCAAAAACGTAGCATTCCCTTTCTATATTTTTACAGAATAATCTATCCTTTATTGTGTTAATTAAATCATAACATAAGAACATATTCACTGTAAGGTATGATAAATGTTTTGGACTAAAACCAAAAAATCATAAGTACTTAACAGGTTTTCAGATACATAAATAACAAAAAGATATTATCTTTAAGTATGAATACCCGGTACAATAACATAATAAGGGAAAAATCCTATAAAAATTTTAAAATAATGAATGTCCCAAAACTACTACTATTACTATTTACAATGATCGCTATTCAGATCAAAGCACAACAACCTTTGAGCCATGCAATCTGGGATCAGATTTTATTAATCAATGTCTCAGATGATGGAAAAGTAAACTATAAAGGATTCATGAGAGACAGCTCTCAACTCTACGAATATTTTGCCTACCTATCTGATAACGCTCCAACAGAAAGATGGAGTAAAGAAGAAAAATTAGCCTACTGGATTAATGCCTATAATGCATATACTATAAAATTAATTATCGATAATTATCCTATCAATAGTATTAAGGATATCAAAGATCCCTGGGATAAGAAATTTTTTAAGATTGATGGTGTATTGTATAGTTTAAACGAGCTGGAGCATAAAATCCTCAGAAAATTAAATGATCCCAGAATTCATTTTGCCATTAATTGTGCCTCTTTTTCCTGTCCTGTTGTATGGAATAGAGCTTTTACGGCAAGAAACGTAGACAAAGCTCTGGATACTCAGACCAGAAACTTTATAAATGATCCTCTGAGGAATACAATTACAAACGAAGTAGTTGAAGTTTCTAAAATATTTTCCTGGTTCAAGAAAGATTTTAAAATAGGCGGAGGTGATGCCAAATCTTTTATCAATAAGTATTCTGAAATTAAAATAGATAAACAGCCCAAAAAAGGGTATAAAAAATACAATTGGAGTTTAAATGAGTAGTTTTATATTCGCGTAAAAATTTTGAATTGAGAATATCCATAATCATCCCCATATTAAATGAAGCAGTTACAATAAATAAGCTGCTTTCCCATTTGACATATGCATCTTCTAATCTGGAAACTATTACAGAAATTATTGTAGTAGATGGAGGTAGTGTAGATGAATCAGTAGATATAGTTAAGGAATTTTCTAAAAATCAAAACATTGACATAAAACTGATTTTTTCTAAAAAAGGGCGTGCCCGGCAAATGAATACAGGAGCTCGTCACGCAATAGGAGAAATACTATATTTTCTTCATGCCGACTCTTTCCCGCCATTGGGCTATGACAGCCATATTATCGCACAGGTAAATAAGGAAAACGAAGCAGGGTGTTTTAGAATGAAATTCGATTCTAACCATTGGTGGTTACGCTTTTTGGGATGGCTCACACAGTTCCAAAGTAAAAGATGTCGAGGAGGAGATCAAAGCCAGTTTATTACGGCTTCTCTCTTTAAAGAAATCAATGGCTATGATGAATCCTATATTGTGTATGAAGATAACGATCTTGTAGATCGTTTGTTTGCTATCAATAAATTTGTGATCATTCCCGAATATATCGTTACTTCTGCCAGACGTTATGAAGAAATGGGTGTCTGGAAGTTACAATATCATTTCTTAAATATTCATATGCGAAGATGGCTGGGAGCATCCTCTGAAGATCTTTACCAATATTACAGGGAAAAAGTGATTTCTTCATAACAGCTAGTAGTAAAAAATAGATAAAAAAAGCATCTTTCTTTTACTAAAATCAAATTAGGTACGCTATCTTACTTTATTCTCTAGTAAGAGTAATACTATTTTTATTTTTAAAATGATATGAAATTTCCATTGGAGCAAAAACTGTTTTTAGGGCAAGTTCAATATCATTATGGTTGTAACTACCCGTAAAAAGTTGGTTTTCATCAATATTTCCCTTTTCAAAACTTACATCAAACTGATTTTCTATGGATTGTATCACTAGTTTTATAGGCGTTTCTGTAAAGGTTGTTTCTCCAGACAACCAGCTGGGTTCTGATTTTTTAATATCCCAACCTTTACCGATCGCATCAACTACTCTGTAAGCCTTCTGTCTTGTTAGAATAGTTTCTTTTTGATTATCCACAACTACTTTGACTTTTCCTGTATAACAAACAACTTCAAAAAAATTCTTTCTACTATTAACATTAAAATGAGTTCCAAGCACAAATACCTCTCCTGAGGGTGTTTCAATCCAAAAATCAGAACCTTTTTTCACTTTAAAGAAGGCTTCTCCTGTCAACACTACTTTTCTTTCGGTATTCCAATCTGACTTTTTGAATTTTACAGATGACTTAGCATTAAGAAAAACCTCAGAACCATCTGGCAATACTAACGAGGATTTTTCCCCAAAATTGGTAGTCTGCTTAACGGAAGTATCTAAGAAAAAGAACAATCCAATTATAAGCAATACTGCGGCAGCTGCACTGTAGATCCATTTAAAACTTGAACGGTCACTCTTCGTTTCTTTTTCAATACCCTGCTGTATTGCCAAAAATAATTTCTCTTTATTATAAGTAGGTGTATCAAGAGTATCTACGCAATTTATAATTTTTACATATTTTCGATAATCTTCAGATTTTTCAAACATGGCTTTCTCCTCTATTGTAAGTTCATCACTAAGCCATTTTGCTAAAAAATTATTATCTCCATACATATTCTTCATTTTATTCTGTTTTTTTGGTAACCTCTTTCTTATTAAGAACAATAGTAATTAAACTTACTCATTTTATCACAAAAAATCACCTAAATTTTCCCTTAAATTTAACAACGCCAGATGTATTCTCCGCTCTATTGTTTTGACAGAAACTTCTACAATTTCTGATATTTCATTGTATGTTTTTTTATCTATCCTGGATAATAAGAAAGCTTCCCGTTGTTTATCTGGCAATTCATTTATTGCATTTTGTAGTTTTTTCATAAACTCCTTCTCTTCCATCACAAATTGGGGATCCTGATTATTAAGTTCGCAATGGGATTTTTGCTCATATTTTAGCACAACTTTTTGATGTGCAATATGATTAAGTAAATTATTGTTGGCTACTGTGAACAAAAAAGATTTTGCTTTTGCGAAAATAATTTTTTCACAATTTAACCATAACTTTATAAAAGCGTTCTGTACAATATCTTCTGTCAGATCCATATCCCCACATTTATAGTACATATTATTTCTTAACGATGTTGAATGCTCATTAAAAATTGATTCAAAAATTTTCTTTTCGCAGATGGGATTCTTTTTCATGAGGTTTTAAAAAGTTTTATTACAACATATAATAGTTTTTAGTATTTGACCCATTTTTGTGTTTTTTTCAGATTTTAAGAATGGATGTTTCAGTATTCAAACTCACTATAATTTCTTTATATTCAGTCGGAATAACTGACCTGAGTTTACACCTTTAACATAATATTGGCAGGGATATTTCCAAAAACTGAAATCTGGAATTTTTACAATTACTCCAGAAAAAATATGAGTCATTCAATACTAAGCAGTTAAAGAAACAACACGATGTTCAACCTACAAATTCTTGATACAACTTGTAAGACTTAAAACCAGAACCCAAACCCATCTTTTTTCAAATTGAACATCAAGATGTATGTCCACTACGCAATAAAATAGTTAGAATTTTGGATATCTAGTGGATATATAAAGCATTATCAATATACAATGTTTAAGTTCTGTGGATTTTAAATCAGGATGTTTCTTACACAAGGTTTCATAAAATTAAGTATTATATTCGGTAAAACACTGGTTTAATTCGTAATAATTCTTCATTCCTTTGTTTAATTACAAATTGAGAATTACTGTCACCATTCCCGAAAATAAAGACATAACATTAGAGTTAGAATCAATGGAAGGCACCATACTACAAATTACAAAAACCAAAAACACAGGAGAAAGAACACCTTTTTTACCATGATCCTGTATAAAAACTTATATAATACGATTTGTGATTAAAAAATTCGTATTAATTCATTGAATTATTTTTTCTTTATGCAAGGCAAAAAAATCAAGCATAGCTATAGCTACGGTTTATTTTTTAAACGAAGTAGAAAGGAAAAAGAAACGATGAATATGCGAAATTTTTAGTTATAAATCGTATAACTAGTATATGAACTAGTCCTGGATGAATAGGGCATACCGGCAGAAAGCAAAACCGAACCTATAGAAAACTTAATTACCTTGGAGTTGATGTGATTGAGCTCCAAAATAGTTCAGTAAACTATTTTAGTGAGACACGAGCTTGTGCAACAGAAATACAGTGTAGCGCATTTCAAAATAGTTATGTATTGAGCAGAAACACTTTATACCAAAAACAAAAGTCTGCTGCACCGATGTTCTGCAATATAAATCTAAAAATACTGACCAATCCCAAAAACAAAACCATTGGTAGCCTCTTCTGTAACTCCATAACCATAATCTATCCTGAAGATGGCATTAAAAATTCGTTTATGCATAAAACGGAATCCTACCCCAGGATATAGCCTGAAGTTCTGTGTATCTCCAAAATCTCCAAAATCTCCTCCTGGATTACGCCAACTGCCCCCATCTACAAAAACATTGCTCTGTAACACAAACCAATCTTTATCCAGTAAGGTATGCCGATACTCAGTATTCAGTACAATAACACCGGTTCCTCTATCAATCGTATTCCCTACACCACGAATATTAAGGTTATTATCCACAGCAAAAGGAGCAAAAGGTGAATCATCATTGGTCGCCAATCCCAGACGAAGCCTTGATGCCCAATTCCCTTTTTTACCAATCCTATGATAGTATAAAAAATCATTCCACCCTATTACAAAATCAGGTAATACATCTTCTGTACTAATTACATACTGAAAATTAAGAACACTCCTGAATCCGGAAACATACTGAAAATAATAATCCAGATTATTATATTCATAAATCAGCTTATACAACAATTTGTTTACATCAAAATCCAAAGGTACATTGGGACCTGTTGCTCCGCTTTTGTATTGATAATCTTCGTTAAAATAATTAACCCCTAATTCTATACGATTCTGAAAATTAAATTCATAGAGCCCCAAAAGTTCATAAGAAGTATTATTATATTTATAATCTGCTGTACCTGTATCGAGGAACACAGGTTCCTGAGTAGTAAGGCTCTGATAGTTGAATGCTAATCCAGCTTTACTACTAAACAAATAAGGGGACCGTATACTCGCTCCAAAAGAACTATAAATATCATCTTGATAAAAGCCGCCCAAAGTAATATTCTGCCCCAAAAGATTGAATTCATACAAACCTACTCTAAAAGCAAATTCATCATCATTGGTAGTATACACATTGGCACTGGGGATGATAGTAAAGTTTTCCTGGATACCATAGACAACGCGATAGTCTCCTTCATTCTCAGTAGGGTGTACCTGAAAATAGGCGTGAGCAACAGAAGGAAGCCTTTTGATACGCCTGATATCACTTTCTATAAGCACAGAATCCAGTACAGTTCCTGTTTTTATTTTCGAAATCTTTCTTATAAAAGAGGATTTTGTTTTGTTATTTCCTTGTATGTTGATCTCAACAATTGTTTGTTGCTGCGCGAAGCCACAAAAAAGGACAAATAAGAATGGGGTAATTAAAATTTTTTTTTGCATCACCTGGGTTCATCAACTAAATAAGAATCAAAAATAAGGCTAATTAGATCGATATCAAAAATATTGACCAATACCAAAAACAATTCCATTGCTGGCATCATTTCCTATCCCATATCCATAGTCTAATCTAAAAACTGCATTAAAAATACGCTTATGTATAAAACGGATTCCTAATCCCGGATAAAATCGTAATGTGCTACCATCCACCAATCCTACTAAATCTCCTCCCGGATTTCTCCAGGTTCCTGTATCGATAAAAGCATTACTCTGGATTACAAACCATCCTTTTTCATATAATGTATGTCGATACTCCGTATTTAAAACTATAGCAGCAGTTCCTCTGTCTATGACATTACCTGTTCCACGAATATTCAACTGGTTATCTACTGCAAAAGGAGCAAAAGGAGTCTCATCATTAGACGCAAACCCTAATCGAAGTCTATTAGCCCAGTTTCCTTTTTCTCCTATTCTTTTAAAAAATTCAAAATCATTTCTACCAATAAAGAAATTTCTTAAAAACTCATCTCCCCCAGTTACAAACCGAACATCTAGTAAACTTCTGAACCCCGAAACATATTGATAATCAATATTTATATCATTGTATTCATATTCTCCACGATAGGCAATCTTATCAGCTGATAAGCTTGAGGGTATTCCGGTGGGCAGGTTTCCATCCAGAAAATCATATTCTTCTTCAGAAATATTAATTCCTATTTCGGCTCTGTTATGAAAATCAAATTCATACAGTAAATTCACCTCTAAAGCCTTACTCTCAAACTTATAATTCACATCGTTATCATTATCAAAAAAAACCGGTTCCTGAGAAACCAAATTTTTATAATTTATACCAAAACCAAACTTATTCGTAAACAGGTAAGGTGCTTCCCAATAGCCACCATAGGAATCAAAAACATCTCGCTGATAAAAGCCCCCCAGTATCTGATTTCTTCCCAGTAAATTGAATTCGAATAATGATACCCTAAAAGCAAATTCACCATTAGTAGCAGTTGCAATATTAAATCCGGGAATAATAGTAAAATTCTCTTCTATATCATAAGTAATAGTATAGCTTTGATCTTCATTTTTTACCGTTTTGTATACCGCATTTGCAACTCCAGGTAATCTTTTAAGACGTGCTATATCTGTTGCCACCTTTACTGAATCATATACAGCACCTGGTTTTACTTTGGCTAATCGCCTTATAAACGACTCTTTTGTTCTTTTCAAGCCGTTAATTTTTAATTCTGATACCGTCGATTCTTGTGCACAGATACAACTACAGATCAAGAAAACTATCACTGTAAGCGCTTTATTTTTCATATTTTTCTTTTTCAAAATCACCTTTTTCTAAGGCAATACATAACTTTTTTTTTCAAAAACTTTATGGTGTGAGCATAAAACTTCGCTCTATAAATAGATTTACCCAATTATCTTCACTAACTCCCATTAGTGTGAAATTATAGGTGTCTGTAATATTTAACTGAGGGGGTGTCTCTCGTGTGATATTTAAAACCACATTGTCCAGCTTGTAGTACTGAAATTGCTGCTGGGTAGTATAGGTCCCCGACAGTAATTCATTACTCATATCAGAAATTACCTGAAAATAAATCACTGTATCATCATCAACTCCATCAGTCCACCCAAAAACAGGCATCATTGCTGTCGTCATATCAATAGAAACATCACTAGTAAATGTTGTAGGTTTGGTACGGTGTTTTAATCGAATAGGATTTGACAGGTGCAACACCCCATCTTCAAAAAAAGTGATAATCACCCATTTCTCACTATCTGTGGTTCTTTCAAATTTTTTCAGATATCCATTAAAAAAATCAGAAGGAGGTATTGCTATTCGTTTGTAGTTTTGATATTCATTCTTATCTAAATTAATACCAGAAGTTTCATAATAGCTAATATCTGTTGCCCCAGGTCTGGGATATACATAGGCTATAATTGTACTTTCATCAATACCAGAGCTAGAAGCACAAGCAATGACGTTATCAATTTTAGTAGTATTAGCCGAAACGAGAGATGCTAATGAAGTATCCTGTGGTATAGTACTCTCATTTTCGCTGCAAGCATAAAAAATGCAGCATAAAAGGAATACTATAATACGGATTCTAGTCATCTCTATATAATGATCTTATTAATTCTTCTGCAGGTTTATTTTGTATGGTAAACCTATTATTTTCTTTTCCTCCGGATTCCTGATGGTTATGATACCATTTCCACAAGAATCCTCCTGCAAACCAGGGTTCTTTCCAAAACTCATTATATAATGCCTGTAAAGCATTATTCTGAGCTTCTAGGTCTATATTTCCACTGACCCGATTAGAATCCCAAGGTTCTTTTCCAGTATAATGAATACTTCTATATCCATATTCTGTAAACAACACAGGTTTCTCTATTTTAGATTGTAAAGCAGCAATATTGTTTTTATGTTGCTTCCAGCCTTTTCTTACTTCTTCTACAGTAGGCGTTTTACTATCAGAAACCGGGAAATAGGCATCAATCCCTATATAATCCAATTGATCCCAGAAAAAAGCATTTCCAAACTGATCCCAGTTTTCTGCATATGTCAATTTTCCTTTATATACAGATCGTACATTTTTAATAAGCTGTCTCCAGAATTCCGGTCTTTTCTGTACAAAGGTGTGTAACTCTGTACCGATACATAACAAAGGAACATCCATCTCTTCTGCCAATTGTGCATACAACAGTATAAAATCTTCATATGTATCCTCAAACGTCTTCCAGTTTTCTTCAGAACTCATGGAGATATTACCTGTAAACTCTCCTTTCCAAACCCATATCTGAGGTTTCAGCATGATCTTAATTCCTCGTTGGTTTAGTAATTCAATGGTTTTTTTTACGCCCTCTCTTCTTTCTCCCCACCATTGTCTTTTGATATTAAAAACGACATTAGGTGCTTCTAAATTTTTGACAAAACCAAATGGCATTACGGCAGCCCAATTAGCATTTACTTTTACTACAGGATCAATATGAGTCACATCAATCTCTTGCGGAGATCCGACAAAACTAATTCCATTGATTTTGGTCTCTTGTCCCGAACAACTGCAAAAAGCAATACTGATCAGCAGTATAGAAAGACGTTTTAAATATATTTTCATACTGCTGAAAATACAATTTTTTATTTATATCAAATGCTAGAACAAAGCTCTCAATCCTATACTAAATGTTTGCCCTAATCCCTGAAAGTTACTTCCTCGTACAAACTTCCCAAATGATCCTTCTATGTTTAATACTTTGGTAAGTTGATATTTTCCTCCAATTCCTACTTGTGTTCCGTTTTGAGAGAAATCATTGCCTAAATCAATAAGAAATGCTTGCTGCGCATTCACAAAAATGGTAGATTTTGATGTTGGGAAATAACTCAAAAACGCACTCAATGGTAAAAACAAACTATTATTTGCAAAACGCTCACTCACATTTTCCTGCGTCCCATCTGCTTCACTTGATTTCTCTCCAAAATTATATTTAAAATCTATTTCTGTAAATACCTGCCATTTATTACCGCCAAAGGTATTGTCATAAAAGAATTTTGTTTCCCAGGCAAAACTTCGCTGATCCAGAAAAGAGAAAACATTATCTTCAACTGCATCGGGAACATCTTCGAATACAGGAATAATAAAAGAGGTTGTAAACGAAAAAGTAGACAAACTTCTAAAAGGCTGTACTCTAATAGCCGGAGCTATGGTTGTTAAGCCAGACCTTCTATCATTTCCATTATCTTCAAAAGAAAATACATCTAATGCTCCCTGACCTCCCAGTGCGTTGGATCGTATTTGAAAAACTGCTCCGATATTTACTCTGGAATTCTTACTTACACCTGTAAATATTTCTGTTGTATTGGTAAAAAACGTTTGTCTGTCTATGGTAACAGATTTAGAGCCCGCATCAGTTTGTTCCGTTTGCGTGTAAATACTATTAAAAAATTTGATGTCCCATTGTCCTTTTTTTAACAATTTGGAAGGCGTGAATTCTTGTATGTTAGAAATGTCATCCCCATCATCCTGACTAAACCCAAAGGTAATAGAAAGGCATAAGAAAAGTACAGTTATAAAATTTTTGGTCGATTTCATGATATGATAAATATTATGTTATTCAAAAAAAAACAGAGTTATGATACCCTAATTATTTAGTAACAGATTAAAATTATTTGATTACGTTTAAGCTCCAGTTATAAGAGTAATAGGATACTTTTGCATTTGTAGGGATTTTTTCCTTTCTGAATTGATTGATATAATCAATCTCTGATCCATTTTGTGTAAAATCACCCTTATACCACTCAAATATTTGAGACAATTGCACTTTCTTCCCTTTTACTTTTATAAAGTTAGGATTATTTAATGCAATCGTAGCCTGACGCTGTAATTGTTTTTCCAGAGTTGCTGGCTTGTAAGATTCTGATATTATTGGAGGGCAGCCCAAACCTGCGCATACCAGTACAAAATGAAAACGAGCTTCTTTTGGGAAATTTTTACGCAATATTTTATTTTCCAAATCATTAAGTGTTGTCGTTTTTCCTCCTAATGTATATGTCTTTTTATCAAAAAAACCTTTAATATTTAATGGTGATTTTGTTGGAAACTTATTTATTACACCTTTAATGACTGCAAGGTTATATGCATTTATATAAAAAGCCTGATATGTTTTAGGATCACTTTTAGAAACGCTTATGGTAGCAGCTTGTTTTAATAATTCATCTAATGCCGCAGGACTACTTTTTATGGTTGCATAATCTACTCTTCCTTTGGTAACATGCTTTTTAAAGAAAGCATCAGACTTTGTAAAAAAGTCAGCAGTACTCTGTGAAAAACCAGCACTAACCGCAAGAAAAGTTGCTATAATTAATAACTTTTTCATTTTATAAATTTTAGAAACTTCTTAAGACAAAGAAGCTTTATTGATTAAGATTTTTTGTTTATCAATGTTTACCTTGGTAACGGGCATTGAGTCGAAGGGTATGAATGCTACTTACAAATTAATTTTAATTTCTTTTGAAGTATTACTGCTCATTTTTACAACCTTAAACAAGGTACGAATAGATTCTTAATCCTTACAGAATCGTCATTTTTTAGATTGATTCTAAATTATTGATACGATTTAAGTTCTTATATTTATAAGCGACTTACATACGGAACTTCACTTTTTAGTAATAAAATTGAAACAACCTAACAACTCTCTTTATGGAACATATTGTTATAATAGGCAATGGAATTTCTGGTGTAACAGCCGCCAGGCACATTAGAAAAATGTCTGACAAAAAAATTACTATTATTTCTGCCGAAACAGATTTTTTCTTTTCACGTACTGCACTCATGTATGTATATATGGGGCATATGAAATTCGAACACACACAACCTTATGAAAATTGGTTTTGGGATAAAAACCGAATAGAGCTGAAAAAAGGGTATGTATCAAATGTAGATCATCAAAATAATCAGTTACTCTTTAAGTCTGGAGAAACTTTATCATACGATAAATTAATTATTGCAACAGGATCAAAACCCAACAAGTTTGGATGGCCGGGACAAGATCTGGATGGGGTGATGGGGATGTATCATAAACAGGACTTAGAAAATCTGGAAAAATATGCACCTAATAACTCTGTCTGTAAACGTGCTGTCATTGTAGGAGGTGGTCTCATTGGGATCGAATTAGCAGAAATGTTGAATTCTCGCGGGATTCCTGTTACTTTCTTAGTGAGAGAAAAGAGTTTTTGGGATGCGGTATTACCTGCCGGAGAAAGCGCAATGATTAACAGACACATAAAAAATCATCATATTGACCTTCGGTTAGGAATGAATCTTAAGGAGATTATCTCTGATGAACATGGGAAAGTCAAAGGCGTAGTAATTCAAGAGACTGGTGAGGTGATTGACTGTAATGTAGTCGGACTTACTGCTGGAGTTTCTCCTAATGTTGACTTCCTAAAAGAATCTGGAATAGAACTAGGGCGTGGTATCAAAGTAAATAGACATCTGGAAACAAACATACCTAACATATATGCCATTGGTGATTGCGCAGAACAACACGAAGCAATCGGCAACAGAAGACCTATAGAAGCCGTTTGGTATACAGGAAGAATGATGGGCGAAACAGTTGCTCAAACAATCTGCGGAAATAAAATCGAATATAAACCTGGACATTGGTTTAATAGTGCAAAATTCCTGGATATAGAATACCAAACCTATGGTTGGGTATTTGGTAAACCCAAAGAATATGAAGAACAATTTCATTGGAAACATGAGGATGACACTAAATGCTTAACCGTTTCTTACCATAAAGACACGCGAGAATTTCTGGGTCTTAATACATTTGGTATACGCATGCGACACGAAGTATTTGACAAGTGGCTTACAGAAAAAAGAGATGTTGACTATGTAATGCAACATCTGGAAGAAGCTAATTTTGATCCAGAGTTTTATAAAACATACGAAACTACTATTCTTTCAACTTTTACATCATCACAACTTAAAACAGCATAAACACATAAGATTCTTTAAGTTTTTAATCGTCTTAAAGAACCAAAAAATACAACAACATGAGTAATAAATTAAATCATAGTATGTCTCTTGCCTCTCCGGATACAAAAGGGATTTCTACAAAGCAAAAAATAGCACTTGCAACAGGGCTGATAGGGCTATTCATATTAGTTTTAGCTCTTCTAAATACTAATTTCCCAAACCAAGGAGTATTCTTAACACTTTCACTGATTCTTATCTCAATCGGTACTATTATTTATGCAAATGATGCCTATTTAACAAAATTAGAAGGGATTAAAAATGATGGCGTATGGTTTAAATCCATATCCTCCAGAGGAATCATTGGCTGGTTGACCGGTGTAGTGCTAACTGCTTTTTATATTGTTTTATATTTTTATCCAGAATTATTAGGTCAGGGTACTAATGGTGAAGCTAACACTGGATTAATTGGATTATTCGACCCTCTAAGCCAACTCCTTAGCGGAAGACCCGCAAGTCAATGGTTTGTATATGGCACCCTCTATACCATTGCCATTATAGTGTTTGGATATAAGTTTATATTAAAATATCGCCATAATAGATATCAGCAATTACGTACAGTCTCTGTTATGTTTTTTCAGCTGGGATTTGCATTCCTGATTCCAGAATTTATGTATGTCATGAATTCTGACCTTCCTTACTATGATCTTAAAAACATGTGGCCTCTTAATTATTATAATTTTGATCAATATCGGATAGATTCATTTATTAATAATGAGACGGTTGGTTTAGGCTTACTTATTTTCGGAATCCTCTCCATATTTGTTATTTCTCCATTTCTGACCTATAAATATGGTAAAAGATGGTACTGCTCTTGGGTTTGTGGTTGTGGTGGTTTGGCAGAAACTGCCGGAGATTCTTTTAGACAGTTATCTAGCAAAAAAATGAGTGCCTGGAAATTAGAAAGATGGTTAATCCACACTGTATTGGTTTTTTCTGTAGTAATGACCACAGCGGTTATCCATACATACCTGGGATATGACCCTAATAAATATTGGCTTACTAAAGATCTGTTCCTTCTTCTAGTTGCTGGATTTTTAGTACTGGTTTTTGCTTCGGTTTTATTTTTTAAAGGAAAAGAACTTGGCAAAGATGCCAAATATGGTGCAATAGGATTTTTTGTGGTAATACTATCCCTTGTTGGAATGCACTTCACAGGAACAACAACTGAGGTTTTCTTTTTGAAAGCTGGAGGTTTGCGATCTGCATATGGTTTATATATTGGCTCTATCTTCTCTGGTGTGATTGGAACCGGATTTTACCCAATTTTAGGAAATCGCGCCTGGTGTAGATTTGGTTGCCCTATGGCTGCCATACTAGGGTTCCAACAACGTTTATTTTCTAAATTTAGAATCACTACCAATGGAGGTCAGTGTATTTCTTGTGGAAATTGTTCTACCTACTGTGAGATGGGAATTGATGTGCGGTCTTATGCTCAAAAAGGAGAAAATATTGTTCGTTCTAGTTGTGTAGGGTGTGGAGTATGTTCTGCAGTGTGCCCAAGAGGAGTATTAAAATTAGAAAATGATGGATTAGACGGTAGAATTAATTCTACTGAAATTTTACTGGGAAATGACGTCGACCTAATGGATTTTGTAAATAAGAAATAAATCAACAATCTAGAGGGAACAAATCTAAAAAATTAAGCCCCCCATAAAAGATTAAAATAAAATTTTAAAAGCCTTCCTGATTTCTATAGAAATCAGGAAGGCTTTTTTATAAATATCCAAAAACCAATTGCATTCTATTATGATATAAAAAATACCATTTCTGCTCTAATACGATTTATAACTAAAAATTTCGCATATTCATCGTTTCTTTTTCCTTTCTACTTCGTTAAAAAAATAAACCGTAACTATAGCTATGTTTGATTTTTTTGCCTTGCATAAAGAAAAAATAATTCAATGAATTTATACGAATTTTTTAATCGCAAATCGTATAATACCATTTCTACCTTAAAATTACCCACTAAAATTTACAGATCCTCAATTGACAGAAATCAACTAAACATTTCACAATAAACCTGAAATAATTTAACAATTTCATTTTCTTAAATAAATATTAAAAAATAAATACAACTATCTATTAATCAATACTAATAAAAAAAAATAAAAAATGATCTAACTATTATTGTTAAATTTTAACATAAAAAAATCAAGGTAATTTTTATAGTTAAGCAAAGTGCAAATACATTTAACCTACCCCTAATTAATTTAAATCGACATAAACACATAAAATAATAATAAAAAGAAAGTTTTTTCGTACAATTTTATATAAGGAATTTACCCCGCTATACAACGGTTTATCAATAAAAATAACCAAAAAAGATTAGGGCTTAAAGCATCTTAGCTGTTTATATAATAACCGGTTACAAATTTTATTAACCATTTTGCTCAACTATTTAACTAATTTTTTATAACAATGAAAAATGTCATTTTAACACTACGTCTTCTACTTACGATAATCCTGGTAGGATTATTTTCATCCTGCGAAAATGAGTCTTTTACAAATACTGACCTTGATCAATCCTCTTTTTCCAAGGAGATTCAATCAAACTTAATAAAAGCAGGATTTGATATAGAAGACACGCAATTGGTAACGACTCAACTTCCCGACGGTTCGGAAATCAAATATTTTAGCTATCGTGATATGCTAATTAAGGAATCCGAAATATTAAATGTAAAAAACTCGATACTTGATATTGAAGGAACGGATCATACAAAAGCGTTTCAAACACATTTTAGTGTAAATGGTAATCGAACCTATAAAGTTGCTTTTGTTGATTTCCTTACTCCAATGCAAAAACTAGCGTGTCAAGATCTAATTTATAAATTTAATGAAGACCTTAAGACAACCATAAAATTAGAACCCATTTTTGCTGCTTCTACTGAAATTGAAGCAATAGAAAGAGATGTCACCGTAATAGATTCAATAGAAAGAGATGTCACTGTATGGTGGACAGATCTGGTGGATAGCAATGGTAGCAAAACTGCTTTCTTCGGAATGGCTGAGTTTCCTGATTCAGATGGAAATCCAGGAAAAAATGTACAAATGAATTTTCACTTTTTTGAGCAATTCAGCCGGGGATTCTTAAGAACTATGCTACTTCATGAGTTTGGTCACGTCTTTGGGCTGCGTCACAGCGACTATACCACTAGACGAAGTTGCGGGGGTATCAATGAAGAAACAGATCCTCTTGGGAACGATTATATACCAACTACAGATGAATCTGGTAATTTTACAAAATCCATTATGAAAGCTTGCTTTTTTGTAGGGGATGAAATTGGATATTTTCCAGAAGATATTACGGCAATGAGATGGCTTTATGGATATCAGCCTTAAATAATACTATCATCTGTTTTTTTTAAACAAAACCTCTTAATCAATTTCTATAGTCAATAAAATAGAAGTATAAACAAGATAAAAAAAATCTCAAAGAGTTTCGACTTTTTGAGATTTTTTTTATCTTTTAGTTAATGAAAAAATTAAAATCATATTTAATTTATAAACGATGTTAGTATTTAAAAAGGGGATCGTCTAAACGCAAACAAATTATCTAACAATATCATGTATAAGCTTTTTATATATATAATTTTATTCCCTATAATGGGAAATCAAATTACTATCGAAAAGGAATATCACAGAGAATACTACGACAACGGTTTAATCAAAACTGAAGGTTGGAAAATAAACGATCAAAAAACAGATTATTGGTTTGTATATTATCCTAACGGAAAAGTTGCCGAAAAGGGTCATTTCCTTCATGGAAAAAAAGAGGGGTACTGGTATTTCTATTCTCAAAATAATGAACTTCTCAAGGAAGGACATTTTAAGAATAATAAAGCCGAAAATTGGTGGATTATTTACGATATTGCATCTTCTAAAACTAAAATCACTAAAAAGTATCAATATCAAAACGACAAAAAAAATGGGTTCTGTCTTTTATATAAAAATGACAGGCTTTTTAAAGCTGAGAAATATATTAATGATGAGAAGACAGGAGAATGGACAGATATATCGAGTTTTAAAAGAGATAATCCCAATGCTTCCTTATAAATGAGTCCAATAATTAAAGTTATAATCCCTGCTTTTAATGAAGAAGATTCTATTTCGCATGTGATTAAGGAAATCCCTGATATCGTATCAGAGATAATAGTAGTGAGTAATAATTCTACGGATACTACAGAATCTGTAGCACAAAAAAGTGGAGCGACTGTACTTAGGGAAGAAAAAATGGGGTATGGATATGCCTGTTTAAAGGGGATGAGCTATATCGCTGGTTTGGATAACACCCCTGATATTATTGTATTTCTGGATGGAGACTATAGTGATTACCCCTCAGAATTAACTAAAATTATTGCTCCTATAGTACATCAGAATATTGATATGGTTATTGGGGCAAGAGATAAAAACTTAAGGGAATCTGGATCAATGACAATTCCGCAAATTTTCGGAAATTGGCTGGCAACTAGTCTTATGCGATTATTTTTTGGTGCTAAATTCACGGATTTAGGCCCTTTCAGAGCAATTAAATATGATAAACTTTTAGCATTAGGTATGCAGGATAAAACTTATGGCTGGACAGTAGAAATGCAGCTAAAAGCATTAAAAAAGAAGTACTCATATGTTGAAGTACCAGTACATTATAAAAAGAGAATAGGTGTCTCAAAAGTTTCAGGAACCATAAAAGGTGCTATATTTGCAGGCGTTAAGATATTAAGTTGGATTTTTAAATATAGCTTTGCGTAATGGATATTGCTATCATTATTATTTATACTTTGGCTTTACTCGTAATTTTTTTGTACAGCCTGGCACAGTTAAACCTGCTCCTTAATTATCTTAAGTCCAGGAAGCAAGATGATAACTGCCCTACTTTTGATCTTTCTAAAAAAGAAGAAACTCCTATAGTAACCATACAATTACCTGTTTTTAATGAATTGTATGTTATGGAACGTTTATTAGATAATATCGCACTATTAGAATACCCTAATGATAAATTAGAAATTCAGGTATTAGATGATTCTACGGATGAATCTGTAGAGTCTACTGCCATACATATAGAAAAACTGAGGCAAACCGGTTTGGACATACATCATATATGTCGTGATGATCGAACGGGATTTAAAGCAGGAGCTTTAAAAGAAGGTCTAAAAATAGCAAAAGGTGAGTTTATTGCCATTTTTGATGCTGATTTTCTTCCTGGTTCAAAATGGTTACTACAAACAATTCCTTATTTTAAGAATGAAAACATAGGAGTAGTGCAAACCAGATGGGGGCATATCAACAGGAATTACTCTATGCTTACCAAAATTCAGGCTTTTGCCCTGGATTTCCACTTTACTATGGAGCAAGTTGGGCGTAATTTTAAAGACCATTTTATTAATTTTAATGGTACCGCAGGAGTTTGGAGAAAGAAATGTATCGAAGATGCCGGAAACTGGCAAGGTGATACATTGACCGAAGATCTGGATTTAAGCTATCGCGCTCAGCTCAAAAAATGGAAATTTAAATACCTGGAAGACGTAGAAACTCCAGCAGAACTGCCCGTAGTTATTAGCGCAGCTCGTTCTCAGCAATTTAGATGGAACAAAGGAGCTGCAGAGAATTTTCAGAAATTATATTGGAAAATGCTGAAAGATAAAACTGTTCCTTTTAAAACTAAATTCCATAGTTTTTTCCACTTGTTAAACAGCAGTATGTTTTTATTAGTCCTTTTAGTAGCAGTTCTCAGTGTTCCTATTATGTATATTAAGAACAATAACCCAATGTTTAGCTGGTACTTTAATGTGATTGCATTTTTTGCCTTAAGCACTATCATATTCTTCTTTTGTTATTGGCACACATTTAAGAAAATACATAGTGGTGGATTCTGGAATTTTATGGAATATATAAAAATGTTCTTTACATTCTTCTCTATTGCAATGGGATTCTCTGTACATAACTCTATGGCCGTATTAGAAGGACATTTTGGAAAAAAAAGTGAATTTGTAAGAACCCCAAAATTTAATATAAACACACTAAAAGATTCCTGGAAAGGAAATAAGTATGTAAATAAAAATATATCTGGTAATACTATTATTGAAGCTTTATTGATGGGTTATTTTGCATTTGCAATATATAGTGCCTTTAAACTTCAGGATTTTGGATTGTTTTTATTTCATGTGATGCTTTTTCTTGGATTTGGTTTTGTATTTTTTAAATCTGTCACTTCAAAATTGTAATGCTTACCGTATGGAAACATAATCGTTTTTCCATTCTATGCATAGTATTTACCATTTTTTTTTACTGGAACTTTGCCTATTGCTTAGGGAGGATAGATTTTATAAAAATGGCAGCTTTATGGTCTGCTCTATTCTTTTTTTCCTATAAAATTATCAGATTAAATCCTGATAACATTAAATTACTTGGGATCACTGCTTTAGTATTTCGGGTTATATTCTTGCTAGCAATTCCTAATTTATCACAAGATTTCTATCGATTCATTTGGGATGGAAGGATGTTATTAGAAGGGATAAACCCATATCTAACTCTGCCAGAAGACTGGGTTCAAAAAGAAAATATCCCCATTGCACAAGCCCAACTGTTATATGAGGGTATGGGGCAACTTAATGGTAGTCATTATACCAATTACCCTCCTGTTAGCCAATTTTGTTATCTCATTGCTGGTATTTTTGCAAGCAAAAGCATTGTAGGCTCTGTTATTGTTCTGCGAATACTCATTATTCTTGCCGATGCAGGTACTTTTTTCTTGGGAAGAAAATTACTAAAAACACTAAAACTACCAGAAAACAGGATTTTCTGGTATATTCTTAACCCTTTTATAATTATTGAATTAACCGGGAATCTTCATTTTGAAGCTGTAATGGTATTTTTTCTGGTCTGGTCTCTGTATTTATTACAAAAAGGATATTGGTACTGGGCGGCGATCGTGTTTGCATTATCAGTTTCAGTAAAACTTATCCCTTTATTGTTTCTTCCTCTTTTCTTTCAGAAATTTATACTTAATCACAATAAACAATTCAAGACACACAACTTAATCCATCGGTTTTTGAGACTTATTGGCTTCTATGCACTTGCCATAACTACAACCATTATTCTTTTTTTACCGTTCTTATCCTCTTCGTTTATAGATAACTTTACGAAGACTATTAGTCTTTGGTTTCAAAATTTTGAATTCAATGCAAGTATTTATTACATCATACGATGGATTGGTTATCAGACAATAGGCTGGAATATTATCGGTACTGTGGGTAAAATTTTACCTTTAATTGTTATCGGAATTCTTACAATATTAACTTTTTTCAGAAAAAACAAAAGCACACTACAATTAATATCTTTAATGGTTATTGGTATTAGCAGTTATTATTTTTTATCTACCACAGTACACCCCTGGTATATCAGTGTACCATTAGTATTATGTGTGTTTACCAATTACAAATTTCCTATTTGGTGGTCATTCTTTATTATCCTGAGTTATACAGCATACATACATCCTGATTTTAAAGAAAATTTATGGTCTGTTGCTCTGGAGTATACTGTTGTATTTGGTATTTTTATTTTTGAAGTTATAAAAAACACTAAAAAAGTTTCTCTAAAATCAATTTATATTGAAAATTAATTTCAAAAAAATAGGGCGAAGATTAGTACGAATGATTGTTTTTATCATTGTCTTGATTCTTGCAGTTTATATTTTTTTTTATGTAAAACAAGAACGATTCTTTTTTAATCCTAAAGTTTTGGACAAAGAGTATGTACACATCTTTGATCAGCCATTTGAAGAAATTGACATCCCTGTAGAAAAAGATGTAGTCTTAAATACCTTACTATTTAAAACAGATACTGTAAGCAAGGGGATTATCCTATATTTTCATGGCAATGGCGGAGCAATTCATGAGTGGGGAGAAAGAGCTTCCTTATATACAGATAACAAATATGATATCTTATTTGTTGATTATAGAGGTTATGGTAAAAGTGATAGCTTTTATGAAGAAGAAGCCGAGTTATATAACGATTCCCAAAAAATATACGATTATATCTTGACCCGATACAAAGAAGAAGATATCATTGTATTAGGCTTTTCTCTTGGTACTGGTTTTGCATCCTATACAGCCTCAAAGAACAACCCTAGACTTCTAATCCTGGAAGCTCCCTATTACGCATGGAATGAATTCATAGCAAATATGGCTCCCGTACCTTTATTCTTAATAAATTATGAAATCCCATCGTATAAATTCTTAAAAGAAGTTACTTGTCCAATAAAAATCTTTCATGGTACTCGAGATTTCCTGATCAAACCAGAAGAACACTCCAAACGATTAAAAGATTTATACCCTGAAAAAATTGACGTAACCTTAATCAAAGGAGGAGGTCACGGAGTACATCTTACAAAACAATATTATGATGAATTAAAAGAATTGTTATCTAAGTATTGACTACTCTTATTATAGCCAGATCATCTGTTAATACGTGGTTCTCTTTTGTATCCAAATCACGAACTTTCTTTTCTAGAAAATTTTCATATTCAATACCTTCTTTATTCATTAATAAGTATTCAATAATATCTGATTCTTTTTTTTGATTTTCTTTATTTTTCAGATTCTTAAAAGAAAAAACACCATCTGTACAAATTGATAAGTCTCTAAAATTTTTTATGATCATTTTTTGTTTTTGAGAAGAATACCATATATCAAAATCTTTATGTAAGTGATACCCTAAATAATCTGGTTTATCATTTTGCTCATACTCAATTACATTTCCATCATAATAAATCAAACCATCTCCTACTGCCAAAAATACAGCATTTCTTTTTTTTGAATCAATAATCCCTATCAAGAGTGTGGATAACAGTTCTTGAGTTTCTAAACCTAATTGATTTTTAGAAATCTTAAGTTGAAAAAAAAGCTCTTGCATAACTTCTTTTAAACTAATTGACTTGTCTATACACTGTTGTTCAACAAAATCTTTATAAAATTTTTCCTTGGCAATATTTCTTAAAATTTTTCCGATAATAATGGATGCAAAAACTGACTCTTGCCCCATAGTACAACCATCCATAACAGCAACCAGAAGATTATCAGAGCTAATTTTTTCTGATATTAAAAAATCCTCACAATGATTTGTATGAAAGCTACCAATAGTAAGTGTAGAATATATTTTCATAAAAAGTATACCCTGCAAAGATAGTAAACTACCCTACATCATTCTCAAATTAATTACTTCTTGTTCTGTGAGTATACGCCAGTGACCTCTGGGAAGATCTTTTTTTGTTAATCCAGCAAAAATGACTCTATCCAATTTAGTAACATTATAGGTAAGGTGTTCAAAAAGTTTTGTCACAATACCATTTTTGGAAGACATTAATTGAATTCCGATTTCATTTTTTGGTGATCCTTCTATATAAGAAATCTCATCTATTTGTATAAAACCTTCTTCTAATTTTATTCCTTTCTCGATTTTCTGAAAATCTTCAAACTTAAGATTACGATCTAATTCTACGTGAAATATCTTGCGAACTCCCGTCTTATGGTGCGTCAGTTTTTTCTCTAAATCTGTATCATTGGTAAACAAAAGTAAGCCCGTTGTATTACGCTCTAACCTACCTACTGGTTTCAATAGATTCTTAGAAGCATTTGCTACTAAGTCCATTACCGTTTTTGTTTTTTCAGGGCTCGTACTTGTCACAAACCCTTTTGGTTTATTGAGTAATACATATTCCTTTTTATGTGGAGTAATTAAGCGACCGTCAAACTTAACTTCATCTGTCAGCTTTACTTTATACCCCATTTCTGTAATAGGTTTTCCATTTACCCAAACACTCCCGGTTTGAATATACAAATCAGCTTCTCTTCTGGAACAAACTCCCGAATTGGCAACAAATTTATTTAATCTGATCTCATCAGAATCAGAAACTTTCTTTAGTGTATTATTACTTTTTTTCAAAGGTGCATTACCTCGTGCATAAGATTTACCTTTTGGATTCCCTCCTTGTCTTCCTCTACCGTTTCCTTTCCCGGAATTATCTCCACGACTCATATAATCTTAAATTTTGCACAAAGATAGTTCTTTAGATGTTAGAAAAACAACTATTCTTCATCAAACCAAACAGTACTTTGCCGTTCTCGATTTACCTTCAATTGGGTTACATCGGGTCTGGAATAATGCCCTACAGGATCAAAATTCTGACGTTCTTGTAACACTCGATTAAAATCTAATGTTGCTATCAAAAGACCTTCGTCATTAAGAATTGGTTCCAAAATCCATTCTCCATCAGGTCCTGCAATACAAGAACCTCCATTACCCAGAATATCGGGAGCATTCTTTATAATCTCATCTATATGAGGTGTCGTATGAGGAAAATCTTCTTTTTTCATCAGACTGGATACAGAGATCACATATGACCTGGATTCTCTGGCTATAAATCTTGTTATATCTCTGGTATTATAGTCACTCCCCGGCCATACAGCTATATGCAGATTTTCTCCCTGACCATATAAAGAAGTCCTTGGTAATGGCATCCAATTTTCCCAACAGTTTAATCCACCTACAGTAAAAGCTTTTAAGGGATGAACTCTGAGACCATGACCATCCCCAGGAGACCAGGTTAGCCGTTCTTCATATGTAGGTTGTAATTTTCTATGTACCGATTTAATTTCACCATCCTGATTAATGTATACCAAAGAAGCATACAAGCTATGCCCTCCCCGATCTAATGGTCTCTCTATGATACCTAAATAAATTGCTATTTTATTTTCTTTAGCCAAACCACAGATTGAGTCCAGATCACCATTTTCGATAACTACTGAATTTATCGCATAATGTGCATGAATTTCTTTCTGAATTACACTGTCAAATTGTGCTCCATCAGTAAGTGATACCCAGAAAGGATACCCTGGCAGCAAGGCTTCTCCAAAAACTATTAATTCTGCTTCTTTGGAAGCAGCTTCGATTATTGAATTTTTTATTTTATCAATTGTTGCATTTTTATCCAACCAGACTGGAGATATCTGTGCCAAAGCGACGGTAAGTACATGTTTTTTCATCAAAAATTATAAATTATTTACATCTAGTGAGACTATTTTTTTAAGAAAACCCAAGAACCAAGCTAACAAACCAATAACATATAAAAAATTGATTTTCAAATAATTAATACCCTAAAAATGCATTACGGCTAAACCTCTTAATAACATTAAGGTAACATTAGAATCGTTTTGAAAATTCAATTATTCTCATCATTCTATAGCTAATCACTGAGGATCTTGTATCAAAAAAACAAATCCTTCTTAATACCAATAAGGGTAAACATATAAAAAGTATTTATTCTTCAAAGTTCATTTTATGTTAAAACATACATATTTTAACCTAAACATTACATTATCAATACATTATTATAAAACATAAGCTGAAAAAAAATGAGGAAATGAATCTAAATTTGCCTTGTAAAACTATAAGAAACAGTAATTAGTAACAAAAATTAAAATAGATAAAATGAAAAAATTAATCGTATTATTAGCCATAGTCTTTCTAGGAACAGTTCAAATTTTTGCCAATGACAAAAATACGCCTGAGAATGCACAACAAAAGTTAAGAAAAGAAATCATCACCTTATTAGACAAACCTCAAATAGTAGTTGAACAAGCAATTAAAGCGAATATTGAGTTCATGCTTAATGCTAAAAATGAGATTGTAATACTAACGGTAGATTCTGACAAAGAATTGATAGAAAATTATGTAAAAACAAGACTTAATTATAAAAAAATAAATTTTGAAGGTTCCGGAACTGGAAATACAATATTCAATATAACATTAAAGGTTGTAAAGCCAGCAATATAGAGTCTGAATAATACGATTTATAACTAAAAATTTCGCATATTCATCGTTTCTTTTTCCTTTCTACTTCGTTTAAAAAATAAACCGTAGCTATAGTTATGCTTGATTTTTTTGCCTTGCATAAAGAAAAAATAATTCAATGAATTTATACGAATTTTTTAATCACAAATCGTATAACACCATTTATCCTCTGAATTTACTGGAACAAAATGTCCTTTTTTATCTTACTTTCAGAATAAAAAATCATGTTTTGTTACAGTAAATTCAAACAACCAATAGAAAAACTTATATTCTAAAAAGATGCCCTAAATCAGTAGAGCATCTTTTTATACCATTTTGCTTTAAAAATACTTGGGGAAAAAGAATAAATTTAATAGGTAATTTTTAGATCAGAAATGGCATTATATATACATTACCAAAGCATTCTATCCAGAATCATATGCACATCAATTAATACAATGCTAAAAACACCTGAGACTATTATTAGCTTGAGTATATTATGAAGCCAAAAATAATGACTTTTACCCTTGGATACCCAAAGAGCAATTAAAAACAGGAATAACAGCCCTAAACACACGTAGAAATATAAAAACATATATCCTACCTCATATCTTGTCAATAATAAATAAATAGGAATACAAGAAGCGACTATTAATAGACTAATCAGTCGCTTGGAAGTCAACTCTCCATAAATAATTGGAATCGTTTTATAATTCTGGGCTACGTCTCCCCTTAAATTTCCTAAATCCTTTACCATTTCTCTCATTACCAACATTAAAAACAAAAAAGTAGCATGCACAAAAATTACTTCATCAAAGTTTTTGTAATAAATAAAAACGGCAAAAAATGGTGTTATAGATAAGGTAGAAGCAACAAAATTACCTATAAATGGCATTTTCTTTAGTTTATGAGAATAGAACCATATCCCAAAAACGTAAAGAGAGAAAAACAAAACTGCTTTAAAAGAAACATAGCTGGCAAGTATAACCGAAAGAAAGTTTAGAATAAAGTATCCGGTTAACTTAGTCTGCTGACTTACTAAACGGTCCAACATCGTTTTCTGAGGCCTATTGATCAAATCTTTCTCTCTATCATAAAAGCTATTGATGACATACCCTGCTGCAATTACTCCTGCAGATGCTAACACAATAACAAACAGATTCGCATCAAAAAGTACTTTTCTCAATGGTATATGAGGCGCTAGAATAAATATAGAGGTAAGATATTGTGCTAAAACAATAATAAGAATGTTATACCCTCTTACAATAGAAAATAAACTCAATAACTTAAGAAGAGTGAGTTTATTTTTTCTAGAAAACATGTTAAGTGTAAATCAATTAAAAGTTATATACCACTTCTAATTTGTAATCCTTGAGTGCAACTTGAGCCTTATTTAAATCTTGAGTAAAACCTAAGATATAACCTCCTCCTCCAGAACCACACAGTTTTAGATAGTAATCATTAGTTTCAATTCCATTTTTCCATAATGCATGGAATTGGGTAGGAATCATAGGTTTAAAATTATCTAAGACAACATGAGATAACTGTTTTATATTAGAAAACAAAGATTTTATATCTCCTTTTAAGAAATCATCGACACAGGCGTCCGTATGTTTTACAAATTGATTTTTAAGCATACTACGAAAACCTTCTTGTTTCATGTTTTCCATAAAAATGCTAATCATAGGTGCCGTTTCTCCAACGATACCGCTATCTAATAAAAACACTGCGCCTTTTTTATTTTCAACACTTTGCGAAGGAATTCCTGCTGGCTCTATATTATCTTTAGAATTAATAAGGATAGGAAGACTTAAATAACTATTCAAAGGGTCTAAACCAGAACTACTACCGTGAAAAAAAGATTCCATTAATCCAAAAACCTCTTTAAGTTTTAATAGTTTATCACGAGTAAGGTTTTCTAATACTGTAATCTTATCTTCTGCATATTTATCATAAATAGCAGCTACAAGTGCTCCACTACTACCCACTCCATATCCCTGCGGTATACTGCTATCAAAATACATTCCTGCCTTAATATCTGATTGCAACTTTTGGAGATCGAATTTTACAATCTCTTTATCCTCAATCTCTTTAAGATAGTCGGCAAAATCACGTAAGTTTTTATTAGATTTTATGGCATCAGCATCTGCACTATTTGATACTTTGAGCGCACCTTTAAAAAAGTTATAAGGTATAGAAAGTCCCTTAGAGTCTTTAATAATACCGTATTCCCCAAATAAAAGTATTTTAGAATAAAATAATGGTCCTTTCATTAGCGTATTTTTTCCTTTAGATCCAATTTGTATACCCAATTAGGATAAAGTTACAATAATTTAGCACCTAATCCTATTTTGTCGCAAATATACTGTCCTTTCTGACAATACACAACTAACTCACTAGTAATGAAATCTTTTACGTGGTTTTTCTCCTTCTCCGGGTATAATAAATGTACATTTGCCCCTGCATCTAATGTAAAACACAGTTTTGACCCTGTTTCTTTTCTATATTCCCATATTTTATTGATAATTGACAAGGTATTGGGTTTCATCAATATAAAATACGGAAGTGATGTCATCATCATCGCATGCAATGTTAATGCTTCGCTCTCTACTATTTCTATAAATGTGTCTAAATCCCCGGATATTAAAACATCTTTTAATCTGGTTATATTCTGATTTGCCTGCTGGAATCGTTCTGATGCAAAAGGATGCCCGTACATCAGACCATGACCTACGGAGCTACTTACTTGCTTTTCTCCTTTATCCACAAGTAGAATTGTATCCTGATAATCGGCAAAATTCTCATGAAATTGGTATGGGAATTTAATTGCATATCCATCATCACTCTCCGGTACATCATTACTTACCCCCCAAATCGTTATAGGCCCTTCAATACTTCTACACGCACTTCCAGAACCTAATCTGGACAAAAAAGATGCTTTTTGTAACACAAAGGAATCCGTAATTTCAGGATTGATTTTTTTTTCTAATTGCATCAAACAATACGCCAGAGCACTCATCCCACTGGCAGATGAAGCAATCCCACTACTATGTGGAAATGTATTGCTTGTTTCTATAGTAAACTGATATGCTTTCAGAAAAGGAAGATATGCTTCTATCCTTTCAAAAAAACTTTGGATTTTAGGGTTAAAATCTGGTTTTGTTTTTCCTTCAAAAAGTAAATCAAATTGAAAATCTGTAGCCGTAGTTTTTAATTTTTCATACCGCAATATTGTTTCCGTTTTGCAAGCACTTAATGTAAAACTTATAGACGGGTTTTCTGGTAACTGTACCCGCCGCTTTCCCCAATATTTAACCAAGGCAATATTACTGGGTGAAGTGCACGAAATGAATCCGTTATCAGGTAATAAAAGTGGTGTTTCAGATACAAATTGAAGGTAATCAATCATATTATAAAATAATTTTGGCAAAGATAAGTTCTTATCACAGTTAAAGGGTATCCTAGTAAAAATAAATTGTTATTTTAGTATTTTACTAACAAATTATAATGAAAATAAAATTACTGCGAATAGGAATTGCCATATTAGTGTGTTTGCTAATGGGTTTTCTGGGCAGTATTGCCACCCAATCTTCCATTAATACTTGGTATCCAGTCCTAAACAAACCTTCTTTCACACCCCCTAATTGGCTTTTTGCACCTGTCTGGACAACGCTATATATTATGATAGGAATTGCCGCAGGAATTGTTTGGAGTAAAGGTTTTTATCATAAATGGGTAAAAATTGCGTTATACCATTTTGGGTTTCAACTTTTACTCAATGCTGCGTGGTCCATTTTTTTCTTTGGAATGCGTGATCCTTTGATTGCACTAGTGGATATTATTGCCCTATTTATCCTGCTATTGTTTACAATCAAGTGGTTTAAAGTTGTAAACACAACTGCCTCTTACCTACTTATCCCCTATTTAATATGGGTTGCTTTTGCGGCTGCATTAAATTTTTGCATATGGCAGCTTAACTAAACCAAGAATAAGGAGTAAAATTTTATGAACAAAAAATCAATAGTCTTACAGACTACTTTAGAATTAATTACAAAACAAGGAATACGGGCAACTTCACTTTCACAAATTATAAAAGAATCAGGAGTTGCTAATGGTACCGTATATCATCATTTTAAGAACAAAGAAGAAATAATCACTGAGCTGTACCTAATGCTTACACAAGATTTTGGAACGGTCGTTATGCGTAATGTCCCCGAAGACGATCTTAAGAAAAAGTTTTCTATTATGTGGCTTAATCTATTTCATTATTTTGTGAATAATCCTCTTGCATTTGTTTTTTCAGAACAGATTGCCAGATCTCCGGAGATTCCACAATCCTTGAAAGATAAGGCCAGACAATATTATGCAGAAATTGAAAAGTATTTTAAAACAGGGATCAGTAAAAAAATATTCAAATCCTATAATACCATGGTCATGGAAGAGTTATTTTTTGGGAATGTAGTGTCTATTGTTAAAATTCACGAAAACGAAAAAGTAAAATTACTAGATAAGCATATCAATCAGGCCATAGAGATTTCTTGGAAAGGATTTTTAAAAGATTAATTTTTCAATAAATTTTTATAACAGATTTAATAAAAGATATAGAACTCATCTTGACTTTTAATTTTTAACCGAAAATGAGTTGAAATTTGACCAGATGAGGCACTTTTTATAGTTTATAGTAGCACTACAGACGAAAAAAGTAATGAAATATGGACTAATTTCAGCCATTTTTTAGGAAACAGAAAAAGTCAAGATGAGTTTATATAGATCTCTGGTCTCTGTATACGATTATTTCTATACATCCTTTAAACTACCTAATTCTAATAGTTTAAGTACTGTTTTTAGATTTCGTGTAGTCGCAGTACATTTTAATTTTTTTTCGAATAAATTATTAGAAAGCTTAGTTTTTCCATACCCATTTGAGGCATAAAAATAAACAACTTTGCCTTCAATGAAATACGCTTCCCCTTCTGAGCGATGTATTGCTATCTGATCCGTCATTTTAGAATTCGGAACCTCCGACAGCATCGTGAAATACATCTTTTTTTCTTCTATCTCATTATTTTTCAACCTTTCGATAAAAGGATTTTCATTATAAAGTGATTGCAAGTAAGCGGGCGTCATCACCAAAACAGGAACATCATACCCAAAATGATTTAAAATCTCATTCTTAATTACTGATTCTAAGGAGGTAGTGGTTTCTTCGTTACTTTTAAAAATAACATTTCCACTCTGTATATATGTAATAACTGATGCATATCCTAAATTCTCTAACATGGCTCTGAGATCAGCCATTTTGATTTTTTTCTGACCACTCACATTGATTCCTCGAAGTAACGCTATATATGTTTTCATTTATTCTAAAATTATAGCCTGAGCTGCAATAAAAGCACCAGTCCAGGCATTCTGAAAATTAAATCCTCCTGTAATGGCATCAATATTTAGAATCTCTCCAGCAAAATATAAATTTTTATGTTTTTTACTTTCGAAAGTCTTAAAATTTAATTCTTTGAGATCTATTCCTCCTGCGGTTACAAACTCTTCTTTAAAAGTACTTTTCCCCCGGACTTTAAAAACACCTCCCGTTAGCTCTTTTGACAATTTTAATACTTGAGTTTTATTAATGTCTGCCCATTTTTTATCCGAAGTAATTCCTGAAGTAATTGCCAAACTTTGCCAAAGTCGTTTGGACAATCCAAACTGAGCATACTTTAAGACTTGTTGTTTAGCATTCTGTTCTTTTAATTTTTTTAATGCTTCGATAGTTTCCTCCTGAGTATCATCCTGAAGCCAATTCACTATAATTTCAAAATTATATGCATACGAATTCAACTCGATGGCACCCCAGGCAGAAAGTTTGAGTATTGCAGGACCACTCATCCCCCAGTGCGTAATAAGCAATGGGCCATCACTACATAATTTAGAATTCTTAACTTTCACAGACACCTGTGTTGAAATTCCGGGTAGCTCTTTAATTCTGGAGTCTTTTATATTAAATGTGAATAATGAAGGAACTGCCTCGATAATACGATGATCTATCGTTTTTAGTTTTGTCCAAATTTTGGGATTACTTCCAGAAGCAATCATCAGCTTCACTGTTTCAAAATTACCTTGACTCGTTATGACTTTCCAGATTGTTTCTTCCTGATAAAAATCTTTTACCGAATGATTTGTTAATATCTCAATATTCAACTTTTTTGCCTCTGACAAGAAGCAATCAATAATCGACTTTGAAGAATCTGAGACTGGAAAAACCCTGCCATCCTCTTCAATTTTTAATGCCACTCCCCGACGCTCAAACCATTCCATCGTATCTCCTGTCATAAAGGTATGAAAAGGACCAATTAGTTCTTTTTCTCCTCTTGGATAATTTTTACTTAATTCATTTGGTATAAACGCGGCGTGTGTAACATTACAACGACCTCCTCCCGAAACACGAACCTTAGAGAGCACCTCTTTTCCTCTTTCTAAAATAGCAATTTTGAGCTTTTTATTTTTTTCGGCTACATTGAGTGCCGCAAAAAAACCAGCCGCGCCACCACCAACAATTATTAAATCATATTGCATCAGGCAAAATTAGGGAAATCTGTAATGATTCCATCTACCAGCCAGCTTTTTGATTGTTTTATCTGCTGTTCTTTATTGACTGTCCAAACGTATACCTCATATCCTTCTTCTTTTGCCAAAGAAACACCCTTCTCAGTGAGTGAAGAAATCGGCGGATGTACTGAATAAGCTTCCAGCTTTTTTGCTTCTGAGATTGCATGCATTATATCATCTTCTGTTAGCACACCTATCCTAAATTGAGAAGTAACAGATTTTATATCATGCAGCTGAGAATGATCAAAACTTGACACAATAAACTGATCAAATTTCCAATTTGAATTTGGAATATATTCTTCCAGCAATGTCATCACAGGTAGTGCCGTATTAACTCCTTTTAACTCTATATTAAGTTCACATTTTCCATCAACCAGTTCTAATACCTGATTCAGTGTCGGGATACGATATCCTTCTATAGTCATAAACGATTGCAAATCAACCAATGAATACTCTGATACTTTTCCTGACCCATTCGTAGTTCTATCCAATGTTTCATCATGAATTACTACCAACTCTCCGGAATTACAACAATGCACATCTATTTCTACTCCATCAACATTATGTTTCAGAGCTTCTTCTATAGATTCTAATGTGTTTTCTGCAACCAATCCTGCAGCACCTCGATGCCCAAATATTTTCATACATCTTTTTTTAGTCTTTAAAAATAACTAATATAACTATAGAATCCTTTTACCCTAACCTAAAATGCATATCCTACTGTAAATGAAAGTATCGGAATAATATCCCATCCGTTTTCAGTTTCACCATATGCCATTCCTGATTCAAAAGATAGATGTAACCAGTCAAAATAGGTACGCTGTAATCCATAAACCACTCCCACCGTTAAAAGATCTGTTGGATTACAATCCTGATTATCATTTATCTCTAATTTTTCATAAAATTCTTCTGAAAAATAATAGGTTCCTTTTAGCGAAAAGAAATTACCATTATTTCTTGTAATATTTTTACCTAATTTCTGTCTTCTTATAAAATTATAATAATACGATTTGTGATTAAAAAATTCGTATAAATTCATTGAATTATTTTTTCTTTATGCAAGGCAAAAAAATCAAGCATAGCTATAGCTACGGTTTATTTTTTAAACGAAGTAGAAAGGAAAAAGAAACGATGAATATGCGAAATTTTTAGTTATAAATCGTATAAAAACGATACTGCAAATCGATAATAGGTAAAAAGGCCAAAAAAGAATCAGAATTACCATTAGAATCTTCAGAAGTACTGGCACTAAAAATAATACCGGCATTAGCAAGAAATGTAGTTGTTCTGGTCACTCCAATTTCTGCTTCTACTCCCGGGATAAGAAAGTTACCCCTTAATTCTATAGGTGACACTGATGGTTTTTGCTGTGCGTACACGAAATGACCTGTAGCAATTACTAGTATGAGAACTACAATTATTTTTTTTCATTTGTAATGGTTTTAAAGTTATCTGTTTGTAACTTTAAAACCTCAAATGTTACCCTATAAAATGTTTTTTTTATTTGAAGGCCGAAAATCCAGTAATATCCATCCCGGTGATCAATAAGTGAATATCGTGTGTTCCTTCATAGGTTATAACACTTTCCAAATTCATCATATGTCGCATAATACTATACTCCCCGGTAATCCCCATTCCTCCCAGAATCTGTCTCGCTTCTCTGGCAATGTTAATCGCCATATCAACATTATTACGTTTTGCCATAGAGATCTGAGCTGATGTTGCTTTCCCTTCTTCTCTAAGAACGCCCAATCTCCACGCTAATAATTGAGCCTTTGTAATTTCTGTAATCATTTCGGCTAATTTTTTTTGCTGTAATTGTGTTGCTCCTATTGGTTTATCAAACTGTATTCTTTCTTTTGCGTATCGCAATGCTGTATCATAACAATCCATTGCAGCTCCTATTGCTCCCCAGGCAATACCGTAACGTGCAGAATCTAAGCAACCCAATGGTGCTCCTAACCCACTTTTGCCAGCTAGCAAATTTTCTTTAGGTACTTTTACATTATCAAAAATAAGTTCTCCGGTTGCCGAAGCTCTTAACGACCATTTATTATGAGTTTCGGGGGTAGAGAAACCTTCCATTTCTCTTTCTACCACCAACCCATGTATTCTCCCTTCTTCATTTTTTGCCCACACTACAGCTATATCTGCAAAGGGGGCATTAGAGATCCATAATTTTGCACCATTTAGTAAATAATGATCTCCTTCATCCCTAAAATTAGTGGTCATACCACCCGGATTAGATCCATGATCCGGCTCAGTTAACCCAAAACATCCCATAAACTCACCTGAAGCTAACTTGGGTAAATATTTATTACGTTGCTTTTCATCTCCATATTTCCAAATTGGATACATCACCAGAGAAGATTGAACAGAAGCTGTAGATCTTACCCCAGAATCACCTCTTTCTATCTCCTGCATAATCAAACCATAACTTATTTGATCCAATCCTGCACCACCATATTGTTCTGGAATATAAGGACCAAATGCTCCTATCTCTGCTAAACCTTTAATGATCTGATCAGGAAACTCTGCCCGTTGTGCATATGATTCTATAATAGGAGAAACTTCTCTTTTTACCCAACTACGCGCAGCATCTCGAACAAGCTTATGTTCTTCTGACAAAAGATCATCTATGTTATAATAATCAGGTGCTTCAAAAAGGTCAGGCTTCATAATTATGATTTTTATTCAAAAATAAAAAGTTTTTATAAGGAAACGATCACAAATTAGTCTTAATATTTTGGTTTTTTTGAAGAATATTTAAAAAATATCAAATAGTACGCTTCTTCTGGTCTTAGCGATATGTGATCTAATCTTACATCCAAAAAACTCAGATTACCGAATTTATATAAAAACAGCATCTCAATCACCTATACCGTACAAAAGCATCTTATTTGTAGCAAAATTCCTCAATATTTAAGTTAATTCTACATATTTTTAACAAGCTTAACAGTTCTTAACAGTTTTTTTAAAACATTTAAAACCATATACTTAACTTTAAAAAAAGCTTTTAAAAAGCTTTGGCATAGTTATTCCATCTGTATAAAATATCATAGTAAAAATAATTTAAAACTTAAGAACAACATGAAAAATTTATTTGTATTACCAGTAGTGGCTTTAGGACTTTTATTTGGGACTCAAAGTATAAACGCAAACGAAATTTCTTTTGATGAAACTGTAGAAGTTACTGTTCAGGAAAAATATATAGAATTAGCCGTTGAAAATTTACCTCAACCTATATTAGATGCAGTTGCCAAAGATTTTAAGGGGGCTACAATTAGCAAAGCTGCAGCAAAGGAAGATGCTTCTGAATTTAAATTAGAACTTACTAAAGAAGACGGAGAAACTGTAGAAGTACATTGTGATGCAGAAGGAAACTGGGTTTCACATTAATAACAACAAATAATAAAAATATTTAAAAGTTAATTTATTTAGACTATAAATTAAGCTTCGTAGAGTGATTAAATTTAGGAAAAGGAGAGTTTTATAATTCTCCTTTTTTTTATTACATTTTTAGATAAAACTCCTTCGTTAACTCTATATAGGGCTTCGTATATTGATGTCTGCCATTCTCTATAATTAATTGGTCAATTTCAAAATCTACATTATCAAAACCAAACAGCAACATACTTCTTTTAATATCTGACACAGGATTCCCTTGTACTCTTGTAATTCTATGAGGAAACAACCCAGCTTTTCTTGCGATAGCAACTACTTTTGTTTCTTCTTTATAAGGTATTATGATAGCCAACCTTCCTTTTTCAGAAAGTAAATGAGTCGCACCAATAAGTAAATGCTCAAAAGGAAGTGAATCCACAAACCTTGCGACATCTCTGCTAGCATCATTTGTTTTATAATTTTCTGTAAAAAAAGGAGGATTACTAATTAACAGATCGTACGTATCATCAATCTCTTGAAAAAATTCCTGGAAAGAAGCATGATAGCAAAACAAGCGATCCGACCATCCAGAAGTTTCAAAATTATCTACAGCCTGCTCATAAGCGTCACTATCAATCTCCAGTGCATCAATAGTTTCTGCAAAAGAACGCTGAGCCATCATCAGGGCAATCACACCTGTCCCAGTTCCTATATCGAGAATAGAATTAGTGGCATCAGAAATTGGAACCCAGGATCCTAGCAAAACACCATCTGTACCTATTTTCATCGCGCAACGATCTTGTTGTACTGTAAACTGCTTAAATCTAAATGGTTTCTCCATTACCTGAACTCTCAGAATTTTATAGATACAAATCTATTAAACCTTCTGGGGTATTTACAAATATTGTTTTTAATTCTCTATCTACTTTATCTATAAACTCATCATTCATGGGAATCAGGATCTCAACTCCATTATGATCAATCTCAAAAAGAGCTTGAGCCGTACTGTCATTAATATTTGTAACAACTCCTACTTCTCCATAAGATTGATCTATTACTTTAAAACCAATAACCTCATGAAAATAAAATTTGTCTCCCTCTAATTCAGGTAATAAATCCAGTGGCAAATAAATTTTAGCTTTCATAAGATCATCCGCCTCTTCTTCTGAATCTATATCTTCAAATTTTACTCTAAGCAAGTCACTTTTGTGGAGTGAAGATTTTTCAATAAAAAATGGAACCAAATTTTTGTTGTAATCAACAAAAACTGATTCCATTTTTATATAACTTTCGGGATCATCGGTATCAAGTTTTATCAATACCTCCCCCTTAAAACTAAATTTGCTTACGATTTTGCCTAGATAGAAGCACTCTTCTTTCTTCATCGTTAGTAATTTAATGACAACTATTCTTCTTCTTCGTTGCTAGCCGCTACATCAACAGCCTCTTGTTCTGTGGCCGCAATTGCTGCTGCCGCTTCTGCTTCGCGTTTTGCATTTACTTCTTTTTCTGCTTCAAGCACTTTCGCTCTAGCATCTGCTTCTTCTTTGTCTAAAGAATCTTTCTTTGCAGTAACAGATCCTTCTTTTTCCTGAATCCAAGCATTGAATTTTTCTTCAGCTTGTTCTTCAGTTAGAGCTCCTTTCTTAACACCACCCGCGAGGTGATTTTTTAACAGTGCTCCTTTATAAGACAAAATAGCCTTAGCAGTATCCGAAGGCTGTGCTCCATTTTGTAACCACTTAACCGCTCCATCAACATTTAAGTCAATTGTAGCAGGGTTAGTATTTGGATTGTACGTTCCGATCTTTTCTAAAAATCTACCATCCCTTTTTGATCTAGCATCTGCTGCTACGATCCAGTAAAAAGGCTTCCCTTTTTTACCGTGTCTCTGTAATCTAATTTTAACAGGCATATAAATTAATTTTTGGGTACACGACCCCGATTATAATTAAGGTGGGCAAAGGTAATCATTTTTAATAAATTAAATACTATCATATCATAGTGATTATAGACAGATTATAAAGTAGCGAATATTTGTAATCTAATACTCAAAATTCTCAGGTATACGAGGTAAAAATGTTAAAAGTAAAAACCTACTTTTTATATGAATAATCACTTAAATAATGTATTTTATCTATATTATATACTATTTAATCGATAAAAATGATAAAATTTATTTGTTTAAAATTGTTTTCTTAAGATTTTCATCTTATGTTTGTATTCATTAATCCTATATGTATTACATGTAAGATTTGTTAAAGCCCCAAGCATATGATTAAAAAAATTACCCTACTCACGGCAGTATTCTGCTTTATTTTAAGTTCCTGTACTACAGATATTGAGGTAAACACACCATCGCTACAGGCAACAATCGAAGGAAAACTATTCAGACCGGATATCAGAAAAGCAATTATTCATGACGATGGGACACTTGTTATTGAAGGAAATACAGGTTCTCAATCCATTAGTTTTGCAACTACCGCTCTTGAAATCGGTACTTACAAATTAGGTCAACAAGCTGTCAATGAAGTAAGTTTTCAGGATCTGGATGCAAAATTTGTTTCAGAAAATGGCATAACCGAAGGACAAGTAATAATTACTGATATAAGCGATAATTTAGTTTCTGGTAATTTTTACTTTAAAAATTTAAAAAATTCAAATGGAAAGTCTATGAATTTCCAAAACGGATGGTTTTATAGATTACCAATCGAAAATTTTGTGCCTGAAATACAAATTCCAGAAGAAGAAGAAATTATTATTCCGGATGAAGACGAACAGGAAGAAATAAATCCTTGCCTTCTCAACGCGTCTCTTACTGCCCGAATTAATGGTATAGAGATGATCACAGATGATCATGATGCCATTCCTTTTGGAGTAAACAATCCATCAATATTATTAAGAGCAAGTAATGAAACCGAAGAAATTACTGTTGTTTTCCCGATTGATGTGATTAACGGAACACATTCACTAACAGGATCTGGAGACTATAGTGCTACATATAGCATTAACAATGAAAAAGCATCTGCCGTGTCTGGCACATTAACTATTACTTCTCACGATACAGAAACTAAGTGCATCAGTGGAAGTTTTGAATTTACGACTACCAGTGGCGTAATTGTTACTGAAGGACTTTTTGATTTTGGATATTAATCACAACTCAGCTATAGTCCGAAAAGCGTTCATCTATTTATTTTGATGAACGCTTTTTATATAATAGAACTCATCTTGACTTTTTCTACTACATAAAAATGCTTTAAATATGTTAGCTACCTAACACTTAACTTCTTAGAGAATGTATTTTAAATGTTATCAATTTGTTAACTAAAACCTAAATAATTAATAAAACAACTTTCTGATTAATTAAAATACTTACCTCAATTTTATACCTAAGCCCTTCTAAAACAGTATCTTATTTATTTATAGGAAATATATTTCCTATAAATTTTATTTATTTTGTTTTTACAAACTCCGTAAGTATAAAATATTGTCATCGTCTCAACTTATATCAAAATTAGAACATTAGTTTTTGATTCATAAAAACGATTGGCCGATTGTTTTTTTTAACGATATAAACATTTTAAAAAAACACAAAATGAAAAATTTAAGAGCAATATTTTTAAGCATAATGACCGTCTCATTATTTATAGCATGCGGTGATGACGATACTACAATAATAGATCCACCAACTACTCCTTCAGAAGCTAGTTTATTATTAGAAAGTATTAGACAAGATGGCGGAATTCCTTTTGACGCAGACAATCCAGCACTTTCTTTTACGGCTGAACAAAACGTATTTTTACCTAGTGTATTAGGGATTGATTTTCGAATAGACAGATCTGTAGTCCCTGCCGGACCTACTGCAAGATTTCCTATGTTTCAAGGCTGGGAAACTACTACAAACGGACCTAGACGTTGTTATTATGTAATCACAGAATCATCCGACAGAGAAATGGCAAGAGAATTAGGTGTTATTTTTGCTCCAAGAATGGCAGAAGCTGTAGGATCTGGTGGAGAACAAAATGCAACTTGGACAGATGATGGCAGACTTGTTTTTGAAGGCTCTGTAGATTTTTCACCTAAACGATCGCTAGTAGCGGGAGGACAAGATGGATTACTATTTGGTTTCCCTCCAGCAGAGGTTAACCCGGGAGCGATCGCGGATGCTGCATGGTCATCTTATGTAGTGTTACCTAGTGGAATTGTTATTAATGCTCAAATGGTTGCTAATAGCACAGGTATTCATGATAGAATCCCTCATCCAGATGGAAACGGCCCAGAACAGGAAGATGACTTAAACAATCCTAATCTTGCCGCTGATCAAGCATCTGTTGTTATGCAATTGTTAGATGGATGGCAAGATGACAAACCTTACTACTTCCATATTGTTACCGATACTTCAGACCCAGGACCTGCTACTATCGAACTAGGCGTTTTTGCTCCAAGATTAGCTGAGCTACCAACATTTGGCTTGTTCCCAGGAGGATCTATGTTACCTTTTAGCCCAACTGCTAATGGTAGAACAACAGATACAGATGGTTTTGGAGTACAAGGTTTAAACACAGCCTCACTAAGTGAAAGACAAGTACAAGACCCTACTAATACTTTCCCTATTGATCCCAGCGATGAGCGATATGCTCCGATGTGGGACGCTCATATTACTGAATTTACGATCCCAGAAGCAGATCGTCCAATCTTAAGAAGTTTTGATCAGGTAAATGAGCTTTTAGCAGATGGAACTTTAATCCCTTTTAGAGGAAATATAAATCCAAATCCTTTGACAAACTCCTTATCTGATTTGTTAACCGCAACTGGGGCAATCATTAACTGCCCAGTAATTTCACAACCAGATAGCAGTGTGATTGGTACCCAAATTGGATTACCAAGAAATCAATAATCCTGAAAAAGCAAACAAGAGAAAATAATAATTTTCTTGTTTGCTTTTTGTTTTTTTTTGAAAAGCTTAGTTGCCATAAACGCTTCTGGGCTTTTCTGTTTTTATCATTTTTTCTTAAAAACTACTCAAACAAAATACAGCTATTTTTGTTTAGAGAAAAAAGTAAGTGTTGCAATAGCTACGGTGAAATTTTATTTTGAAGCATACGCAAAAGAACAGGTCTTAATACGTAATTTTGAAGCAGAAATGATATTACCTCTACAAATCTAGCTCCATCTGTATATTACATCTTTCATATGGTGTTGATTTTCCCGCTACTTTTTTGAACCCTAATTTTTTATATAAATTAATTGCAGGAGCAAGCATAGTATTACTTTCCAAATATACCTTATTCGCTTTAAGCGATATCGCCAGTTTAATGATAGCTTCCCCTAACATTCCACCTATTCCCTTGCCTTTAGCATCAGAAGACACAGCCATTTTTGCCAACTCATAGTCATATTCAGAATCATTCATTTTTATCAGAGCACAAACCCCAACAGGCATACCACCGTACAAAGCAACCAGAATAAAACCGCCTTTGTCTAGAATATACTCTTTTGGAAACTCTAATGCCTTTCTATCCATTTCTTCCATCTTAAAATAATGACGTATCCACTCTTCATTTAACTGACGAAATGTTTCTTTATACTGCAAACTATAGGGCACAATCTCTACATTCATAGACTCCCTCTTCTTTTTTTTCTCTTTTACTCTGTCTACCATCGACTTATCATCTAACAAGTATTCAAATTCTTCCATAGCATTCCATATATTATGTTTTGTTTGCTTTAATGCTTCATCTACAGCATTTCTAACATCTATATATTGTTTCTCAATTTTTAGAAGTACATCCCTCCCTTTGTCAGTAAGCATTATATTGTTCTTTCTCCTGTCATTTTCACCTTTTTTCTCAGAAACAATACCCTCTTTGGACATTTCTCTTACTATTTTGCTTACAGAAGGATGAGAATGACCTATTTCTTCTGCAATCTTAGTAATTGATTTTTCTTGATTTTGAGACAACACATGAAAAACAGGAAACCATTTCGGTTTTAAATCCACATCATATAACTCATAAATTTGTTTCGCATCTTCTGTGATTCGTTCGCTCAGTACTCTTAGTCTACTCCCTATGGCTACCGTACCAATACTATCAAAAAAATTCATATAAAATTAATTACGTAATTAGTTACGTAAATATATGAAATTATTGTAAAACCAATGATCTTACCGTTATCTTAAGGGAATTAAGCTTTTTCTACGCAATTAAAAGGTGGTTTTTCTTAAAAACCAATATGTAATATCGTTAATAATTCTGAATAACTTTACTTTATTCGCCCCCCCTTTTTGGTTATTTTTGGAAATCGATTTCCAAGGAAATATTGAACCTTCTCAAAAACTGATCTTTTTATGTATTTAATTTTTGATACCGAAACTACGGGATTACCTAAGCGTTGGGATGCACCTATTAGTGATACTGACAACTGGCCAAGATGTATCCAGATAGCATGGCAATTACATGATGAAATGGGTAATTGCATAGAACATCAGGATTATCTGGTAAAACCAGAAGGGTTTAATATTCCTTATGATGCAGAAAAAATTCATGGCATTTCTACGGAGCTGGCAGCACAAGATGGAATTAGCCTTGCTGAAGTCTTAGAGAAATTCAATATCGCTTTATCCAAAACCAAATTTGTTGTTGGACAAAATGTTGGCTTTGATGTTAATATTATGGGAGCCGAGTTCTATCGACTCGATGTTCAAAACAAACTACAAGAATTACCTGTTTTAGATACATGTACAGAAACGACAGCTAGTTTATGTCAAATTCCTGGTGGTCGTGGAGGTAAATTCAAACTCCCTACCCTAACAGAACTTCACGAGTATCTTTTTGGGACTGCATTTGGAGAAGCACATAATGCAACTGCCGATGTAGAGGCCACAACCCGATGTTTTCTTGAATTGATTCGTAAACAGATATTTACTCAGGAAGAGCTTGATGTAGAAGCTAATTATTTCCAAAATTTTAAAGAGGTTAACCAACAACCTATACAACTAATAGGTTTAAAACACATCAATCTCAAAAAAGCTTCTCAAAAAATTCTGGAAGCACTGAACAAACAAGAAGGAGCTGATTTATCACAACAGGAAATCAATAAAAATATTGCAGCGCTGGATGCTGTCAACTTTGCTCATTTACATAATCACACGCAATTTTCAGTCTTACAATCCACAACCAGTATCCCTGATCTTGTAAAAGTTGCCGCAAAGCACAAAATGACTGCAGTCGCAATGACAGACCATGCCAATATGATGGGAGCTTTTCATTTTGTATCTGCTGTTACCAATCACAATAAAAGTGTAAAGGCCACCAATGAAGAAGCAATCCAAAATGGCGAAGAACCTACCGAAGTAGAAATAAAACCAATAGTAGGGTGCGAATTTTTTGTTTGTGAAAATCATACTGACAAATCCAGAAAAGATAATGGATATCAAATCGTATTAATTGCTAAAAACAAAAACGGATATCATAATCTGGCAAAAATGTCCTCAATTGGATTTGTAGATGGCTTTTACTACCTACCCAGAATCGACAAAGAAATTATTAAACAATATAAAGAAGATATTATAGTACTTACTGGAAATCTATATGGAGAAGTCCCCAGCAAAGTATTAAACGTTGGAGAAAAACAAGCCGAAGAGGCTTTATTATGGTGGCATCAGGAATTTGGAGATGATTTATATATAGAAATAATGCGCCATAATCAGGAAGATGAAAACCGGGTAAATCAGGTACTAATAAACTTTTCAAAAAAACATGGCATAAAAACTATTGCCTCCAATAACACCTATTATTGTGAAAAAGAAGATGCAAATGCTCACGATATTTTATTATGTGTAAAAGATGGGGAAAAACAGGCTACACCAATAGGCAGAGGCAGAGGATATCGATACGGTCTGCCTAATCAGGAATATTATTTCAAATCTTCTGAAGAGATGAAAATCTTATTCAAAGATCTTCCGGAGGCAATTATAAACATACAAGAAGTTGTTGATAAAATAGAACCTTTTGTACTTGCCAGAGACGTATTGTTACCTGCTTTTGATATCCCAGAACAATTCCAATCAGAAGAAGATGCTATTGACGGAGGTAAACGAGGCGAGAATGCGTATCTGAGGCACATTACCTACGAAGGAGCAAAAATTCGCTATACAGAAATTACTCCGGAAATTGACGAACGATTAGATTTTGAATTAAAGGTAATTGAAAAAACAGGGTATCCGGGATATTTCTTAATTGTTGAAGATTTTATTCGTGCTGCCAGGGATATGGGAGTCTCTGTAGGACCAGGTCGAGGTTCTGCAGCTGGTTCTGCTGTTGCATATTGCTTATGGATAACCAATCTGGATCCAATTAAATACGATTTACTTTTTGAGAGATTTTTAAATCCTGACCGTGTCAGTATGCCCGATATTGATATTGATTTTGATGATGAAGGTCGAAGCCGGGTGATGGACTATGTAATCGAGAAATATGGAGCCAATCAGGTAGCACAAATCATTACGTATGGAACAATGGCCGCAAAATCATCCATACGAGATACTGCCAGAGTATTAGACCTCCCTCTAAGTGATGCTGATAGAATTGCCAAACTTATTCCTAACATGTCTAAGCTTGGAAAAATCTTTGGAGCGGATGAAGCTACTTTGAAGAAAAAATTTAGAAGTGATGAATTAGAAAAAGTAAATGAACTATTAAATATTGCCGAAGGTAGTGATCTAGAAGCCGAGACACTAAATCAGGCCAGAATCTTAGAAGGTTCTGTGAGAAACACAGGAATACATGCCTGTGGTGTCATCATCACTCCGGATGACATTACCAAGTTTGTACCCGTTGCACTAGCCAAGGATTCTGATATGTACTGTACACAATTTGATAACTCAGTTGTAGAAAGTGCAGGCTTATTAAAAATGGATTTCCTGGGGTTAAAGACATTAACTTTAATTAAGGACACTGTTAAGATTGTAAAAGCAAAACATGACGTAGAGCTCGATCCCGAAAACTTCCCGCTAGATGATGATGAAACCTACGCGTTGTTCCAACGTGGAGAAACGGTAGGTGTGTTCCAATATGAATCCCCCGGGATGCAAAAATATATGAAGGAATTAAAACCTACTGTTTTTGCAGACCTTATTGCCATGAATGCGCTATACAGACCCGGCCCATTAGAGTACATCCCTAGTTTTATTAATCGAAAACATGGGACAGAAGAAATTAACTATGATCTTGAGGCCTGTGAAGAATACCTAAAGGAAACCTATGGAATTACGGTATATCAGGAGCAAGTAATGCTCCTGTCTCAAAAGCTAGCAGATTTCACCAAGGGTGAAGCAGATGTACTTCGTAAAGCGATGGGTAAAAAGCAGAAAGCAGTTTTGGATAAAATGAAACCCAAATTCATCTCTCAGGCTTCTGCAAAAGGACATGCTGAAGATAAATTAGAAAAAATATGGAAAGACTGGGAAGCTTTTGCAGCTTATGCCTTTAATAAATCACATTCTACCTGCTATGCCTGGATTGCCTATCAAACAGCATATCTAAAAGCACATTATCCGGCAGAATACATGGCGGCAGTACTTTCTAATAATATGAATGACATCAAGCAAGTTACCTTCTTCATGGAAGAATGTAAACGAATGAAGCTAGAAGTATTAGGCCCAGATGTTAATGAATCATACAGAAAATTCTCTGTAAATAAAAATGGTGCCGTCCGTTTTGGGATGGGTGCGATCAAAGGTGTGGGTACTGGAGCTGTTGCCACTATTGTGGATAACAGAAAAGAAGATGGCCCATACAAATCAATTTTTGATATGGCAAAACGTATTGATCTGAGAGCCGCCAATAAAAAAGCTTTTGAGAGTTTGGCACTTGCCGGTGGTTTCGATTCTTTTACAGAAACTCATAGAGGTCAGTATTTCCACAAAGAGGGAGATGACGGAATTACTTTTTTAGAGAAAGCCATGAAATATGGAGCTAAATATCAGGAGAACGAAAACTCCTCGCAAGTAAGTTTGTTTGGTGAGGCTAGCGACGTTCAGATTCCCGAACCCATAGTTCCGCCTTGTGAAGAATGGGGAACTATGGAAAAACTGGCAAGAGAGAAAGAAGTGGTAGGGATTTATTTATCAGGACATCCTCTGGATGATTTTAAATATGAAATGAAATATTTTTGTAATGGAACACTTCTTAATTTTGCAGACCTGGACAATAATTTGAATCGTGAGATCTCATTTGGAGGTGTTATTACATCAGTAGAACATAGAACTTCTAAAAATGGAAAAGGATGGGCTACCTTTATAGTAGAAGATTATAATACTGCACACGAATTCAGAGTTTTTGGAGAAGATTACCTAAAACACAGACCTTTTTTAGTACAGAGCACTTTTGTGTATGCCAAGGCATTTATTAAAGAAGGCTGGGTAAATAGAGATACCGGTAAGAAAGGAGATCCCAGAATACAATTTAACAGTTTCCAACTTCTGCATGATGTTATGGAAACCTACGCGAGAAAACTCACTATTCAACTGGATATTAATGATCTTTCTGATAGTAGAATAGATACCTTAAAAGAATTACTAACAGAGCACTCTGGAAATCACACATTAAATTTTGTGATATTCGAAATGGCAGAAAAATTAAAATTACATATGCCCAGTAGAAAACAGAAAGTTAATATTTCTCAAGAACTCCTAAAAGCGTTAGAAAATGATGCAGTGTATTACAAACTTAATTAACTCTTAAAAAAAATAAGTAAACTACCTCGGGGCAAGCCCACGAGGCATTTATTAGAAAAAAATAGTTCGATTTCGAGAGAAGCCTCGGAGCATTTAAATCTCGATTATCGAGCAAAGAACACTTCTAAAACTTTTATCTTATACGATTTGTGATTAAAAAATTCGTATAAATTCATTGAATTATTTTTTCTTTATGCAAGGCAAAAAAATCAAGCATAGCTATAGCTACGGTTTATTTTTTAAACGAAGTAGAAAGGAAAAAGAAACGATGAATATGCGAAATTTTTAGTTATAAATCGTATTAGTTAAGTAGTTTATCTTTTTTTAGAGCACAATAATATTTCTCCTTGTTCCTCATCAGTTATCTTTTCTCTGTACTGCAATCATCATATGCGGGCTAAAGGATAAGAGGTTACTGTCATTCTCTGTTACCTCTATAAGTTCTAGTAATGTTTTTCGCCCGTTATCATTCCACATATTAGTAAAATAATCTTTATCCAACCAAACCATTCCTTCTACTGCATATATATTAATATGGATTAAATCTTGATCTGTAAACTCTTTTTTTAGTTCTTCAGGTTTATGGTAATATGCTTCTGCCAAAAGCCAGGGAAACTCCTGCGGTGGATTGTGGATTCCGGTTATAAGTTCTTCTTTACACATTTCAAAAAATGGTTTTTTATGAATGAGTCCATTTAAAAGACCTACCAGAGTTGATGCTGTATAATTAATTGCAAAACCCAAAATAATTCCGCCATTCTTAAGAACACGCTTCGCTTCTTTTATAGTTTTGTCTCTATCCTCTTTTTTCTGAAGATGATACAGCGGTCCGTGAAGAATTATTAAATCTGCAAAATTATCCGGGAACTCCAGTTTTCGAGATTCACCCAAGTAAACAGAAAACGTATTATTCAGTTTAGCAGCTCTCTTTTGAGCTATTTTTATATGTTTAGAAACTGGTTCTACCAAATGTACCTCGTGCCCTTTTTCAGCCAACCACTCAGAATACTTACCAGTTCCTCCTCCAACATCAATTATTTTTGAACATGAAAAAGGAATATATTTCTCTATGAGTGTTTTAATTCTTTCAAATTCAAACACACCCATTCCTTGATCAAGCCTGGTTTCTTCTGATGCATTACTATAAAACAATTCTATATCTTTACTTATTAATTGTTTATTATTCATTTTTAATATTTAATTTATTATCGATTATTACATTTTGAAATGCTGAATTCATTTGCATGTGATGAATTAACTGACTTATACGATTTGTGATTAAAAAATTCGTATAAATTCATTGAATTATTTTTTCTTTATGCAAGGCAAAAAAATCAAGCATAGCTATAGCTACGGTTTATTTTTTAAACGAAGTAGAAAGGAAAAA
>NZ_VTZU01000055.1 GCF_008370685.1 Aquimarina sp. RZ0
GCTGTAACGGTAGCACTTGCGCCTGGTAGTAAACTTACGATTGGACTCCCTGAAATACTACCGGCATCGGCATTGTCATCCGTAATTTCGATAGCACTCAAGGTAACATTACCCGTATTGGTTACTACAATATCATATTCGATAACATCATTTAATACACTGCCTGAAACTCGAACGGTTTTAATAACACTTAGTGAGGGATCTGGAAACTCTGTACAGAAATCAAAACCACCTATAGCAGAACCATGTCTATTGCCAATAGTACAAGTATCACAATCCTGCCACAAAATAGTTATACTTGTAATACCATCAATATCTTCAAAATTAACTCCAATCCGGTCATTATCTCCATCTGTCGAAAGCGCTGTAGCATTAATTATACCTGTAGTATTATCTGAAGCGTATGATGGAGTTCCTGAATTCGTAAAAGTGGGAAATATTGTATTTCCTAGACCATCCGTTGCTGTCACTGTGAATTTATCTCCATTTGCTCCAGCTCCGTTTACGTGTATTAAATCAAAACCAATAGAGAATAGAGAATTACTAAAAGATATCGTTTGGGTAATACCTGTTGCGGTATAGCCTGCAGTAAAAAATTGCAAAGCGTTTTCAAAACCAAAATCGGCATTAGGTCCCACACCAGGCGTCGGTCCATCTCCGGTAGAGCCAAAGCCCGACCACATATCAAAAGTACCTGTATCTCCTGTAAAAACATAATTTATATCAACCCCAGAACCATCTATATCCGTAAATGTATTGGTTAGTGCTCCATCGGGAGTCCAATCAAATTCATTAATCCCATTTGGAGAAGACGTATCCCAATTAAAATTATACGTTGTGCCTGCACAACTTGGAGCTTCATGTAAATCAGGCATAGCCGGAAAGAAGAACCCATCATTTTCTGTAAAAGTATTTATATTAGTAACGGCAGTATGTACAGATGGATCTGTACCTTCTGTTTGAGTAAAGCCCACAGGCAAGTCTGCATCATTGATATCAACAGTAAGACTCCCTACAGGTAAAGAATTAGCAAACCATAATCCATCAGAAAATGTTGTAACCGTTTGGCTAAAACCTCCAGTATTAGTAATCACTACACTTACACCTCCAAGTCCTTCTTCTCCATTATCCTGAATTCCATTATTATTAGTATCTATGTATAACCTTCCTGTCATTGAAGTACAGGTACTAATACTAGCATCAATAACATTACTAGTTGTTCCTTGTGGACTTCCTGTAACAGTAGGAATACCGACTGCATCTACCCCACCGGTAAGTCGACCAAATCCATCTATATCTGCAGCACCAAAAGTTCCAGCTCCTTCACGTGCATCTTCACATCCATCACCATCACTATCAGTATCCAAATTATCTGAATCACCATCGCCATCGGTATCCGGACAAGCAACAATTTCTAATAAATCTATAAAATTACCAATAAACTGACCTCCGTTAGAAGTACTTACACTTTCAAAACCAATTCTTGTTGAAGTCTGCCCTACGGGAACTGTATAAAAACCTTTATAATTAACCCATAGTGTATTATTAGTTCTTAATATTCGCTGTTCTACCAAAACTCCAGTTGAAGGTCCTAACAAGACTCTAGCTTCATCTACTCCACTTCTACCTCTGTGCCATATCGACCATTGGATAATGTCTCCTGGAGTTGTCGCAAAATCCTGAAATAATTGGGCATTCTGGGTCGCATTAATTTCAGCGTGAGCACTTCCATCAATGGAAGTCACTCCTCCGTGACCTGTTTCCCATATTTCAACCAGATTATTTGATGCTGTAGTATCCCATCCACTCACATCAGATTCATTAAAATAAAATGCCCTCGAGGGAGCTGTCCCAAAAGTAGTTTGAGCTGTGGTAGGATCAAAAGTTTCAAAACTATTATTCACCAAAACTATATTTTCACACCCCTCATCCACATCCGTAATACCATCATTATCAGAATCCTGATCACAACCATCAGGTACAGAATCTGAGTCCGTGTCCAGATTATCATCAAAATTAGGGCAGATATCACTACTATCTTCTATACCATCTCCATCAGAATCATTAAGATCATCACAAGCATCCGAAATCCCATCTCCGTCAGCATCAGGTCCTGCCAGGGTAACATCTGATGAATTAGCCTGAGGACTTCCCGTAATCGTCGGAACTCCATCAACACCAACACCTCCCATTAGCTCACCATCAGTATCAATATCTAAAGAAGTAAATATTCCATTACCTTCTATGGCATCAGCACACCCATCGCCATCACTATCATTGTCCAAATGGTCAGGCTCATTATCTCCATCACTATCTATATATCGACAATACAAAAGATTCGAAAACAAAAAAGTTACATCACCATTATTTACAACATCTCCATCTTGTCTTTGCTTATTTGTGATTATATCAAAAGAAGTGACAAGTCCGCTAATAATTATATCTGAATAATTAAGAGTAGCATCTACAGAACCATTTGTATATGAAGTAATTACAGGCAACAAGCTGTTGTTATTTGTTATCACATGGGAGTTCCCGCCAGAAGTGTTTACATAGTCGTTACTGGGAAATGCAGTAGGACTTGTTAATGCGCTCATATTTATAGCTTGTATATCTGGTCCAGAAGCACTAACTGAAACTCTATCTCCCTGATCTATACCTGACCATCTAAATCTAAGATCCGTTACCGGTTCACTAAAAGTAAACGTATAAACAACTGTTTCTCCTATACCATTATCAATTTGCTGACCTTGCACTCTCAAAGATGTTGCATCTTCAACTAACAATTGTGATAATGCTCCACCATCAATTGTATTAGCAACAGCAGTCACATCCACATTAACAACACTAAAGTCATAAATATCATTAATAACGCCAGCTACATTCTGGTTTCCAGGAGGCGCTGTTCCAATATTAATAAAACTTGATGGGCAATCTAAACCTTCATTACTATCTAAAATACCGTCATTATCATCATCCTGATCCGCATCATCTGATACCAGATCACCATCCGTATCTATAGTTATAAAAATACCTAACAAACCTCTTTCAGAACTTACACCAAGAGCATCCGAAACCGAAAACAAAATATCTGCGCCACCAGAATAACCAGAAACTGGAACAAATGTAAGGTTTCCGATAGCATCTACCGTATATGTTCCTACTCCTGCAATAACAAGCGGAGTCCCAACATTCCCTTGATTTGTAACATCATTAGGGTCTATAAGGGTTGTTGTAGAAAGATCAATATTACCATCTACATCATTAGCGCCTGTTAATACGTTTGTCGAAAAATTAGTGTCTTCAACTATTAGGTTATTCAGATTATCAACTACTGTGGGTGGAGTATTTAAAACTACAGGAGTAGTTACATCAAAAGTAACTTCTCCTAGAAAACTGATTGAGTTTTGTCTATCATTACTATCTACAGAACTACCATTCCTAAAAATAGCTATCCCTATATTTTCATAATTTACCCTGACTACATATTCTGTATTAGCAACATCTATTCCCGGAGCAAAATCTGCATCACTTTGAAACTTTGTAAACGCTCCATTAGTAGATACTACAAGTTCTGTAGGAGGAGCGACACCGCTTTCTATGACATAAGAAGATGGAACAATAACCTCAAAATACTCATTACCATCTACATCAATAGCCTCCATGCTAAAAGTATCAAGAATCCCTCTAACTCCTGCATCAGCAGCATTAATTACAGTCCCATCGTATACAAACTCTATTTGCCACTCGACAAAACCATCAGGTGCTGTCGTATTTGTTGTAGGTTCAAATCGATCATCCACTCCAAGAACGGTATCCACAGAAATAACAGATGCATCTACAATATTATTAATTGTTAAAACAGCATCCAAAATAATATTATCTGATGAAACTGCTATATCCTGATAAATATATCTGGCTCCGATGGTTCCATCTGCATTACTTCCTGGTAATAATGTGGGACCTTGTGATAAATTAAATGTGGGTCTTACCTGTCCAAGCAAAGAAGTAGAACAAACAAGAAACACTACAAAAAAAGAGGTCATAAGAGATAGTAATCTCTTTCGACCCAATGAGACTTGGGTAATTTTTTTCATATGACGATGGTTTACAATAGTCTATTTATCATTGGGTACTGACTTTTATAGACTAGTTATAAATAGTACTTAAATATTTATAATTCAAAAACTTAATCTTGTATTACGGGTAAACCGTAAATTCTTATTACACAAATATGGTAATAGATTTCAATAATTAACACACATTTTCCCATAATTTTTTATATTTTTCGATATAAAGCACTTTTTAACGCTATAAAACATACAAAACACACAATATTCAAAAAAAAATGAGATTTTTGGTATTGCGATTCAATTGTTCATTTTAGTAGTATATTTGCAACTTTTAGCAACAGAACTATAATGAAATTCATTGACGAAATAAAAAGAAGAAGAACATTTGGTATCATTTCTCACCCTGATGCGGGTAAAACCACACTGACCGAAAAATTACTACTTTTTGGAGGAGCTATTCAGGAAGCGGGAGCGGTCAAATCCAATAAAATAAAGAAAGGTGCGACAAGTGATTTTATGGAAATTGAGCGTCAAAGAGGAATTTCTGTAGCTACATCTGTATTAGCTTTTGAATACCAAGGTATTAAAATAAACATCCTTGACACTCCAGGTCATAAGGATTTTGCAGAAGATACATTTAGAACACTGACTGCTGTTGATAGTGTAATTGTAGTTGTTGATGTGGCAAAAGGTGTTGAGGAACAGACGGAGAAGTTGGTTTCTGTATGTAGAATGCGTAATATCCCCATGATTGTTTTTATAAACAAACTGGATCGTGAAGGTAAAGATGCCTTTGAATTACTTGATGAAATTGAGCAAAAACTTGGATTAACGGTAACTCCCTTAAGTTTTCCAATCGGAATGGGGTATGATTTTAAAGGAATTTATAATATTTGGGAAAAAAACATCAATTTATTTAGTGGAGATAGCAGGAAAAACATTGAAGAAACTATTAAAATTTCCGATTTATCTTCTTCAGAACTGAATACATTAGTTGGTGATAATTCTGCTGATACCTTAAGAGAAGAATTAGAGCTTATAGAGGGAATTTACCCTTATTTTGATCAAAAATCGTATCAAGACGGAAACTTGCAGCCAGTATTTTTTGGATCCGCTCTTAATAATTTTGGAGTTAGAGAATTGTTGGATTGCTTCATCTCTATAGCTCCGACGCCTAGAGCTAAGGAAAGTGACACAAGACTTATCGAGCCAGAGGAAGAAGCTTTTACCGGATTCGTTTTTAAGATACACGCAAATATGGATCCTAAGCATCGTGATCGTTTAGCTTTTATTAAAATTGTATCAGGAACGTTTAAGCGAAATGTTCCTTATCTGCACACAAGACTCAATAAAAAGTTAAAATTTTCTAGTCCTAATGCATTTTTTGCCGAGAAAAAAGAAATTGTTGACACCTCCTACCCAGGAGATATTGTAGGTTTACACGATACCGGAAATTTTAAAATTGGAGATACACTTACAACTGGAGAAATACTCAACTATAAGGGAATTCCAAGCTTTTCTCCAGAGCATTTTAGGTATATCAATAATGCTGATCCTATGAAATCCAAACAGTTATCCAAGGGCATTGATCAATTAATGGATGAAGGTGTTGCTCAATTATTTACTTTAGAATTAAACGGAAGAAAAATTATTGGTACCGTTGGTGCACTCCAATATGAAGTGATCCAATATAGATTAGAACACGAATACGGGGCTAAATGTACATATGAAAATCTAAATGTTCACAAAGCATGCTGGATAGACGTTGAAGATATTGATAGCGAAGAATTTAAAGATTTCAAACGTGTTAAAAGTAAATTCTTGGCGAAGGACAAGCAAGATCAATTGGTATTTTTAGCAGACTCTTCATTTAGCTTGCAAATGACACAGCAAAAATATCCTTCTATCACTTTTCACTATACCTCAGAGTTTTAATGTCATTTCTTTTTGTTTGACACTTCGAAGTAAAGAGCATAAATGGCATTACTATCTATGAATTTTCTTTCTCGTCTGAATCAAAAAATAATGCGATTCAGTTTACAATGATTTCAGCTAAAAACTGGTATAAAACTTATTTAATACGATTTGTGATTAAAAAATTCGTATAAATTCATTGAATTATTTTTTCTTTATGCAAGGCAAAAAAATCAAGCATAGCTATAGATACGGTTTATTTTTTAAACGAAGTAGAAAGGAAAAAGAAACGATGAATATGCGAAATTTTTAGTTATAAATCGTATAAAGACCTTTTTAAAGCTTTTTGCACGCACTGATATGATTACCCTTAGCATTTTAATAAAACTGATTATAAAAAGCTTACACAGTCTTTTTGTATTACTGAAAATTATTCTAAAACAAGTATTGATAGAAAATAACTATATCAATCTTTTGCGCTATCAAAAGAACGTTTACCAACCAAAATTTCGAAAAACAGTTTAAAATCTGAAATCAAACTCCACAAAGGATATTTAAATGTTGCTGGTTTATTTTTTTCGAAGAAAGCATGACCCACCCATGCAAAACCATATCCAACAACAGGGATAAAAAACCATTTCCATCCCCAATCATAATACACAGCAACACCAATAATAACAAAAACTAAAAAAGTTCCTATAAAATGTAATGCCCTACTGGTTCTGTTCTGATGTTCTGTCAGATAGAACTTATAAAATTCTGAAAATGTTTTGATCCGATCAGCCATGTAGATATATTTTTATAAAATTAGTATCATATATCAATTTGACAACACCTGCCAACAATAAAACTTTAAACTTCCTGAGTAATACCAGTCAATGATTTAAAAATACTCATTGTAATTTGCACTCTTTGTGCAAGTATTCTTAAAATAGAACTGGTATAAAAACGATTATTATACGATTTGTGATTAAAAAATTCGTATAAATTCATTGAATTATTTTTTCTTTATACAAGACAAAAAAATCAAGCATAGCTATAGCTACGGTTTATTTTTTAAACGAAGTAGAAAGGAAAAAGAAACGATGAATATGCGAAATTTTTAGTTATAAATCGTATTACATACTAAATGAAATTTATTAAACCATACTGAAGATAATCAAAATATAGTTTTTGATCAACTATGCGTAAATAAAAATACCTGTTAAGTTTTACAACTCAACAGGTATTTTTAAATAATATCATTTTATAATCTCTCTACGCCTGACCTGTGGGTCCAAAATTTAGAGGTATTGGTGGTTGTTCGTAATCTTTAATTTCTCCGTGTGCAGCTTCAAATCTGGATACATTGTCATTAAGTGCCTTTAATAACCTTTTCGCGTGTTGCGGTGTTAAAATTATCCTACTTTTCACCTTGCTTTTGGGTCTACCCGGCATAATATTCACAAAATCTACCACAAATTCTGAAACAGAGTGATTAATAATTGCAAGATTGCTATAAATACCATCCGCAATTGATTCATCTAATTCGATATTTAATTGATTCTGTTTTTGGTCTTTATTTTCTGCCATTTTCTTTAATGTATTTCTGAACGTTTTACATTATAAAAAAATAGCCTGCCGTCTGGCAGGCTATTTTGATTAATTATAATTTACTTCTTGTCTTTGTTCCATTCGATCTTCGAACTCTTCTTTAGAACCTACAATAATACTTTCATAATTTCTCATTCCGGTACCTGCTGGTATTCTATGTCCTACGATTACATTCTCTTTTAATCCTTCCAGATCATCTACCTTACCACTTACCGCGGCCTCATTCAATACTTTAGTCGTTTCCTGGAACGAAGCTGCAGAGATGAATGACTTAGTCTGTAGCGATGCTCTCGTTATACCCTGAAGTATTGGAGTTGCCGTAGCAGGAGTCACATCTCTTGCAGAAACCAAATTCTTATCTTCTCTACGCAAAATTGAGTTTTCGTCTCTTAAATCACGTGGTGATATAATCTGACCTGCTTTTAAGTTTTCACTATCACCAGCATCTTCAATAACTTTCATCCCAAATACTGCATCATTTTCCTGAATAAAATCAGCCTTATGTACCAATTGGTTTTCTAAGAAAATTGTATCACCCGGATCCTGAATTCTTACCTTACGCATCATCTGACGTACTACAACCTCAAAGTGCTTATCATTAATTTTTACACCTTGTAATCTATATACTTCCTGTACTTCATTAACAAGATATTGCTGTACGGCAGAAGGGCCTTTGATCTTAAGAATATCTTCTGGAGTTACAGAACCATCTGATAATGGCATTCCTGCACGTACAAAATCATTTTCCTGTACAAGAATCTGGTTAGATAGCTTAACAAGATATTTCTTGATTTCACCTATTCTGGACTCTACAATAATCTCTCGATTACCACGCTTGATCTTACCAAAAGATACAACACCATCAATCTCACTTACTACCGCAGGGTTGGACGGGTTACGTGCTTCAAATAATTCTGTCACACGTGGAAGACCTCCTGTAATATCTCCTGCTTTTGCAGATTTACGAGGAATCTTAACCAATACTTTACCAACCTTAATTTTCTCGTTATCATCCACCATAAGGTGAGCACCAACAGGAAGGTTGTAAGAACGAAGTACTTCATCACCACTTCCTAAAACAAGAAGTGTTGGTATTTTTTTCTTATCACGAGATTCAGAGATCACTTTTTCCTGGAATCCAGTTTGTTCATCAATTTCTACCTGATAAGTTATACCTTGCTCAACATTTTCGTATTTAACTTTTCCTGCAAATTCTGTAATAATAACACCATTATATGGATCCCATTGACAGATACTCTGATCTCTTTCCAGCACATCACCATTCTTAATAAATAATTGAGAACCGTATGGGATTAAGTTTGTACTTAAAACAATTTTAGTCTTAGGGTCTACTACTTTAATTTCAGATGTACGCGAAATCACTACATCAATTTCATTTCCTTCAGCATCCTCTCCTTTAACCGTCTTCAATTCTTCTATTTCTGCTTTACCTGCAAATTTAGATCTCAATTGATTTTCTTCAGAAATGTTACTTGCAATACCTCCTACGTGGAATGTACGTAATGTAAGCTGTGTACCTGGTTCTCCAATCGACTGAGCAGCTACTACACCAACAGCTTCACCTCGCTGAACTGTTTTACCAGTAGCAAGATTACGTCCGTAGCATTTTACGCAAATACCCTTTTTAGCCTCACAAGTAAGTGCAGAACGAACTTCTACAGATTCTACAGGAGAATTTTCTATTGTAGTTGCTGTTGCATCATCAATCTCTATCCCTGCTTCTACCAGCACCTCCTGAGTTAATGGGTTTATTACCTCTACCAAAGAAGTTCTACCAACAATCCTTGCTGCCAAACCTTCAATTATTTCTTCATTTTTCTTTAGTGGTCTAACCTCTACTCCTCTCAATGTTCCGCAATCTTCAACATTCACGATTACATCCTGAGCAACATCCACCAAACGACGTGTTAAATACCCTGCATCTGCTGTTTTCAGGGCTGTATCTGCAAGACCTTTACGAGCACCGTGAGTAGATATAAAGTATTCGAGAATCGAAAGCCCTTCTTTAAAGTTAGAAAGAATCGGGTTTTCAATAATTTCACCTCCAGCAGAATTTGATTTTTTAGGTTTTGCCATCAATCCACGCATTCCGGTAAGCTGACGAATCTGTTCTTTAGATCCCCTGGCTCCAGAATCAAGCATCATATATACCGAGTTAAATCCTTGCTGATCTTCTCTAATACGCTTCATAGACAACTCGGTCAATGCCGCATTAGTAGAAGTCCAGATATCAATTACCTGATTATAACGCTCATTATTCGTGATAAGACCCATATTATAGTTTCCTACAATACCGTCTACTTCTTTATTTGCTTTAGCAATCATCGTGTGCTTCTCAGCAGGGATGATTATATCTCCTAAACTAAAAGATAATCCACCTCTAAATGCAAAATTATATCCTAAGGTTTTAATCGCATCCAAAAACTCAGCTGTTTCTGGTACGCTGGTTACCTTAAGAATCCCACCAATAATATCTCTTAGTGATTTCTTAGTTAGTACTTCATTAATATATCCAGCTTTTTCAGGTACTTTTTCATTAAATAAAACTCTTCCTGTAGTAGTTTCAATTATTTTGGTTACTAACTCGCCATCTTCAACATCTTTAGTCCGTACTTTAATATTAGCATTGATATCAAGCTGCTTCTCATTATACGCAATGATAACTTCTTCCGGAGAATAAAATGTCAGATCTTCTCCTTTGACTATAAGTTCTGGAGTAGATCTACGAGATTTAGTCATATAATAAAGTCCCAAAACCATATCCTGCGATGGTACGGTAACTGGTGAACCATTTGCTGGATTTAAGATATTATGCGATGCCAACATTAATAGCTGTGCTTCTAATATTGCTTCTGGTCCTAATGGCAAGTGCACTGCCATCTGATCTCCATCAAAATCCGCATTAAATGCAGTACATACTAATGGGTGTAATTGTATTGCTTTACCTTCAATAAGTTTTGGTTGAAAAGCCTGAATACCCAGACGGTGAAGCGTAGGGGCACGGTTTAGTAATACGGGATGTCCTTTTAGAACATTCTCTAATATATCCCAAACAACCGGCTCTTTTCTATCTATAATTTTCTTTGCAGATTTTACTGTTTTTACAATACCACGTTCTATCAGCTTTCTGATTACAAATGGCTTGTATAATTCTGCAGCCATATTCTTAGGAAGACCACACTCGAATAATTTCAATTCTGGTCCTACAACAATTACGGAACGAGCAGAATAATCCACACGCTTACCAAGTAAGTTCTGACGGAAACGTCCTTGCTTACCTTTTAAGGAATCTGATAATGATTTTAATGGTCTGTTAGAATCTGTTTTAACTGCAGAAGCCTTACGCGTGTTATCAAACAATGAATCTACTGATTCTTGTAACATACGTTTCTCATTACGCAGTATTACCTCTGGAGCCTTGATCTCCATCAAACGTTTCAAACGGTTATTACGAATAATTACACGACGGTACAAATCATTTAAATCCGAAGTTGCAAAACGACCTCCATCTAATGGCACAAGTGGACGTAATTCTGGTGGAATAACCGGTACAACTTTAAGAATCATCCATTCTGGACGGTTTTCTCTGTTTTTATTAGCATCACGTAACGCCTCTACAACCTGAAGACGTTTTAATGCTTCTGTTTTACGTTGTTTTGACGTTTCGTTATTCGCTTTATGTCTTAATTCATATGATAATGCATCAAGATCTATTCTTCTCAAAATCTCGATAAGACATTCTGCTCCCATTTTAGCAATAAACTTATTGGGATCAGTATCTTCTAAGTATAAGTTTTCCTGAGGAAGACTATCTAAAATATTTAAATATTCTTCTTCTGTAAGGAAATCCATTTTCTGAACTGGTTCTCCTTCTTCATTTTTAGCAATACCCGGCTGAATTACTACGTAACGTTCGTAGTATATGATCATATCTAATTTCTTAGACGGTAAGCCTAATAAATATCCTATTTTATTTGGTAAAGAACGGAAATACCAAATATGAGCTACCGGCACAACTAAGTTAATATGCCCTACACGGTCTCTTCGAACTTTCTTTTCTGTTACTTCTACGCCACATCTATCACATACGATTCCTTTGTAACGAATTCTTTTATATTTACCACAAGCACATTCGAAGTCCTTTACAGGTCCAAAAATACGCTCACAGAACAAACCGTCACGTTCCGGTTTGTGAGTACGATAATTAATAGTTTCAGGTTTTAAAACCTCTCCCTGAGATGCTGCTAAAACTGACTCTGGAGATGCTAAACCTATCGAGATTTTATTAAATCTCTTTACTGTATTCTTATCATTATTTCTTGCCATAATCTATGGTTCCTTAAGAATTATTGTAATTTAATTTTGAATAATACTGAGTAATACTGAGTAATAAACTGCCTCCTTTGACAAGCTCAGGAGGACAGCTTAACTATTCTTTATTATTCTTCTAATCTGATATCCAGACCCAGACCTTTTAATTCATGCATTAATACATTGAATGATTCTGGCAATCCTGGTTCTGGCATAGGCTCTCCTTTTACAATACTCTCGTATGTTTTGGCTCTTCCTATTACATCATCAGATTTAACTGTCAATATTTCACGTAATGTCGCTGAAGCACCATATGCTTCTAGTGCCCATACTTCCATTTCTCCAAAACGCTGACCACCAAATTGTGCTTTACCTCCAAGAGGTTGCTGCGTAATTAATGAATATGGACCTATAGAACGTGCGTGCATTTTATCATCTACCATATGCCCTAATTTAAGCATATAGATCACACCCACAGTTGCTGGTTGATCAAAACGATCTCCTGTTCCTCCATCATACAAATAAGTATGTCCAAATCTTGGAATCCCAGCTTCGTCTGTAAATTCGTTAATCTGATCAAGTGAGGCTCCATCAAAAATTGGAGTAGCATATTTTCTCCCCAGTTTCTGACCTGCCCAGCCTAAAACAGTTTCATAAATCTGACCAATATTCATACGAGAAGGTACTCCTAGCGGATTCAATACAATATCCACTGGTGTTCCATCTTCTAAAAACGGCATGTCTTCTTCTCTAACAATACGGGCAACTATACCCTTGTTACCGTGACGCCCTGCCATTTTATCACCTACTTTAAGCTTACGTTTTTTAGCAATATAAACTTTAGCAAGTTTTATAATTCCAGAAGGTAACTCATCTCCTACAGAAATTGTAAATTTCTCTCTACGCAGATTCCCTTGTAAATCATTTTCTTTAATCTTAAAATTATGGATAAGATCTGCAACCATTTTATTAAGTTGATCATCTGTTGTCCAGGTACCTTTGGTAAGATGTGCATAATCATCAACACTATTCAGCATTTTCTGGGTATACTTCTTCCCTTTTGGTAATACTTCTTCTCCAAGATCATTAACAACACCCTGAGAAGTTTTTCCCCCAACAATCAAAAATAATTTATCTATTAATTCTGATTTTAACAACGCAAATTTGGCGTCGTAAGATCTTTCTAAGATAGATATATCTTCCTTATCCTGCGAACGCTTACGCTTATCCTTAATAGCACGTTCAAATAATTTCTTATCAATAACAACTCCATGCAATGATGGCGAAGCTTTTAAAGAAGCATCTTTTACATCTCCAGCCTTATCTCCAAAAATTGCTCTTAATAATTTTTCTTCTGGTGTTGGATCACTTTCTCCTTTTGGTGTAATCTTACCAATAAGAATATCTCCTGGCTTAATTTCTGCACCAACTCGGATCATTCCATTTTCATCAAGATCTTTGGTTGCTTCTTCAGAAACATTAGGAATATCATTTGTTAATTCTTCATTCCCTAGTTTGGTATCTCTTACTTCTAAAGAATATTCATCAATATGGATGGATGTAAAGATATCTTCACGAACTACTTTTTCAGAAATTACAATCGCATCCTCAAAATTATATCCTTTCCAGGGCATGAAAGCTACTTTCATATTTCTACCTAAGGCCAGTTCGCCATTTTCTGTAGCATATCCCTGACATAAGACCTGACCTTTAGAAACTCTATCTCCAACTCTAACAATTGGTTTAAGGTTTATAGAAGTACCTTGATTAGTTTTACGGAATTTAATTAAGTTATACGTTTTAGAATCACTCTCAAAACTTACCATTCTCTGCTCCTCGGTTCTGTCATATTTGATACTAATCTTTTGAGCATCTACATATTCAACTGTTCCATCACCTTCTGCATTAATCAAAACTCGAGAATCCGAAGCTACCTGACGTTCCAATCCTGTTCCTACAATAGGAGCATCAACTCTTAATAATGGTACTGCCTGACGCATCATATTTGATCCCATCAATGCACGGTTTGCATCATCATGCTCTAAGAACGGAATTAAAGAAGCTGATATGGAAGCTATCTGATTAGGTGCAACATCCGCATAATTCACCTGAGCAGGTTCGATGACCGGGAAGTCACCCTCCATACGTGCAATTACCTTTTCACTCTCTATTGTTCCATCATCTTGTAATGGCAGGTTGGCTTGCATTATTAACTTCTCTTCTTCTTCTTCTGCACTTAAGTACCTAAACTCTGCCAAATCGACCTTCCCATCTTCTACCTTACGATATGGTGTTTCCAGAAACCCCATTGAATTCACTTTTGCAAAAACCGCAAGTGAAGAAATCAATCCGATATTAGGTCCTTCTGGTGTCTCAATAGGACACAAACGACCGTAATGCGTATAGTGTACATCTCGAACCTCGAAACCTGCACGTTCTCTGGATAATCCACCAGGTCCTAAAGCCGACAGTCTTCTTTTGTGGGTAATCTCTGCTAACGGATTGGTTTGATCCATAAACTGAGATAACTGATTGGTTCCAAAAAATGAGTTAATTACAGAAGATAATGTCTTGGCATTGATCAAATCTATAGGTGTAAACACCTCATTATCTCTAACATTCATACGCTCACGAATGGTACGAGCCATACGTGCTAAACCAACACCAAATTGTTGTGATAACTGCTCTCCTACTGTTCTTACACGACGGTTAGAAAGGTGATCGATATCATCAATTTCAGCCTTTGAATTAATTAATTCAATTAAATATTTTATAATGGTAATAATATCATCTTTGGTAAGCACCTGCTTATCCATTTCTATATTAAGACCTAGTTTTTTATTCATTCTATAACGACCAACTTCACCCAAATTATAACGCTGATCAGAGAAAAATAATTTATCAATAATACCTCTTGCAGTTTCTTCATCAGGCGGTTCTGCATTACGTAATTGACGATATATGTGTTCTACCGCTTCTTTTTCTGAATTGGTAGGATCTTTTTGTAGTGTATTATGTATGATTGCATAATCACCTTTATCATTATCTTCTTTATGAAGTAAAATTGTTTTAGCTCCAGAATCTACAATTTCATCCAGATGATCTTTATCCAGAATCGTATCACGATCTAAAACTATTTCGTTACGCTCAATAGATACAACTTCTCCAGTATCTTCATCTACAAAATCCTCATGCCAGGTATTTAAAACACGGGCTGCTAACTTTCTTCCAAGAACTTTCTTTAATCCGGACTTAGACACTTTAACCTCTTCTGCAAGATCAAAAATTTCTAAAATATCTTTATCTCTTTCAAAACCAATCGCACGGAAAAGTGTAGTAACTGGTAATTTCTTCTTTCTATCAATGTATGCGTACATAACGCTATTGATATCGGTTGCAAATTCTATCCAAGAACCTTTAAAAGGAATTACTCTGGCAGAATACAACTTTGTTCCATTTGCATGGAATGATTGTCCAAAGAACACACCAGGCGAACGGTGTAACTGTGATACAACAACACGCTCTGCTCCATTGATACAAAATGTACCACTTGGAGTCATATAAGGAATGGTACCTAAATATACATCCTGTACTATGGTTTCGAAATCTTCGTGTTCAGGATCGGTACAGAATAGTTTTAAACGTGCTTTTAGAGGTACACTGTAGGTAAGACCTCTTTCTATACACTCCTGCAAATCATATCTAGGGGGATCTACGAAGTAATCTATAAATTCTAGTACAAATTGATTACGAGTATCCGTAATCGGGAAATTTTCCATGAAGGTATTGTAAAGACCTTCGTTTCCTCTTTCTTCAGACTTTGTTTCTAATTGAAAGAAGTCCTGAAAGGATTTGATCTGGATATCCAAAAAGTCTGGGTAATCAGGTCTATTCTTTACAGAAGAGAAATTCAATCTTTCAGTTTGCGTTGCTAACATCAATGGACGGAATTAAATTAAAGTTTAACAATCAGCGTATTTTAATACTTAATATTTATATACGCAAAATGGTTTAGACCTTAGAGAAAATTCTCCAGGTCTAAACCTATATATCAATCTATGGTAAGCCTACTTAAGCTCAACCTCAGCTCCAGCCTCTTCTAATTGTGCTTTAAGAGCTTCTGCTTCGTCTTTTGCTACACCTTCTTTTATAGCACTTGGAGCACCATCAACTAATCCTTTAGCATCTTTAAGACCTAGACCAGTTAATTCTTTAACAAGTTTTACAACTGCTAATTTAGCACCTCCCGGAGCTTTAAGAATTACATCAAATTCTGTTTTTTCTTCAGCAGCCTCTCCACCAGCAGCACCTCCACCAGCAGCTACAGCTACAGCAGCAGCAGCAGGCTCGATACCATACTCCTCTTTTAATATATCAGCTAATTCGTTAACTTCTTTTACCGTTAAGTTAACTAATTGTTCTGCGAAATCTTTTAAATCTGCCATTTTCTATCGTTTTAAATAATTTTTTAATTGAAATATAATTTATTAATAAGTGCGTACACGCTTTGATTACCCTTCTTTCTCGGATAATGTTTTAAGAATACCAGCTATTGTTCCTCCTCCAGATTTTAATGCAGAAATAACATTCTTAGCAGGTGACTGTAATAAGCCAATAATATCGCCGATAACTTCTTCTTTAGACTTGATATTTACAAGTGCATCAAGATTCTCGTCACCTAGATAAACTGCTTCAGCAATAAATGCTCCTTTTAATAAAGGTTTTTCTGATTTCTTACGAAATTCTTTAATAACCTTTGCCGGTGCATTACCAGTTTCAGCAAACATTATAGAGGTATTACCTTTTAACGTACTTGGCAATTCTCCAAAATCTTTGTCTGAATTCTCCATTGCCTTGGCAAGGAGTGTATTCTTAATTACTTTTAGTGATACGTTAGCTTTAAAACAAGCTCTACGTAAATTAGAAGTCGCTCCTGCATCTAAGCCTGAAATATCAGCTAAATAAATATTAGCATTTTCAGCTAACTGAGCAGTTAAGTCTTCAATTACTTGTGATTTTTCTTCTCTTGTCATAATCGTTTATCTTAATTACCCAGCAAAGTTCTTAGAGTCAATTAGAACACCTGGACTCATTGTAGAAGATATAAAGATAGACTTGATATATATTCCTTTTGCTCCCTGTGGTTTCAACTTCACTAATGTTGTTAATAATTCTTTAGCATTTCCTGCCAATTTTTCAGCATCAAAAGATGATTTTCCTATTGCCGCGTGAACAATACCAGTTTTATCAACTTTAAAGTCGATTTTACCAGACTTCACATCTGAAACTGCTTTAGACACATCCATTGTTACAGTACCAGTCTTAGGGTTAGGCATTAGACCACGAGGTCCTAATATCCTACCCAAAGGTCCTAATTTACCCATAACACTTGGCATAGTGATAATCACATCTACATCAGTCCATCCTCCTTTGATTTTATCGAGATATTCGTCCAATCCTACAAAATCAGCACCTGCCTCTTTGGCTTCAGCTTCTTTATCCGGTGTTACTAATGCTAAAACTTTAACATCTTTTCCTGTCCCATGCGGTAAGGTTACCACACCACGTACCATTTGATTCGCTTTACGAGGATCTACATTCAATCGAACTGCAAGATCCACAGAAGCATCAAAATTTACATTTGTTATTTCTTTTACGAGCGCAGAAGCTTCGTCCAAAGTATAAGCTTTATTCTTATCAACTTTTGCACGAACTTCTTTTTGCTTTTTTGTTACTTTTGCCATTTTGTAAACGTTTTTGGATTAAAAAGGAGCTTGTCCTTTTACAGTTATACCCATTGAACGAGCAGTACCAGCAATCATTTTCATAGAAGATTCAATAGTAAAAGCATTTAAATCTTGCATTTTATCTTCTGCGATTGCACGAACTTGATCCCAAGTAACACTAGCTACTTTCTTACGGTTAGGCTCACCTGAACCTTTTTTCGTTTTTGCTGCTTCCAGTATCTGAACAGCTGCGGGTGGAGTCTTAATTACAAAGTCAAAAGACTTATCCTTGTACACACTAATAACTACTGGTAATACTTTTCCAGCTTTATCTTGTGTTCTACCATTGAATTGCTTACAGAATTCCATGATATTTACTCCGGCAGCACCTAAAGCAGGTCCAACAGGTGGGGATGGATTTGCCGCTCCTCCACGTACTTGCAGTTTTACAACCTTACTTATTTCTTTAGCCATTTTTCTAATTTTAAATTAGAATTGTTCTACAAAGTGGAAGCAATAAGAACAATTCAGGATATATAATGTAACAATTATTATACTTTTTCTACTTGCATATAACTTAATTCTAATGGTGTTTTTCTTCCGAAAATCTTAACCATTACTTCAAGCTTACGTTTTTCTTCATTCACTTTTTCTACAGTACCATTAAAGCCATTAAAAGGTCCGTCAATCACTTTTACGGTTTCTCCTACTGAGTAAGGGATCGCTATATTATCAGTTTTTACTGCTAATTCATCAACCTTACCTAACATTCTATTGATTTCAGATTTCCTTAAAGGAACAGGATCTCCTCCTTTTACTTCTCCCAGAAAACCGATAACTCCATTAATTGATTTAATAATATGCGGGATTTCACCAGATAGATTAGCTTCTATCATCACATAGCCTGGAAAATATACTCTTTCTTTATTTATTTTTTTTCCATTTCTGATTTGAACCACTTTCTCGGTTGGAACCAAGATTTGTGACACATAGTCCTCCATACCCATATGAGCAATTTCTCTCTCTATATAGTCTTTCACCTTATTTTCCTGACCACTAACAGCACGTACTACATACCATTTTTTTGTATTACTTACTTCAGCCATATATCTACGATTTAACTAAAGTGAAATAATACTCTATTAAATTACTAAATACAGTATCTACTCCCCAAATAGCTAAAGAGAAAATAACAGAAAACACAATTGTAACCAATGTAAGTCTCTGTGCTTCTGACCAAGGAGTCCAGGTTACATGATTTTTTAACTCTCCATATGATTCTGTAATGTAATCTATTAATCCAGCCATCTTAACATTATTCTTTTAACAATAAGAATAATTTCTTATTGTTATACATTTTATTTTATAATCCTTATTAATCTTAACAAAGATATTACTTTTTGAAGCACGGGTTGAGAGACTCGAACTCCCGACACCTGGTTTTGGAGACCAGTGCTCTACCAACTGAGCTAAACCCGTATACATAAGTCAAGGTATTCGATATACGAATACCTTATCTTATATATTAATATTTATTAGTCAAGAATTTCAGTTACCTGACCTGCTCCTACTGTTCTACCACCTTCACGGATAGCAAAACGAAGTCCAACATTCATTGCGATTGGTTGGATAAGATCTACGGTAATTGTCAAGTTATCTCCTGGCATTACCATCTCTACTCCATCAGGAAGTGCAATATTACCTGTTACGTCAGTTGTACGAACGTAGAACTGAGGACGGTAGTTATTATGGAATGGAGTATGACGTCCACCTTCTTCTTTTTTAAGGATATAAACCTCAGCTTTAAATTTAGAGTGTGGAGTTACAGATCCTGGCTTGGTAATCACCATACCTCTGGATATTTGAGTTTTCTCAATACCTCTTAATAGAATACCTGCATTATCTCCTGCTTCTCCTCTATCTAATATCTGACGAAACATTTCGATACCTGTGATAGTAGAAGTTAATTTTTCTGCTCCCATACCAATAATCTCTACAGGATCTCCAGTGTTAGCTATACCAGTTTCAATACGACCAGTTGCCACAGTACCACGTCCAGTAATAGAGAATACATCTTCTATTGGCATTAAGAAATCTTTGTCAATTTCACGCAATGGCTCTTCGATCCAAGCATCTACCTCTTTCATTAATTCTAATACGGTATCTACCCATTTTTGTTCTCCATTAAGTGCTCCTAATGCAGATCCAGAAACAACAGGCCCGTTATCACCATCATATTCATAAAAAGAAAGTAAATCTCTCACTTCCATTTCTACTAATTCTAATAACTCTTCATCGTCAACCATATCCACTTTATTAAGGAATACAACGATTCTTGGAATACCAACCTGGCGTCCTAAAAGAATGTGTTCACGAGTTTGTGGCATAGGTCCATCAGTAGCAGCAACTACTAAGATCGCACCATCCATCTGCGCTGCACCAGTAACCATGTTCTTTACATAATCGGCGTGACCTGGACAATCAACGTGTGCATAGTGACGGTTAGCTGTTTGATACTCTACATGAGATGTATTAATTGTAATACCTCTTTCTTTTTCTTCTGGAGCATTATCAATAGTATCGAAATCTCTAGCCTCAGAAAGACCAGCATCTGCCAATACCTTAGTAATAGCAGCCGTTAAAGTTGTTTTACCGTGATCAACGTGTCCAATAGTACCAATATTTAAGTGCGGTTTGGAACGATCAAAAGTTTCCTTTGCCATAATTAATTTATTTAATCTTAGTTATATATTAGTGTTCATTTTATGCTTCTGAACTTAGAGCCAATGACGAGATTTGAACTCGTGACCTCTTCCTTACCAAGGAAACGCTCTACCCCTGAGCTACACCGGCTTTTTAAAGTACAGAATGATAAACCAGAGTTCTTCATTAAAAGTAGAAAGAAAACCGATCCATCATTATTAAATTCTAAAAAAATCCAATGCCTAAAAATGCATCAAGATTAGCTCTTTTATATTTAGAGCGGGAGACCGGGTTCGAACCGGCGACATTCAGCTTGGAAGGCTGACGCTCTACCAACTGAGCTACTCCCGCATTTCACAATTAAAAGTTGAAAATTTCAACTTTTAATTGAAGATAAGTGGGGAGAGCAGGATTCGAACCTGCGAAGTTAAAAACAGCAGATTTACAGTCTGCCCTCGTTGGCCGCTTGAGTATCTCCCCAATTAAAAAAAATCACTATTTTAGAATGAACTTCTAAATTTTGAAAGCGCAAAATTAAACAAATATTTCACATTTCAAAACTTAATTAAAAAAGCTTGTAATTTAATTTAAATCACTTTCTTTTTTAAAGTCGATATAAGGTCTTTTTTCGACTAATCTCAGGATACACTTTTGCCTTAGTAAATACAATTCGAATTAAAATAAAAATTATTTCTACTTCCTGATTCATTTTCAAAATTTCAGAGCCGATGGAGGGACTCGAACCCACGACCTGCTGATTACAAATCAGCTGCTCTAGCCAGCTGAGCTACATCGGCCTTTACCACTTTTTTAGTCATAAAAAAGTCCGTTATTTCTAACGGACTGCAAATGTATAGAATTTATTCATTACACAAAACTTTTTTTCTAAAAAAAATAGTCAAACATGTGTATTTAATTTTTCCTTACGTTTTCGCAACTGCCTTTCCAGCGAACTAACACACTCATCCACACCTCCCTCAAAGCTTTTATTAATCTTCTTTATAATAAATTCATCTCCTGGCACACTCAATAAAATTTCTGTAATTTTATTCTCCTTACCACTTGTATTCATAACTTTCAAAAAAACATCAGCATGAATTATCCTGCTAAAATGATTTTCTAGCTTATCCAATTTAGCCTGAGTAAAATCTATCAACGACTGATCTACATTAAAATTTACGGATTGCAAGTTCACTTTCATAGGTGTTTAGTTTTATGGTTAAACAAAAAAAATGCTTAAAAGATGCAAGAATGAACAAAACATTATTTTCCTTTGTTCCTCGGGTGAGATTGCTTATAAACCTTAGCCAATTGCGCCATACTCTGATGTGTATATACCTGAGTAGCAGCTAGACTAGAATGACCTAGTAATTCTTTTACAGCATTTAAATCAGCTCCTTCATTAAGCAAATGTGTTGCAAAAGAATGCCTTAATATATGCGGACTCTTTTTTACTTTAGAAGATGCTCTACTAAAATAACCATTTATGATTCGATACACAAGTGTTTCATATATTTTAACTCCTTTTTCTGTTAATAACAAAAACGGAATTTCGGTCACACCAACAACTACCGCCCTTAGTTCAATATACTGACCCAAAGTTTCTACTACAGAGGAAATTAAAGGTATGTACCTCTCTTTATTTCGCTTTCCCAGCACCTTAATTTGAGCGTTAGAAATATCCACATCACTTAATGTAAGATTAACTAACTCTATTCTTCTCATACCAGTAGCATAAAAAAGCTCAACAATCAATCTATCTCTTACACTTTTAAAATCTGAATCTCCATGCAAAAATCGCAGCACATCTTCTACTTCATTAGCAGAAAAAGGAATCTGTAACTTCTTAGAAACTTTAAGCGCTTTATGCTTCGCTAATGGATTTTTATCTATCTCTTCTGTCTTTAAAAGAAATTTATAATATGTTTTAAGAGAAGATATTTTCCTATTAATAGTAGCATTAGAAACACCTGAATCTACCAAACACACAATCCAGGATCGAATTTGAGCATAATTTGACATTGAAATATCCCCTTCCCCATACTCAATTTCATAAAACTCAGAGAAAGACAACACATCTTTTTCATATGCAGTAATCGTATGTGCAGAATATTTCTTTTCTAAAAGCAAATACGCTATAAACTCTTTAAAAAACATAAAAAAACCATTAGACTGTAAAAGTATAAAACTTTTAACAGCTAATGGTTTTAATTTATATATACTGAAAAACGAAGTGTAATTTCAAAAGTATGAAATCATCAAAAGCAACGTTTCAACATTTTCTAAATTTCTTCCTGATCTCTTAAGTGCTGAATATATTGCGCTTTTTGAATCTGAGCTCTACGCTCCACAGAAGGCTTTAGAAACGCCTGACGCTTACGCAACTGACGCATTGTTCCTGTTCTGTCGAATTTACGCTTGAAACGCTTTAACGCTCTATCTATATTTTCTCCGTCTTTAACTGGTATAATTAACATAGCTGTACCTCCTTTCTTTAAAAATTAGAATGCAAATATAAGACAAAACTATTACTTGCAAAGCTTTCTTCAATAATATTTAATTTTATTTTAGAGACCAAACCGTATACCCCTTTGGAGGCGCTTCAATCTTTACCCACTTACCTTCTTGTGTACTAGGTTCCCAGCCCGAATTACCCGTATAATCCTTTATTTTTCTGGCAGACCAATTTGTGTAAACCCATCTTTCTTTCCAGAAATTAGAAATATTTATATACACAATAAGACCTGGCCTCCCTTCTACTCCGTTTCTCCTTGCCACATATTCATCGTTATCTGCCCACAACATACTTGTATTGCCACTTGCCAGATTATTATGAATCCAGATAAGATTGTTCATTTTACTTTTATTCAACCAATCTTCATAGTCCCTATAAAATATAGCAGGATACCCTTCATGGGTAAGGATATATGCGTATGCCAAGAGTTTATTCGTATAAATCTCGTTTGTATCATGATTTGTTACAAAAGTGACTGCTCTTAATGCATTTCTTTTCCATAGCATATCTCCGCTAAGAGCATTGAGATCATCACCCATAAAAGCATCTCTCATACTATAGTAGCAAGCAAAATCAAATGCTGACATTTGCGCTCTATCAGTCCAGACTTTTAAAGCATCTACATTCCTATCCCAATACTCACCTACGCCAAAGACACCAGTAGATTCCCGAAATTCTCTTGCCACCCATGGCTCAAAACCTTTTACATAATCAAATCTATACCCATCAAATTTCATTGTATCGATATAATACTTAGCTACAGAGTTATTTCGTTTCCATAACCAATCCTGTACATACGTTTTTTTATGACTCAGATCAGGAAAACCCCCAAAAACACCTATATCAGCATTATAACGGTCATTAGGGTGGAAATCATATTTAGTCCTGGCAAACATATTAGACAAAGGATCAAATTTTGTGTAGGTCTCTTTTCCAGCAAACTCATTAGGCTCAAGATCTCCACCACTATTATGATTAATCACAATATCTGCAATAACATTTATCCCGTTCTCATGAGCAGTACTTATCAAAGATTCTAATTCTGTTCTAGATCCAAACCTGGTTTCTACACTTCCTTTTTGATCATACTCTCCAAAATCATAATAATCATACAGATCATATCCCATAGAATACCTACCATTCTGAGCTTTACTGACTGGTGGTAGCCATATAGCATCTACACCCGCTTTATTCCAGGAATCAATCTTACTACTAACTACATCCCACCAAGTCCCTCCTGCGGGAACATCCCAATAAAACGCTTGCATTAGCACTCCAGAGCCCATAGGTTTACGGTTCGTTTTAACGACAACGTTTTGCTTAATCTTTGAAAACCCTGACTCAATTTCATTTGAAGTATCATCTTTACTACAGGATAGTACAACCCAAAACAGTATAAATAAAAAATATAGATATTTAGTACATTTCATAATATCAGCTTTATCAAAGCCCAAACAAGATAACAATTTAATCATCATACAAATGATCTAAGAATAACTAAAACACCTTTCTATTGATAAAAACTAAGATATCCGCACTCTTGTTTTAAACTGTAGATCGACAACCGCATTTACCGCATCTACAGTTAAATTAATGACTTTTATTATTTTAGATTTTTAAAAATGTACGATAACTTTCTTTTAAAACATTTGTATTCTGTCAAAAAAAATTAACTATTTTTTTACGCTATCTAACTTATTTTATTCAAACCCTCCAGTTGTCAATACTTTCAAGTAAGCTACTATTAATTGTTTAGTATCAAAATTTCCTGAAAACTCAACAAAAACAGTGTTTAAGTTAATTTAAAGGAATTAAATAGTACGTTTTCCACAAATAATTTGTAAAAAAAATGAAATATTCCTAATACAAATATTGATCAGGTACTTACAATCTATCAAATAAGATTAACATTCCCCCCCCTTTTCATATAGGGTATTCTAAAAGTTAACTGTTTATTATTTATGTAGCTACATTACAATTAAAACAAATTTTAATTCTTAAAACCAATATTAAAATGAAAAATCTTTTTAAAAATTCTTTCTCCGCTTTACTGCTTTTTGCAATGGTCTTAACTTCTTGTGAGAAAGAAGAGGCACTAAAAAATGATAATCAAATTATTTCAAGTATAGAATTTGAACACACAAGCCTTATTTACAAAGGAGAGAAATATACTAAAAATGAGGTTGAAAATAGTAAAAAACTGCAAGATTTAGCCGAAAAATCTGAATTCTTTTTTATTAATGAAACCGCAGATGAAAGCAAAAGTCTATCACAGTCAGATCTTTATATTTATGACACTCACAATGAGTATATTGAACACCAGAAAATATTGGAGAAAAAATTTAAGGCCGAAGACAAAGCGTATGAAGAAAAAATAGCTAATGACACAAAAAGAGGTAGAGGCAGCAGGATAGCAATTGAATTCTATGACCGTGTAAGATTACGTAATAGAATATACAGAAGAGTTGAAACCTTAGGTCGAGGAACATACCAGAGATATTATGGTAAACGTTTAAGATACAGAATAGAATCTGTAGCCTTTCGCTCAGGGGGAGCAACAACCCTTCTGAGACTTGCTATAAAAGGTAATAGACATTGGGACAGTTCTACTTGCTGTAGAATACTCAATTCAACACAGTCTCTGGGTAAGCTTAGGAATCAAAATGGTGATCAGTACAAACTTGTTGTTAGGAGATAGCTAATTAATCAATAATCAATTTACATTTTTTAGGATCATTGCCTAATTGTCCTGTTACTCATGTCATAAAGTGATACTTTGTTTACGCATAGTTTTACTTATACGATTTGTGATTAAAAAATTCGTATAAATTCATTGAATTATTTTTTCTTTATGCAAGGCAAAAAAATCAAGCATAGCTATAGCTACGGTTTATTTTTTAAACGAAGTAGAAAGGAAAAAGAAACGATGAATATGCGAAATTTTTAGTTATAAATCGTATTATTACTTACTCACCTTACGCACAAATATTTTTAAAAACAAACTTCCTCGATAAAAGCAAACGAGGTATTGATCTGAATTCTAACCCCTTTCGATGAAAACCTAAAGTTTTCAAACTTTCCTCTTCGTACGAGGCAAGCCGGGAATTAGACCCTAAGAGATTAAATATCATTGTTGATAAGATTCTATTTAGACGATTAGAAATACATTAACATCAAACCTAATTGAGATCTGTTTGATATTATCTAAACCCAATTTGATACTTGAAACCACGATAATTGTTAATTTTTCAAGAAAAAAAAGGCGTATCAACAGGTTTTTTTGTTAAAACGAGGAAAAAACTTATCCAATTGCCTAAGGTGGGTTACTTAATTAATCATCCCCGACAATTTAATAATAAAATTCGCCATTCTTTGATCTTATCAATGTTTTCGAATATTTAAAGTCTGGAAAACCTTTTTAGTCTCGTGAAAAGGAGACAAACACTAAAGCACCTGTAATCAGCGTAATAAAACTCATTCTTCTCCTTAAAATTGATAGGTTTTGAAAAAAAACGGGGGATAACTAATTACTTATTAATCACTTAGTTTTATGGGTAATTCTGCACTATTGATTCAGTTAGAAGCTCTAAAATTTCGATTAGAAATTTTTTAAGTAGCTGCCTTATATTCTTTTTTATCGATTACCATTTTAGCGATTACTTCTCTAAGGATTTCAGAAGTACCCCCTCCAATTGGACCAAGTCTGCTATCTCTAAAAAGTCTGGCCAACGGATATTCTTCCATATACCCATATCCTCCTAAAAGCTGAAGGCATTTATAGATAGCTTCATCTGCAATCTTTGTAGATAATAGCTTAGACATACTAGCTTCTTTTACTACATATTGACCATCATTTAGCTTTTTTGCAACAGAATAATTGAATTCTTTACACATCTCTAATTCACTTACCATATCTGCTACCGTATGTCTTAATGCCTGAAACTTATCTATCGTCCTGCCAAAAGCTTCTCTTTCACCCATATATTTGATAACGTAGTCAATTGCATACTCCGTTCTTGCATGTGCATTCACACCCATAATTAATCTTTCTAATGCAAAATGCTGCATGATATATGAAAATCCTTTGTTTTCTTCACCCATTAAATTCTCTGATGAAATTCTAACATTGTCAAAAGCTATCTCGCCGGTATCAGAAGCTTTCCAGCCTAACTTATCGAGCTTGGTTGCAGAAACACCTGGCATTTCTCTATCTACCATAAAAATACTGATCCCTTTATTTCCTAATTCGGGAGCTGTTTTTGCGGCAACAATCAGATAATCACTGTATACACCATTAGTAATAAACGTTTTGGAACCATTCAAAACATAGAAATCTCCATCCTTGATGGCTGTCGTTCTCATACCAGCTACATCAGAACCTCCAAACGGCTCTGAGATACATAGACATCCTATCATTTCTCCAGAAATACTTGCTCTCAGATACTTATCTTTTATAGCGTGATCTCCTTCTTTATTTACATGAGTCATCGCAAGGTAGACATGTGCCCACATTGCCGCAGCAAAACCTCCAGAATTAATTTTTTGTAATTCTTCCAGAAAAATAATTGTATAAAAAAGATCCAGATCCATACCTCCATATTCTTCTGGATATGCAATCCCAAAATAGCCCATTTCTCCGAACTTTTTCCAGATAAAACGATCAATAGTTCCTGTTTTTTCCCACTTTTCTATATGTGGAACCACTTCTTTTTGTAAAAAATATTTAAGGCTTTCCCTAAACAATTCGTGTTCTTCTGTAAAATACATACTGTTCTTAATGATAACTTTAAGTTTTTATAGCTAACATATCACTATGAGAAAAAACACATTAAAATCTACTTCTTTTCAGATTTCAATATTATTAAAATTTATAGTGATTTTTTTAATTTTTTATTCTAATCCCAAATATAATGCTATTCTATCTATTTTTTCTAAATAAAAACCTTCTATTTCTCCTAATTCTTCAAAATCAGAAATACTTCCATTTTCTTTAATAAAATCTCGAATTTCTAAGGCAGTTTCAAAATCAAAATAAGGAACCTCCATCAATTCTTTTACGGTGGCGGTATTGATATTAATTTTCTGAACATTTTTATTGGTTTTAACCGTGTAAAGTGATAAAATTTTATTTCGCTGACTTTCATAAAGCCCCAAAACATCTTTGAGCTGAAGATCACTAACAAAGCCTCCCAGACTTTCTTTATATCTTACGATCCTATCGGCAATAAAATCTGGCACTCCTATCTTTTCCTGTAATGTTTCTGTGCTGATGGTGTTAAGATCTTCTTTCTCAGCATACGACTTTATTGTAATTTTATTTTTTTGATACGTTTTTTTTGTTTTAGAGTGCTGTATCCAATCAGGAAATGTAAACAAAGGAGAGATTACTACTAACAAAGAATCCGAAACTCCGGTTACTTTTTTAAAGTCTGAAACAGAATTTATCCATTTATTTTGTTCTCTATATTGATGTAATTTATCCAGTTCGTTCGCAGACATACCTAAAAGATACCCTTTATAATCACTTATAAAATTTGGGTTAAACGGTCTAAGTTTATATGCTTTCTCTTTGGTTAATAAGGATACATTTTTTAAAGAATCTACCTGAATTTGAAATTCTGACAGCTCGTTAAAATTATCAGGATCTTTTCCTGTTACCAGATAGATATAAAACGATATCATCACTATAAAAATTAGTATTGCTAAAATAAGAATCCCATTCCTGAAACGTGTGTGCATCTCGAAATGGGATTTTATAGTATTCATAGCTGACAGTATAATCTAATTCTTAGCTGTTTTTATGGCATCAAAATATCGTATCAATTGTTTCTTAACTACTGGAAACAAGAAAAACAAACCAACCATATTAGGAAATACCATCGCAAAAATCATTGCATCAGAAAATGCCCATATAGACCCCATACTTGCAGCAGCACCAATAACAATAAAGGTTAAAAACAGTAGTTTATAAACCAAATCAGCGGTTTTACCTCTCCCAAACAGATATTTCCAGGATTGCAGACCGTAATAAGACCAGGAGATCATGGTGGACACTGCAAATAACACCACAGCAATCGTTAAGAAAACATTAGAATATGGAATAAACTTACCAAAAGCCTGAGCAGTTATACCAGCACCTTCATACGACACTCCGTCTATTAATACAGCTCCGCTTCCGTCTCCTCCATACGTAAAAGCACCTCCCGAATTAAAAATAATAATCACCAGAGCAGTCATTGTACAAATCACAACAGTATCAATAAATGGTTCTAATAAGGCTACTAACCCCTCACTTGCAGAATATTTAGTTTTTACGGCAGCATGCGCAATAGATGCAGAACCCGCTCCTGCTTCATTAGAGAATGCTGCTCTCTTAAATCCTATTAATAATACTCCAATAACACTCCCTACTCCAAAAGCTGTAGGATTAAAAGCTTCTTTAAAAATAAGACCAATTGCATCATCTATCAAGGAAAAATTACTAAAAATAATATAAAGACAGGCTAAAATATACATAACAGCCATCAAAGGAACTACTTTTTCTGTTACAGAAGCAATACGCTTAATACCACCAATAATAATAATCCCAACAAGAACTGCAAGTACAATACCTATAATCGTTCCTGCTCCGGCACTTTCTAATCCGAACATTTCTTTTAGTACAATGGTAGCCTGATTAGATTGAGCTGCATTTCCTCCTCCAAAAGACCCTCCAATACAAAAAATTGCAAATAAAACCGCAGCTACTTTTCCAAGAACTGTGAAACCTTTCTCCTTGAGACCTTTGCTCAAATAGTACATGGGACCTCCATACACAGTTCCATCTTCTCCCACATCTCTATATTGCACTCCTAATGTACATTCTACAAACTTGGTAGACATTCCCAGCAACCCACAAATAATCATCCAGAAGGTTGCACCTGGTCCTCCCAGTGCAATTGCAAGCGCTACTCCTGCTATATTACCATTTCCTACAGTTCCGGAAACTGCCGTTGCCAGTGCCTGGAAATGAGAAACTTCTCCATCTTTACTTTCATCTCGTATGGTATCTGGAATATCTCCGTCTACAGCAGCAGCAGGATCTCCCAAACTATGATCCTCTACATCATCATACTTACCTCTCACTACATTAATGGCTTTTCCAAAATATCTAATATTAGGAAAACCAAAATATAATGTAAAAAACAAAGCGCTCAATACTAACAATATAATAACGAATGGTGCTCCTTTATATACCTCAAAGAAAATCACTTTGGAAAAAAAATCTGAAACCGGTTTAAAAGCTTCATCAATTTTTTGATCCAGACCTTTTTCTATAGTCTCTTGAGCAAATGTTACAAGCGGAGTTATCAGTACTAAAAGCGAAAGAAGAATTCTCTTCATGATATGTGAGTTAATTAAAATTTAGTTGTTTAAGATTCGGGCAAGATCCTAAAAAAAACCATTGTTTACAATTTTTTAATGGTTAAATGTTTGATAATTGCTAAATATCAAATTCTTTATTTAATAGATTTACTTGCTCTGGTCTTCCTAAAACTACGATCTTAGAACCTGGCATTAAAACCGTATCAGCTTCGGGATTCACAATATACTCTCCATCAGGAGATTTATACCCAATTATAGTACAGCCCGTTCTCGATCTCATATCTATAGTAAGAATTGTTCTTTCCTTCTGATCATCAAACAAATCTTCAAATGATATTTCTTCAATATTGATTGATTTTTTTCCTACAATAGAGAGATTATCTAAAAATTCGATCAAATCAGGAACGACTACTAATGATGCCATATGATCTCCACCAATTCGATCCGGCATAATAACATTATCTGCTCCTGCTAATCGTATTTTTTTATAAGAAGCATCCTGAGAAGCTCTACTTATTATTTTCAGATCATTATTAATTTGTCTCGATGACAATACTATAAACAAATTATCAGCATCTTCTGGGAGTGTGCAAATTAAACAAGAGGCTTTCTTGATACCTGCTCCTATCAGCACATCGTCTTCGGTAGCATTTCCTTCCTGAAACAATAGTTTTTCACTTTGATATCGCTCTATAACACTTTTGTCTTTTTCAACAATTATAAAGGACTTATCATATGCCAATAGTTTATCAGCAGCTTGCTTTCCGTTACGCCCATATCCAACGATTATAATATGATTTTCCAATTTAAATATCATCTTTTGTATTTTTCTGTATTGTACTTTCTGAGGATCACTTTTATTTACAATATATTCTGTGATGATTGATATCGAATACGCAAAGATAACCACGTTTGCGGCTATTAAAAATACGGTAAATAATTTTGCAGAATCATCGAGAGGTTCTACTTCGCCAAAACCTACGGTAGACATGGTAATAACAGTCATATACAATGCATCAATCCAGGAATAATCGGAAAAAAAACGAAAGCCAAATACGCCTACAGTAATAACACCTATTAGTAGTACCAAAGCCAGATATATCTTAGAACTAAACCATTTTAACATACTTACAAATCGAATACTGAGGTTCTTTTGGTATACACTAAATCTTTTAATTTTAGCCAAAAAGCAAAGGTGAGATACATAACAAAGCCTAAACCTGCAGTAGCAAAGGTGATATATATAAAAAACAGGCGCACATTTTTTGCCCGCATACCCAATCTATCTGATAATCTACTGGATACATAAAATCCATTTCGTTCTAAAAAATGTCTTAGATTGTAAAGCATAATGCAAAATAAATATATTATTCCAGACTATACTATCTATCCAATAAATAATTCCCTATAGCACATTTCAAACAAGCTTTTTTATCACAATATTTATTTTTTAATTGTATCATAGCTTGTGAATGCACTGAATCTTCAATGGCAACACCCAAGTCAGAAAAACGTTTAATAATAGTATTTTTTTCTGGTGGTAACTGTGACATTAATGTCAAAACTTCATTTTCAGGATTTTTACCTAGGTTTTTTGTGTACAAAAATTTTATTGGGATCACTGTATTTATTAGCAATAAATGAATAAATGACTTTGTTAAACTCTTGCGTTTATATGGCGATTCTTTCTCAAAGGTATAATGATTTTTCCAAAAATCACTCGTTTCAATAGCAAACAAATCATAAAAATCATCTAATTCGCTTCTATTAATGATCTCATTGAATAGTTGTTTCCTTTTAAAATAAAGGTTTGCCAATTGAGACAACCTAATTGTTGGAAAATTAGGTGGGCGAAGTCTAAAAAACTGAAAAGGGATAACGCCCTGATTATCGAATTTGTATTTATTCTTCAGGAAATCAAATTCATTTTTAAGCTGCAAACTATAAGGGTGGTCAATCGTTTCTTCTTTTAGCAAACCCGCTTGTCCAAAAAATAAAGACTCCAGCTGACCCAGGTTATTACTACATTTTCTGACAATTGAAAAATCAAAAGAATTTACCAGACTGAGAAAAGCTCCTTTGTTCACATTTAATCCAAAGTTTTTTGCCAATAATTTAAAAAGCACTGCTTCCCAATCATTAGAAGAATCTACCAACATTTCTTTTATAATGATAGACTTTTCTTCTAAACGTTCTAAATATAATCTTTCTTGCCAATTGGCAATTACAAAACCTGATACTTGTGGCAATTGATTTTTACATTGAATCCAATTCTTAGTATTTGATTGAACTAGCTCTTTATATTGAGTTATAATTGTGTTATCCACATATTCTTTGAGCTGTAATGCAGGTATTGCTGTATTATCTTTTCTAAATATTTCTATATCATCATCCCACACAACATGCAATATCACGTTATCATATAATGGATCAGTTTCATGATGATGCGCATACCAATCACTTGATTTAATATGGATTTCTACATTTCCTGCCCATTTCTGATCATTTATCATTAACTGAGCATTAAAAAAATCGGGGCCAGCATTGGACTGATTATGGTTGCCAATTTTTTTCAGCACTATTTCTTCTTCATTTGTAGTTTTCAGATCTGAAAAATTAAACTTTTTATATTTCCATAAATAATGGAGAAAATCTTCATTCATAACCGATACAGTATAATTAATATAATAGTAGCAACTATTCTGAACTTGAGAAATAAAAGTTGCTTTTTGATTTAATGAAGTAAAGTAATAAAAATATTGTAATCTCAATAAGTTGGATCTCTTTTAATTAACTCTTTCTTTAGTAAACAAGCTATGTTTTATCGTTTACAAGATCTATTACTAAAAAAATATCGAACTATGACAGTGATTTTTTTACACTTTCTAATCTTAATTCATTAAATAAAACTGCATCTTTCACTTGACCCTTGAGGATAACGCCAACCATAAACTGTGCTGAACTGTTATTTTTAGACTAAGAAAAAACTGTTTCTTATAAACAAACGCAACTCAGTATTGGTATGAGTAGAGATCTAAAACCAAAAACACACCAAAAATGCAGTTTTACGTACAAATTCTAAAAAAAAGTTCAAAAAATAACAAAAATGTACTATTGGTAATATTTTATGTATTAATGGAAATATTTACTCTGCGATCATTTCTTTTCTTTGTATCAACAAAAGGGAAATAATACTCTAAAGATATAAAGATTACAAAACCCTATGCTTAGTTGAGTTTGTGTTAGGTTATAAATGGTTATCATATTGATAACCATTTATATTTTATAGTGTTTCCTAATCAAAAACTAGATATTGATATCCGGATATAAGTCAAATCTATTAAAAAATGCTTTTCTAAATTTTGATGAATTAGAATAATTAAGATTATCCATTACTTCTTTTACAGACAATCCTTCGGTAAAAATCATGTTATAAGAGCTCTCCAGCTTTTTATTATTAAAAAATTCTAATGGAGTCTTATTATGAATTTCTTTAAACATATTGAAGAAATTAGTACGACTCATATGCGCCATAGAGGCTAATCTATCCACCCCGACAAATGGTTCGTGAAGATTACTTTCCAGATAACTGCTTACTTTATATATATTGCCAACTTGAGCACTATTAATATTAAATGGATTACTTGCCGTATCCCACATTAAAACGTCTTTCCAAAATGTCTCTAACAGTCGGATACCTCTGGCAATAAAAAATAAATAATTCTCTACTTTATTAAAATTCGGATTCACAATCTGGTCAAAAAGAATCGATTGTTTGTAGGATAAATAAAATTTATTTATATCCTGATGAGAATACCGGATATAGCTATCTACTTTCTCGGCCATATCACTACTCTTTATAAAATAAGGTTTTGTATATTCACTTTTTAGCACAATCATAATTGATTTTACATCTGCCCCTTTTGTAATATATACCCTTTCTCCTTGTTGAGCATCCATACATCTCATATTTCCTGGTGTATAATTCTCAGAATATGAACTTACAATTTCGTTTTCTTTAATCTGATGATCCAGGGCATATTTTCTAAAATGTAAAATAATGTCTTTTTCAGCAATAGGTTTTCTTATATACTCTATATCCACGTGAGCTCTATAGTTATTAATAAAAAGAAAAACCTCTGGAGATATTTTGTAATAGCAAAGAAACCCCTCTCCTATTTCGGGAGGAAAATAAATACGGTCTGAAGTACCATTAGGATCTAATTGAAATTTAAAATAACTTCTTAGTACATCTATATCAGAAAAGTCAAAAGAATATTTTTTCATACGCATTAGGTTTTATTAGACCTATCCCTTTACAGATTGTTTTTCCACACAAAGGTTGTGTAAAAACATCAATAATCAAGATATAAATATAAAAAGAACCCCTTTATTAGTATCAAAAACCAATAGAGGGGGAATATATATCTGTTATAAATATAAATAATTTATTTTATATGGCTAATAACGTCATATTTAGTGATAATATGATATTGCTCATTGTCCAAAGCAACGAGTACAGCAGAATTTCCTTTTTTTATTAGTTTTGAGATTTCATCTAATGATGTATTTGCCTTTACAACAGGAAAAGCAGCATTCATAATCTCGCGAATTGGTGTATTATCCATATTCTTATCATCAAGAAAAGCTGTAAATAAGGCACTTTCATCAATTGACCCTACAAAACCTTCACTATCCACAACAGGTATTTGTGAAATCTGAAACTTTCGCATCCGCTCAATTGCATGAGAAACCAATTCTTCTGTTTTTACAGTAATTAAAGGTTTTTCGATATGATCTTTTATCAAGTCGACTGCGGTAGATACTTCTTCTTCCAGAAAGCCTCTTTCTCTCATCCAATCATCATTAAACATTTTACCTACATATCTACTCCCGTGATCATGAAACAGCACCACCACTACATCATCTTTAGAAAAGTGCTCTTTTAACTGCAGCAATCCCTTAATAGCTGCTCCCGCACTGTTACCCAGAAACATTCCTTCTTCCTTTGCCAGTTTCTGAGTATAGATAGCAGCATCTTTATCCGTTACCTTTGTAAATCCATCTATAATAGAAAAATCTACATTAGCTGGCAGAATATCCTCTCCAATACCTTCTGTAATGTATGAGTACACTTCATTTTCGTCAAAAACTCCTGTCTCGTGATATTTTTTAAAAACCGATCCATAGGTATCAATTCCCCATATTTTGATTTCAGGATTTTTTTCTTTCAAATATTTCCCTACTCCAGAAATAGTCCCTCCGGTTCCTACACCTACTATAAAATGAGTAACTTTTCCTTGCGTCTGTTCCCATATTTCTGGTCCAGTACTTTCATAATGTGCTTTCGCATTTGAAGGGTTATCATACTGATTTACATACCATGAATTTGGAGTCTCTTCTGATAGTCTTTTAGAAACCGAATAGTACGATCTGGGATCATCCGGCTCTACATTAGTAGGACAAACTAGTACTTTGGCACCTACAGCTCTAAGGATATCCATTTTTTCTTTAGACTGCTTGTCTGCCATTACACAAATCAACTTATACCCTTTTACAATCGCAACTAGAGCAAGCCCCATTCCCGTATTACCTGATGTACCTTCGATGATTGTTCCGCCTGGTTTTAACCTGCCATCTGCCTCAGCATCTTCGATCATTTTTAACGCCATACGATCTTTTACAGAATTTCCCGGGTTAAAAGTCTCGTATTTTGCCAACACTAATGCATCCACTTCTTTTACCAGGGTATTCATTTTGACCATAGGTGTATTTCCTATAGTTTCTAATATATTATTTGCGTAGTTCACAGACTTCTATTTTTAATATAATCTCTTTACGAGTGTTTATCCGAAAGGCGTAAAGATACAAATAGAAAATCCATATCTTCATCTTATATTACTGAAATCGGATAGCTTTTGATGGTGAAATTTTAGCAACAACATACGAAGGTATCAGTAGCATTATGAGACACAATAACATTGTTCCTATATTAAGCGTGAAAATATACCCCACATGGATATAGACCGGTGCAGTACTCACATAATACGTTGCGGGGTTTAGTCCAATAATTCCGTAATACTTTTGTGCAAAAAGAAGTCCTATCCCTATAACATTACCAAAAAAAAGACCAACTAGAATTAAGTATCCCGCATTATACAAAAATACTTTCCTAATACTCCAATCGCTAGTCCCCAAAGATTTAAGAATACCAATCATCTGTGTTCTTTCTAATATCAACACCAATAAGGCCGTGATCATGTTAATCCCTGCTACCAATATAATAATTGCTATAATCCCAATGATATTTAAATCAAAAAGTTTTAACCATTCAAATGTGCTGCCATATTTCAGTGTAATGGTCTGTGCTTCCATAGTAGAGGGAATACTGTTATATATTTCTCTTCCTTTGGTATCGATTTCTTTAAAATCATCTATAAAAACTTCAAACCCTCCAACTTCATCATTTTTCCATTTATTCATCTTCTGGATATGCCTGATATCCGCAAATATAATTTTCTCATCAAATTCCTGAAAACCTGAATCATAAATCCCTACAATCTCAAATGGTCTGATATTAGCCGGAGACTTAATGGTAGCACTCTTTTTAAGAAAAAAAGTAATGGCTTTATCTCCCAGACCTAGTCCTAAACGGTTAGCTGTATATGTCGAAATTAATACTTGCTTATTTTTAGGGTCTGTAAAATCCGGTAATTCTCCTTCTACCAAAAAATCTTTAACATATTTCCAATCATAATCTTCTCCAACTCCCTTTACAATAATACCCTCAAAATCTGTTTGGGTTCTGATCACTCCCCATTTTGTAGCGACTCCCTGGATATGTGTTATTCCATCTACATCTTCAAACTTTGGATAGAAGTGCTGTTCTTTCTTTATGGGTATTAAAGATTCTATACTATTGTTGTTATCATAGCTAGAAATTAGCACATGTCCATTAAAGGCTGCAACTTTTTCTCTTATTTTACGTTGTAATCCTACGCCGGTAGCAACTGTAATCAGCATCATGATAACACCAATGGCGATTGCCAAAATCGCAATTTTTATGATAGCCGATGATATGCTACTTTTATGTTCCTTACCTTTGATAAGGCGTTTGGCAATAAAATATTCGAAATTCAACGTTAATTATGGTTTTTATCAGATCTGCATTCAAAAATACGTTTTTATTCTTTTTTATGATGCTTATTTCTTGTGGAAGCGCAACAAAAATATCATCTCAGACTTCTGCTACTGAACAGAACGTTATAATAACTAAAAAACATGTGCCTCCAGAAAGGCAAAAAACTGATTCTCTCGCAGTACCAAAACCTATTATTGTAGGTGCCAATCAAACAGAAATATACCTCCCTATTTTGCAGAACAAAAAGGTAGCTATTGTCGGAAATCAGACTTCAGTTATTTTTAAATACCCAAATATAGGCCCTCTTCTGGGCGAGGTATCTTCATCAAACCTGGAGCAATATATTCACCTTGTAGATTCATTAATATCCAATGGGATTACAATCCAGAAAGTTTTTGCACCAGAACACGGTTTTAGAGGTAAAGCCGATGCCGGAGAATTGGTATCAAACGGAAAAGATATTAAAACAGGATTACCTATAATCTCTTTATATGGCATTAACAAAAAACCATCTGCAGAAAATCTTTCTGATGTAGACATTGTAGTTTTTGATATACAAGATGTAGGAGCTAGATTTTATACATATATTTCTACCTTACATTATGTAATGCAAGCTTGTGCAGAAAATGATATACCTGTTCTTATACTGGACAGACCTAATCCTAATGCTCATTATATTGATGGCCCTATATTAGAGTCTGCTCATGCAAGTTTTGTTGGAGTACACCCAATCCCTCTAGTTCACGGCATGACAATTGGAGAGTATGCAAAAATGGTGAACGGAGAAGGTTGGTTGGGAAATAGCTTGAAATGTAAAATCCAAATTATACCCGTACAAAACTATACGCATCAGACATTCTATAGCCTTCCGATACGCCCCTCTCCTAATTTGCCTAATGACAAATCAATCAACTTATATCCTAGTCTTGGATTTTTTGAAGGAACTACTATTAATGCAGGTCGTGGAACTGAGATGCAATTTCAAATATTTGGCTCTCCTGATTTCCCTCTTGAGTATTATGATTTTGCTTATACTCCACAACCTAATTTTGGAGCAAAATACCCTAAACATAAGGGAGAAGTATGTTATGGTAAGGATTTAAGGAAAACTAAGCATTTAAATCGCATCAATCTTCAATGGCTGTTAGATGCTTATACTAATTCTAAAAACAAAGAACGCTTTTTTAATACAAAATCATTTACTATTCACGCTGGCACAAAAAAACTTCAACAACAGATACAACAAGGATATACTGCCAGAGAAATCCGAAAAACCTGGTTAAAAGATTTAGACAAATTTAAACTGATAAGAGCTCAATATCTACTTTACCCTGAATAGATAAAACTTCTTACGAAGTATTACTTTGACAAAAAACTCTCTAAATCTATATGAAGACCAACCATATAAGAACATTTATTTATTTCATTGTATGTATCCCTTTTTTTAGTCATGCACAGACAAAAGAGAATACACTATATCCTCATGCAGATTCCCTGGAACTGGAATTACATGAAAAAACTACTGTGGATAAAGCTTATGCTTTAATGAATAATTCAAAAACGGAAGAGAGCTATAAAATAACACATCGCCTAATTACTACATTAAAAACCAGCAGGTCAAAATCCAGTTTATGCCTGCTATTGGCAAATTATCATCTCAGACACGGGTTGATTGATTCTACAGCATATTACACCAATAAAGCCCTGAAATATAATGAGCATATAAACAAGTCATTGACCAGAGAGCAACATTTATCATTAGCATACGGGCTATTAGGAGTCATCAATTATAGTAAAGGGCTATTTGATGAAAGTAAAAGATGGTATCTAAAAGGTATTGAATTATCTCAAAACTTTAAAGACACTCGATATTATTATCAAAACTTAGATGGTCTTGCTCATGTTTATGAAAAAAAAGGGGATTATAAAAATGCCATAAAATTATTCAAAGAATTAATCAAAAACTCCGATAACCGTATTTTAATATCTGATTATTATGCAAGTATCAAAAAAGCATATCATCAATTAAATAACCATGATTCACTTAACACAGCAAGCGGTCTTTTTCCAGATGAAAATGAGGCAACAGAATGCCCCGAAACACAAAAAAGATTAGCCAACGAATATCAAAAACTTGGTCATCACGACAAAGCCATCTCCCTTTATCAAAACGCTATTGAGAATGCTAAGAAAAACAAATCAAATGGTGTATTAATTTCTGCATATTTAGGAATGGGCGCAGCGCTCATTAAATTGGGAAAAACAGAAGAAGCTAAACCTTTTTTTTCTTCGAGCTTACAAGAAGCAAAAGACCAAGGTTCTTTTGGTGTACAAATAGAAATTTATGAAGGGCTTGAAGAAATTGCCATACAAGAAAAAAACTATAAAGAAGCTCACTATCTCGCCCTACAACGATACAAAATCAAAGACTCAGTTGCTTCTTTACAAAAAAGCAAAGAAATCAATGAATTAGAAATAAAATATAATACGCTTGAAAAAGAAAAAGAAATAAATAAACAGCAATCAATTACAAAAATCGTGATTATTTCCTTCATTATAATTTTAATTCCAATAATCGGATTGCTTGTCTTATATTATCAAAAACATAAAACGCATAATGAATTAAATAAAAAACAAGAAGAAATAAACCAGGAAAAAATCTCATCCCTGATGAAAGATCAGGAATTAAAAGTTATTAAGGCATCTATAGATAGTCAGGATAGAGAAAGGAAACGTATTGCTCAGGAATTACACGATAGTATTGGTGCAAATCTAGCTGCCGTAAAACTACAGATCAGTGGTATAATTACGAATACGCAACAAGAAAAAATAAAAATGATGAACCTCTTACTAGATGAAACCTATCAACAAGTAAGAAATTTATCTCATAACCTTATACCCAAAAAATTTAGTAAAAATAGATTTTGCGATGTCTTAGATGAATATTGTAATAATATTGGTGCAGCCAGTAATCTTTCTATAGCTTTTAGACCTTTTCCTAGAAAAAAAATCGATACTTTAGAAGCGAATTTACAAGTTGAAACCTTTAAAATCATACAAGAACTCATCACCAATACTATTAAACATGCAAAGGCTTCTTCTATAGAAATTCAGTTCAACCTAATCAAAAACGAACTGAATATTTTATTTGAAGATAATGGCATCGGTTTTAATACACAGAATATTATCAATGGCATTGGTTTTGAGAACATAAAAAGTAGGTTGCAAAAAATATCCGGATCTTTTTTTATAGATTCAAGAATTAACAGAGGCACGATTATAACTGTAGAAATTCCTCTAGTAACTAACAGTGAACTATTGAATGAAGATTTTTTTGATAAAAAAATCTTTTAGTATTTTACTCTGATACTGAAATGGATTAAACTTTTTTGACTCTGGCGAAAAATAGTAAACTATAAAAACGCCGGAGTTTACACCATTTCTGGTTTTAAAATACTTCAAATAAAAAGCAGTCATTTTTTGTTTATATAAAAAAGAAGACATAGCTATAGCCTTAACTACGGCTTCTTTTCCTTTTGAAACATCAACGAAAAAAGAGTGAATTTTAGTAGGCAATTTTAAATCAGAAATAGCATTATAGTTCTGATAAAAAGATCCCCCTGTTTTCAGGGATATCAGAATATACTGAAATTAATACCTTTGGTTATGCTTAAATCATTACAGCCAATCATTTTACACGTTTTACTATTACTACCTTTTGTACTAGTAGCACAAGCTAATGATAATAACATCCCCGCTTTCACAAAAATAAGTGCTTTACAAGCAAAAGAAAAAGAACTGATTTCCAAGGCTTTTAAAGTTCTTAATAGTAATGATGATAAAAAAGTAGCAAAAATTGCTCATAATTTATTGAAAACTGTAAAAACAGAATATGCAAAGTTTAATGCTAATCTATTATTAGCATATTATTACAAAAACAGAACACTTATAGATTCATCTAATTTTTATGTAAGAAAGTCATTACAACACCAAAGACATGGAAATGACTCTTTAAAAACCAGAGGGAAGATCTTAGCATACAACATCTTAGCAATCAATTACAAAAACAAAGGATTACTTGAAGAAAGTAAAAAATGGCATTTAAAAGGGATCGCCGAAACGGATGAATATAAAGAAACAGATCTTTATTATAAACATACCCATGGTCTCGCCAGAACCTACGCTGATTTGGGTGATTATGCTCAAGCTCTCAAGCTTTTTGAAGAATGCTTGACATATAAAGGCGACCCAGAAATTATTTATGGCAGTTATATCAATATATCAAGTATTCATTCACTCCTAAAAGATTATGGAACATCTAATAAATATTTAAAGAAAGCAAGTCAATTACTTAAAGAAGATAGCTATAAAGCTCAGGCATTGGCCGTAATTACTCTCAATTTAGGAATGAATTATCAGGAAATGGGTGAATATGAAAAAGCTATTACACATTATAAACAAGCAGAAAAAATAGCTGACGATCATGAGTTACAGCAAATAGCATTAATTACTCGAAATAATTTAGGAGACATCCTTACTCTTATGGGAAATTACAAAGATGCAGAATTAATACTCTCTTTAGCCCTATATAATGCCATAGAACTTGGATTATTATCTAACCAAATGACTATTTATGAAAACCTTAAAGATATTGCTATAAAGAGAAAAGATTATAAAACTGCACTTTCTTTTGTTACCAAATATTTCAATGTAAAAGATTCTATTAATCTTCTTCAAAAAGATGAAGAAATCAATGAGTTGGAAATAAAATTCCAAACCTTACAAAAAGAAAAAGAAATAAAACTGTTGCAGGCAATAAACTCCAATCGAAAACTTGAACTAAGAAACCAGGAAGAATCTATAAAGAACCTTGTTTTACAGCAAGAAATCGAAAAAAAAGAAAATGAAAACAACCTCCTGGAGATTAAAAACACAACAGAAAAGATACAAAGTGAAAATATCATTCTAAAAAAGGATGGTGAGATTTTACATGCAGAAACCATGAGACAAAAAAGTATTAAAAATATTATGTTGTATTCTTTTTTGATTCTTCTCATTCCTGTAATTGGTTTACTTATTATTTATTACCAAAAATTACAAACACAAAGCGAGCTAAATAAAAAACAAAAGGAAATCAGTCAAGAAAAAATAACATCAATTATAAAAGACCAGGAACTCAAAGTAATCAAAGCATCTATAAAAGGACAAGACAAAGAAAGAAAACGTATTGCTCAGGAATTACACGATAGTATTGGAGGGAATCTGGCTGCCATAAAAATTCAGTTAAATAATCCAATTAACAAAAACGAAAATTATTTAAAAACGATCAATACTCAGATTGATGACACATATGAACAAGTAAGAAACCTATCTCATAATTTAATCCCTAAAAAGTTTAGTAAAAATAATTTTTGTGATGTATTAGAGGAATATATTAGTAATATAGGGGGTGCAAGTAGTTTGACCACATCTTTTATTGTATATCCCAGAAAAGAAATCGATTTTTTGGAAGAGAATCTGCAAATAGAAATTTTTAAAATCATTCAGGAATTGATTACCAATACGATCAAACATGCAAAAGCTACGTCTATAGAACTTCAAATTAATTTGGTTGATGACATAGTGAGTATCTTGTTTGAAGATAATGGAGTAGGATTTGACGCATCCGAAAATTCAGATGGAATAGGATTTAGAAACATAAAAAGTAGACTCCATACTATTTCCGGAATCCTTTATATTGATTCCAGAATAAAAAGAGGAACTATTATCAATATAGAAATACCTAACCTAGTAATTACAAATACACATGAAGTATAATTTAATCATCGCAGATGATCATAAGATGTTTTTGGATGGATTATTAAGCATTCTTAATTCAGAAAAAGACTATAATATTCTATTGACTGCCAAAAACGGAAAGCATATTACTAAATATTTAGAAATAAATCCTAAGGAGAAAATTGACCTCATCATTACCGATATTACCATGCCAGAAATGGATGGCATTACACTCAATAAAATTGTTAAAAAAAGAAATAGTATTATCAAGACTCTTGTAGTAAGTATGCATAATAATCCAGAGATGATTGACAACCTCATTGAACATGATGTAGACGGATATGTGCCAAAAAATGCAGAAAAAGAAGAGTTGCTTAAAGCAATTCAAACCATATTAAAGGGGAAAAAATATTTTTCAAGGGAGATCAAAGATATTTATATTGAAAACAAATTTTCAAAAAAGAAAGAGGAAGAGGTACGATTAACACAAAGAGAGATCGATGTTATAACGCTTATTGCAGAAGAGTTTACTACTCAAGAAATCGCTGATCAATTATTTTTAAGTAAACATACTATAGAGAGTTACAGAAAAAACCTTATCGCAAAACTTAATGTTAGAAACCTTGCCGGATTAACTAAATATGCTTTGAAAATGAAATACATAAAACATTGAATTTGAGTAAAAAACTCTTTATCAGTATTGTTATATCATCTAATTTTGAAAACAATCTTTGGTAATAAATTTTTGTATCCATTATATCATTTCTGGGGTAAACAAAAAAGATGATTAAGGTATTGTATTAGCTACAGCTTCTTTTATTTTGATGAACAAACGAAAAAGAACACGTTTTAATAGTTAGTTTTAAATCAAAAATGGCATTCATTATATAGTAGTAAAGACATATTGAGTTTTTCTCTACCCTATACAAAAAGGTATGTTACTGTGTTGCTATTAAAACATATATTAAATAAATTTATTTTGTTGATTTATGACAAATATTTTATTGTTTGTATACGTCTGTAAGTATACTAATATCTAAACCCCTCAAAACAGTATTCATATTCATAAAATTAAGTAACAGATAACATTTACCACTAAAACCAGTATTTCATGTAATTCGTACCCCCAGTTTTCAGGGTGCTTATTTTCACCAGAAAAGGTGTTTCTTACAGTATAGGTATCTCTCATCTTTGTACTGTATTTTTTTAGACAAACAAGATATTACGATAGCAAACGAACTGCTAGTTTAATACAAAGTATTTACATCATGAGTTGGGGAATATCATTAATCGTAGTAAGCATTTTAGCAGTACCTGGATTTATGATAGGTTTTGGACTGATCAACAAATTTTTCCTGTCCAAAAATGAATCCACAAAGGAAACAACAAATAAAATAAAGGAAAAACTAGGTTCTTTGGATTGATAATAGGTAGTTGAATGATTACAGCATTATTTTTATTTTTTAAATATACAAGACACCCACTATGTTAGTTAGTTGAGTAATGAAGGGAGAGAAGAAAATGTAATTGCCATAAATATACTTCTCTCCCTTCATTATTAAACTACCTAAAATTGACTATAAATTAATGTACTAATTCGCCATGATCATATTTGGAACAAGTTCTTCTGCTATTCCTCCAGAAAAATTAAATGGAGGGTATTGTCCATATTGTAAGGCAGAAAATAAAATGTGGATACAAGGATATAGAAAGTACTTTCATATATTCTGGATTCCTTTCTTGCCACTATGGAAAAAAGTTTATTCTGTATGTAGCCATTGCAAAGGAGTTTTTGAGAAACAAGAATTCCAATGCCAGAAATTGATAATTAGTTTCGAAAATATAGAGCATAATAAAACTAAAGTTTTATGGTATCATTTTACGGGGATAATTATAGTAACGGTGCTACTAATTCTGATTTTTATTACTCCTTTTTTTACAAAATCAAATATTTAAAATAAAGCAAATCAAACATATTATGAAAACAACGTTTTTAACTCTATTGGTCATCATTACTTTGGGGAATACATCCACTACACAGGCTCAGAAATTAAAAAAGTTTAAAAGTACCATCACAAAAAAGATAGGGCCAAAAAAAATCAACATTCCATATTTACATATGACATCCTATCTGGAATATACTGATGATAACAATATAGGTGAACTAGTGGATGATTTAAGAACCTATTCTACTTACATATGGATACCCGTTGCTACCACCGAGATCGGAGTTAGAATGTTGTCTCCTGTTGGAAAAAATAAAATAAAAAATGCTATTATTTCTGAAATTTATACCAAAAACTCCAAATCTATGGGTAGTCTAGATGTGTTTTTAAGATTTGAAAGATCAGATATAAAGAACCCTGAAGATATCTCAGAACTTACTATAAAAAATGCTAACTGGCAAGAAATATATCCAAGCGGAAGTAGTCTGGATGAGGATAATTATAATATAGGAAATATTGAAGTTGCCAGATATTTAACAGACACACAAAAACCTTTAGAGGCTTTGACCAGAGGACTGTACAAAGTGAGCTTTCGGACATACAACCACGAAGGAACAAAGGGAACATTTTTGGGACAAATAGGGTTTCCTGTAAAAATACCAGGAGTTATAATAGCTAGAACAATTGAAGATCTAAAAAGGGGATTAGAATCTAAGTAACTGGTTATTATATTAAGTGACCCAAAAGTAGTCTGAATCCCATAATATATTTAGAGTGTATCCTTGGCGAAATTGGGTCATTTTTATAATTTATTTATCAATATCTAAAAACCTAATTATTATAAATAAAAAAACAAAAGAATCATTACTGTAATCAATATTAACGATGCCAAATAACCTCCTACTAACCATAGTATGTATTCAACTATCTCATAGTCAACACGCAGATCCTGAAAAAGAAGTACAAAAATTGTTGGCATTAGGAAAAGATTATATCGTCACATTGGCCTTAGAAGAAATAACGCAAGAAGGAGCGCCCAAAATAAAAGCTAGTGATTTTCATTATATAAAGGCCTTCTCACTAATCATCAGAAAATCATAATTAATTTTGGATATAATGTCATCTATCTTCCTCAGAAAAGTAATTTTTATACAGAAATCACTATAGAACTACCATCACGATCAATTTCAATGAATAGTACCTCTAACGGAGGAGAAGAAAGTACTTTTTATCAAATCACACCAGAAAATCTCAAGACTATAAAATCTCTTTTGAATAGTAATAATAACAACTGGGATATTCTGAAAAAAGGTTTTGAATCGCCAGTAGTTACGACCATCTATGAAAAAGAAGATCATTATCTGGTAGATACATCATCTAGAGATCCTTATAAAGGAGGAGGGTTTTCTCAAGAAGAAATACACAAAGAAACCAGAGAAATTCTTTCTACCTTAATCCTACTTTGTCATCTTAGAAAAAGAGGGCAAAATATTTTGGTAAATGATAGTAAACGCCTTATTTTAGCAGGGCAAACTCAAGCTTTGTTAATTTTGTTAAATTATGATCTATTTAATTTAGTATCATGTCCTTACATTTAGGACTTTTATCAAATAGTCTTGATCCCAAGCTCAGGGCAAACTCATACTTTTCGAGTTGATTTTTTGGGTATTTTTTTGTATTAAAAGACTTGATTTTAAGTTAGTCAATAGTGATTTTTTAGTCAAATGGAAGATCCTAGAAGCCATATAAACCAACTTCACAATTTTATTGACTCCTTCTTATCGGAATAATTTCAGTAATTTGTGGAGCAGAAACTTGGAAACAAATGGTAGG
>NZ_VTZU01000056.1 GCF_008370685.1 Aquimarina sp. RZ0
ATCGAGAAAGGATTGCAAAAGAAATAGCAGATAATAAGGGAAAACTTAAGAGGGGAAAAGGAAGTCAGAAACAAGCCTCCATATTAGTAATGATAGAATCAAAGCCTGTAGAACCTTCCTCAAAATACAAGCATAAAACCAATAAAGTTGTAGGATATATAAAAATGAAATTAATTGATAATCTGGAAAAGAAGACTACCAATGAACAAGTGAAAACTAGTATTGACCCAAAAGCTGCTGCTACTACAGATGGAGCAAATAATTACAATGACCTTAAAGAACATCTGAAAGATCATAAAGCAGTAGTAATTCAAGATAAAAGCAAAACTTCAGAAATACTACCTTGGGTACACATTGCCATTAGCAATGCTAAAAGGCTATTATTAGACGTGCATCATTCTACAGGGATTGATTATTTGCAAAGTTATCTTGATGAATATTGTTATAAATTCAACAGAAGATACTTTGAATCCATATTTGATAGGGCAATAATAGCAGTGGTAGCTAGCAACTGGAAAATTAAGGTGCAAAATATCCGATAGTCATATAAAATATACTTCAATACTACCAAATAATAAAGGAAACTTCTACATCTTGTGTTTTTTAACTTTAAAAATTCCTGAGTGGAAGTTTTTTAATAGTTAATTCCATATTGAAAAATTTAATAGAAATAAAACTATCGAAAGAACAACTTTAACGTCAAAATAGAATAGTTTAAAAGACAAAATCTTAATACTTACTGAAGCAGATTGGTATCGTTGGATCTTTGTTTAAACGACAAATGAATCCTATTCTTTTTGTTCTGTTCGCGCTCATTCATCACCCGAAAAGTATTGAGAATGTCATTAAAAGCAGAATATTGTATTCTTTAAACCTAAAATCCTTTATTGGTTAGTTTAAGTAGACAATAGTTCTTAGCCTTATAATTATTGTGATAATCCTTTTTTACTGATTTCAGGAATTGAGCTTACAAGGAATCAACTCTCAATTAAAGTATCCAAAAATACTACCGTCATTTTTAATCAATTCAACGAGTATGTTAATTCTAAAGTTTCAATTTTTTGTGATAAATTATCACAACCAATGAATATTTTTTATAATCATTCACAAACGACTACAAATGTTTAATAGGAATTTAATACATTAATAATAAATGTATTACCAATAAAAAAAATGTGACTAAGAATAAAATTGGTTGGAAAATCTATTGTATCTCTTCAAAGAATTCCTTCAAGGTAAGGTTATGAATAGTTAATATCCTTAATAAAGTTTCAATAGTAAAATTATGTCCCGCTTCAACAAGTCAATAGGATTTACGCGGAAGATTATGATCTGTGGCAAAGGTCTAATAACTGGTATAACCAGCTTTTAGTCGGAGCAGTTTTATTTGTAGTACTCACATTAAAAACATAGAATGATACCAAGCCAAAAAAGAAAGATTAGAGTTTTCTATAATGGTATAATGGTAACACTTCGCAAAGAAGTTCGAAACTTGTAGGATTTACATTTATAACTTCACTTTCCTTTAAGCCAATAATGATTCTTACCTTAACATTTCTTGCAAATGAAGCCTTGTTCATCTCTTTCTTCTTTAAAGTGTAATCGGTGAGCTTCTTCACTACCAAATTCTGCTGCAAAACTGAAAATATTCATAAAATACGTTCACAATTGATCGTGTTAAATCTAAATTAAAAGTAGTTTTTGTAACATTTAGAAATTTAATAAGTTGTTTAGGATGAATTGTTTTTCTTTGAAAGAAAAACAATTCTTACCAGAAGTGAAAAGTTAATATAAAGTTAATATGTAATACGACTGGTAACAATTGAATTGCGGCTGACACATATATGTACGATTCATTCTTTTGGATTTTGTATAAATATTCACATAAACTTTCAAGAATAATTTCTTTATTCTTGAAAACATGTACTCTTATTCTCATAGGAAAAAAGATGATTGGGAGTGCAAGAAGCGAAGCTGTGTGTTTTTGGTATTTAGGAAATTGCAATCGAATCATACAAGTATATAAACTTGTTATAGAAATTTAGTATTATTTAAGATATATAAAAGTTAAATAACAGTTAATAAAAAAGAGTTATATGATTGAAAATCATATTGTTAAAATTGATTTTTGTGCAAGTGCCGATGTGTTACGGTTTAACCGTATTTAATTTTGGTGGGTGCTTTATTATTTTTGAATTATTAAATTGAACTGATCAAGAAAACCTGATAAGATAATATGATGGACTTTTTTGATTTGTTATTACCCTACCATTTATTATGTTCAATTCTATAAAGTTTTATGTGGAATTGATATTATTTAGAAAATTGACGATTTCTTAACTATATCTTGAGTTTAGATTTTGACACTTTTCTAAGTTTACTTTGATTCTTTAAATTTTTTGTATTAAAAGATTTTGTGAGTCGAAACGGCGTAGCCTTGTTTAAAATTAACTTCTTTTTCGATAATTAAATTTTTTAAAGATTAAATAAATAGTCAATTACTTTTTATTGAATGGATAGTATTTACTTTTATTTATTAACCAAATCATACTCAAAATATGTCAACCACTCTTAAACTTGGATGGTACGTCCTTTATGTACGATCCTGTCAAGAAAAAAAAGTACATCAACTTTTACAAGAAAATCAATTTGAATCTTTTTTACCAATGATTAAAACCGTAAGACAATGGAGTGATCGAAAAAAAACCATTTATAAACCATTTTTTCCTTCTTACGTTTTTGTAAATATTCGTTCGCCTAAAGAATTTCATAATGTACTTAACGTAAAAGAGGCATGTGCCTATATTCGTTTTGGAAAGGAATATGCGAGGGTTACTGATAAAGAAATTGATCAAATAATGCTTTTGGTAGGTGATAAGAATATTATCGATATAGAAACAAGTGTTGTATTTCCTAAAGTAGGAGAAATAAAAAAGATAAACTATGGTTCATTAAATGGATTGGACTGTGAGATTATAGAAGCAAATAATTGCAACAAAATTATTGTAAGAATTGATTCATTACAACAAAATATAATAGCAACAATTCCTTTGCATTCTTTAATACTTGCGTCATAAAAATCATTAATATTTTTTATTTTGAATAATCTTAAACAAAAACTGATAACCAATTATTGGTTAACTAAAATAAAAAATTTTTCACCTGTAATTACTGAGTCTTTTTTAAGGAAAAAGGAAACAATATTGATTACATATGAAGATCTTCTGTATTTCTCAAAACTCACAAATGAGAATGCAATTGCAGAATATACTTTTCTGTTAAGTGTTTTCAATGCACTGCTTTGTCGTTATTTTGATGTCAAAGGTTTGATCTATTCTTTGAAAAAAGAAACAAGAAAAACTCCCTTGTTAATTGATTTCAAAAGCATAAAGACAAAGACGTTTAAGAAGTATTTACAAGAGATAAAAAAAGAGGTTCTGGAAGCTTATAAATATTCTGGTTATGAAAAGGAGTTTCAAGATAAAAATCCTTTTGAAAAATATGCGACATATAGCTTTTTATACAATCAGGAAGCAACCAAATGTGATTTATCGACTCCTTTGGTGCTTTCTGCTAAAAAAACCAAAAAAGGATTAGAGTTATTAATTTTGTTTAATGACTATTTTGTTAATCCAATTGTCATTAATCATTTCTTGAGAACTTTTAGGAACTGGATATTAAATTGTGAATATTTTCTGGATGAAAATATCGAGAACCTTCCGATTCTAACTCAAGTAGAGAAAAGTCAATTATTAGATACTTTTAACGATACAAGGATAGAGTATCCAGGGAATAAAACTTTAAAGGTACTTTTTGAGGAACAAGTAGTAAAAACACCAGATAATATCGCTTTGATATTTGGAGATAAAGAGTTAACCTATAAAGAATTAAATGGAAGAGCTAACCAATTAGCGGCTTACTTACAGGAAAATTATGATATACGAGTAGGTGATTTGGTCGGTATAAAACTGGAAAGAAGCGAAAACTTATTAGTTGTAATTTTAGGAGTACTTAAGGTAGGAGCTGCTTATGTTCCCATTGATATTAATTATCCTCAAAATCGTATTGATTATATTGAAAAAGATAGCAATTGTAAGGTAGTTATTGACGCAGATTATATAAATGATTTTGATATTGTAAAGGAACAATACAGTACAAAAAATATAAGTAATATATTTACTACTAATGATTTGGCATATATAATTTACACATCAGGTACTACTGGAAACCCCAAAGGTGTAAAAATATCTAATAAAAACGCAGTAGCATTAATACATTGGGCACAAAAGGAATTTAAAGCAGAAAAATTTGACGTAGTTTATGCAGTTACTTCTCATTGTTTTGATCTCTCTATCTATGAATTTTTCTATCCTTTATCAATAGGAAAAAAAATACGATTGTTAAATGATGCTCTTGAAATTGGGCAAGTTATTGATTATGACAAGAACGTTTTGATTAATACGGTTCCATCAAGTATAAGAAATCTCTTTGAGAGCGGTGTCAATATAGAAAATGCTAATATTATTAACTTAGCGGGTGAATCATTTCCCATTGATATTGCAAATAAATTATTAAAAACGAAAGCGGAAATACGAAATTTGTATGGTCCATCAGAGGATACCACTTATAGCACGATTTATAGATTAAGTTCAGAAAAGAAATATACGGGAGCATCTATTCCTATTGGAAAACCTATATCAAATACTCAAGTTTATATTTTAGATGAGAATTTAGAGTTATTACCTGTCGGTGTTTCTGGAAGATTATATATATCAGGAGATGGGTTAGCAAAAGGGTATCTAAACCAAGAAGAACTAACTGCCGAAAAGTTTATTGAAAATCCTTTTAATAGAGGACAAAGAATGTATGATACTGGAGATATTGTCAGATGGTTGCCAGATGGAAATATTGAATTTTTGGGACGAAAAGATCATCAAGTAAAATTACGAGGATATCGTATAGAGTTACCCGAAATAGAAAATAGTATTCTTTCCTATTCAGAGGGGATTTTACAAGTGGTAGCCATTACGAAGGATGAAAAATTATTGGTATATTATACACAGAATACGCAAATAGATACAGAAGACTTAAAAAAGTATCTTAAGGATAGACTTCCGATATATATGGTTCCCAATCATTATAAGGTTCTAGAATCAATTCCATTAACACCCAATGGCAAGATTGATAGAAAGGCCTTAGCAGGTTTACCTAAAGATTATAAAAGGGATACTTCTTACGTTGCTCCAAGAAATGGAATAGAACAAGACTTGGTAGTAATTTGGCAAAAGGTTCTAGGGTTAAATAAAGTAGGAGTTACGGATAATTTTTTTGAATTAGGAGGACATAGTTTAATGATCGGTCAAGTGATTAATCAAATATATAAGAAACTAGGCTGTCATATTACTTATAAAGCATTTTTTCAAGATTCGACCATTAAAAGCATTAGTAAAGCCTTAAAAAAAGAAAATTATATATCTATTCCATCAACTCCTAAGCAAGAATATTACCCATTGACGCCTGCTCAACATCGAATTTGGGTATTAAGTCAACTAGAAGGAGGGAATATTGCTTATAATATGCCAGGAGTAGTAGCTCTGAAAGGAGAGTTAGATGTTAATATGCTTAGAAGTGCATTTGATCTATTAATTGATAAACATGAAATATTAAGAACATGTTTTAACCTGAATGGAGATGGAGAATTAAGCCAATGTATTGCCGATAAAGAATTGTTGAATTTTGATATTACACTTCTTGATTTTCAAGACAAGACAAAGAAAATCGTAGATAATTACTTAAATCAAGAACAGTCAAAGCCATTTGATTTAACAAAAGCTCCTTTGCTAAGGGCATATTTGTTAAATATGGAAAAAAATGAGTATTTATTTTCTTTTGTAATGCATCATATAATTGGCGATGGTTGGTCAATAGAGCTATTGATTTCAGAAGTAATTACTATTTATAATGAACTTTTGAAGAACAAAAATTTCGAAAATGAAGTATTGTCCTTACAATACAAGGACTATTCAGTTTGGTTGCAATCACAATTGGATCTGGATATGTATAGAGTTTCAGAATCTTATTGGTTGAAAAAATTTCAAGGAGAACTTCCAATACTAGATTTACCAAGTTTTAAAAAGCGCCCATTAATACAAACTTATAATGGTAAAACCGTTAATCATCAGTTTTCCAAAGCGTTTTTATCAAGGTTAAAAGAATTTTCCAGAACAAATAATGCAACTTTGTTCATGACCCTAATGGCAGGGGTTAATGCCTTACTATACCGTTATACAGGGCAGGATGACATTGTCTTAGGAACTCCTATTGCCGGAAGAGAGCACCCTGATTTAGAACACCAAATAGGGTTATACTTAAACACAATGGCTATTCGTACACAATTAAGAGATAGTCTTAGTTTTAAAGAATTGTTACAACAACAAAGAAAGAGTTTATTGGAGGCCTATGAACATCAAAGTTATCCATTCGATGCATTAATTTCTAAATTAAATGTAAAGCACGATACGTCTAGGTCGGCATTGTTTGATGTGATGGTTGTATTACAGAATCAAAATCAAGTTCAATCAATATCTTCGACAAATCTTACACTCGAAGGTTTAGAGGTAGAAAAATACGATTTGAAGAGAAATACTTCCCAATTAGATGTTAGTTTTACTTTCGTTGAGGAAAATGGAAAACTCAATTTAGAGATCGAATACAATACAGACATCTACGATGAGTTTTTGATAACTCGAATGTTTTTGCATTTTGAAAATCTTATCAATCTCGTAATCGATAGACCAAAAGAAAAACTCTCATCAATAGATTACCTAACAGTAAAGGAATCTAAACAAATTCTAAAGGAATTTAGCAATGAAGAAGTAAATTTTCCGAAAGAAAAAACAATTGTAGATTTATTCGGGGAGCAGGTGGTAAAAACACCAGATGAAATAGCTATTATCTTTGATGAAAATAAGTTGACCTATACAGAATTAAATGAAAGAGCTAATCAATTAGCAATTTATCTTCGAAGAAATTACGATATCCAACCTGATGATTTATTGGCTATAAAACTTGATAGAGGCGAAAACCTATTGGTAGCTATTTTAGGTATTTTAAAATCAGGAGGAGCCTATGTTCCAATTGACACCAATTATCCTGATCATCGTATCGACTATATTGAAAAGGACAGTAATGCTAAAGTAATTATTGATAAATCTCTTTTCGATCAATTCGAGAAGGAAAAATCGAATTATAATAAAAAGAATATAGTTCCTATTTCATCACCGGCCAATTTGGCTTATGTTATTTATACTTCGGGGACTACAGGTAATCCAAAGGGAGTAATGATAACTCATAGAAATGTGGTAAGTATCTATTCTGATTGGAAAAAACAATACGCATTAGATACTTTCAAAATTAATTTGCTTCAGTTGGCTAGCGTTTCCTTTGATGTTTTTGTAGGTGATATCTGTCGATCTTTGTTAAATGGAGGTACAATGATAATTCCTACTGATCATGTTAAATTAAATCCAGAAGATCTATATAAACTAATAGAAAAACATCAGGTATCTATATTTGAAGGTACTCCTGGTTTACTATTGCCTTTACTGGATTATATTAAGAGAAACAACAAAAAATATAACTTTCTGAGACGTATAATTTTTGGTTCGGATAGTTTTAATAACGAGGTTTTTAATAATATCAAAGACCAATTTGAATCTACAGATTTAAAGGTGATAAATAGTTATGGAGCTACTGAAGCCACCATTGACTCTACTTTTTATGATGAACATAATTCTGATTTACAAGGAACCACACCAATAGGAAAACCTTTTCCTAATTCATCGGTTTACATCTTAGATTCTTTTGAAAATCCTGTTCCAATTGGAGTATATGGGGAACTCTACATTGGTGGAGCAGGAGTGAGTAAAGGATATTACAATAGACCAGAACTCACTCAATCAAAATTTATTAATATAAAACACGCAAAAAATAAGGTATATGCAACTGGAGATATCGGTAGATGGCTTCCTGATGGTAATATCGAATTTTTAGGTAGAAATGATTATCAGGTAAAAGTCAGAGGGTATCGTATAGAACTTGGTGAAATTGAGAGTGTTTTAAATGAGTTTTCTGATGATATTAATCAAGTTGTAGTCTCTGTGAAAGAGATAAATAGCGAAAAAACGCTCATGGCATATTATGTTTCGTCTGCATTGATCGAAAAAACAGAACTCAAAAGTTTTTTGTTAGAAAAACTACCTGATTATATGGTTCCTAGTTTTTTCATTCAGTTAGAAAAAATACCTTTGACACCTAATGGGAAAATAGATAAAAATCAATTACCTACCGTTACAGAAAAAGACGTTATCAAGAATACTTATATGGCGCCTAGGAATGAAACGGAAAATAGATTGACTCTACTATGGAAAGAACTTCTTCAGGTTGATGCTATAGGTATAAGAGATGATTTTTTTGAATTAGGTGGACACAGTTTAAAAATAACCAAGCTTAAAAATCGTATCGCCAAAACCTTTGATGTTAGCTTAAGTTTTAACGATCTTTTTTTAAAGACGACTATAGGAGAACAAGCGACTCTTATAACAAATGCATCCCATAAGGAATATCAAGGTATTCCTAAAGCTCCTGCTCAAGAATATTATCCGTTGTCGTCATCTCAACTTCGTATATGGATGCTTAGTCAATTTGAAGGTAGTAGTATAGCATATAATATGTCAGGAGTTTTCGATGTTAAGGGAACTATAAAATCAGAAGCGTTACAAAAGGCTTTTGATACCCTGGTGCAGCGCCACGAAGTATTACGAACACAATTTATACAGAAGTCATCTGGCGAAGTATGGCAAAAGGTGTTGGGGCCTGAAGAAACTAATTTCAAACTTGCCTATAAATTTCAAAATAAGGATACCTCAAATAAAAATATAAAAGAAACTATTGAAAATGAGGTGAAATATACATTTGATCTTGAAAAGGAATGTTTATTAAGGGCTTCATTATTGCAAATAAAGGAGAATCAATTTGTATTAGTTGTTGTTATTCATCATATCATCAGTGATGGTTGGTCAATTGATTTGCTAACGAACGAATTGTTTACTTTATATAATGCCTATATTCACGGGAACGAAAATCCTTTAGAGCCTTTATCTATTCAGTACAAAGATTTTGCCGTTTGGGAACAAAAAGAGCTTGATAATTCGAAATACAACCATGCTAAAGAGTATTGGTCAAGACGATTTTCTGGTAAAATTCCCGTATTGGAACTCCCATACAAACAGAAGAGGCCATTATATAAAACCTATGAAGGAAGGATCAAAAATACTTCTTTTTCAGATGAGAAAATTTTTAAACTTAAATTACTCTGCAGAGAAAATAATAGCACCCTTTTCATGGGATTAATGACTCTTGTGAAGATACTTCTATATCGATATACCAATCAAAAAAATATTATTATTGGAAGCCCTATTGCGGGAAGAGAAAATATACAGCTTCAAGATCAATTAGGGGCGTATGTTAATACACTGGCTTTACTAACACAGTTTGATGGAAAGCATAGCTTTTTGGAGGTTTTACAAAAAGTAAAGCTAACCACAATGCAAGCGTATGCAAATCAATCTTATCCCTTTGACAGATTAATAGAAGACTTAAAACTTCCTAGAAATTTAAATCGTAATCCACTTTTTGACATAATGGTTACGCTACAAAATACTGATCAGGAACAAAAAGAATTTAATTTTATTGATGGAATCGTGATCAATGAAATTCAAGTTTCCGACGAAATTGCTTGCAAGTTTGATCTTGATTTTGTGTTTGAAGAAATTGATGAAGGCATCAAACTATCACTTATTTATAATACCTCTCTATTTGATGATGATTTTATAGTAGATTTTTGTAATCAGTTTGGTAATCTTATTGAGAACAGTATAAAAACTCCACAAACACCAATTCATGACTTGCAAATATTAACAAGTAGAGAACATAAAACGTTATTAAATAAGGGAACATCAGTTAAGAATATTGCACTGGATTCTGATAAAACTTTTTTGAACTTTTTTAAAGACTGGACAGCAGAAACTCCCGATGCTATAGCTTTACAGGATAATAAAACTCAGTTGACATATGACGAATTGGATAGAAAATCGGATGGAATTGCAGTATATCTAAATAAGGTAAGCCCTAAAAAGGAAACTACGATAGGAGTTGTATTGGATCGCTCTGTAAGCACTGTAGTGGTATTATTAGGAATTCTGAAATCAGGGAAGGCTTATATTCCATTGGATCCTACATTTCCTATAAAACGATTAGAATTCATTGTTTCGAATAGCGGAACTAAAACACTGATCTGGGACGAGCAATTCTCTTTTTTCGATAATAAGGAAATTAGAATGCTAACTACATCGACCTTATTTTCTGAAATTAACCATAATAAGTTGATCATTGATACAAAAGAATTGCCCAAGGCAAAAGATACGGCTTATATTATTTATACATCAGGATCCACAGGAAACCCTAAGGGTGTTGAGGTTGGGCATTATTCTTTAATGAACTTTCTTTTAAGTATAAAAGAAAAACCGGGTATCCAAGCTAAAGATGTTTTATATGCAGTAACAACCTATTCTTTTGATATTTCCATTTTAGAGTTTTTTGTTCCATTAATTTCGGGAGCTGTTTCTTTTATAGCACATAATGAAACTTTATCTGATGCTCAAAAAATTATAGAAGATATTGAAAGAGTAAAACCAAACATAATTCAAGCTGCGCCAAGTTTCTATCAATTACTATTTAATGCGGGATGGAAAGGAAATAAAGAAATAAAAATACTTTGTGGAGGAGATTCTTTAAGTGAAGCATTAGCCTCTCAATTACTTTCATCAAGCAAAGAATTGTGGAATATGTATGGCCCAACCGAGACTACGATTTGGTCTAGTACTAAACAAGTAAAAAAACCTGGTGATTCTTACAATATTGGAAATGCCATTGACAATACTTCATTGTATGTATTGGGTGAACATAAAGAATTATTACCAAAAGGAGCACAAGGGGTATTGTATATTGGTGGTGATGGACAAGCCAAAGGATATTATAAAAATAAGCTCTTGACTAAAGAAAAATTTATTAAAAACCCTTTTGGTAAAGGATTATTGTATGATACAGGAGATATAGTGCGATGGAATAGTGAAGATGAGTTGTTGTTCTTAGGAAGAAATGATTATCAAGTGAAAATTAGGGGATATCGTATAGAACTAGGAGATATTGAAACAAAACTTAATTTTATTGATAACATAAATCAAGCTATTGTAATTGCAAAGAGAGATGCTTTAGATGAAGCAGTTTTAATTGCTTTTTATACGAGCGATTCGGAATTAAAAACTTCAGAACTGAAAAAACAGCTGAAAAAAGTATTACCAGATTATATGATTCCGAATCAATTTGTTTTGATAAACGAATTTCCTTTGACACCTAATAAAAAAATAGATAGGAAAGCATTGTCCGAAATGCATATTAGGGTTGATACTCAAAAAGAATATAAAGAACCAATAACAGAAATTGAGAAAAAACTTGAAAATATATGGAAAGAGTTTTTTGAATTAGAAAAGATAAGTATAAATGACAATTTTTTTGATTTGGGAGGACATAGTTTAACAGCTACTAAGCTAGTAAGCAGAGTTCAACAAGAATTTTCAGCAAAAACATCTATCAACAAAATATTTGAACATCCAACCCTAGAAGAACAAGCACGAATTATTGAAAATATACAATTACTAAATCAAAAATCAGCAGAAGAAGATATAGAAACCCAATTTGAAAACTTTACAATTTAAAACAGATAAACTACCCTTACTTTATGAATAAAATATTAACCTATTTGCTTTTTTTTATTAGTTTCAGCATGACTGCTCAAGTACAAATAACCGGAAAAATAATAGATAAAGAATCGAATCTTCCTATCGAATTTGCCGAGATCGTCTTAATCAATGGAGATTTTGAAAACCCTATTGGAACTATAACTAATGAATCTGGTATATTTAAATTAAAAGTGAATTCGAACATATTATATACTCTACAGGTATTTTATGTAGGGCAAACATTATACAGTCAGGAAATTACTGCAAATAAGGATATTGATTTAGGGATTATTGAAGTACAAAATTCTCAACAATTGGAAGAAGTAATTATAGCAGCCAAAAAGAAATTGGTTGAACGAAAGATTGATCGACTTGTCTTTAATGTAGAAAATTCTACTAAAGCATCTGAAGGAAATGCCTTGGAAGTACTCAAGGTAACTCCAGGGGTACGTGTACAAAATGATAATATAACTATGATAGGTAAGAGTAATCTTAAGGTGATGATCAATGACAAAATTGTTCAATTATCAGAGCAAGATCTTGCGAGTTTCTTAAGATCTGTTTCATCAGAAGATATAAAGAATATAGAAGTGATTACTACACCTCCAGCAAAATACGAAGCAGCTGGTAATAGTGGTCTAATAAATATTAAACTAAAAGAAGCAAAAAAGGACTCGTGGAATGCACAATTAAAATCATATTACAGACAAAGACGTTATCCGTCAGGATCTTTAGGAGGAAATTTTAACTTTAACAAAAACAAATTCAGTATCGCTTCCTCGATTAATTATAGAGATGGTGATTATTTTCAAGAACAAGATGATTTTGCTTTTTTTACTGATGGACTATGGCATACTTCATCACCTTTTAGAGCTAATATAAAAGGATTAAATGGAAGAATTGATGTCAATTATAATATTACATCCAAGTGGTCTATGGGAGCTCAGTACCTATATAATAAAACTGATTTTTCCGTTACTGATGCACCCTTTACAATTGTTACAGATAATAATACAAATAATATTCTACGTTCATTACAATCTGATGGGACCATGGATTTAAGCCCAGAAATCCATTCTGTAAATTACAACAATGAAATTAAAATAGATACTACAGGACGGAAAATAATGGTGAATCTAGACTATTTTAAATACGATAATCCCGATACTAAAACTTATAATGGTAGGTCAATCATAAACGATCCTTTCTCAGAACAATTCTACAGAGGAATTAATACAAATATTCAAGATATAACTAACTATTCTGGGAAAATAGATATTGAGTATCCAACACCTTGGGTAAATCTAAGTTTTGGAGGAAAAATATCCGTTTCAGAATCTATAAATGATATTTCACTTTTCAATAGTGGTCTAGTAAATAATCCAATTACCGACTTACCACTTTCTCAAAATGACTTTCAATATGATGAAAACATACAGGCAGTCTATCTCTCTCTAAATAAAAAATTCAATGATAAATGGAATACCCAGTTAGGGATTAGATTCGAGTCTACACAAACAACATCTATGTCTGATAATTTGAATCTTAATTTTGATAATGATTATGATAGGTTCTTTCCAACATTGTATATTTTTTATAAGGCAACAGAAAACTCAACATTTGCTTTCAATTACAGTAAGAGAATTGAAAGACCTAGTTTTTTTCAGCTGAATCCTAACCTTTATTTTGTAAACCCTTTTCAAACTATCGAGGGAAATGCTTTTTTACAACCAGCATTTATTGATAATTTAGAATTCACAAATACTTATAAGAATTTTGTAACAAAATTATATTATAGTTATGAGGATGACATGTTTTCTCAAGTTCCGTTACCCAATTCGGACACCAACCTGATACGGTTTACAAATGAAAATTTTATTAACACTCAACGCTTTGGAATTTCTGAAAATTATTCTTTTGATCGTATTTCTTGGTGGTCCAGTAACAACAGTTTTGACTTAAATTATTCTATTTCCGAGTTCACTTTGGAACAAGAAGAAGAAGATCAAAGAGGTGTTAATGCAACAATTTCTAGTTATAATGATTTTATACTTAATGAAAGTAAAACATTTCTCTTTGGGTTAAATTATTGGTATAGTTTTCCAGGAGTCAATGGAATTTTTGATACAAAATCTTCTAGTTCTTTTTCCGTATCATTACAGTGGTTACTGCTAAACAAAGATTTAAATATTACCTTGAGAGGGAATGATCTTTTTAGATCTTCTGCAGAAAGAACCGAAACTACTATAAATGGTGTTTTTCAGACAGCTCGTTATTATTATGATAGTCAATATTTTCAGTTGTCCCTAAGTTATAAGTTTGGTAATAAGGATATAAAAGCAAAAAAACACCAAACAGGAAATAAAGAAGAGAAAGGTCGTACAGGAAATTAATGTAAATTTCTAAATAACTTTAAAAGTCCCTTTAACCCACTTTAAAGAATAAACAGGTTAAATAAAAGATAGATTTAATCCTAAATCAACTATTTCTTTTCAGAAAATAAAACTGCAAAAGACACATATTTCTTTGACATTATGCAAGACCTATTAAGAAAGCTAAATACATTGAATATCACTATAAATTTAAAAGGCGATCAACTGGATATCAAATCACCCAGAGGAGCAATGACGGCAGAGCTATTGGAAGAGATTAAACAATACAAAAAAGAACTAATAAGCTTTTTAGGGGAGTATAAAATATATGATAATAATGTAATTACTAAAACGTCTTTAAAAGAAAACTATACATTGTCCTCCTCTCAATACAGATTATGGTTATTGCATGAAATTGGAAAAGAAAATACAACTTATAACATGCCAAGTGCTTTTCGTATAAAAGATGCCATTAGTGTAGCTGATATAGAAAAAGCACTTTTAAAGCTAATTGAGCGTCATGAAATCTTACGAACTAATTTTGAAGTAGATGAAAAAACGGGTAAACCTGTGCAATGTATTTCTCCGATAGGAAACATTTGTTTTAAGCTTAATTATTTCGATTTTTCTCAAGAAAGTAACCGTGAAGAGAAGTTTGAAAAAATAAAGGAAAAAGAAGTGGGACATCATTTTGATTTAAAAAATGACTCCTTAATACGAGTTTCTTTAATAAAAATGCACGAAGATGAATATATATTAATTTTTATCTTACATCATATTATTAGTGACGGTTGGTCCTCATTAGTAATCATTAAGGATTTGTTTTCTATATATCAATCACTATTTATAGATGAAAAAATAGGTTTGCAACCCTTATCTATTCAGTATAAAGATTATGCAGAATGGCAACAAACAGTAATAAACAGTAAGGAAATAGTCAATCATAAAAATTATTGGAAAACACAATTTAAAGGAAATATTCCTATAACGGAAATTCCCTCAAATAAACCCAGACCTTCTATAAAAACATATAATGGAGCTACAATAACAAAAGAATTTAATGGAAATCTAATTAAAGATTTTCAGAAACTATGTAGCGAGCAGGGTGCAACATTGTTTATGGGGTTTTTAACTTTGACTAAAATATTATTTTATAAATATACTAGTCAAACAGATATCATTATTGGAAGCCCAAATGCTGGTCGAGAATTAACGGAACTACAAGATCAAATAGGATTTTATGTAAATATACTGGCATTAAAGACATCTTTTAATAATAGAGAATCATTTAATCAACTCTTAAGAAAAGTAAAAAAAACAACTTTAGATGCTAATCAATATCAAGATTATCCATTTGACGAATTAATTCAAGAATTAAATTTGCCCAGTGACAGGAGCCGAAATCCTCTTTTTAATACTATCCTATCGGTAGAAACAAATAAAGAAAACACTTTAAAACCTCCTACTGATTTCAATATCAAAGAACTAAATCTTGGAGATAAAACCAGTAAGTTCGATTTAGAGTTTATTTTTAATATTAATCAGAATTCAAATGATTTATCACTTACATATAATACAGATTTATATTATGAAGAATTTGTGGTACAGATTACCAATCATTTAGAAAGACTGCTTATAGAAACTATTGAGGCCCCAGATGTAACTATAAATAAATTGAATTGTTTGACCGAAAAGGAAAAGACAAAATTGTTAAATGAATTCAATAATACATCTTTAGAATACCCAAAAAATAAAACCTTTGTTGATTTATTTGAAGAACAAGTCTTAAATACGCCTAATAATACAGCTATTGTATGTAATGGAAACTGTTTTACTTACAGCGATCTAAATGAAATATCAAATCAATTAGCGAATCACCTTATTGTGAATCATAATATTTCAACAAAAGATTTTGTTGGAGTAAAAATCCAAAGAAGTGAATGGCTTATTATTTCTTTTCTAGCTATAATAAAAACTGGAGCAGTATACATTCCCATAGATATCGATTATCCTCAGGATCGAATTGACTTCATAGAAAAAGATAGTAACTGCAAATTAATTATTGATCAAAATTTTATTAATGAATTTGTTAATAAAGAAAAGACAGATAAAAGTAAACCCAAAATACGGCTAGAAAATAGTTCTTTAGTCTATATTATTTACACTTCTGGTTCTACAGGAAAACCTAAAGGTGTAATGATATCTCATCAAAATCTTGTAAATCTATGCTTTTGGCATAAAAAACAATATGCAGTAAATGAACTAAGTAAAGGAACTTTATTTTCTGGAATTGCCTTTGATGCTTCTATATGGGAGATGTGCCCCTACTTATTGTTTGGCGCAAGTCTATACCCTATCACAGAACAAAATATTCGTTTGGATATTAATGAGCTATGTAATTTCTTAAATGAAAATAAAATAACCCATAGTTATTTGCCAACTACTATATCAAATCAATTAGTAATACATGATAAAATAATAGAAAATACAATTGTTCTTACAGGTGGAGATATTCTAAGGTTACAAAAGAAGCCTAATTTTAAATTATATAATAATTATGGGCCAACCGAAAATACAGTAGTTACAACTTTTTTTGATATAAATGATGAATACAACTCTTTTTCCATTCCTATAGGCAAGCCTATTTCTAATACTAAAATTTATATTTTAGATGACAACCTGGAGTTGTTGCCAATTGGAATTTCAGGAAAATTATATGTCTCTGGTGATGGAGTTGCAAAGGGATATTTAAACCATCAAGAACTAACAGCAGAAAAGTTTATAGTTAATCCGTTTATTGAAGGAGAAAGAATGTACGATACTGGGGATTTCGCTAAATGGTTATGTGATGGAAATATAGAATTTATAGGAAGAAAAGATGATCAGGTAAAATTAAGAGGGTATCGCATAGAGTTAGGCGAAATTGAAAATGTCATTCTTTTATTTTCGAAAGAGATTACACAAGCAGCAGTTATAATAAAAAAGGTTAATAATACAGAAACACTTATTGCCTACTATGTTGAAAAAGAAACTGTTGATCATCAAGCACTAAAAAATTATCTTAAAGAAAAACTCCCGGGCTATATGATTCCTAGCTATCTTATGGCTTTAGAAACAATTCCTTTAACTCCTAATGGGAAAGTGGATCGTAAATCGTTACCTTCTGTATCAGAAGAACATATCGTGAAAAGGAAATATGTTGCTCCTCACAATGAAATCCAAAGAATATTAGTAGAAGTATGGCAGGAAGTCCTGAAGATAGAAAATATAGGGATTACAGATAACTTTTTTGAACTAGGAGGTGATAGTATGAAAATAAGCCAAGTTGCGTCTATTATTGCTAAAAAGAAAAAAATCAAAATCGGATTGAATATAATTTTTTCAAATCCGACTATTGACTCTTTAAGTCTTAAGATATCAGAGCTTAATAAAGCTGATATAAAAAACAATTTAGATGTTTATACAGATATAGTCAAAATTAATATTGAAGAAGATTATGATTTATCTTTTGCCCAGAAAAGATTTTGGTTCCTTTCGAATATAGAGGCAGATACATCCTCTCTTAACCTTACAGGGAGGTTTGAATTTCCAGTAAAGTTTGAACGAGAAGTATTTATTAAAGCATTTATGTTACTTGTAGACAGACATGAAATATTACGCACTATATTTATTACTAGAAACAACAAACCCAAACAAAAAATATTAGCTATTAATGAATTGAACTACAATTCAGAGTTTGAAATTGTTCATTCAGATACAGTAAGAATACATAAATTTGAAGAAGAAGTTTTTAAACAAGCCTATCGACTAGATCAATGGCCATTGTTTAAAGTTGTCATCGTAGAAGAAATAAATAAGTCTAATATTCTCTTTTCGATGAGCCATATTATTTCGGATGGTTGGTCGATGGAAGTATTTAAGCGGGATTTGCTAGCAATTTATAAATCTCTATTAGACAATACATCGTCTGATTTACCAGAACTACGAATTCAGCATAAGGATTATGCCAAGTGGGAAAACACTCTAATAGAATCCCCATTTATCAATAATCAGAAACAATATTGGTTAGAAAAATTAGAATCTCCTGTTGCTAAATTAAAGTTACCATATGATATTGAAAAAGATTCAAATGAATTGAAAAATAGTGGTAGTTATTATATTACTTATATAAATGAAAGTACCAAAAATTCTATACGTCAGTTCACTGCAAAAACAAATGTAAGACTACTAGCTGTTCTAGTTTCCTGTTTTAAGATTGTACTAAATAGATTGACCAATGAAAAAGATATAATTCTTGGCATACCAGTATCTATTAGAGAGCATATCGATCTAAAAAATCAGATTGGGCCATTTTTAAATACAATATTGCTGAGAAATAATCTAGATGAGAGTGATTCATTTATTAAATTCTTAAGGCAAGTAAATGATAACTTGATTGATAGTTTAGAACATAAATTATACCCACTAGAGAAAATTATTGAACATCTTGATTTTGAAAGAGATTTCAATACTAACTTCACATCAGTCTTTTTTAATTTATTAGATTTTGACAGCACTAATGAAACAGTTTTAGAAAATTTGAATCCTAAATTGGGTTTAATTCCAAATGCAGTAAAATTTGATCTAGAATGTTATGTCAAAAGTTTTACTAATGGGATTGCTATCAATTGTGTTTATAAGAATGAATTGTTCAAACAAGAAACTATTAGTCATTGGATAAATAAATTTATTGCTGTAGTAACTGAGGTTGTTTCTAATCCGGATATAATAATTGAAGAATTAGAGATTTTTGACCATTCAATTCATGAAAGCTCAGAAGTAATTATAGATAGACCCTTCGAACACTTTGAAAAAGAAGCACTTAACCAATCCATAGTTTCCAGATTCGAGGAACAAGTCGAGAAAAACCCAGAGAAATTGGCTTTAGTAGAAGAGGATGGTCAAATGACATATTTAGAGTTAAATGGATTGGCCAATACCATTGCTAACAAATTAGTGGAAGCATTACCAAATGGAAAAAATAGAATCGCTTTATTATTAGATCATGGAAGAATGGCAGTGTCGGGTATACTAGGAGTTTTAAAATCAGGGAATGCCTATGTGCCTTTGCATACCGAATATCCTGAGAATAAACTTGATGCTATTATAAAAACAACTGATAGTAAATTAATTCTTTGTGATGGACAATACATAAAAATAGCTGAAAAATTAGCCAACAAAAATAACATCGAGTTGGTTAATTTGAGTAAAATTATTGATAAAAAAACAGAACCCGTAAACCTTGCTATCGAACCTATTGATGAGGCTTATATATTATTCACATCAGGTTCTACAGGGCTTCCAAAAGGGGTCGTTCAAAACCATAGAAATGTCATTCACTTTGCTCGGATTTATGCTAATAATCTTAAAATAAGTAAAGAGGACAGAGTGTGTTTATTGTCTACTTATAGTTTTGATGGATCGGTGATTGATATCTTTAGCACCTTGCTAATGGGGGCTACTTTATATCCTTTTAATTTGAAGAAAAAGGGTTTAGCTTCTTTAGAACCATGGTTGAATTCTCAACAGATATCAATTTATCATACGGTACCAACAATATATAGAACATTTGTAACAGATTTAGCAGAAAAGAGCTTTCCTTCAATTAGGTTAGTGATATTAGGCGGAGAGGCCGTTTTCAAAAGTGATTTTGAATTATTTAAAAAATACTTTCAGGAAGAAACCATCTTTGTAAATGTTTATGGATGTGCAGAGTCATCGATGTTGTGTCAAAAGTTATTAAACCATAATAGTGTAGTTACTACTAGAAGAATACCTTTAGGTAGTACATTGGAAGACTCATCATTTTACATTCTAAATAATGGAAAATTAACTAAGGATATTTATCAGGTAGGAGAAATTATACATAGTAATGCACATCTGGCATTAGGCTATATAAATCAAGAAGATCTGACTAAGAAAGTATTTGTTAATGATCTCTTAGAAGAAAGAAATAGGTGTTATAAATCTGGAGATATTGGAAGAATAATGCCGAATGGAGAAATTGAATTTTTAAACAGAAAGGATTCTCAGGTAAAATTAAATGGAATTCGGATAGAATTAACAGAGATTGAGCAGAACATTTTAGAACTTGAGGAAATTGATCAAGTGGTTGTGCTAACTAAAGAATATAATGGCAAAATGAGTTTGGTGGTCTATTTATCTAAGAGGCATCATTTAATGGAAGCAAAAATACAACAGTTTTTGAGAGGTCGTTTGCCAATGTTTATGGTTCCTAATTTGTTTGTTTATTTGGATAAATTCCCATTAACCAGATCAGGAAAAATATCGAGGATTGACTTACCAGAAGTGAGTCTAAAGAATGATCAAAATAGTTTGGTAGCCCCTAGAAATATGATTGAATATCAATTGTTGGATATTTGGAAAGAGATATTGGGAATTGAAGAATTAGGAATCACAAATAATTTCTTTAAGGTAGGAGGGGATAGTATAAGAGTGATGACCTTATCTGATAAAATTTTGACAACTTTTGGTTTCAAGGTTTCTCTTCACAATTTTTTCGAATATGCAACAATTCGAGATTTTTATGAACAATATAATGAAGAATTCAATACGACTAATAATACGACTGTAGAGGAAGTTCCGATTCAAGAAATGATAAACTTACCACTATCACCTCAGCAACAAAACATGATATATTATGAAGGGATTAATATAACTTCATATAATGATAATTGTGAACTTAGATTCAGTATTCCGCAACAGGTTTCAATTGAGGTGCTTAAAAAAGCAATTATAATATTGGTAAAACGACATGAAAACCTAAGAGGCCATTTTTACCAAGAAGATGGAAATACCTATCAGCAATTTGACGATGAGTATATACCAGAGATCATCAGGTTAGAAAAAGAAGAAGTACTTAAGGGCGATGATTTTTATTTTGACTTAACCGAATGCCCTCCGTATAAGATATTTATTAGAGATCAAAAAAATGATGGAATTGAATTGTTAATTATAATAAGCCATTTGATAGTTGATGAGTATTCTTTACAGATTCTTTATAAAGAATTTAGTATTGTCTGTAAAAAAATTCTTGTTAATGATGAGAATATTTTTGAAACTCCATCTTTAAAATATTCTGATTTTGTAAAACAACAATGGCATCTTAGGACTACTCCAGCTTTTTTAGAAATGGAAAAACATTGGGAGCAACTAATTGACCCTAATATAAAATCTCCTGTATTTTATGATCTAGACAAAAATAAAAACAGAAGTGCATTTGGTTTGGTTAATGTTTATCATGTCAGATTGGATCAAGAATCTGGGAATCGGTTAATTAATTATAGTAAGAATATTGGTATTCCTATTTTTAATATTATTCATGCCGTTTACGCATATACAATTTACACTTTATCTGGTAATAATGATTTTCTTATTGGTTCTATTTTTTCAGGCAGAAACTCTGAACAAATGGTTAGTTTAGTTGGTTTTACTACTACTACCGCAATGATATCCTGTAAGATTGAAGAAGAAATGCCTTTGATTAATTGTATTGAAAATATCAATAAACAAATTCTTAAATCTTTAGAGTCAATAGCGTATCAGTATGAAGATTTGGTAAAAAAGTTTGATTTAGATATTAATGAAGAACGAATGCCATTGACAGATCTATACATTAATGTCAAAAGGGTTTTAGGTACTGATCCTGATTTAAAAAACAATTCGCACATCAAGACACCAAAGTCTCAAAAGTATGATATGCTATTGATTTTAACTATTGATCCTGATGACCAATTTGGGATCTCTATAAATTATAGAAGAGATATAATTGAGCCTGAAGAAATAGAAAATTTCGTTCAAAAATTTTCTGATATTATCAAGGAAATGTTAGGTGTAGAACAAATAACAAACTACTAAAGTAAGTTTCAATTCAATTTCATGATTGATTTGAGAGAGTTTAATAATAAGCATTTATGAAAAAATATTATATTGGAATAGCATGTACATTCCATGATCCATCAATAGTAATTATTGATATGGATGGCGAAATATTATTTGCAGAAGCATCAGAAAGATATCTACAAAATAAAAGAGCTTTTGTCAGTCCAGCTGACGATATGTTTAGGATCACATACCTTTTAAAAAAATATTGTTCTTCTAATGCAAGTTATACCCTTTGTTTTACTTGGAGCAAAACATATATAGATCAGTTTGTGAATTCAAATGAATCCAACCAAAGTGATGAAATTAAACCTCTTCAGTACCCAGATATTTCAGGTCCATTTGAGAATTTAACAACATATAATTGGTCGAATGAAACAGAGCAAGCAATATTTGCTAATTTGGGAACCAATACTGTTCGAGCATTACGTGAAGATTTTTCTCCAATAGAGATCAAGAAAGAATATTTTGATCATCATTTATGCCATGCAGCATATGCCTGTTACTCTAGCCCTTTTGATTCTGGAATTTGTGTAATACTAGATGGTATTGGAGAAAATGGCCCAATTTCTATCTATAGATATGAAAATGGACAAATCTCGCTTTTAGATGATCAAAAATCATCGGCAAGTATTGGATTTCTATATAGTTCAATAACACAGTTATGTGGTTACAATGCCTTAAAAGGAGAAGAATGGAAGATTATGGGATTGGCACCATACGGCAAATTAAATAGAGAGCTTTATTTATTACTAGAACAAATGTTGAGTGTAGATAATTGTGTTTTGAAATATTCATCTTCTACTGGATATGGAAAATGTTTAAAAGAAATGTTTGAGAAGCATAAGCCAAATACTGAGAGCGAGATAGCGGATATAGCATTTACAGGCCAAAAATTCTTTTCAGAATTAGTAACGACTTTACTCAATAATGTATATACACATAATAAATCTGAAAATTTAATTTATTCTGGAGGTTGTGCCTTAAACTCCTCGTTTAATGGGACTATCCTTAAAAACACTGGTTTCAAAAGTTTACATATTCCTTCTGCTCCTGGTGATGATGGAAATGCAATAGGAGCTGCTTTATTAAGTTATAAACAAGATTATTCTCTTCCTATTGCCAAATACAAAATGTTAACTCCTTATCTAGGCTCTAGCATTAATAAAAAAACAGTAGAAAGTTTTCTTAAACACATTAAATTAGAGAATGTTAGAGAACTATCGGATGACAAACTGTTTTCTTATGTAGCAGAAAAATTGGCAGAAGGAAAGCTTGTTAGCTGGATTCAAGGTCGTGCAGAATTTGGTCCGAGAGCTTTGGGAAATCGTTCTATATTGGCAGATCCTAGAGATATAGAAATGAAGGATAAAATTAATTCTGTAGTTAAATACAGAGAAGGATATCGCCCATTTGCACCTGCAATATTAAATGACTTTGGGAATACTTATTTTCATGACTATAGAGAAAGTAGATATATGGAATTAACAGGGAAGTTCAAAATGGAACAGACTAAGAAAGTCCCGGCAGTAGTTCATATTAACCATACAGGAAGGTATCAATCGGTAAAAGAGGAATGGAATGAACGTTTTTACAAACTGATAAAAGCATTTTATGACAATACAAATGTTCCGGTTTTATTAAATACAAGTTGCAACGTTATGGGTAAACCCATGGTTCATTCCTTAGAAGATGCTTTAGGGATGTTTTTTACAAATGGACTGGATATTTTGGTAATAGACAATGTCATTGTAGAGAAGTCGGAAAGCAATTGAATTACAAAAATAACACAGTTAAACTCTGATGAGTTTACCCTCGTATAAATCTAATTTTAAAATCAACAAACATGCAAAAATTCATAAACTCTATCCATGATGGGGAAGAAATATCTTATGATTACCATTTCTTAAATACTACCAATCCCACTTTAGTTTTTTTACATGGTTGGTGTTGTAATAAATCCTTTTGGGAGTATCAGGTAGCTCATTTTTCAGGAGATTATAACATTATTAATATAGATATGGTTGGACATGGAGAATCTAAATCAGCAAGTAGAAAAGAATGGTCTTTAGATATATTAGCATTAGATGTTTTATCTGTTTTGCAGAATGAGAATGCCAAAAAAGTAGTATTGGTGGGGCATTCGATGGCAGACAATGTAATGTTGTATTTGGTTAAACATAAGGATATCGATATTAAAGGGATTATAGGAATTGATAATTTCTATCAAGTAGCCGAGCCTGTTTCAGAAGAACTAAGAAAAGAAGTAATTACTTATTTCGAAAAAGATTACTTAGGAGGGCTTAAAGAAACAGTACTTGGTTGGTTTGTAGATCCGGAAAAAGATGCGAGACTGGTAAATGACATCTACAATCAGATGAAAGTTATCCCTGAAGAAATGTCCAGAGCAATTGGGATTTATACGTTAAATGATATATCCTATAGGCATCTTAAAAATTCAAATATTCCCATTCGCATTATTGCTTGTACCAAATGGACAGATGACAGGGCGACTAAATTGTTTAATATGTTCAATGACTTAGAAATCAGAGACATGATTCCTAAAAGTGGACATTTCCCTATGATTGACACTACTCAGGAGTTTAATGATATCCTACAGAACGTTATCAGCGAAATAGAACAGGCAGTTATTGCTTAATACAATGCACGGTATTGAGATTATACCAATAAAAATCAATGGAGTATTCATCATTCATTTTAAATAAAATCATGTAACATGGAAACGTTTATTAATAATTACGAAGCTAAAAGAAAAACAAAGCGCCACACACTTTGGGAGAACGTTCCGGATGAACAATGGGAAGATTGGAAGTGGCAATTAAGTAATAGAATAAACAGCGTAGAAGAGATTTCCAAAATCATCAATCTCACAGATTCAGAGATTAATGCCCTACAATCAGACTCATTATTCAGGGTAGATATTACCCCTTATTTTATAAGTCTATTGGATCCGGATGATCCTAATTGCCCTTTGAGAAAACAGGTAATTCCTACTGAAAAAGAAAAAGAAGCATTTTTAGGCATGCAGGAAGATTCTTTGGGAGAAGACGCTTTTTCTCCGGTAAAAGGTATTACTCATAGATACCCCGATAGAGTTTTGATGTTAGTTACAACCCAATGTGCTAGTTATTGTAGGTATTGTACTAGAAGTAGGCTCGTAGGTGATAGTTCGAAAAATTATAGTGGGTCTGATTTGGAGAAACAAATCGAATACATTCGAAACAATCCTAAAGTACGAGATGTGCTTTTATCAGGGGGAGATCCATTAGTACTTCCTGTAAAGAGATTAAAATTAATTTTATCTAAACTTAGGGAAATACCCCATCTTGACATTGTGAGGATTGGATCTAGAACGCCAATATTTAACCCTTTTGTGGTTACTAAAGAGTTGTGTGATATGTTAAGTGAATTTCATCCACTTTGGGTTAACATACATGTCAATCATGATAAAGAAATTACTCCAGAATTACGTGAAGCGTGCTCTAATATGCTTAATGTTGGAATACCATTAGGAAATCAGGCTGTATTACTAAAAGGGATAAATGATACTGTTAATATTCAAAGGAAATTGTGTATAGACTTGGTGAAAATGAGAGTTCGTCCATATTACCTATACCAGTGTGATTTGGTAAAAGGAGCTGGGCATTTCAGAACTTCTTATACAAAAGGGATAGAAATCATTGAAGGACTACGAGGACATATTTCTGGATATGCCGTTCCTACCTTCGTAGTTGATGCTCCTTATGGAGGAGGTAAAATTCCGGTTGCTCCCAATTATATTGTTAGTCAAACGGAAGGTAAGGTATTACTAAGAAACTTTGAAGGGTTTATGACGGTGTATATTGATCCTATTCAAAACAGAGATATTCATACGGAAGAGGTAATTGATGAAGATGAAGATGTTTCTGTGTTAAAATTACTTCAAGGTAGACAAAAAACAATAATTCCTCAGAATTATAGAAAATCTAAAGAATAATACATGGCTCAAGATATAATGATACAAGAAACTACAGTACTTTCTACGAAAAAAGAGGCTAGGGAACTAGCTCAAAAAATATTTTCGGAGCGAGTAAATGAAGTAGATAAAAAAGCAATTTTCCCAAGCGAAAATATTGAAGACTTAAAGAATCATGGATTTCTTAATCTCGGTTTACCGCAAAATCCTGCTGGGGTTAAAAGTATAGTAGAGGTTATTGAAGAAATATCCCAAGGATGCCCATCAACCGCAGTTATTTATTTAATGCATATAAGTTTATTACCTACATTGTATAAAATGTCCTCAGAAAATCAAAAACAAACGATACTCAAATCTGTTTTTGAAGGAAAAATGCTAGGGAGTTATTCTCAAAGTGAAAAGTCCACGGGAGCAAGAGCATGGTACGTAGAATCATTTGCGAAAAAAGAAAAAGGACACTATCTTATTGACTGTTTTAAATCTTTTTCTACAGGTTCAGGATATTGTGACTTTTATAGTGTGATTACTAGAGATCATAAAGATGCATCTGATAGTGAGTTAGCAATTTTTTATGTGGATGCTGATGATCCAAATGTAAAGGTTATCGGAGAATGGGATGCTATGGGTTTAAAAGGTACGTCTAGTACACCAATCTTTTTTGATAAAGTTAGAGCTCCGTACATTCATAAAATAGGAGAGGGTCAGGTAAAAGAAAATGTATTTTATATCCTTATGGCGTTTACACATCCAATATATATGATAGGCTTATCTGCTATATTTTATGGGATTGCCAAAAGAGCATATGAAGAAGCTGTTAAATATGTAAACAATAGAACCTATAATGAAAATGGTAAAATAGTACATTTAAAGGAATTGGGGGTAATGCATAATTGTTTTGCAGAGATGAAAGTTCTATTGGATACTACCAAAAGATTTCTAGACTCCGCTAGTGAATCAGCAGAAAAGAACACTTTACTTTTTGAACGACTATCCAAAGAAAATAAGTTACACGACGTGATTGATAAAGATCATGAGCAATTTTTTTCAGAACAGTCTCAGTTGAAAATCCTTTGTACCGAATCAGCTATAAAAGTAACAAATATGGCTATGGAGGTAATGGGAGGAAGTGGTTATAAAAGTGGCTCGATAATAGAAAGATGTTATCGGGATGTACGTGCGGGTTCATTGATGAATCCATCAAATAATACATTAAAAATGATTCTTGGTAGATTAGAATTGGGAATTGGCTTACCTTGGGAATAGAACACATAATTAATCCAAATAATAAAAAAATGAACGAAGAACAAGTAGAAATAAAATGGACAGATGATGAGTCCATTGATTTTATCAAATATGGTAACTTTTTTGTCCCATATAGAGAAGAACAAAATCAGATCATAGCTGATTTACTACCTGCTGAAAAAGCTCCTACCGTTGTAGAAATTTGCTGTGGCGAAGGAATTTTATCTAAACATATTTTAGAATCTATTCCAGGCGCTCAGATTATTGCAGCCGATGGATCTGATGAAATGCTTAAAAAAACAAAAGAAAACTTAGCACCTTTTGAAGGTAACTATGAACTTGCTAAAATAGATTTGTTTTCTAGGAATTGGAGAGTATTTAATGAACCAATTCATGGTTTTGTTTCCTCTTTAGCTATTCATCATTTGGATGGGCCACAGAAGAAAGAATTATTTAGTGATTTGTATAGACAATTGGAAGATGGAGGAGCATTAATTATAGCTGATTTAATCAAACACGAAAATGATCATGGAAAAAATGTGTCGGCAAAACTATGGGATAAAGCTGTTATGGAACGTTCCCTAAGGTACAGAGGATCATTAGAAGGATATGAGGCTTTCGAAAGATTAAAATGGAATTGTTTTTCTGATCCTAACTTTATTAATGACCCGATTGATCGTCCATCTACATTAAGAGAACAATTAGGATGGTTAGAAGAAGCAGGTTTTAAAGAAGTTGATGTGTTCTGGATGAATGCCGGACATGTTATTTTTGGAGGGTATAAATAGAAATTATACATTTTCAAAAGCAAAGCTATACTATTTTCATATCTAAGTAATTACAATATTAGATATGAAAATAGTATAAAGAAAAACACCGTTCTTTTAATGCCATTTTTTAAAGTCAAGTATAATATGTCGAATGACTATGAGATAGTTATATAGTTCGACAATACCTCTACCATATTCTTATAGAATTATCTAATAAGTGTAATTGTAAATAATTATATATCAGATTTCTATTAAGTATTTGGTTGAGTTTTGTATACATGATTTTTACAGAATAGATATCACTTAAAATTTAAATATAGAATGACTAAAAATTTAAAAAGAGATTTCCCAATATTGATATTTTCTAATATTGTGAATAATTTGATGATTGGAAAAGTCGATCAGAAATATGGAGAAAGCCTTAATATAGTAACACCTAGAGAAATATGGCTGGCACAAGAAGGAGATATTCTGGTTTCTTGTAATGCAATCAATGCCGAGTTTAAAACGTACGCATGTGACCTACTTGGAATTGAAGAACAAAAAGTAAATACTCTTAGTTATGAAGGTAATGAAGAAGTAGTATTAGCAGACAGAATTATTAATGATAAAGAGGCTCTTGATCAATTAAAAACTACACTCAGTCAGTATCCTGATATAAAAATGCTAGCATTTGCTCATGATAATTCTACGCTAGCATTGGCTAAGGAATTGGGAATAGAATTAATGGATTATGATGAGTTTCCAAATGATGACTTGATAGAATCATTTTATTATATTAATACAAAAAATGGATTTAAAAATATTGCCGAGTCATTGGATATAAAAGTAGCACCGGGAATCTATGCAGATTCGGTAGAACAACTTTTAGAACAAGCACCAGCCTTTTTAGAAGAGCATAAAAAAATTGTTTTCAAATTCAATAGAAGCTCTAATGGTTATGGTATTTTAATATTGAATGAATCTGATTTTGAAGATGATAACTTTATTGAATTTCTAAAGTATCATATCAACAAATTTGATGATCAGCCCAAAGAATTTATTTTAGAAAAATTTATTGAATTTAAGGACATTCCTAGTATTGAACTTATCGTAGATAACAAATCATCTAACCTACTCTATCTTTGCAATCAATTTTGTGTTAACTATTCGTGGTCAGGAATGATCACACCGCCTTTAGGATTAGAGAAGGAAGTTCATCAATCTTTAGATGAAATAGGAGAAAAATTTGGGAAATATATTCACAAATTAGGATTTAGGGGTATTTGTGATGTGGATTGTGGTATAAGCGAATCTAATGAAATATACGCTACAGAAAGCAATTTTCGAAGAACAGGTGGAACCTACACAGATTTATTAGTAAGACGATTATATGATGATAATTATTATGAAAATAATAGTTGTTACTGGATAGCTAATGTTAAAGAGGCAGAAGAGAATAGTTTTTCGACACTACCAGAAGCATTGACAGAGCTTAAAAATCTTGGTATATTATTTGACTCCGAAAATAATACTGGGGTGATACTTACATATTATACTTATCCTAAAGACAAAAAATGGAGGTACCTAATTATAGAAAAAACTGTAGATGGAATAAAAAAAACAGAACATAGGTTACTTGAAGCACTAAAAATATTGAACTAAATAGAAACCTGTTATGCTTTTAAATTCAGTTTTAATTAAAAAAAGTTCTACGGCTCTTGGTTATGGAATTTATAGTAAACGACATATTCCTAAGGGTGCTGTAGTATGGTTTCCTTGTGAAGATTGTGAAATCTATACACCAGAAGATATGAAGAAAATCGGTGATCAAAATCTCACAGAACTAGATGAATATGGATATTATCTTAATGATGGAAATAATATATTACCATGTAATCAAGCCCATTTACTAAACCATTCTTGTACCCCAAATGTATTGGATTTTGGATTGGATTTTGGAATTGCCATTAAAGATATTCATCCCAATGAAGAAATAACGATTGACTATAGTACTTTTTATGCAGATGCAAAGTATAATGATTGGACGGTTTATTGTACCTGTAATAATGAACATTGCAGAAAAGAAATAGTACCTAAAGATTATAAAAATACCACAATTAGAGAGAATTGGATACAACAAATTTTGGACGCAATTCAATGTATAAAAAAAGTAGATCAACCATTGCACGAAGTATTATATCATAATAGTGATAAGTATAAATGGCTTCTACAATCAGATTTAAATACCCTAAGTAAATCTGATTTAAATATTGATATCCGTAGTAAGAAAAAAACAACAGAACAAGATTTTATATATACAAATAAGCGATAGGAATAATTTTATAAGTTATTATTGGACCTGTAACTACATCAATTTTATCTGCGGGTTTTGATTTAATTCTTCAACCAGAATAAGTAATTTTTTTATGGCATGATGCAAATATTCTTTGTGATAGAACTATAGATGTGACGTGTGATAAATAGTGTAAAACAAGAAATGTCTTTTTTGATTTTTAAAAAGAATCAAGTTGGTTTTTAATTACTGATTAAGGAAGGAATATAGTGTATTATAAAAATGTTCAACCCTATTCTTGAATAAACCATTATCGAAGTAATTATTGTTAATTTAATAAAATTTAAAAAAAATGCAAGAAATGAATTTAATACCGTTTCCTTTCTTATTGGATATTAAGAAGAATCAACATCTGATTTCTTTTTCACAAGATGAAATATGGGGAATAATTAATAAAGTAATTGAGAGTTTATATGAGGAATACCCTTTGTACGAAAACTTTGCTATGTCTATTAATAATGAACTAATAGATAACGCAAAAGATATTTTGAGACAAGGTGATCTTCGTTCTTTTAAGACATTTTTAGAATCTATAAACCAGATATGTGGAGATAATTTTGTGATTTACTTTTCTGGATGGAACAAAAAAGAGAAAAATGATGCGATACGTAGATTTGAAAATTTAATTAAGGAAAGGTATCAATTAGATCAAGATGTTTTGGAAAAAATTGACTTTGAATTATTTATGGGGAAATATGAAACTACTTATGGAGGAATTCATAGAGAATTTTGTTCTAATATTCAATATGTTTTTTATGGTAAAAAATCATTTTTGGTTTGGCCGCCAGAATATTTTGAAAATTATAAAATGAAAGAAAAAAATCAAAAAGATACTAACTATCAAAAAGAAGATTATCTATTAGAAAAAACCTCAGAAGAGGATATAACTAATGGAATAATTTTAAATGGGTATCCTGATAATGCTTTTCAATGGTGGCATGTAGGGATTTCCCCTGATCTCAGTGCTTCTATGACCTTAGCGTTTTATGATTAAACTTGGTTTATAATATGAACCAACCCATTGCATAATGTGTGATATTGTTTCCCATATTGAATTATACAATTAAGCCCCCCTCTTTTTTTGTCTTGACTCTTTAAAATGAAAAGAAAACCTGATTAAAATTAAAAATCAGTACTAATTCTCGGTAGAACTAGGTATGAATTTCTATTTTCAGTCATAATAAAAATCTACCTTTCTTTCAAGAATAATTTAGGAAAAAGACCATTATCAATATAATGAAGAACGCCATATTGTAAATATTCAATTGGTAGAAACTTAATATTCAAGAATGAAGTCCCTAACCCTGATATATAAGCTTATAAAAAGGGGGCAACAAAATTATACAAAAAAATAAGTTATATAACACCATTAAAAGATGATACAAGATTTAGTAGGTATAGGAATAGGGCCATCAAATTTGAGTTTAGCCTCATTGCTATATAAATTTGAAGATTACCAATACAAGTTTTTAGAAGCTAAGAAAGAGTTTCATTGGCATAAAGGTTTAATTTTTAAGGAATCGAACCTGAAAGTAACTGTTGTAAAAGATTTGGTGATGCTCGCTGATCCTACAAACAAATTTTCCTTTATATCTTTTTTGCATGACACAGGTCGAATTTATAAATATTTGAATTCCAAATTCGACACAGCAAGACTGAAGGAATTTGAGCAATATCTTACCTGGGTAGCAAAGAACAATAAAAATTGTATATATGGCGCAGGAGTTCATGAAGTAAAGTTCGAAGAAGGACATTTTTATACACGATATAATGATCAAAAACTAATTTCTAAAAATATAGTAGTTGGGATAGGTAATAAACCTAATATTCCATCTTTTTGTAGGTCATTAAAAGGGGATCAGATATTTCACTGTATCAATTTTTTACATAAGAAAACCAGTTTCAAGAATAAAAGGATAGCCATTATAGGAGGAGGACAATCCGGAGCCGAAATATTTAGTCATCTTATTCATGATAATGAATTACCCTCTGAAGTTCATTGGATATCCAGAAGAGAAAACTTATTACCGATAGATGATTCTAGCTTTGCTAATGAATGGTTTATGCCCAGCTATGTAAAAACATTTTATGGTTTGGATTCAGATACAAAATCTGACCTGCTTCAAAAACAGAAAATGTCTAGTGATGGAATTCATTTCGATCTATTGAAAAAGATTTACCAAAAAATGTACGAACTAGAATTTTTGGATGAAACTCGCCCATTCTGGAATCTATTGATGAGCCATGAGATGACAAACGTTATCAAAAATTCAGATAATAGCTATCAGATGCAAATCCGTAATAATCTTACTAAAGAATTTAAAACTATTGATGTAGATTATATTGTGCTTTGTACAGGTTTTAGGAATCATGTACCTGATTTTTTCGAAAATATTATGGATCGCATACAACTGTCAGATAATAAATTTATTGTTAATGAAGATTTTTCTATTCAATGGGAAGGAGAGGAAAATAGAAAAATTTATGTTCAGAATAATGCTTTAAGTTCTATGGGTATTTCAGATCCTAATCTAAGTTTAATGGCCTGGAGAAGTTCCATTATAGTCAATAGTTTGATGGATAAAGAAGTGTATAAAACTCAGTTTGATAAACCTCTAATTAATTGGAATGAATAATACCATATTTGACATTACTATATTAGGGGCAGGAATTATTGGTGTCAATACCGCCTATTGGATAAATCGAAAATATCCTGATAAAAAAGTATTGCTTTTGGATCAACAAATATCAGGGACAGGAGCTACTTTCTATTCTATTGGATTAGATTTTCCTTTTGGTCAAACAGAAGAAAAGAAGCAACTTTCCCAAAAAAGTAGAGAATTATATAAAAATTTGAGACAAAATATACCAGACCTATCGATATATCCTATTCCTTTTTTTGGGATATGTAAAAAACAACACTTAAATCAGTTTCTTTCCATCTCATTCGAAGAGCTAAAAATTGCTACAGCCGAAAAAATGAGTGTTCTATATAAAGCATATCCTGGATTAAAGATTGGAAATGATGAGGTAGTACTTACAGGATGTCAAGTCACCTATGCCAAAACTTTTGATGTAACCAACCAATTATTGAATCGATATTGCGAAAACTGGAACACGAATATTTATGAAACTATAAAGGTAGAAGATATAGAGGTCATAGAAGAAGGGGTTATTTTAAAAACAAATTTTGGAACAATACAAACCAATCATTTAGTTAATACAAGTGGTCCTTGGACAGTAACTTCTAAAATGTTTCAGAAAGATCAAGAAGAATTTAGAGTTAAAAAGATTGCTTGTTTTAATATCGAAAACCTTAATAATATATCATCTAATGCAGTTGTTTATTTTTTCGAAAAAGATGCTTTCATTCTTCCTGATAGTCAGAGAAAACGCCATATTATAAGTATCACTTCCAAAGATTGGGATGTATATCCCAATCCCAGTAAAATGACTTTTACTAATGATGATCTTGAGATTGCAGATTCTCTAATGAAGGAATATTTCGAAAATACAGATTATCAGGTTATAGGGGGCAGAATTTTTTGTGATACCTATACAAAAGATTTCACACCCCGAATATACAGGGATAAAAATAATAAAAAAATCATCCATGCTAATGGAGGTAGTGGCTCTGGATTTAGATTAGCACCTGCTATTGCAGATCGTGTAATATCATTTATTAACTAAAGTAACAATAAACATGAAAATACATAATAGAAAATTTGATAAGAACCACTTTTCAGAAGCATACGGAATTCAATGTGGTGAGGTTTTACCGGCAGATATAAAAAGTAAAATTCCTACAGGGTTTACTTGGTGTATTGTTCCCAAAAATTCATCAAGCACATTACATAAACATTTTGAATTCGAAATGTTTATAGTTTATAGAGGTAAGGGGAAAATCAGATCAGGGAGTGATACTTTACTAATCGAAGAGTTAGACTGTATCTATTTAGATGAATTTCAAGAGCATGAAATCATTAATACCGGAGATCAGGATATGGTCATTTTATCAGTTTGGGGAAGAACATTGAAGAAGACTTTGAAACAAAAAAGCAAAGATCAAATAGTAATCACTTCCACGCCTCCAACCCCTAATGGGGATTTACATTTAGGGCATTTATCAGGACCTTATTTGGCGGCTGATATTTATCGCCGCATCGCTTTGATGCAAGGGTTTGATGTAGTGCATTATACCGGAACTGATACATATCAGAACTATGTGTTAAAAAAAGCTTTAGAAACAGATAATACTCCATTAGAAGTAGCTAATTATTATTCTGGGGAGATTAAAAAAACATTAGAGACATACCATATCCATACTGATCTATTTCAGGAACCAAAAAAAGTTAGGAATTATGAATTGTATTTAAAAGAGGTGTTTTTATACCTATATAAAGAAGGACATATTATTGAAAAGGAAGTCGACACGACTTACAGTGGACAGAACAATACGTATTTATTTGAATCCTTAATTTCTGGAAAATGCCCACATTGTCAAAGCGGTTGTAGTGGTAATTTATGTGAAAACTGTGGTATGCATAATGATTGTGCAGAGATAATCGATAAACAATCTACCATAGACACAGCTCCGGTTTTTACCAAAAAAACAAAACGTTTTTATTTCTCGTTCCAAAAGGTAATGCCACAATTACTAACTTATTTTAAACAAGTTCAGGATGATAATATCAAACAATTTATTGAGCAGGTATTAGAAAATAATTTACAAGATTACCCTATTAGTCATGAATCCGACTGGGGGATATCGGTACCGATAGAGAAATGTGAACAACAGGTTATCTCATCTTGGTTTGAGATGGGAGTTGGACATTTAGTTTCTTTATTAGATCAAGACAAAGAGTTAAAGAATTCTGTCGATGCCGTTACCAGATTGAAAGAAGCCTATCAAGGCAAATGTTTTGTGCAAATGTTTGGGTTTGACAATTCTATTTTCAATGTGTTTTTATTTCCTGGTATTTTTACGGGATTAGGGTTGCCGATTGCAAAAGGCTTAAAAATGAATAAGTTTTTGCTATTAGAAGGACAAAAATTTTCAACCAGTAGAGGGCATGCAATTTGGGGAAAAGAGATTGCTCAAAAAGTAAACGTGGATATTCTAAGATACTATTTGAGTTGGATCAACCCAGCAGATTATGAAAATAACTTTACTAAGCGGCATTTTAACGAATTTATCAACACCGCTATAGATCAAACTATCAAGAAACATATTCTTGCTGTAGATAAGACATTGGAGAAATTCAAGTATAAAACACCTGTAACTACTCGGTGGACAGATGCACAAGAAGCATATTATAAAAAAATAGAAAAGGAAGTAAATAAATATTTGCCATATTACAATTTAGAGCAATTATCGCTTCATAAGATAGCCGTATACATCTTTGAGTTTACAACTATCATGAATGAATTTCGCAGCAAAGCAATCCTTTTTGAAGCAGATACCCATCAGGATTTTCTACAAACGCAAGTAGCGTTAGAACTTATGTCCCTACGAACATTGTCATTATTGTCGTATCCAATAATGCCTGGTTTTTCAGAAGCATTATGGAATAAGTTATGCCCAGAAGAAGGCATAGAAGATAATGGTTTTAATGATTTGATAGCTTTTATTCCTTCAAATATCAACCTCCAAAACTTAAGCAGCTGCCTGAATTTCATAACATATCAATTGGAAGACGAAACTGTTTTAAGTTAATAGCTTCAGGCAATAATCACATACATTTTATATCGATAACCCCTTAAAACAGCAATAATAATGGGACTTTTGAAAATAATTTTTCTATCCACCAGTAAACCTCGATTTTATCTGATAACAGTCTTTGGGTGTGTAGTTGGACTAATTAATATTTATATCGTATCCTTAATTACTTCCTATATAGAAATGGATCATAAAGATTTGATAAATAATATCATATTGTTTTCGACAGTTATAGCAATATATTTAATAACTAATATTCTTTTTTCTAATGCCTTGGTAATTATGTCCCAAAAAGGGATTAAAACAATTAAAGAGAAAATTTTTGAGGTTTCTCTTCGGTCTAAATATGGGGATTTAAGCAAAAATAAAAAGAAGATATTTTCTATATATTCTGACGATATGGAAATTATTGTAGGAAGTTATACTGGGATCATATATGTGATTGTAGCAATAGCCAGTGTATTTTTTGCATTTGTATATTTAGCATGGTTATCTATACCTCTTTTTTTAATTACCCTAGGGATTATTTCCTTAGGCTTTTTATCATATTATTATGTTGTAGGAAAAGCAGTGCCCCATTTTAAAGGAGCCCGAACTGTTCACAATATCATTATCAATTATCTTTTTGAAATCCTAAATGGGTTTAAAGAACTAAAAATATATCCTCATAAAAAGGCAGATATCAAGTCCATAGTGGCTGAAAATATTACCCAATCCTATTATCATAATAAAAGGTCTCATTCCATATTTGCAATGACCAATGTAATAGGTAATATGGTGTTATTCTTGTATTTAGGGGCTATTTTACTCATTGTTCCTCTGTATATGGTGGATGAAAAACCGATCCTTCTGGATTTTAGTTTAATTATTCTCTATGTATTTACTCCTATCGGAAATATCATGTCATTGATTAATCCATTATCCAAAGCAAATATCATTGCTGATAAAATGATATCGGTGATTGGGGAGATGAAAGAAGCAGAAAATGAAGAAGATTTGGAGATGTATTCAGGAAAATCAAATTTTCATCAATTGTCATTACATGGATTAACGTATAATTATGGGAAAAATGATGAAGAAAATTTTGAGTTAGGGCCTATAGATATGGAGATCAATAAAAATGAAGTCGTCTTTATTTTTGGGGGTAATGGTAGTGGAAAAACAACCTTGATGCATTCAATCCTTAACCTGTATTCTTCTTCTTTTAGTAAGATTTCCTTTAACGATGCTCTGGTAACAACAAATGAATGGGGGGCAAGAGCACGTCAACTCTTTGCTCCAGTATTTAGCGATTTCCATCTCTTTCAAAAATTTTATGGGATTAACGATATTGATCAAGTTAAAGTCAAGAAATACCTTTCACTTTTTGAAATAGATCAAAAAGTAAATGTAAAGGATCACGGTTTTTCAACATTAGAACTTTCTACGGGTCAACGGAAGAGATTAGCATTGATAAATGCTTTATTAGAGGATAAACCTATTCTGTTTCTAGATGAGTGGGCGGCAGATCAAGATCCTAAATTCCGTAAAAAATTCTATACAGAAATTGTTCCTCTAATAGTCAAAGAAGAAAACAAAACTATTATTGCAATTACACATGATGATAGATATTTTAACACAGCAGACAGATTGCTTAAGATGGAATATGGAAAACTTATAGAAGTAGATAAACTCTTACTTACCGATGTGTTATAAGGTCTTCTTTAGGAAGTATATATGCATTTTATATTAAGGAAAACAAAATTAGAAAAACAAAAAACAAAAAATAATGAAATTACAATTATTACAAGAAACGAAAGAAACGATTTTATCTAATGGATATTCTCTTTTAATACAAGATGAAGAAATCGATTTTTCCAATACTATTGATACTAATCAAGATGAGGTCCCTTTTGTTTTCAAACATTATGAATATCCAGTTAGTTCTTGGCCAGTAATTGTTTCCTCAGAAATGACAAAAAGATTAACGAGATTAAGTACTCGAATACCAAAATTATTACACCAAATACCTTTAAAATATTTTGGAGAAGACCTTCAATTACTCAGTGACTTTTATTTTAATGGAGATGTTAACATAGGAAAGCGTGCATTAGCATGTCATCATACCAATGTTGAAGTAAGTTGTCGATTAGATCTTATACAAACAAGTGAAAGTCTTGAAGTATTAGAAATTAATGTTGGATCTAGTGTTGGAGGATGGCAAATTTCATTCTTTGATAACCTCATTCGAAATATACACCCTGTTCTTACCAATCCAAAAACGGCTGGTGATTTTAATTCTAAAAACACATTGTCTTTATATTTACAATTTTTAATAGAAACTATTAACCAATATCTTTCTTTAGAGGAAGAAATTAATGTATTTGTTTGTCTGGATAGTATAGAAAATGTTGAAGAAAAGAACTTGAGTTTAGCATTTTTAAATGAATTATTTACTATAGAATTGACTAAGAAAAATATGCGGGGAATGATATATTCCGATGATGTTAAAGCTTTGCAATTTGAGAATAAAGCTGTATTTATTAAAGGAAAGCAAGTCCATGCATTTCTAGTTGTAGATGCTCTTATCAATAAAATGCCGGATATGGTATATGAAGCATTCCTTAATAGAAAAATATATTTACCCGATCATATTGGTACTAATTTTATTGATGATAAAAGAAACTTCGCTTTATTAAGACAATTAGCAGAGAAGGGAGCTTTTAATGAAGAAGATACCCAATTGATAAAAGAATCCATTCCCTGGACCTCGATTATAGAAGATAAAGAGATAGATTATAATGGAAAATCATACGATACTAGGAAGTTACTCATCGAACAAAAGAATCATCTTGTCATTAAACCTGCAACAGGATTTCAAGGTACAGATGTTTATGTAGGTAAATTTTCAAATGATAAAGAGTGGTTGGAAGCAATAGACAAGGCATTTGGAGATACTCATTTTATTGTTCAGAAGTTTTGTAATTCTAAAAAACCTTTAGCTCCTAATTCCTTTAATGAATGGGTATCACATAAATTAATTTGGGGATCTTTTGGATTTGGAGAAAAGTATGGTGGTGTTTGGGTAAGGATGTCTGATACACAGTCGGATAAAGGAGTTATCAATTCGGCCAATGGTGCAACTGAAGCCATTGTATATGAATTGAAAAAAAGTTAAAAATCATTTTTAGTAAAGTTAGGTATTATGAGATTGACACTTCCCCAACAAGATGTGTATTATGAACAATTGTTATATTCTGAAGAACCCATATATAATATTGGGGCAAAAATCAGGATAGAAGGGCCATTACAAATTGAAGCCTTTGAATGTTCATATATGTCATTAATACAACAACATGATGTCTATAGAACTGTTTTTTTTAAAAGCCAGGGAGGCACCTTCAACCAGCAACTGAAAGAAGAAGTTGCTCCATTAAGGTTTCAGAATTTTTCTAAACAAAATAATTCCGAGACAAAGGCTTGCGAATTTATGCAACAGGAATTCATGAAACCTTTTCAATTATCAGAAGGGGAACCTTTATATCGTTTTGTATTAGTGAAAGTAGCAGAAAATAAGCATTATCTTTTTTCTGTATATCATCATATAATTACCGATGGATGGGGTACTTCTTTGATGTTTAAAAGGCTAGTAAAAAACTATAATGAGATTTTAGAATTTGGCAAAATAGTTTCTGATTACCCTTTTAGTTATGAGGATTTTGTAGAAGATGATATGATCTATCAACAATCTGAAGCTTTTGAAAAAGATAAAAAGTATTGGGTAGAAAAATTCAAATTATTACCAAAAGCCCTTTTTGAAAAAACAAAAATAAATAAGAGTCAGCATAAAAGTGAACGCGAGGTGTTATTTATAAAAAGGGAAGTGTATAATGATCTTAATCGATTAGCAAAAATAAATAAATCTTCTGCCTTTCATATCATATTGGCATTGTTATATCTATATTTTGGGAGGAAACACCAAAATCAAGATTTTGCAATTGGGCTACCTGTGCTTAACAGGAGTAAAGCCAGTTACAAGAAAACTGTAGGACTGTTTATGGGAGTTTTGCCATTACGTATAGAATGGAATCAAGAGATCAACTTTGATGAATTGATAACGATAATTAAAAAACAATTAAGACAAGATTATAGGTATCAACGATTTCCATTAGGTAAATTAATTCAGGAACTTCAGGTATTTAATGAAAAAGATCGATTAATGAATATTACTCTTTCTTATGAAAAACAGGACTATGCTGATCATTTTCAAAATACTAAAACTACGGTTATTCCAATGACACATCAATCTGAACGTGTAGCCTTGGCTATGTACATCAGAGAGTTCGATGAAAAGGAAGATGTAACCATAGATTTTGATTATAACCTTAACTATTTTGATAGTAAAAGTATATCTCAGGTAACCGCTCACTTTCAGGTATTGCTAAACAATATCCTTAATAAGCCCAATAAAAAGCTTTGTGAATTTGAGTATTTACCGCCAGAGGAAAAACAACAACTATTACAGATATGTAACGATACATCCACATCTTACCCACCCGAAATTACCCTATTAGATATATTTAATGAAAAAGTACGGCAATATCGCAAGAAAATGGCAGTACAGGATGAGAACATAGCATTATCTTATCGTCAACTGGAACAACTCTCCAACAATGTTGCAAAAAATTTGATAGAAGCTAATGATGCAAAGGTAATTGGAGTATTATTGGATAGGTCTGTTTATACCGTGGTCATTCTATTAGGGATTCTAAAATCTGGAAAATCATACATTCCTTTAGACCCAACATTCCCAAAAAATAGATTGCGATATATTATGGAGCATAGTCAATTAAACATGTTGATATGTGATTCTACAAATACTTTATCTTTTGAAGAATATAATGTGCTTTTTGTAGACGAGTTAATTAGAGATGTAGGAGAAAAAAATAAGCAGGGGCTTCCTAAAGCTACGGCAATAGATACGGCATATATCATTTATACTTCGGGCTCTACAGGAAACCCAAAAGGGGTTGAGATAACACATGGATCCTTGATTAACTTTTTATTAAGTATTCGGGAAGAGCCTGGTATTACGTCAACCGATCTTTTGTTTGCAGTAACTACATACTCTTTTGATATTTCGATTCTGGAATTTTTCGTGCCATTAATTACAGGTGCAAGTGTTTATATAGCATCCAATGCTATTCTTTCAGACTATACAAATATTGTGAAAGCGTTAGACAAAGTCTCGCCTTCTATCCTTCAAGGTACCCCAAGTTTCTTTCAGCTATTATTACATGGAGGATGGAAAGGTAACTTGAATACTAAAATCCTTTGTGGGGGGGATCTTCTAAGCGAGGATTTGGCTGCTCAACTTTTGATACATTGTTCAGAATTATGGAATATGTATGGGCCTACAGAAACTACAATCTGGTCTTCTGTAAAAAGAATAAAACACGCAACAGAATCCTCTAATATTGGTAGTCCTATTGCTAATACGCAGTTTTATATATTAGATAAACAGCTGCAATTGCTACCTATAGGTAATAATGGTGTTTTATATATTGGCGGCCATGGATTGGCCAAGGGTTACTTTAAAGACCCAAAACGAACTCATGAAAAATTTATCAAAAACCCTTATGGTGATGGATTACTATATAATACCAATGATTTGGCAAAGTGGAATGAAAATGGAGAGCTAATTTTTTTAGGAAGGAATGATAACCAGGTAAAAATAAGAGGATATCGAATAGAATTGGGAGATATAGAATCCAAACTCAATCAAATACCACAAATTAGAAAATCTGTGGTGGTAAGTAAAAAACAGAAAGGACAAGAAGCATTTTTGATCGCGTACATCCAAAAGGAGGATGCCAGTTATGATGTTCAGGATAGTGTAGAGTTTTTAAGAAAAGAACTTCCGCAGTACATGATTCCCTATGTACTGCTCCCAATAACAGATTTTCCACTAACCCCAAATAAAAAAATTGATAGGAAGAAACTAGTAAGTCAAGAATTACCTTCTATGGTTAGGTTGTATACATACCCAAAAACAGAGCTACAAAAAGAACTTATAGAATTATGGAAAGAGGTTTTACAGTATACTACAGATATAAGTCTTACGGATAATTTTTTTGCTCTGGGGGGGCATTCTTTAAACGCCGTAAAATTGTCCCATAGCATTAATGAAACATATGGATATAACATTGGACTAAAAACAATTTTTGAATATCCAACCATAGCTACTCTATCTGGTTTTTTGGAGAAAGAAGAAAGGGGTATTAGCTTTCAAATCTCTAAAGCTTCTCCAAAGGAATTATACTCCCTAACTCCTTCTCAACACGAAATTTGGTTGGCTTGCCAAGTACCAGAAAGATTAATTGCCTATAATATGGTGGCGGCTTATGAGGTAAATGGGTCGGTGGATATACATAAAATGAGACAATCCGTTATACATCTTATAAACAAAAATGAAATATTACGAACCAATTTCATAGAAAAACAAGGACAAGTATATCAAAAAATTAAATCTGCTGAAGAAATAGAGTTCGAGGTGTTTACTACCGATGCTCCTACACAGGAGGATGCAAAACGCATTATTTACGATTGGATCCATACCTCTTTTGATCTAAAAAATGATGTGCTGTTACGAATGATGCTTATTCAAATAAGTAAGAGAGAATCTGTACTTGTTTTTTGTACGCACCATATAATAATGGATGGTATTTCGTTAGAGTTTTTTTCCAAACAATTTTTAGAAAATTATCAGATTCCCAAGAATACCCATTCGCCCCATAGTCTTCAGTTTAAGGACTATTCCGAATGGTTGCATAAATTTGATCGGGAGGAAGCGAACCAGTTTTACAAGGATTATCTAGGTAATTACCAGATTAAAGAAAGCATTACTCCTGATGTACTATTTTCTAAAAAGGATTCTTGTACAGGCAATCATTACTTAATAGAATTTAAAGAGGAACAAACGCAATTGCTTAAGCGGCTTGGTAAACAATATGAAACTACCCCTTATAGTATTATTGCCACACTGGCAAGTTTAGTCATTTATAGTATCGAGGGGCACGAAGATATAGTAATTGGAACAGTCCATTCTGGACGAAGCTCAGAGAATATTGCTTCTATGATAGGGATGTTTGTAAAAACACTTCCACTTAGGATACAATGTAGTTCCCAATTTTCTTTTTTACAGCTTTTGCAACAAATACAGGAACAGCTTGTATTATTGAATAAGTACCAATATGCATCCCCCTCTGTAATAAAAAAAAATCTTTTTGATGTTTTGATTACCTATCAGAATCCCGATTTTTCCTATCGAGAAAATGTTGATTTAGAAGACTTTACGCTTACATATTTACCTATAGATACTAAGTACAGTAGAGTTCCATTGTTGTTTAATTTTTTTGAAGTTCATAATTCTCTACATCTTACTTTAACCTATGACACGAATACGTATGAGGTATCTACTGCGCAATTTATTGTAGAGCTGTTTGAAAAGATTTTGGAGAGTATAGAGGAAGATCCTTTAGTGCTGGTATCCGTTTTGAAAGAGAAAGTATTGAAAACCTCTTCATCTGAAGAAATGGACTTCGATTTTAACTTTTAAGCTGAGGTGTTAATTCTTTATGCTGAAATACTGGAAATAAAGCATCAGGCCTTGTTGAAGAATAATTTATCCTTATTTCCCATGGATTATCAAAAACAGTTGCATAAGTATAGAAGATGGCAAGATGCACAATTGACGCTAATGGGAAGGTTGTTAGTAAAAGAAGGAGCGACTTACTTTAATGAAAGAGTAGATTTGAAAGAATTGTATTTTACCGAATACAATAAACCTTATTTTGAAAATAACAGCATTATTTTCAATATCTCTCATTCAGGAGAGTTTGTAGTAGTTGCTATCACAAATGACAACTGTAATATTGGTATTGACATCGAAAAATATAAATCTATAAACATTCAGGACTTCAAAGGACATATGACACCTTATGAACAACATAAGGTTTTGAATTCGGAAAAAGATCAAATAGAGTTTTTTAGATATTGGACACAAAAAGAAGCAGTTATAAAAGCACATGGTAACGGCTTGACTATACCATTAAAATCATTTGAAATTAGAAACAACAAGACTAACCTTGATTCTTCGACTTTTTTTATATCTGAAATCATGCTAAAAGAAGAATATGCGTGTCATGTAGCTTCCAAAAAGGAAATTTATAAAGAAAATATAACAGTAAAAAAAATTGATATAAACAAATTTACTACAACATGAAAAAGACTTTTATTTTCGTATTAGTATTATGTAGTGCACATATCTTTGGGCAAAGTTTTTATACAGAGTACAAAGAAGTACCTTCTTTTTATTCCCAAAATGAGCAAATTAATGAACATAATATAATTTGGGGTATGTTTACGGTTCCCGAAAATTGGGAACGCCCAAATGATAATAAAATAAAGCTTGCAGTAGGGAAACTTAAAAACACTTCCAATAAAGAAAATGCCGAAGCTGTAGTTGTCATAGAAGGTGGTCCTGGAGCGAGTGCCATTGAAGGAATATGGTGGTGGTTAAATCACCCTCTTAGAGAAACACACGATATTGTATTACTTGATGTTCGAGGAACTGGTTTTTCTGAACCCAGACTTTGCCCAGAACTTGGCAAGGAGTTATTAGAAATTCTTGCAAAGGATCAAAAGCCATTGGTAGATGAAAAGGAGAAAGCAATGGCTGCGTTAAAATGTAAAAAAAGTATTCTTGGTAGAGGAATAGATGTTAAAAATTATCATAGCAATGTATTAATACAAGATCTTCATGCTTTAAAAGAATATTTTAATTACTCAAAATGGAATGTTTATAGTGTATCTTATGGTACCTACATAGCACAGGTTTATGCAGAAAGGTATCCTGAAGATATAATAAGCCTGATATTGGATTCACCTATATCTGATATTACTAAATATTATACATTGAATACAACAAATTATATAAGTAGTTTGGAAAACGTATTTAAAACTTGCCGTGAAGATCCAAATTGCTCAAAAGAATACCCTAATCTTGAAAAAAAATATTATGAAACCATAAAAAAACTGAAAACTAATCCAATCAAAGTAAAAGTAAACAAAGAAATAGTTGCTAGTGGAGAGTTTACTTATAATGCAGAAGACTTTAAAATTGCTATACATCAAGCATTGTATCAAAAAAGGCTCGTAGAAGTATTACCGTTATTGATCAACCAGTTTTATGAAAGAAATGAAGCTACGTTAAGTGCTTTGGTTGCTGCATTTTCAGGGGCTTTAAGTTCGGATTATGGAGCATATTTTTCAGTAACTTGCAATGAAACGATTCCTAAAAATTCTATTCATCTTTACAATGAGGATGTAATAAACCAAAAATCACTATCAGAAGGGTTATCTTTTTATAAATCAGACTTTAGGGTGTGTGATCAATGGAATCAAGGAAAACAATCAACATTGATAGGAATGAATATGTTATCAAAAGAGATAAAAATTCCTACATTAATTTTTACTGGGGGATTTGATCCTATAACACCTATAACAAATGGAAAGGAATTATTAGGAAGAATAGAAAAGGCACAATTAATCGAGGCGGCTTCGTATGGACATGCTTCGAGTTTTTCAAAAATAGGATTTGAAATTTCCAGTGATTTCATCAATAATCCTTATGAAATAGTAGAGAATAAATTTGATACGGTTGGGCTAGATTTTGTCAAGGATATTTACATTAATGGAGGCGTTTCCAACATGGGAGAAAGTCTTAATGATTTTGATATACTATTTTTTATTCCTTTAGTTACCGCTATTTTAATATGCTTTATTTCAGTTTTTGTATTTTCTATTTCTTTTATAAGAAAACTGAAGACAAATATTCAATCTAAAATTGTTAACACCACTTTAATTATAAGTTCTGGATTAGGAATTTCTACTTTAGTTGGACTCATTTATGCATTGCAAAATACATCACTAAATAATTTTTATGTATTGGCATTTGGGTTGTCTGAAAAGTTTAGTTTTTTATTTTTATTTATAAAGTGTTTTTTAATCTTATTGGTTTTAATCTCTATCTACTTTTTTTTCAATCTAAAGCAAATACGCAATGCTAACATTCTTTTTTCCGTATTATTCTCTAATATATTGATAGGTGTATATTTCATTTATTGGGGGTTCTTGTAAAATAATTCAAGATCTTTTCTTTTACAAGATTAAAGAGTATAACATATTCAGAATATCACTTTCAAATAGTCTATTAAATAATGATCTATAAAACCTTCTAGTGTCAAGTCAAGTTTAAATAGGCGTAATTTAGTATCTTTGAAAAAAACTAAAATGGGTATTAGATATAAAGTTAGCTTAACCAAAGAAGAACGCACAGATTTATTGAATATCATCCACAAAGG
>NZ_VTZU01000057.1 GCF_008370685.1 Aquimarina sp. RZ0
TTGTAATCTTGATTAGCTTGTTGTGGTTTGTTCAAGGATATAATAATCAGGAATTCCCCTTTGTGTAGTTTGCATCCTGAAATGTAACACAGCTCTCCATTAAGAGATACGATTTTATCATAATGTTTATACTGACCTACTTTCAAGTCATTAAACAACCAGAATGCTTTTGTTTGTTTGTTCTTATGAGGCAAATAGACCATAAAATTATTACGGATACGGATATGGTATCGAATTTGATTATGGTTCAAAAAACCTATCCACTTCTCTCCTACAAACTCTCTATCGGCAACTAAGGAATCAATACACTCTTTTCCAAACAATTTGATAAACCGTTCTATTAGCGCTATACGTTCCTGACTATTGGAGTTTCCTCTTTTGTCAAGCATGGTAAAGAGCAGAGGAAAAGCAACAGCTTTATAAACAATACCTAACATAAATATATTAATATTGGTTTGCCCAAATTTCCAGTTGGTACGATCAATAGTTAATTTCACTTTATCTTGTTTCGGCAATAAGTTAAAAACCAATTTAGCAATCAGATCAGCTTCTAAGCTATACTCAGCTATAAAACGTTGAATACGCCTTAAAGAGGAGCTAGCATTAGTAGTAGTATCAAAACCATTGACTAATTTATCGAAGGTTACAGATTGTACTTTGCATAAGCTAGTAATGAAAAGTGCTATTAGCTTTATCCGAGCAAGATTTATTTTTCCTTGAAAATGAGTATTAAGAACAGAAGTTAATTCACTGTTTTTAGTGACAGCATTGGTTTTCTCCATTAGGTAAATAGGTCGAATTATTCATCTAATATACTGAAAATCAATGCTTTATTCTAAAAAAACCATACTTATTTTATTGATAATCAGTTAATTATATTTTTGTTATGTACTTAGAAAAAATTCTTTTTATTTCAAAAAGCAAAGGTTTTCTGGATATATATAAAGAGATAAGTAATTTCTTTATGGCAGATTTTATTCTTTATAAGAAAATAGATGGATCAAAAACTATCATCTTTATCGTGATAAGTATGCCTTTGGTTTTTGTAGGTATCAACAAATGATTTAATTGTTTTATCAATGATGTATACAAAATATTCTCACGGTGTTTCAAAGTAATGTTTTATTTTATTTTTAAGGTTAACTTTTTTGTTGAAGAACTTCCTGTATTTATCAAACATTTTGCCCCGTTTTCTGGAAAAAAGCTTACAAGTACTATTTGTTTTCTAGAATTCATCCTGATTTATAGGAATTTATGATATGAGGTTTCAGTTTCAAATATACCTTTGAGACAAATTATTAACCTTTAAATATTATAAAAATGAAAAAATCAAAAACTGAATATCCAGAAAGTAAATTAAGCTTGAACAAGATACAGGTTTATAAAATTGAGCACTTAAAAACAATTAGAGGAGGTCTAGGAGATAATGATGAAAAAAGAAAGAGTTTTATGCCTACTTGTCCTGTATGTACGTGAGACTAAAACTGTTTTATGAATGACACTTTATTAAAAAATGAAATTATGATTTTGACCTTGATTTATTTCGGTATTGAGATTTATTAATCTTTTAGTAATTAATACTATTTATGGCTGCTGTCAAGTACTATTAATAAAAGGATTTATCAAATTCAATACAAACTAAGTAGCAAACTATTAATAAGTACTAAGACTAGATTATTCACTTTTATTATAACCCATCACGTAAAAAGTGACTATGTATATTCAGAAGTATCGAGACGAATCAAGGCTCTATTAAATATGTAAATATGAAGACAAAAAGAAAATCAAATAGTATTGAATCTATGCATTTAGATACAGATTTTTCAATCTACGAAATTAAAGATCCAGAGTTCTTAGCAGTAATTTCTGATGTGATACATTATCCAAATGATTTTAATATTTCTATAGGCGATTAATGATAACAATGCTGTGTAGTCATATAAAAATTGAAAAGTTATCATAGGTTTTTTAATCTATATAAAGATGAATTAATTAACAACTCGATCCGAAGGGTTATAAATTGATTTTAAAATTTCCATCTCATTTTTGATAGAAGTTCCTCAAACGAAATGAATTTAATTAGTAACATGCAAATTTTGTAATATGCCATATAAAATTTTACATTTTGATGATTGTCAGATGACAAAATTAGGATTTAAGCAAATAACAAGTGATTATTCCCATATAGAGTTAGCATCGAATTATAAGGGAAATAATAATGAATATATACTAAGCTCTTTAACGAATCATAATCCAGATATATTAGTTATTAATTTGGATACTATATCTAATGACATAGTATCCAATATTTTAACTCATGTAACATGTAGTTATAGAAAAATACGAACTGTATTAGTTTCTAATTCTATATCGAAACATGTTTTTGAATCTTTTTTTGCCCAAGGTGTTTTAGGGTTTTTATATTTAAATTCTAAAAAACAGGATATTATAGATTGTATAAAAAAAGTATGTAGACAGGAAACATATATAAGTAACGAATTCAGAGAAAAATTTAGAAAAGATCAGAATACGGATAATTTTATTAAAGATGGTTTTAAAATATTAACCCCAAAAGAACTTAAGGTTATAGAACTTATAATTCTAGGAAAAACTAGTAATGAAATTGCAAAAATACTGCATAACAGTAAAAGAACTATTGAGACACATAGACAACATATAGCTGAGAAATTTGATATTTTAGGTCAAGGCAGATTGACTTTGTTTTTAATAAAACGAAAGGCACTTATTATAGAGCTTCTTAATAACTATCGAGTAATAGAACAAAGTAATAAATAATTGTATTTAAACAGATAAGCTATCAGATCAAAAGTCAGAAGAAATTTTAATAATTCCCAATAACTCATAACTTTTATCAATGCACTCTTGGTCAACAAGCCTTTAAACGCAATATATACCTAGTTTTAACAAATTAATATACCTATAAAGGATTAAAAAATGTATACAATTTTCTTTTTCACTTTTCCAAAACCGACTACACTTTTATTTATTCATTATTTATCATTTTCATGATCTATATACTTATGAAGTTATATAATGTTCTGAGTTTACATATTACAGCTATGAATGTCTTGATAAGAGGCAACAAATTACTGAGAGTTTTATTAAAAAAAGAAAGTCAAATTATGGTGCCTGCAGACCTATCTCCAATTTTATTGAATAAGACAAAGAAAAATAATACTTTTCTTATTATTAGCAACCCTAGCTCTTCTAAAGGTATTAAGTTCCATCAGAAAATAAATAAATCATTAAAATCATTTTCTTGTAATGAGATTCAATTTCACCTCATTTTAACATGTAATACCGATCAAGAAGAATTATATTATTGTATAAAAACTATTATAGAATATCAAGAAAAAAGAAAGATAGAGGTATATGAAATGGTAGCTGATTTATTTAAAACAAAAGATTATTCTAAGTGGATTCAAAAATATAATTTAAATCCAAAACATCAATTCGATCAACAAGTAGAATTAATAGCAAATAATCATATACAGTTTGCAAAGGAGCATATTTCCTATATACCTTATATTCTTTTTAGAAAAAATAACTGATATAAAAGGTGTCCAAAAAAATAGTTCTCCCTATTTAAATTATTACAATTACCATATTTACAGTGCTCCACATTCGATTTCGGCATCTAATGTTTATTCACCACTGTGAAATATTGTATTAAAAAGTGTTCCCTACTACAAAACAATTGCAAAGATCAATAGTGACAATCCCCTTTGACAAAAATATACGTAGCTCACACCTAATTGGAACGTTCTATTTTAAGATTTTTAGTAGATGGGTGAAATCTTATATGATTTTTCATTTAGGGTATTAGGTTTTGAAATTAACTTAGTTAGTCAAGATTAACTAAAATAAACGTTTTTCATAATAAAAAAATGATATCAATTAATAATGTATGGAGCTAATAACAATTGAGTAAATAATACCAAATTTTACAATTCTAATGGTTTATGAATCAAAACGATTTTATTACTAAAATTAACCTTTATACAATTCAATCCTATTTGAAAATACTCAAAATAAGTATATACACTTAGAGTAAGATGTGATAGAAATTATTTCTTTGAATCAATTATTAACATAATTTTTTTTAAAATGAAAAATTCAAAATCACTTAGTTTCTACGCTTCTGAGCAAGAAAATGCAAACGTAGAATTCGCAACGGATCTAACAGCAGGAGCTTGTAGCTGTTCTTGTGGAGTAGCCCCAGAGGAGAAATCTCTTAGTTTCTACGCTTCTGAGCAAGAAAACTCAAACGTAGAATTCGCAACAGATCTAACAGCAGGAGCTTGTAGCTGTTCTTGTGGAGTAGCGCCAGAAGAGAAATCTCTTAGCTTCTATGCTTCTGAACAAGAAAACTCAAACGTAGAATTCGCAACAGACTTAACCGCCGGAGCTTGTAGCTGTTCTTGTGGAGTAGCGCCAGAAGGGAAATCTCTTTCGTTCTACGCTTCTGAACAAGAAAATTCAAACGTAGAATTCGCAACAGACTTAACCGCCGGAGCTTGTAGCTGTTCTTGTGGAGTAGCTCCAGAGGAGAAATCTCTTAGCTTCTATGCTTCTGAACAAGAAAATTCAAACGTAGAATTCGCAACAGACTTAACCGCCGGAGCTTGTAGCTGTTCTTGTGGAGTAGCTCCAGAGGAGAAATCTCTTAGCTTCTATGCTTCTGAACAAGAAAATTCAAACGTAGAATTCGCAACAGACTTAACCGCTGGAGCTTGTAGTTGTTCTTGTGGAGTAGCTCCAGAGGAGAAATCTCTTAGCTTCTATGCTTCTGAACAAGAAAATTCAAACGTAGAATTTGCAACAGACTTAACCGCTGGAGCTTGTAGTTGTTCTTGTGGAGTAGCGCCAGAAGGGAAATCTCTTTCGTTCTACGCTTCTGAGCAAGAAAACTCAAACGTAGAATTCGCAACAGACTTAACCGCTGGAGCTTGTAGCTGTTCTTGTGGAGTAGCTCCAGAGGAGAAATCTCTTAGCTTCTATGCTTCTGAACAAGAAAATTCAAACGTAGAATTCGCAACAGACTTAACCGCTGGAGCTTGTACATGTACGTGTAGTTCTAGTAGTGGAGCTAGTATCGAAAAGAAACCTCTTAGTTTTTATGTTTCTGAGCAAGAAAATTCGAACATAGAATTTGCAACAGACTTAACCGCTGGAGCTTGTAGCTGTTCTTGTGGAGTAGTGTAGCTCAGAGGAGAAACCTCTTAGCTTCTATATTTCTGAGCTAGAATCTTCAGATATATAATTTACAACAGATGTAACAGCAGAAGCTTGTACTTCTACTTGTGAAGCTAGTATAGAAGAGAATCAATCTTCTATAAAAACAAATTGTAATCAGTAAAAGTTGCGCTATCTGTCTATGAGAGGGCAGGTAACGCAACTCTACTAAAATCAATAGTAAGTTACTAAAAATAATTTAAATAAAAAAGGGACACTTATTATTTGTCTGAATTTAAAAATATGGATACACAAAATTTAATTTTACACCCTGATACAGATTGGGTTAAAATAGATGAAAATCGAATTCAACTTCGTCAACCAGATGGAACGCATATTACCTTTGATAAGCATGCTACTGATATATCAAATGCGTTAACAGCACTTCGTTCTACAGAAATGAATGATGTTTCAGTAGATGAAGATATCATGAAACAATTAAAAGAATTGTTAGATTCAAAAGGGTTATTAGTCCAAGAAGATTACTCTTCGGTTTCGCAATTTCAAAGATTGATGGATTTGCATGGAACATCTGCAGGAAAAATAGATTTAGAATCTATCCCTACTTCAATAACATTTTTAGGTGATGGAAAATTAGCCTCTTTAACTAAAGAATCACTTAAAAAGTCAAACATCAAGATTACTGATAATCAAGACAGTTCATCTCTGATTATCGCCATTAGTGATCAGGAGGATCATAAATTCTTACGCAAAGCAAATGCTACTGCAGTAAAAAAGAATCAACCAATACTATTCTTTCGTTGGGCTCAGCGAAAATTTGTAATAGGCCCCTTTGTAATACCAAAACAAACAGCCTGTCTAGAATGTGCCTATAAAAGAGAATTAGGATCTAGCCTTTTTCCAGATGAACTGAAAGCATATTCGACTGGGGATGCTAAAAATTCACCTAGTTATGAAGGAGGTCTTGTATTGGATAATATGGCATCTGCATTAATTACCAGACATATAATGACTATTCTAGATGGCAATTATGATTTAGCTGGTCCTTCAAATATCGTAAAAGTAGACCCAGTTTATCTAAACATTAAATACTCTCCTATACTACGCTTACCTCGTTGTGGAGTTTGCAATAATACGGAAGATAAACCTAAAAGAACTATTAGAGAGCAATTCTCTGCAAAGGCTTAAATTATTCTAAAAGAGCTTATTTAAGAAAAAACATCACATTATGGACAACAAATTATCTACATTATTGGATCGTACATTGGATCCTGACTATGGAATTATTAGATATATAAAGGAAATTCCTTTAATGCCAGAAGAACCGGATATTTTTATCACAATCGCAGAGTTTCAAGACCCTTTTATCGTATCACCAGGTGCAGAAAAAAGGCTATTTACAATGGAAAGACAATCTGCCGGAGCATCTTTAGATAGGATATCTTCTATTTGGTCGGCAATTGGAGAGGGAATAGAAAGGTTTGCGGGCGCAGTATATGATCCTGAAAGCATCGCTTGGGCAGCATCCAAAGATTTACATGAAGATGACTTTGTTGATCCAAATAGTTTTATTTCTTTTAGCAAAGAGCAATATGACAACCCTAATATTAGATATAAGCGTCATGACCCTAATGTAGCTATCGGCTGGACCGAAGCAGAAAGATTGACGGATCACAAGACGGTACATTTCCCTGCTTCATTAGCCTTTTTTGCGTATCAACATAGACATGAAAGTGAGTATTTATCAGATGCTTACAGTACAGGCTTAGCATGTGGTCCTACCAGAGAATGGGCAGCATGTTCTGGTTTATATGAAGCTATAGAAAGAGATGCTTATTCATTACATTGGGCAGCAGAACAATCTCCAAAAAAAATTGACCTACAGCAAGCAATCGATTGCGCAGATCCTGATTTAAAAAAAATGCTATTACAGATACAGAGTCAAGAAATTGAACTGTTCCTTTGTGATATAACCAATGATATCGATGTTCCGGTAATTTTGGTAATAGCCAAAATTCCCAACCATCCAGGAATAGCGCTTGGAGCATCTGCAAATTTATGTGTCAAAACTGCATTAAAAAAAGCAGTAGTAGAATGTTTTCATACCTTCAATTGGTGTTTGATAATGCAGCAAGAAGATAGAATACAGCAAGAAGTCAGAAAAATAAAAAAAGAAGAAATTGTAATGTTTACGGAACATGTAAGGTACTACACGCAAAATAAGAAACAAGAGCGATTTGCCGAGTTTTTCTGGAAAACTACTGAAAGATCTACTCTATTAGATGGTTTATCAGCAACATCACCTAGTGAAGCTCTAGACCACTCACAACAGTTAGAAATCCTTATCTCTAAATTAGATAAGTTTGGATACACCCCATATCTGATTGATATTACTCCAGACGATGTTGCTAGCTTAGGTTTATACGTTACCAAAGCAGTGGTACCAGGTCTTCAACCTATGTGGTGTGGTTATGGGAGAGTCCCTCTTGATAGAAGACGTTTTGAACAGTTTTTGAAATATAAGGGTAGAGATCAAAACATTCCTATAAATGAAGAAATTCATCCATTTCCATAAATTCTTTTTAAAGTAATTATTACTTCAAAGTTCAAAAAAATAATTTAAACATCCTTATTATTCATAGACGCTCATATTTTTTTCAAATAAATATCTGGCTAAATGATTAGTTGTTGTTGATGCATATTAGCAATCAGGGGAAATAATAATATATTCTAAAATAAAAAACATCTTATGGAATCTAAAACTATAAATGATTATTTGGATACTAATACATCATTAGAGAAGGCTTATAGAAAAGAAATGAAAAATATGGTAGAAATTTTTCATGAAAACACGAAGCAATCCGATGCTCTTAAACCAATGAAGGTTAAAGCAATAATAAAACATCTTTATGATGGACTTCAGTTACAGGCAGATTCATTAAATCATAAATATTATACTTTAAAATCATCATTAAAACTACCACCGGCAAATCCAATAAATAACTCCTTCCATGAGGTTTCAACTCATAGAAAATCATGCCGAAATTATAAACCAGGCTCGTTATCCGATCAAGAATTATCAGATTTACTAGCTAGTTTACGAGTTACCAGAAAAGTGAAATCTGCAATTAATGAAAAGGCAAAATTACACTTTCGAACGTATGCTTCTGCAGGAGGATTATATCCTGTAGAGATATATGTATTAAGACCTAATAAGGAGTATACAAACTGGCGAAGCTATAATTATTCTCCAAAAAAACATGAACTAGCATTGATATCTCCTACTATAGATCCAAAAGAATTATATAAGAGTGTTGATGCTAATGATTCTTTTCAAGATATAGGAGCAATTATTGTTCTTACAGGGATATTCGAGCGCAGTTTGCACAAATATGGCTCATTAGGGTATCGTTTTACACTTACAGAAGCTGGAGGGATACTACAACAACTTGGGCTAGCAGCGACAGGATTAGGCTTGGGTTCTATTATTTGGGGAGGAGCAAATGATGATAAGGTCAATCAGATGCTTCAAATAGACGGAGTAGATGAAACGATGTTGAATTGTTTTTTTGTAGGAAAAACAAGGTAGAAATATATATTTCTTTTAAATCTAATTCCTTAAGAGATATCTTATCAAAAGAGAAAAGTTTGAAAACTTAACATTCTTACTAAGGAAATTAGTACTTGAATAAATACCTCGTGTACCTGCATTGAGGAGCTTTATTAATAAAAAATTATAAAATGATGGAAACTTTAATAGAAAAAACACCAAGGCAATTATTTAAATCCCTTTTTGTGTTTGCAGCTCAAGAGTCATGGATAAAAGCAAGAGAGATTGCAGAAGAGCTAACTAATCGGGGAGCTCAAGGGTTATGGTTGAATCTGGCATTTGATTTGGCAGATGGTTTCAAAAAAATAACAAGATTATCAGACAAACTCTTTTTATTAGGGAATAATGTATTAATACCTGAAGAAATAACACTGATTGAAGAAGCACTTACTTGGGTACAAGATAAACTTCAATTACCTATACCGCTTTTGATCATTGATATTTGTCCAGATGGAACACCTCTTCATACAGTTACAGGAATCAATGGTCTTGGTTTTATTGCATCAAGTAAATCTGATATAAAAAACAAAGATCTTATGATTCATGAAATTACTCATTGTAATTTAATGTCTCGTTCTTTATTTTTAGATGAAGGGCTGGCAACTCTTTTTCAATACCAAGCACTTAATGATAAAGTACTTAAAGAAGTAAAATATTGGGATAGGCCAAGCTTATCAGCACTTGTGGAAATTGAATGGAGAAATGACCCTTATTTTTCAAGAGTGCTTCCTGCCAATAATTATAATTCAATAGATCATTCTAGTAATAGTGATTTAAGGGTACATTTTTTAGCAGCTTTTCTTATTGAAAAAATGATTCAAAAAACATCTTTAAATACCTTAGTACAGACTTTTAAAAAAATTAAACCAAAATTAAGAGAGGGTAGAGGGGCTAAGGTTTTTCAGGATATTTTTTCAATAGACTTATGGGCGCTGGATTTAGAAATCATAAAGAGCATGGAAGTTGCTATCAAACCACCTTCTAATGAAGCTACCTTAGAAGTAGCAACAAAAGCTCTTGCTGAAAATGATGAAGAGACTGCAAATCTATGGTTACCTATTGCAAGAATAAAAGCATATGAGAGTAATGATGATTTAATTGCCTTAATCAAAATATTAATTGTACTTGGTAATAGAAGAGAAAAGCCATCTGAAAGGGCACATTATAGAACTGAAGCATTAGCTGCTATGAATTGGCTCGAATCAAAAGAAACCAATGATCGGATATTAGATTTTTTCGATGCATATAAATATCTTTTTAAGATACGTAACGCTGGGCATGCTATCGAAATAGGTGCCTTATCGGCACAAGCTAGTAAAGTTTTTAAGGCATTACTTTTAAAAAACCCAGAAGACCCAGAAATTATTATCGCTAGCGCAAAAGCGCAAATACGAGCAAAGTATGATTTTATCTCCTTTTCAGATTGGAAAGAAATGCTCAAAAAGACAAAGTCTTATCCACAATTTAAGAAAGCTGTGGATATATTAAAAGCAGAACATTCAAGATTTGTAGAATAATTTTAATCCTAAAAAATCAGAAGAGATGGAAGATTTTAGCACCACTACTGTGGCTATCAACAAGGAGGAAACTAAATCATTATCAGGTAATGCTTATACAGATCCAGAAATTTTTAAGCGCGAACGTTATGGATTGTTCCGTTATTTACCAATAATGGCAACACCTGTTTGTTTGTTACCCAAAAAAGGAAACTATGTAGTTTCTGATATTGCATCAGAAAGTGTAATAGTAACAAGAAATGAAAAAGAAGAGATTCAAGCATTGGCGAATACCTGCCGTCATCGAGGGAAAAAGCTATTAGAGAATGATATCAGTCCTGTAAAACCCCAAAAAGGACTTAAATCCATTGTATGCCCCTATCATGCCTGGAAATATGATCTTGATGGTAAATTAGTAATAGCCCGTGGAGATCAGGCCAATGCATCATTTAAACACCTTTGTTTACGTAAATTACAGATACAAGAATCTGCCGGTTTAGTTTTTTATCATGCATATAATGAACAATATGAACAAGTAAAAAATTTAGAAAATATTTTAGGTACTCTTAAGCTAAATAAAGCTAAAATTAGTGTAAGAAAAACGTATCATGTAGCAGCAAATTGGAAACTCTGGACAGAAAACTTTTTAGAGTGTTGGCACTGTGCTCCCAATCATCCTGAATTAAGAGAAGTTAAAGGATTTATCGACCAATTTGAAGCAGGTAGAGAAGATTTATATGTAAATGATGCTATTAATTGGGGTATACAAGCTAAAAAGAAAGGATGGATACAACCTGTTGATGTTGATTTTCATGTGGATAGTAATTTGTTTCATTTTAACACAAATATGCCGTTAGGTGGAGACACATTGACTGCTAGTAAAGATGGTAAAAGAATGGGAGCCACATTAGGAAATGCTGATGGTCTAGAAGGAGGAGCCATATTTGGTTGTATAGGACCTTTCTTATTTTATATAGCTTATGTTGATTATGTAGTGCTTTTTACTATAAAACCAAAATCCGTAACAGAGACTGATGTTGAACTTATATGGATGACAGCTGAAGATTTTTATGCTTCAGAAGAAGAATTGACTTGGTTATGGGATACAACTATTCAGCAAGATATAAAGCTGGTAGAAGAAACCCAATCAGGTGTTTCTTCACTTCATTACATATCAGGGCCTTTTCAAGAGGATGAATATCGTACCAAAGGGTTTACTTCTTGGTGGAAACGATGGAATCAAAAGCAATAATATCATTTCTGACTTAAAATTACTCGAATAAAACACTGATGTTTTTGGTTTAGGCAAAAAAGAGCAAATTTCAGTAAGAAGTTTTTGATCAGAAATGATGCCATTAAAATTAGAAAATAAAATATTGTGAAGCTAAAGAAAAACAATAAGTACATAACCTCTATTTTATTTACTACGCTGTTGATTAATTCTTTTGATTTCGGAATCATTATTTAGATTAAGCCCCAACTCATTATGGATATAACCGGAGAAAGTCTATCAAGTACAGCAAATTGGACTGGACACCTAATGCTTGGATATGCCTCAACCAGATTTATATCTAGCCCTATGACAGCTTCATTATCTGATATTTATAAAAGAAGACCTTTATTATTAATTATGGATTTTGCTCAACACATAGAATTACTTTTTATTGCCTGGATATTTTCGGGAATTTTTGGAGCTACTTTTGCCACAACTAATCTTTGTATAGCAAATACTTCTCCCAAGGAAAAAAGAACTGTCAATTTTAGCATTATCAGTTCTGCATTCGGATTAGGTTTAATGATAGATCCTTCATTAGGAGGTTTTATTGGAGAGTATTTTGGCACAAGAGCTCCATTATTTTTTGCATCTGGAGTATCTGCAATTAATCTATTATTAGGATATATATTTTTAACGGAGACTATGGAATTCAAAATTCAAAGAAAAATATTCTGGAATAAATTAGCCCCTTTTGGGATATTAAAAAGAATAAGATTGTCTTCTATACCTATCCAATTTTTGTATGCTTTTTTCTTATTACAATTAGCATTTCATTCGCGTACAACGACTTGCACATACGATATGATAGTTAAATTTAACTGGAGTTTTTCTCGGATAGGTTGGTCATTAATGGAGGTGGGAAGAAAAAATGTACTTGTACAAGGAGAGGTAAATCGAATATTAATACCAAAAATTGGTGAACGTAAGTCTATTATATTAGAGACCTCTTTTTTTATCGGCAATTCTAGTAATTATTTCTATGATTCTTCTCTTTATAGTATTTAATAAAAAACTATCAACTATTTAGCATCTCAGGTTATTTTGAAAAGTAAAATGAATAAAGGTTTTAATCGTAGTGTAATCTTAAAAATAAAAATATGAATACTGAAAAACAAATAGTTAAAGTTACTTCTTTAAGAAATTTTGATGATATTGGTTTTGAAGCTGATTATTTTCAATCTAGTATAAAAGGAAATTATGGAATTATAATACTTGGCGGATCAGAAGGAGGAAAACCAACACATCTTGCAAATAAGATAGCTTCATTAGGATATTCTGTATTGTCATTAGCTTACTTCAATGAAGGAGAGAAAATAAATAAAGAGCTAGAAATGATCCCATTAGAGTATTTTGATGCTGCAAAAAACTGGTTCTTAAAAAGGGATGAAATAAAACAAGATGGATTACTGATTGTAGGCTGGTCTAAAGGAGCAGAACTTGCATTGGTGCTAGCGTCTTTAGACAATAGTTATAAAGGCGTTATTGGAATAGCCCCAAGTTCAGTCGTTTGGCCAGGAATTATTAGGGATTGGTCTAGACCCCCCTTGTCTAGTTGGAGTAAAGATGGAAAACCACTACCCGCTACACCATACAAGACGCAATCAAAACCTATGCAAAGAATTACTGATTTATATAAAGAATCTCTAATTGATATGACCCCTCCTATTAATCATACAATTGACTACAGCAAAATAAAAGTTCCTACACTTTTATTTAGTGGAAGTCTCGATATCATATGGCCAGCAGATATTATGGCAGAAGCTATATGTAAAGAAATAAATGAGATCAATAAGAAAAAATCATTGTGTACTCATTTCAACTACAAAAATGCCGGGCATTTATTAGATGAAAAGTATAATTTAGGAGGAACAAGAGAAAATAATAATAAGGCAAACAAAGACTCTCTCGATAAAATTAAACAATTTTTAAATTGTATAAACCAGAATTACTTGGAGATACAAAAACAAAAATTAACTAGTTAATACTAGCCTAAAAATATATTTTTTACATATAAACACCCCTACAAAAATCTTTATAAACAATAAAAAAAACAGAAAATGGATGATTTCAAAAAAAGGAAGTCGTAAAATTAAATGCTCTAGGTTTTGCCTCATACGATTTATAACTAAAAATTTCGCATATTCATCGTTTCTTTTTCCTTTCTACTTCGTTTAAAAAATAAACCGTAGCTATAGCTATGCTTGATTTTTTTGCCTTGCATAAAGAAAAAATAATTCAATGAATTTATACGAATTTTTTAATCACAAATCGTATCAATAGCATCGAAATTACCTGAAATATCTATTCATGCGCAAAAAGCAAATGGTTATCAGGGAAATTGGAACCCTTCCACAAAGATTAATTGGGATGCATTTTTAGAACAATTGACTAAAATTGCTAAAACTCAGCACAACCTACTCTGGAATCAAAAAAAATATATTGAACAGGCTCAAAAACTCTTACATCAATATAATTTTGAAGCATTTAAAAATGTTCGCGATGCTTTTGACAATTACAATGATGCCACTTCAGAAACTTCAGATTTCATAAACTTACATTATGAAATCGATTTTCAGATTTCACTTTTTCAATTAGAAAAAGGTGAATCCTTCTCCCACCACGATCACCCATCTATGAGTGGGATTACAAATGTTATATCAGGAGAGCTACAAATTAAAAATTATAACTTAGTAAGTCAGTTAAATAAATCTAGAAAAGTCATTTTACAAGGCGAGAAAAAAACTATCCGTAAATGTACAATTCAAGAAGTTAGTGATAAGATTTTAGCCCCGAATAGTTTTAGTAGCTTGACTACTACTAAAAGAAACATTCATTCTGTAATATCCAATGATTTTACTCAATTAGTTGATATTTTTACTCCAGCTTATAACTCTGCGACTAGACCTATTAATTATAATGTAGATGAAAGTGGTTTCTATCAAAACAAAAAAGGACTCTTTGTTGCCGAATATGAAGACTTTACTCTAATAGATTAAAAACATTTACTTTAAGTAGTTCATAAATGTGTCTCTTGTAATTTCTTTTGCTCCCAGGCTCGCCAGATGATCTGTATACACCTGACAATCTATTAACCGCACTTCTTTCTCTTTTAAAAAAGAGACCAGTTTGATAAAACCAAATTTAGAGGCATTACTTACTTTAGAAAACATACTTTCCCCACAAAATATTTTTTTATCCTCTAACCAAATACCATATAACCCTCCTACTAGTTGTGAATCTTGCCATACTTCTACAGAAATGGCATAACCCATTTTATGAAGTTCTATATAAGCTTTCTGCATATCTGGAGTTATCCAGGTACCTTGCTGATCACTTCGACTTATGGTAGCACAGCTTTTAATCACATTCTTAAAATTAGTATTAAATGTAATATCAAAAATATCTTTCTTAATTAGCTGACGCATACTTTTACTTATTTTGAGCTCATCAGGGAAAAGAACCATTCTTGGATCTGGACTAAACCACAAAACAGGCTGATTTTCATCATACCAAGGAAAAATCCCGCTATGATATGCAGCGAGCAATCTGGAAGTAGACAAATCTCCTCCTAATGCCAACAATCCATCTTCATTAGCAAAAGATACGGGAGGGAACTTTATGGAATTATTAAGAATATACAAGCTAAAAAACTAAATGTTTCTACAACGTTAAATATCAATTAGTTGTTTGAATTGATCAAAAAAATCGTAATATTTGTTGGAACCTTTTAAGATAAATTTTGTTCATCATTGCTTTTTTGAGTTTTATTAAAAGGTTAATCTAAAACCACAATATGAAAAGTCCGATACATGTGTATCGGACTTTTTGCTATTATATTATATTATGAGATGACTTAAAATGGTAAGTCATCGTGATCTTCTTCTTTAAGATCTGTAGCTGGTTCAAAAGCATCTGCAGGTGGCACTGGACTTGGCCCAGAAGGAGCTGCAGCCTGAAGGTTTTCTATTCTCCATCCCTGGATAGAATTAAAATATTTTGTCTCTCCTTGAGGGTTTACCCACTCGCGACCTCTTAAATTAATACTAATTTTCACATCCTGACCTACCTGAAAGCTGTTTAATAAATCACATTTATCTTGAACAAACTCTACCATTATGTGCTGCGGATACTGTTCTTCTGTGGTTACTACTATCTCACGTTTTCTAAAACCATTGTTCCCAAAAGTTTGTGTCTCACCGACCATCTTTACTTTACCTTGTACTTCCATCTTAATTTATTATTGTATTGCTGCTAAAATATACCACGCAGTATTTACATCATCCATTTCTAAATACTGTTGTGCAAATTTATGAATTTCTATTAGGTTAGCCCCCTGAATCTTACTCATAATATCACTATTGTTATTAACAAATGTTATGACAGCACTCTTTTCAGGGATTCCTTCTACATTCGCTAGTTTCGCTAGATCATTTCCTGTAAACACCTTACTATTCTTTATAACTTCTGGCAAAGCGTCAAAACCCATACCTATAGAAATCAAAGGCTTAGAAACTTCAAACATCCCTTTATTAGCTCTTGTATACCAGTTACCACCCATACGCGCAACCTGATCTATTTTATACGGATCAATGTTTCCATTTGCATCCAATACCTCTTTTTTGATATGCATCAAAAGTACTTCGCAAATAATAAGATTACCTGCTCCACCCTCTGTTCCCAAAGGAACTATTTCATTCACTTTGCACTCAAACTGTACTGGTGCTTCTCCTACTCTAAACGGTTTTATTTTTTCAGAATCCACCATAGTTAATCCAGATTTCTCAAACTCATTGATCCCTTTAGGGTATTCTGTACTTGACAATGACATTTGCTGTACTATGGTGTGATTTACAATATTAATCACCACTTCTCTGATTGCCATTGTATTCTCTAAGGTGTGCTTTGTTGTATTATCTCTTACCCTTCTGGCTGGAGAAAAGATAAGAATTGGTGGATTTGCACTAAACACATTAAAAAAACTAAAAGGTGAAAGGTTAGGAATTCCTTCGCTATCTATTGTGCTTGCAAAAGCTATAGGTCTGGGACCAATAGCACCAAGCATCATTCCATGTAATTCTTTTATGGAAACTTGTGTTGGATCAATACGAATCATAAATAAATTATGTATATAAACAAAGATAATTAAAGTTTTGATCTCAGACTTAATCTTATTTGGTGTCTTTTCTTAACTATTAATTAAACAATAAAATTATTTTAAAACGTTTATATTTAAGATTCGTTAACACTCCTTTTGTATGAATTTTTCTGACGAGCGTCATCTATCAAGTTATTTTATCATTTTTGCGGTTCTGGTTATCACAGGCCTCGTATTATGGAACACTTCTTTATTTCTTCAACGATTAAAAAAGGATGAAACTACCAAAATGCAGGTCTGGGCACAATCGTATAAAGCCTTAAATAGTATACAAGAAGACCACTATCTAGACCTATCCAATCTAATCAATCAAACCAACAGTACAATTCCTATTATTATAACCGATGGCGAAGGAAACCTATTGAGAGATGATAAAAATGAAATAATCCGAGATGGCAAAATAAAAAATTTACCTGATAATTTATCAGAAGAAGAACTTCTGGAGTACTTAGAGGAAATGAAATCAGAGAATCAACCCATCGTATTAGACTTAAAAACCAGTATTCAATATGTCTATTTTGGGAATTCATCTATTCTTAATAAACTACGATACTACCCAATTGCCATTGCCTTGATTCTTTTTCTTTTGATTGGTGTTATCTACTTCTTTTTTACTACATCTAAAGCTAGTGAACAGAATAAATTATGGGCTGGAATGGCAAAAGAAACTGCGCACCAGATAGGAACCCCATTATCTTCATTAGTAGGTTGGAATGAAATATTGAAAGGAGAACATGTAAATCCTGAGTACATTGTAGAAATAGAAAAAGACATTTCCAGATTAAAAGTAATAACAGAACGATTTTCTAAAATAGGATCCATTCCTAACTTAGAAGAAGTAGACATTGTAGCAGAGACAAGAGAAGCATATACTTATCTTCAATCCAGGAGTTCTAAGTTGATTAACTTTTCTCTAGACCTACCCGAAAAACCTATTTCAGTGGATCTAAACTCTCAGCTTTATAGCTGGACCATAGAAAACCTAGTTAAAAATGCGATTGATGCTATGCGTGGTAAAGGTGGTCTAAGTGTTTCTCTTACAGATGACACTAAACGAGTATTTATAAAAATTAAAGATACTGGAAAAGGAATCCCAAAAAGTAAATTTACCAAAATTTTTGACCCTGGATATACATCTAAAACTCGTGGCTGGGGACTTGGACTTTCTCTTGCCAAAAGAATTATTGAAGAGTATCATTCCGGAAAAATTAAAGTACTTAAATCCGATATGGGCAAAGGTACTATATTTCAGATTACACTACGTAAATCTGATGCCTCCTCATAACATAAGTAACCGTAAAACGTTATACATATTCTAAACTCAACAAAGTGAAAACCGAATATATCGTTCTAAAAGAAACAATTCTTAATAATAATTGTCCTGAGTGCTATGCTACAGAAAGTCTTCTACTTTCTTTTAAACAAGAGAAGGTATTTTCCAGACTCGTTATTAAAACGAAAAAGACAATTGTAGAACAAATGGATTGTAAACAGTGTGAAACTACCATTTTTCCGGGAAGATGGACTGATGATATCGAGCGGGTATATGAGTATCACAAAAAAACACTGCAACCTAAACCAAGTTCTACAAGATTTACAAATACTACTTATCTACTATTATTGTTGTTTTTCCTATTATGTCTTTCTCTATCTATATACCTATATCGCTCTGACTTTCTTTAGAAATCATATACTTTTATATACCATTTCAGGATTTAAAACCGCCCAGTATAATTTGCTTTTTATTTGAGCATTTCAGAACCTGAAATGGTATTACATATATTGCTTCATAATTTCTCTTAATGTATCAGAAATCAAAAAGGTTTTATCTTCGTTAAAATCAAAACAAACTGCTACATCCTGACCTTCTCCACAGAGAGTACCTGAATCATTGTATAATTTATGTGATAACCCAAAGCTAGAATTTTTAATAAATGCTACTTTGGTTTTGATCAAAACATTTCCTGGAAAAAACAAAGGATGTTTAAAATCACATTTAGTAGAGACCAACATAGGCCCTTTTTTCTTTTCAGAATATAAGTTTGATAATCCAGAAACCTCCCAAAACTGAACACGTGCACTCTGCATATATTTCATGAAATTTACATTATTCACATGCTGGTAGGTATCCATTTCACTCCAATCAATTCTGAGCCTTAAGGATAATTTAAAATCTGAAGAGTCCATTCTTATAAATTAGACTGAATTCTAGCCGCTATCGATTCAAATTCACCCGGAGACATAGATACTTTATGCTCAAATGTAATTTCTTTCATGTCATTTAATGGGATCAAGTGCACGTGAACATGAGGAACTTCTAGTCCTACAACAGCAATTCCTACTCGCTTACAGCTAATAGTTTTCTCAAGAGCCTTTGCAATTTTACGAGAAAATCGCATAAGTTCTATATACTCCGATTCCTTGAGATCGAATAACTTATCTTCTTCTTTTTTAGGAATACATAGTGTATGTCCTATCGCATTAGGATTAATATCCAAAAATGCATAGAAATTATCATCCTCAGCGATTTTATAAGAGGGTATCTCGCCTTTTATGATTTTAGTGAACAGGGTAGACATTCATTAAAATTTTTATTGGTTTATATATGTGAAATATAGGGTATTTATTGAGAATTAAAAACCATAAAAAAGCCTTTCTTTTAAAAATTAAAAAAAATTACATAACCTGTTTAATACTACTATTCTCTTGTGATTTCTACAACATCAAACTTCATAACCCCATTAGGCACCTGAATTTCTGCTACTTCTCCTATACTCTTACCTAAAAGACCTTTGCCTATAGGAGAGTCTACAGATATTTTTCCTGTTTTTAGATCCGCTTCACTCTGTGCTACCAACTTATACGTCATTTGCGCTCCATTCGTCTGATTTTTAATCTTTACAGTAGAATGTATCAAAGCCTTTGAAGTGTCTAATTGAGATTCATCAATTAGTCGTGCACTGGATAATGTTTCTTCTAGCTTAGAAATTCTCATTTCTAATAATCCTTGTGCTTCTTTTGCTGCGTCATACTCAGCATTTTCACTCAAATCTCCTTTATCACGGGCTTCTGCTATTGCCTGAGATGCCTTTGGTCTTTCTATATCTTTGAGATTACTCAACTCATCTCTTAATTTTTTTAGCCCTTCTGCACTGTAATAAGATACTTTGCTCATAACTTCATCGTTTATATAAATACAAAAAATCCCACGGGTATGGGACTTTAACTCTAAAACAAATATACTAAAAAAAAATGCCTAATCACATTTTTACTTAATTTGGCTTGCTAAAAATTTTGTCTAAATATATTTATATATTGTAATGCATAAAATATGAAAATGAAAAAGTTTATATACACCCTGCTTATTATAGTATTCTCACTCTCATGCAGTAGTGATGATACTAGAACAGATAATCCTTTCTTACCCAATGTCCAGGTTAATTTTCAGATTAACCTCAACCTGCCTCAATATACTGCCCTTAAGTTTCCTGGAGGTGTTTTTGTTGATCAAACGGACGGCAGAGGAATAAAAGGAGTTATTATATATAACGCTAATAATGAACAGTTTTTTGCTTATGAGTTAAGTGATCCTAATGTAGAAGCCAGTCGTTCTTGCTCTGCTCTAAAAGTAAATGGAACCAGAGCATCGTCTAACTGTGGAAATGACAATCAATATGAAATTTCATCATTTGGTCAACAAATAAGTGGCGAAGGGAATTTTCCGCTATTAGCATACAGAGCTGTCAAACAAGGAAATACCATATCCATCACTAATTAATATGAAGAAAATCCATTTTTAAGATTAAATAAATCCAGATCCTTTCTATATTCTGAAATAATCTCTATTGCTTTTTTGCTTCGCAGTCCAGATTGGCAACAAACAACAATTGGCTTCTTATTATTTAATTCTGAAGTTCTATGGATCAACATTTCTAAAGGAATGTGAGTTCCTCCTATATTAAAATCATTAAATTCTTTTAAAGATCTAACATCTAAAATGTGATAATTATCTTTGTTCTCTTTTAGATCTACTCCTGAGATTTCCTGTAATTTTATAGAGTGTACTCCACAGAAAAACTCATAATCTTCTTCGAGCTCATAGATCTCGATATCCTGATTTTTTTTGAAACTCAAGATTTGTTGTTGCAATGTCAATGCATCAAAATAAAGAAGTTTTCCTTTTAAGACTTCCCCAACACCTGTAATTATCTTTATCACTTCATTTGCTTGTAAGCTACCAATAATCCCTGGCAATACTCCCAAAACTCCAATATCAGAGCAATTAGGAACTGCTCCGGATTTGGGAGGCACAGGAAATAAACAGCGGTATGTAGGTCCCTGGTTATAATTAAAAACAGAAACTTGCCCCTGAAATTTAAATATAGACCCAAATACTAAAGGTTTATCTGCTATTATACAAGCATCATTGACCAGATATCGTGTGGGAAAATTATCACTCCCATCGACAATAATATCATATCCTGAAAAGAGATCCAATGCATTATCTACCTCCAATTTTTCCTCAAATACTTTAAAAAAAACAAATGGATTTAATCTGGACAATCTTTCTGATGCTACTGCCGCTTTTGATCTTCCTATATCATCTACAGTATACAAAATCTGGCGTTGCAGATTCGTTTGATCTACCTCATCATCATCAACAATTCCTATGGTTCCGACACCTACTGCAGTAAGGTACTGAAGTATAGGACACCCTAATCCACCAGCTCCAATCACTAAAACCTTGGCTGATTTAAGTTTCTCCTGCCCTTCAATCCCTATTTCTTCCAGAAGAATGTGGCGACTATATTGTATATTTTCTTCGCTTGTAAGCATAACGGTTTTTTAAAAATAGTATTTCTTTCTTATTGCCAGTTATGAGCCCAATCTTTCCAAACCACCTCTAACCCCTTGTTTTTAAGCATCTCTACTACCTCTTCTGTAGAACGCTCATCTGATATTTCGAATTGCTCCAGAGATTGAGGCTCTACTACATATCCGCCAGGATTAGTTTTGGATTCTGCACTGATGGAGGTAATACCAAGATTCACTATATTTTCTCTGAACACTTCACTTTCTCTAGTAGACATAGACAATTCTACATCTTCATCTAATAATCTAAAAGCACAAATAAGTTGTACTAAATCTGTATCAGTCATTGCCACTTTTGGTTCCAATCCACCGCTATGCGGTCTTAGCCGGGGAAATGATATAGAATACTTTGTTTTCCAGTATGTTTTCTGTAAATACTCTAGATGTAGTGCTGTAAAAAAACTATCTGCACGCCAATCCTCTAGCCCAAATAAAGCGCCTAATCCTATTTTATGAATCCCTGCTCTACCTAAACGATCTGGTGTTTCTAATCGATATTCAAAATTAGACTTTCTTCCTTTAGGGTGATGCTTTTTATATTCTTCTCTATGATATGTTTCCTGATATACCAATACAGCATACAAGCCATTATCAATTAACAACTCATACTCAGACTGATCCATAGGCTGGACTTCTATGGTAATATTAGCAAATTGGGATTGTATGAGTCTGATTGCATTATTAATATAAGCTACTCCAACGGTCTTATTAGCCTCTCCCGTTACTAATAATATGTGATCATATCCTTTTGATTTTAGAAACGCCGCCTCTCTTAAGATCTCTTTATCTGTCAGAGTTCTTCTTGCAATTTTATTGGTCATACTAAACCCGCAATAGGTACAGATATTCTGGCACTCATTACTTAAGTACATCGGAGCATACATTTGGATTGTATTTCCGAAACGTTTCTTTGTGATCTGATAACTCAACTGCGCCATTTGTTCTAAATATGGAGTAGCTGCCGGAGAAATTAATGCTTTAAAATCTTCTAAACTTCTTTTCTCACTATCCAATGCCCTCTGCACATCATCCTTCGTTTTAGAAAGAATCTCTGAAAGTGTTTGATCCCAGTTGTAGGTATCGAATGTGTTTTTGAATGTTTTCATTATTTATAATAGCATTTAGCGATTAGCTTTTTTTGATGTCTCGCGAATTCAATATTTTTCTTATTCTGGAAAATTCTTTATCACTTCAACATATTAACAAGACAAATTGATGTGCTTTTTTTTCAAACTTCATAATTTCTAAAACTCTCAATTCACCATAATTTCCAATTTAATAAAATTAGCAATAGACTAATATCCTGAATAGTTCATTACTATATGTTAACTGCTTTTTGAAAGAAAGCTAGTTAACGGACTACTGGCTTCTGCATGTTGTTTAACAGGTGCTAACTTAGCATTATGCGCTATGCGACCAGCTTCTACGGCCATCTTAAAAGCTTTTGCCATAGCCACTGGTTTCTGTGAAACTGCAATAGCAGTATTTACGAGTACTGCATCTGCTCCAATCTCCATAGCATATGCCGCATGTGATGGACTTCCTATTCCTGCATCAACAATAACAGGCACATTACTTTGATCTATAATAATTTCTAAGAACTCTAAGGTTTTTAATCCTTTATTGCTGCCTATGGGTGCTCCTAATGGCATGACACATTGTACACCTACTTCTTCTAATCGTTTACATAAAACCGGATCTGCATGAATATATGGCATTACTACAAAACCTTGTTTAATCAGCTCTTCAGCAGCTTTTAGTGTTTCTATAGGATCCGGTAATAAATATTTTGGATCCGGATGAATCTCCAATTTTACCCAATTAGTTTCTAATGCCTCTCTTGCTAACTGAGCAGCAAAAATCGCTTCTTTGGCATCTCGCACTCCCGAAGTATTTGGTAATAAATTAATTCTTTTATGTTTTAAATGCGTCAATATATCATCATCATCATTATTCACATCCACTCGCTTAAGTGCCACAGTAATCAATTCACTTTCTGAAGCCAATAAGGCTTCTCTCATCAAATCAGATGAGCTGAACTTTCCTGTTCCGGTAAATAATCGTGAAGAAAATTCTTTATCTCCTATTTTAAGTGTATCCATTGTATAGTAACCTTTAATATCATAGCACTAAGCTATTTGTTTTTTTATATATGCTATTCTTTCTTCTAAATCTATCTGATCTGTTAACATTCCAGAAACAGCAATGCTATTAGCTCCTGCTTCAAAAATATCAGATATATCCTCTAATCTAATCCCACCAATTGCCACTATGGGTACTTCTGACTTAGCATTTTTTAGCGCTGTAGTTATCTGTCGATATCCTTCAGCACCTAATAAAGGGCTTAGTTTTTCTTTTGTTGTGGTGTATCTAAAAGGACCTAGCCCTATATAATCTACTCCATCCTTTATATGACTTATACAATCGTCTAAGGTATTTGCTGTACCACCAATAATAAAATTATCTCCCAGAATTTCTCTGGCTTCTTTTGGATTCATATCATTTAGCCCCAAGTGAACTCCATCTGCCTGTGAAGCTTTTGCAATACCGACATTATCATTAATAACCATAATAGCACCGTATTGATCACAAATTTCTCTACATTTTATAGCCGTATTCAAACTTGTAGCCATATCTACATCTTTGAGACGTAATTGTATCCATCTCCCTCCAGCCTCACATACTTCACCTATATGTTGCAAATGTTCTTGTGGAGAGTTCCCTTGAGAGATATATTGTAAATTTTCTTTTGTCATTCTTCTTATTTTATACCCTGTGATATCCTAATAGAGCGGTATTAGAACTCAATACTTTTTCTGTATACCGTTTGCCTCTAAAACATGATTTTAATAAAGGAAAGCCCAAAGCCAATTGTGCTGTTATGGCTGAAGAAAGTATACAACCGCTGCCATGTTTTTCGGATATATTCTTCCTCTTGGGGTTTAGCACAAATCGTTTTCCTTTGATTGTAAATAACTCATCTTTTCCTATATTTTCCTTTCGATGTCCTCCTTTTAGAAATAGATTTGTTTTAGTACTTATATAAGCAATGGTTTCATCGATACTCATATCAGGATATAGCTTTTCTATTTCCGGATAATTGGGTGTTATTAAGTATATTTTATCTAAAACCTGCTCTAAAAAAGTTTCGGATTTCGGATTTTGCACTTTTTTATCTTGTGATGCTTGATGAAACTCATAGGCTGAGCTCGACCTTAATACAGGATCCAAAATAATCTTTACTTTATTATTTTTATCCAGTAAAAAATCAATGATCTGATTTAATAGTTTCCAATTTTGTACAATGCCAATTTTTATATATTCAATTTCAAACTTTTTAAAAAGTACTGAAATTTGATTTTTTATAATTTCGATATCTATCCAATAACAAGCTACAAATTCTGTATCATTCTGAATTGTATTAGCAGTACAAACTGACAAACCATAACACTTTAAAGCTTCAAAAGTTTTAATATCAGCAACTAATCCAGCTCCTCCTGACGGATCAAAACCTGCAATTGTTAGTATATATGGATGATTTTTCATTAGCTAAATAATTCTGCAATACTTTCTTTGGATAAGGATTTCACAAAACTCTCATCTGTCTGAATGATATCATTAGAGAGTTGTTTTTTATTTTGTTGATGTGTTATAATTTTTTCTTCGATTGTTCCTTTGCATATCATTTTATACGCCATTACATTTTTTGTCTGACCGATTCTATAACATCTATCAATTGCTTGTGCCTCTACCGCAGGATTCCACCAGGGATCTACAAGGTATACATAATCTGCTGCCGTAAGATTTAGCCCAGTTCCACCAGCTTTGAGACTAATCAAAAACACTCTGATTTGATCATTATTCTGAAAATTCTCTACTTTTTCTTGTCTATTCTTTGTTTTCCCGTCCAAATATTCATATTGGATTCCTTCTGTGCGCAATGCAGTTTTTATTAAATCAAGCATTTTTACAAACTGGGAGAATATCAATACTTTATGCGCTCCTGTTTTTTCGGTAACATGGCGTAATAATTCTTTAATCTTAATAGCATCTGCGGTGTATTCTTCATCACCGTTCAATAATTGTGGGGCATCACAAATTTGTCGTAGCTTGGTCAACCCTTCCAGTACATACATTTTTGACTTACCTACTCCTCCTTCATCAATTTTGTTCAGTACAAAGTTTCGATATTTATTTCTATAGGCATCATATAATTTTTGCTGAGATTCTTCCATTGTACAATACAACACCTGTTCTGTTTTTTCTGGCAATTCTGTAGCCACTTGTTCCTTGGTACGCCTGAGTAAAAAAGGATCAATCAATTGCTTTAGTTCCTGTGCGATATTTTTATCTTTGTTTTTGTCTATTGGGATTGAAAACATTTTTTTAAAATGTGACATATTTCCTAAAAGCCCTGGGTTTGCAAAGGTCATTTGTGCATACAGATCAAATGTATTATTCTCTATTGGTGTACCTGTAAGCACTAATTTATTATCTGATTTCAATAGTTTTATTGCCTTAAATCGCTGGGAAGTTGGGTTTTTAATTGCTTGCGATTCATCTAAAACTATATAATTAAAGGTATATTTTTTCAGATACTCAATATCTCTCATTACAATACCATAGGTAGTAAGTACAATATCTGTATTTTTGAAAGCCGCAATGTCTTTTTTTCTATCCCCTCCAGTTAACACAAAAACTTTTAAGGAAGGGCAGAATTTTCTGACTTCCTCCTGCCAGTTAAAAATCAAAGAGGTTGGTACTACAACCAAGTGAGCATTTTTTGGTTTTTTCTTCTCTTTTAAGTGTTTAAAAAAAGTAATTACCTGTAAGGTTTTACCTAAGCCCATATCATCCGCCAGACATCCGCCAAAATTATATTCGTCCAGAAAGTTTAGCCAATTAAGTCCTTCTTTCTGATAATCTCTCAGCGTTGTTTTTATTCCTTTTGGTTTTGCTACTTTTGAAATTTCCTGAAAAGAAGACAGTTGTTTTTTAATTTCTCTATGTTTCTGTAAAATCGGAATATCTTCATTCAATTCATCATATAAGCTATCAATCACCGACAATTGATATTTAGATAGCCTTATCCCATCCTTTTTGACCTCCCCAACTCTAAATAAATGACTATATTTCTGGATCCATTCTTCTGGCAAAATTCCTATACTACCATCACTAAGCTCTACATACTTACTTTTATTTATTACTGATTTTTGTATTTCTTTTAAAGAAACTTCTGTATCACCAAAAGCCACTTTTATATGCGCATCAAACCAATCAATATCTGATTTTATTTGGATAGAAAAAGAGGGCTTATGATGGCTATATTTCATGTCAGAGAGTTTCTCGTACCCGAATATTTGAACATCTTCTTTTTTCAGCATATCAAAAGCGTCCAAAAACCATCCATCTTTTATAAATTCTTTGGGTGAGAGATGAAAAAATGACTGCCTCTGTAGCAAGAATCCAGGATGCAACCCTTTTAAAGTCTCCCGAAATTCTGTTTCGTATTCTTCATTTCTTTTTAATCTAATTATTTTTCCATCAGATAGCTCATCTACGTAGGAATCGTTAAGTATTTCTACCAATGTCCCTTCATAATCTACCATAGGTTTTAATAAAATAAACCCATTAATTTCTGATAAAAACAATTGTTTTCTTAGTTTTTTTGCAGGAATCGTTTTCATTTCTTTGTTGAGGTGGTTAATTTCTACAGGAAATTTTGTGGATAACGGTTGTATAAAACGATTATAATAGGATTCGAACTCTGTTTTAGGAATTCTGAGTTCGGGATTATCCTTAAATGTTTTAATACTTCTGGAAGATCCTATAGATTCGTTTAGGTAGTACACCCCATCTTTAATCACAAAAGGAAATTTATATTCCATTTTGACTTTTGCTAAATCATAAGTAACCTCTGCTATGGTTATATAACTTTTAAAAATGTAATGCAATTTCTCTTCTTTTACCTTAAAAGACAATGAAGCACTCTCTACTTCCATTCTTTTGATATGGTTAAGGTGATGTTTAGAAATTTTTCTATCTCGTGACTTACTGTAATACTTCAGCTCATATAAAATAGCATCTTTAAAATCCGGTATAATTCTTCTTAATCTAGCAATACTATGCTTTGCAGTATCTAGATCTGATATTCCTATTCTGCTAGAGACTGCCTCATACGATTCTTGAAGCAATTCTTGTAGCAGGTCATATGTTTCACCAGCGTATCGATCCTTATTAAATATTAGTGTTTCCGGGGTTATTTCTGTAATTTTTGTAGTCAGCTCTGATCTGTCTTTTTTTAGATTCCCTTCCATAGGAATTATAAACAAAGGCATTCGTTCACTATTCTTATTAAAATGAAACCCTATTGCAATACCTTTTTCCTTCTGATTTTGATCTGCTACTAGTCCTGAGGGGATTTCATCATTTTTTGCAATCTCCCCTGTTATTAAATCTTCAACAATACCATCAAGACCTTGTTGGTACTGATTCAATTTTAGAGTTCCCTGATGGATCGGGACGGCAACTAGTTTTTTATTATAATATTCAAAATTAAAATATTCTTTATAAATTTCATCCTCTATAGAAAAACCATACTCTCTTAATTCTCTCGATTTAATCTCTCTTGTCTCTTGTTCTGATAAAAAAGCTTGTGGCATGTGATCAAATATGTGATTTAATACTAATACCTGATGCATACATAGGTATTGATTCGTTGCATTGCAATCACATTGTAGCGAAAGTGTTCCTTCCTTTTTATGAATCAGTATGCTATTCCTAAAGTTTCTACGGGTATTTGTAACCAAAAATTCAAAAAAGTCTACTTCTAATTTCTCATTTTTGATTTTATACTCATAACTCACATATGCTTGATTAATAACTCGCTCTGTAGTATGTAACTTTATCCAATCCAAGGTGCAATCTTTCTGAGCAGAAAAAGGAACTCTGATTGCATCGCTTCCTGAATATTTTACTTCTTCGATTTTTTTAACCGTTTTTTTTACATTCTTAATATCCACGTACTCATCAATCTCATTAGCTACAGCCACTTGATGTTTACAAACTGTACCCCAATCAAAAGGGCAGGTACAAGTACTAGATATTTCTCCAGATTGCAACCCATGAAAATGAATGATGTATCGATTTCTACTACTCCCTTTTACATTCACTTTTACAGAATTATAATCCTCAGAAAAATTACGATCAATAATATCAATAGTATTCCCTCTGGAACGAATAGTAGGAGTAGTATTGTTGTATATATATATTTTTAACCGAGAATTTTTCATATCTAAATCAATTGCTATTTTCTATCATCTGATCATTCACTTCCTTTATTTTTATAAAACTCTGTATTGGATTTTCGGTATTCCAGACACCTCCAAGAATGCCTACTCCTTTGAACCCTAATGCATAGGTTTCTGCCAACGTACTTTCATTAATTCCTCCCATTCCTATGATTGTAGCATCAAGGTCTTGAACATTGAACCCTTTTCCTTCATATCCTTTTTTAGAAATAGATCCAAAAACAGGACTTAGCAATACATATTCAAAATCAGTAGTACACGCTTTAATATCTTCTTTAGAATGAAAAGAACTACTTACAGAAAATCCTTTATTGCTATATATTTGCATGGTTACGTCCAGAGCATCTTCCAGATCTAATCGTGCCTGCTCCTGAAGATGAATCCCGCGCAATTGATATTCTGTAGTTAATTCAGGAAATTGATGTGTCATAATACGACTATGATATTTTACATGAATCTGATCCAATAATGCACGATATCCATCAATGGTATATGTAGGTTTACGTAGATGTAATATTTCTAATCCTGCATCAAACAAAGCATTGATTTGTATTGCTTCATTATCCAATGGTTTTTCTGAAGTAAGTACTATGATCATATTTTTGAGTATCGAATATCAGGAAGTGAGTATTGGTATCTGGTTTTAGTAAAACCAGATACCTCAAAACTGCTATTTACAAATATACTTCGCTTCCTTTTTCTTTAAATTCCTTTGCTTTTTCCTGCATACCTTCTTCTAAGGCTTTCTGATCATCAATTTCTTTCTGAGCAGCATAGTCTCTTACTTCCTGAGAAATCTTCATGGAACAGAATTTTGGTCCACACATACTACAGAAATGTGCAACTTTTGCTCCATCTGCTGGTAGCGTTTCATCGTGATATTCTCTTGCTCTTTCCGGATCCAATGCCAGATTAAACTGATCTTCCCAACGAAACTCAAAACGTGCCTTACTCAGTGCATCATCTCTGTGTTGCGCTCCGGGATGCCCTTTTGCAAGATCTGCAGCATGTGCAGCGAGTTTATATGTAATAACTCCAACACGTACATCTTCTTTGTTAGGCAGTCCTAAATGTTCTTTTGGCGTTACGTAACATAACATTGCAGTACCATACCAACCAATCATAGCCGCCCCAATCCCTGAAGTAATATGATCATACCCAGGAGCAATATCCGTTGTCAAAGGACCTAATGTATAGAAAGGTGCTTCACCACAAACTTCTAATTGCTTGTCCATATTTTGCTTAATCATATGCATAGGTACATGCCCGGGGCCTTCTATAAAGGTTTGTACATCGTGTTTCCATGCAATTTTTGTAAGCTCGCCTAATGTTTCTAATTCTGCAAATTGTGCTTCATCATTAGCATCAGCAATAGAACCAGGGCGCAATCCATCTCCTAATGAAAATGCTACATCGTAGGATTTCATGATCTCACAAATATCTTCAAAATGCGTATATAAAAAACTTTCTTTATGATGTGCTAAACACCATTTTGCCATAATAGATCCTCCACGAGAAACAATTCCTGTAACTCTTTTTGCCGTCATTGGCACATACGCTAAACGTACCCCGGCATGAATCGTGAAATAGTCTACTCCTTGTTCTGCCTGCTCAATAAGTGTATCTCTAAATATCTCCCAGGTAAGATCTTCTGCTTTACCATTTACTTTTTCTAATGCCTGATAAATTGGTACGGTACCAATTGGTACTGGAGAATTACGTACAATCCACTCTCGGGTCTCATGAATATTCTGCCCTGTAGAGAGATCCATAATATTATCTGCTCCCCAACGACACGCCCATACTGCTTTCTCTACTTCTTCTTCTATAGAAGATGTGGTTGCAGAATTACCTATATTTGCATTAATTTTTACTAAGAAATTACGCCCCAGAATCATAGGTTCTGCTTCTGGATGATTTATATTAGAGGGAATTACAGCTCTTCCTCTTGCCACTTCTTCTCTTACAAATTCTGCAGTAATCTTTTGGGGTATACTTGCCCCAAAATCTTGTCCTGGATGTTGCGCTGCAATGCGAGTTGCTTCCTCTATTTTTTGATTTTCCCGAATAGCCACATATTCCATTTCTGGAGTAATGATGCCTTGTTTAGCATAATACATTTGTGAAACATTCTTTCCTGCTTTTGCTCTTTTTGGGTTACGTAAATGACCAAATCTTAAGTGATCTAAGCTTGCATCATTTAATCGTTCATTACAATATTCTGATGTAAAACCATCCAATTCTTCCACATCACCACGATCCAGAACCCATTGCTCACGAATACGCTCTATTCCTTCCTGTACATTAATCTTCTTATTAGGATCTGTGTAAGGACCACTGGTATCATACACAATAACAGATTCATTCGATGTCTTTTTACGTGTCATAGAATCAACTGTATCACTCAACTCAATCTCACGCATTGCCACACTTATTTGTGGATGTATATTTCCTTTTACGTAAATTTTATTAGAACTAGGAAAAGGCGTTGTTGTAATTTTTCCTTCTTGTGGTGCTGTATCTTTTTTCTTCATAATTGTGTATTTTGAGCTTTTAGTTCTATACATTAAATTTTTATCACGGGAACTCTAAGATCTACCCTCCTTGAGTTGCCTGTATTATAGTAATATGATCATTGTTATGAATCTGGGTCTGACCCCATTTTCCTTTAACAATAATTTCGTTATTTATAGCAATAGCAATTCCGTCTGCTGATAGATTTAGTTGCTCCAATAATGCTTTTAAGGTGCTATTATCTACAATAGATTTTGTTTGATTATTGACGTTTACGGTCATACAATGCTTTGTTTAACAATCCATAAACTTTAGAAGATGAAGGTTTTACCAAAAAAACAAAAGAAATGTCTACAGGCGTCATCTCTTTAACTTTTCCCTTCGTCGGTATGAGCCGCATCAGGTTCAAAGGGTATTTCTCAGACTTCAATTACACTTAAAGACACCCCTAAAGTTTGATTTGCAAATATATCAAAAATATAAATGCTCATTATCAATCCATTGATATAAATATGTTTTGGGGAATAGAAAGAGGAAAAACAGTAACAAAACAATTCATCTTTAAATTTATAGTTATCTTTAAAAGATAAATAAGATTTTTTTTATTTTGATGAAAAAGACAAAAGGCTCTATAACTTTTAAAATATTTGCTGGATACACACTCGCTATTGTACTGGTATTAATTGCTTTCTGGGTTATTTACTCTCAATTAAATAACTACACAGAAATAGCAAAAGTAAAAAGTGATAATAATGAAAAACTTTTTCTGGTTGGTGAAGCCATAACTGGATTATATGAAGCAGAAAGTTTAACAAGAAATATTATACAGACCTCTAATACGGAAAAATTTAAAAATTATAAGTCAAAAATTGATTCTATTATAAAAACTATCGATCGGGTCAGTAAAATGTCTCTTGACTCGTTACAAGAAAAAAAAATCGATAGTATTAAAGTTTTAATTGATAGTAAAAATGAAAACTTTGAGAAACTTATTGCTATTTATGAGCAAAGCAAAGAAAAAGGGTTGCAGGAAAATGTAATGGATCAATTAAAAAAGAATGAAAATTTTGGTAATTATACTAATTATGATAAGCGATTCAGAAAATACAATCCGCAAAAGAAAAAAGCCATTATTGCCTGGTTAGAATATACCAGAAAGGACAATGAAGAGCGATTAACAAATCAAACCATAGATTCTATTGCCAGATCTATTTACCAGGCACTTTCTGATGCCGAAGAAAAAGAACGACGATATGAAAGACAAATAAAAAGCAGAGAAAACAAATTATTAAAAAATGATCAAATCATCACCAGACAATTACGTGATTTGATGGCATCAATAGAAGATAATGAAAGAAAAAAATATTTTCTAAAAGTTGATAAATCAAATGCCATTTTAGATAAAACGTTTAACTTTATCAGTATAGTTACTGCTATTAGTTTGATAATTGCAATCATCTTTTTGTTTTTAATCACTCGTGACGTATCAAAAAGCCAAAAATATCGTAATGAATTAGAAGCTGAAAAAATTTACAAAGAGTCTCTATTAAAGACCCGAGAATCTCTAATTAATACTGTTACTCATGATTTACGATCACCTTTAAACACTGTGATTGGATATTCTGATTTACTCGAAAAAACCGGCTTAAACAATAAGCAAAAACACTACTTAGGTCACCTAAAGAAATCCTCTGATTACATCCTCCATTTAGTAAATGACTTACTGGATTTATCTAAGCTGGAAGCAGGAAGGATGGTTATTGAAGAATTGCCTTTTTCTCCTAAAAAACTTATTGAAAATACGGTCTCAAGTGTAATCCCTGTAGATGACAAGAAAAAATTAAATATTCGTATCATATCACAAGAAATTTTAAAAAAACAATTTCTGGGAGACCCTTTCAGAATCAAACAGATTCTTACTAATCTTGTAAATAATGCGTATAAATTTACGGATGAAGGATCTATAACAATAGAGAGTAAAATAACAGAAAACGGTCTCGCAGAGAAAGAACTTACAATATCTGTAAAAGATACAGGAATCGGAATCACAAAAGAACAACAACAGTATATTTTTGAGGAATTTTCTCAGGGAGATGACACTACCGAAAAAAAATACGGCGGATTTGGCTTAGGACTTGCAATTACTAAAAAAATAATTAAACTTCTAAATGGTAACATAACCTTGGAAAGTAAACACGACATGGGTAGTAATTTTACCTTTTGTATTCCTATCAAATTAGCTAAATCACAAGTTTTTGAAGAAGAAAGTGAATCTAAAGAAATTAAACATCTATCTAACAAAAAAGTACTGATTGTCGATGATGATCCTAGCCAGTTAGATCTAACCAGCGAAGTTGCTTCTTTAGCTGGTTTAACCTATGACATCAGTAAAAATGGCATAGAAGCACTTACTTATTTATACGAAAATGAGTATGATCTTATTTTAACAGATATACAGATGCCCAAAATGGATGGTTTTGAGCTTTTAAAGAATATTCAAGACAACCCCAGTATTAATCATATCCCAATAATTGCACTATCAGGTAGAACTGATACATCTGCTAAAGAATATAAAGAAGCTGGATTTTCAGGAAGTCTCCGCAAACCCTATGCTCCCAATGCTTTGGTAGATCTCATAGCCAGCACACTAAAAATTGATACTGAAGATGTAAATTATAATAGTAATCTCCCTAATAAAAGTGATAATTCCACCTATTCATTAAATGACCTTATGCTTTTTGCACATGGAGATTCTGAATCGCTTTATGCTATTTTAGATACATTTTATGAAAGTACCATTGAGAATATCGAAGAACTAAAAACCACAGTGGATACCAATGATTATGACCAAATCAAAAAGTTGGCACATAAAATGTTACCCATGTTCAAACAAATCAAAGCAACAGAAATTGTTCCTATTTTAGAAAAATTAGAACATCAGGATAGATATAATGTCACTACCAGCGAGGTTTTGGAATTAACAAAAAAAGCTATCTCTAAAATTCAGGATTTAATTAATCAACTTAAAGTCGAAAATTAAAGGCTAATATCGTACTGCTTCAATTTATTATAAAGCGTCTTTCTATCAATAGATAACATTCTGGCAGCTTTCGCTTTATTTCCATTTGCTTTTTCTAGTGCATCTAAAATCAATTCCAGCTCATTTTGATTTTTAAACAGCCCATATGTCTGCTTTGTATTATGCGAAGCATATGCTATGTCATTGGGCAAAACTTCCATAGTAATCATATCGCTTTGAGAAAGAAGAACGGATCTTTTTACAATATTTTTTAGCTCCCTTAAGTTTCCTGGCCAATCATATTTTTTAAAAGTCTCTAAAACTTCATCAGCAAATCCAACCACGTGTTTATCTAATTCTATATTTGATTCTTCAAGAAAATGACTAGCAAATAACATCAGATCTTCAACTCTATCTTTTAGCGGTGGTACTTTTATAGAAAATTCATTTAATCTATGATATAAATCTTCTCTAAATTCTCCTTCTTTAACGGCATTGCTAAGATCTTCATTAGTAGCTGCGATAACTCTGATATCTACTTCTATTTCGGTATTACTCCCAACAGGCTTGATTTTTCGCTCTTGTAACGCCCTCAATAACTGAACTTGTAATTCATAACTAAGATTACCTATTTCGTCTAAAAATAAAGTCCCTCCATTTGCCGCTTCAAAATGTCCTACTTTATCATTAACTGCTCCAGTAAATGATCCTTTGATATGACCAAAAAACTCACTAGAGGCAATTTCCTTAGGAATGGCACCGCAATCCACAGCAACAAAAGGTTTGTCTGCTCTTTTACTTATTTTATGTATACTACTCGCCACATACTCTTTACCTGTCCCGCTATCACCAATAACCAAAACAGACATGCGGGTAGGTGCCACAAGTGCAACATATTCGTTTAACTTTTTAGAAGCATCACTTACTCCTTTAACAAAGGATTGGTTTGAATCATTAAGGACCTTATCAGAAGTAGGAGGTTTGGTCTTTTTTACTGAAGGTTTGGTATCAATTTTTAATGCCTTCTCAATAGTTTGTAATATGGTATCTGGATTAAATGGTTTAGAAACATAATCAAAAGCACCTTGCTTTATAGCATTTACAGCCATGTTGACTTCTGCATACCCTGTCATAACAATAACCTGGGTTTCAGAATTTTTAGATTGAATATCATCCAGTAATGTAATACCATCCCTATCAGGTAATCTTACATCCGTAAGCACAATATCGAAGGTACTTTCCTGAATTTGTAAAACAGCTTCATGTCCTGAAAACGCAGTGGATACATCGTACTCTTTTTTTTGTAAAAAAGTTTTGAGCATTGTACAAAAAGCCACATCATCCTCAACTATGAGTATTTTAGACATACATATATCATTTAATTCTAAACTTATTAGATAAAATTAATCATTAAAAAACATTTAACTAATAAATGTATCCAAAGAAACATAAAAAATAAAAAAGAGACCCTTGGGATTGGGTCTCTTTTTAGCACTAAACAACTTTATATCGTTTCTTGGTTGCAAAACGATATCCTTTTCTACCCCTAGATTTAAGATTTGTCGTCTGGCTTAATCCATTCGCCATTAGCGCTTGCAAATACAACTTTTGTGTAGTTATCTTTGTTTTTTAATACAATTTTATAAGTATTATCCTTAGAAATATAAGCTCTATAAATACGTAAGTTTTCATAATCTTTTGCGGCTGCTTCCTGAATCGATATTGGTAATTCTACAATTTCAATCTCTGTATACTCTTGCAGCTCATACTCATAATCCATAAAATCCCATCCATCATTCTCAGCCAAATCCTCCTGTGCCAATACTCCCTGTGCCGAAATAATACTAACTACTATAGCAATAATCATGTGTGAATTTTTCATTGGTTCATAAATTGTAAAAACTTGTTTTACATTTATAGATATAGGAATAATTGTTCCAAAAAATAAAACATCTGAAATTCAACATAAAAACCTATGAAACAGATATTTACATTTAATTAACAAAATAAACAAAAATGTGGAAAACTGTAGAATACACACAAATGTGTAGAATTTCTACACACTTTATTGTCCGAATAATCAAAATAAAGGTTTTTTCCTATTAGATTTTTTTAATGTTTGCCTTTTTTTAGTATCCAATCTTTTTTTAATGGACGCTTTGGTCGGTTTAGAAGTCTTTCTAATTTTAGGAGTATGTAAACTCCCTTTTAATAGTTTTAAAAATCTTTTGATAACAAGCTCCTTATTTTTGTGCTGACTTCTAGTATCTCCACATTGTAAAATTAAAATTCCAGATTTATTAATTCTCGAAGAAAGTTTGCTATTAATTTTTAATTTTTCTTCTTCTGTTATTCCTTCTGATTTTGTAACGTTAAAACTAAGTTCAATCTTAGAAGACACTTTATTTACATGCTGACCTCCAGCTCCTGAGCTACGAATAGCTTTAAATTTTAACTCTTTTACAATACTTTCAGTTTTCACGAAAACAATTTTACCTGATGTGCTGATTTCAGTAAATCACTTACTGTTTTTACCGGATTAAAAGTAGTTAACGGAACTTCTACAAATACACTTATCCAATTTGCCATGGCTCCATTCCATAAACCAGGTAACTCGAGAGCTTTTACAGAATTTCCATTTATGGTTTTTTCAGTGATAAAACCAGCATCAGGATCAACAAAATTTTGCAGATTAAATTTATTCCCTTTATAATCTTTCACACCGCAAACCAAATCTACTGGATTAAAATGTGTTGCACTATTTAAGATATCGTGCTGTATCTTATCATCACTATTAATTTGTGGTGTTTCTATAATCTGCAAAACAACTCTTCCGTTTTCTTTTTTTATCCAAAAAGGACCTCCTCCAGGTTCTCCTTCATTAATTACCATTCCACAAATACGAATTGGACGATTCAAAGATTCTTTTAAAAATTGAATCTTATATTTTTCTGCAAATTTATCAAAATCCAAAGGTAATCTGACATTGAGTTGCTGCACCAAAAACTTCTTAATATCTTTCAGCTCTGCTTCAGAAGGAGTTTTCTTGTCTATAGAATTTAATATCCTAAACACTTCATCCTGAATTTCAATTAATTTTCCTGCCAGTATTTTTTTATAACCTGATACTTCATCCTGATACTTTCTTACGACAACATTATCAATATTTTTAATATAAATAATATTGGCATCCAGATCATTTAAATTCTCAATAAGAGCTCCGTGACCTCCTGGTCTAAACAATAGATCTCCCTCTTCTGTCCTGTAAGGTTCATTGTTCTGAGTAACAGCAATCGTATCTGTTTCAGGCTTCTGAAAAGAATATGTAATCAAAAAATTAGTGTTCGTTTTTTCTTCAACTTTTTTCTTTATTCTTTCGAATTCATCCTCAAATGCATCCAGATGTTCTTTGGAGATCGTGAAATGTAATTTAGAATCTCCATTTGCGTTCTTATTATATCCAGCTGCTTCATATAAATGCTCTTCGAATGAAGTAGAAATACTATCCGCATATTTATGAAAAGGTAATAATCCTTTTGGATACGCTCCAAAATTCAATCCCTTTTCTTTTAGCATCATTTCGACAAATATATACAATTGTCTCCCTTCTGATAGAGACTCAAAATTAGGGTAAGAACTTTTCACCTTTTCCATCACAATATCATAAAAAGGAAACTTTTCTAAACCTATTAGAAAAAGGCGAATAGCATTTGCTTTTTCATGATTTGTATACGAGTTTAAACTCTCTTTTTCATATTCATAATTATCCAAAAACCGAAACAAGTCTTTAAACATTCGGGTAGCTGCACCAGAAGCAGGAACAAATTTTACAGTTTCCAGACTTGATGATCTTGATTCATATAACTTAGTAAGTTCTGTTTGATAATGATCCGTAAATTTTAGAATACCATTATCAAGACTGGCAGCACTTCTTAATACTACAAACGGAATTTCATTTTTAAATATCTCTATCTGAGATAATACTTTTTTTACCGTTAGCCCTTTAGACTTGATTAACTTAATATCTTTATCTGTAATATTCACTTCGTTACTCTATTATTTAGTCAATGTTATTATAGATCTTTTTGGAAAATGATTTCTCTATTTTTAAAGGGGAATTTTGATACTTTCTTTTTTAAGGATTGGTAAGATAAGTCAAATGAAACAAAACTTAAACTTTTTCTATATGAAATTTTAAATACTTCACGACATTAAAATCATGTAGCTACTATTCTACTATATATGGTAATGCATAGACACATGTAAATCCTTCAAATTCAATAAAAGTAATGTCATAATGGCTTATATCCTCCTTATAATGGATACTTCCGACAGTAAATGGCATCCCTACATCAAAGGCCATAATATGAATATGCTGTTCAAAACTCAAACCTGCTTTTGCATATAATTTATACAAAGATTCTTTTGCTCCCCAAATGATCGTTAGCAATCTTGTTTTATTATCTTTTTCCTGATCTACAAAATCTTTCTCTGAGTTTACGAATTTATGGGCAATCCTATGAATTTTTTCACGTTGCTTTTCGATATCAATCCCTACAGGCTTATCACTAATTATGATTCCTGAAAATTCAAATGAATGTGTAATTGAGATGTGTTTATCATCTTTTAGATACGGTTTCCCGAAATCATCATAAAACAGATCAAAATCAGTATATCCTGATATTGCTAGTAAATGACGAATACTCATAAAACCTCTTTTATGAATATCTGATTTCATTTTATCTACCCGATTTTGACAATCCGGTGTTAATTGAATTCCTTCACACAATAACTCATATGACTCTTCAATCTTCCAAATCAACAAGTTAGTACTTTCATCTATTGTTATAGTTTTGTAAAGAGGCATTTAGATTATTAAAGTTATTATGTACCTTTGCAAACTGAAATTAAGGAAGAAAAAAACCTTGATTTTCAATAAGCGAATTTAGAATAATTTAGTGCGAAATACTAATCATATAGTATTCTATATAAATATAAATCAGATATTATGAGTACAAAAACAGTACCTTATGTTCCTTACAAAGTAAAAGATATTTCTCTAGCTGCCTGGGGGAGAAAAGAAATTGAATTGGCCGAAGCCGAAATGCCAGGTCTTATGTCTCTTCGCGAAGAATACAAAGAAGAACAACCTCTCAAAGGTGCTCGTATCGCTGGTTGTCTTCATATGACTATACAAACAGCCGTTTTAATAGAAACGCTACAGGCTTTGGGAGCAGAGGTCACCTGGAGTTCTTGTAATATATTTTCTACTCAGGATCAGGCGGCAGCCGCAATAGCTGATGCCGGAATACCGGTATACGCCTGGAAAGGAATGAATGAAGAGGAATTTGATTGGTGTATTGAGCAAACTTTATTTTTTGGAGAAGATCGCAAACCCTTAAATATGATCCTTGATGATGGAGGAGATCTTACAAATATGGTATTAGACAAGTTTCCCGAACTAGTAGGCGACATAAAAGGGCTTTCTGAAGAAACCACTACGGGGGTACATCGATTATATGAGAGAATGAAGAATGGTACTTTACCTATGCCTGCAATTAATGTTAATGACTCTGTTACCAAGTCAAAATTTGATAACAAATATGGATGCCGTGAAAGCGCCGTGGATGCAATCCGAAGAGCAACAGACACAATGCTGGCCGGAAAAAGAGTTATTGTTTGTGGATATGGTGATGTAGGAAAAGGGACTGCCGCTTCTTTTAGAGGAGCTGGATCTATAGTAACAGTTACCGAAATTGACCCAATCTGCGCATTACAAGCGGCTATGGATGGTTTTGAAGTAAAAAAATTGGAAACCGTTATCGAAAATGCAGATATTTTAATTACCACAACAGGAAATAAAGATATAGTACAAGGCAAACATTTTAAAGCGCTAAAAGACAAAGCTATCGTATGCAATATAGGTCATTTCGATAATGAAATTGATATGGCATGGTTAAATGGCAACTATGGCGATACCAAAGATGAAATAAAACCTCAGGTGGATAAATACACCATTGATGGAAAAGATATTATCATTCTGGCAGAAGGTCGTTTGGTAAACCTTGGTTGTGCAACCGGACACCCAAGTTTTGTAATGAGTAATTCATTTACAAATCAGACATTGGCTCAGATTGAGCTTTGGAATAATTCTGAAAACTATAAAAATGAAGTATACATGCTACCTAAACATCTTGATGAAAAAGTAGCTAAATTACATCTATCCCGACTTGGTGTTGAATTAGAAACCCTAAGACCTGATCAGGCAGAATATATTGGTGTAGCAGTAGAAGGACCATTCAAACCAGAATATTACAGGTACTAAATAAAAGCCTGACTTTTTAAAAAAAGGTTGCTATCTTAATTTCATAAGGTAGCAACCTTTTTTATTCATACCATTTAAAAAATGCTTACAACAGTTATAGAATAGGTTTTTGTACTTGAACTCATTTTGAGTAATACTTTGATCTACAAAATTTACATTTTGCACGCTAATTTTGTTGGTTTTTTTAACCGTATGGCTATGCTGAAAAAAACCTAATTCATTATAGTACAAAAGCTAAACTTTTCGGTTGAAAACCACTACGTAAGATGAGTTCCTTAATATAGCAACGTAAATGTTAAAAATGCCAATTTTTTCTTCAAACAAAAGAGTCAAATCTCGTTTAAAGTACTGCTTTGTAAACAACTATTATATTCACTAAGCCCTTAAAGTTTTCTTAACCTTAAAAAAGTAGCAAAACAACTTTGGGATCAGCCCGTTTTTTGACTATCTCAGATATTAAACAAAAAACAATATAAACATGAAAACTCAACTAATCTGCGCAGCAGCAATAGCAATTACCACATTCTCTTGTACCAAAGAAGAAAACACAGAAATTCCATCTTTAAGAAACTCAGAAAGTGTATCACTCTCTATTCTTGAAAAGGAAGCACTTTTTCAAAATGGTATTAATGTAGCCTTATCGAATACTATCGAAATTAATAAAATTGACGAAATAACAGGCAAATCTATTACTGGCTACTATAATACTCCCCATTTTTAAGACAGCTACTTAAATTGTAAATTTAATGCTGTACATATGAAAAAATCGAGAAGAAAATTTAGTTCTGCATTCAAGGCAAAGGTATATCATAAAAAGGAAACTTTTCTAAACCTATTAGAAAAAGGCGAATAGCATTTGCTTTTTCATGATTTGTATACGAGTTTAAACTCTCTTTTTCATATTCATAATTATCCAAAAACCGAAACAAGTCTTTAAACATTCGGGTAGCTGCACCAGAAGCAGGAACAAATTTTACAGTTTCCAGACTTGATGATCTTGATTCATATAACTTAGTAAGTTCTGTTTGATAATGATCCGTAAATTTTAGAATACCATTATCAAGACTGGCAGCACTTCTTAATACTACAAACGGAATTTCATTTTTAAATATCTCTATCTGAGATAATACTTTTTTTACCGTTAGCCCTTTAGACTTGATTAACTTAATATCTTTATCTGTAATATTCACTTCGTTACTCTATTATTTAGTCAATGTTATTATAGATCTTTTTGGAAAATGATTTCTCTATTTTTAAAGGGGAATTTTGATACTTTCTTTTTTAAGGATTGGTAAGATAAGTCAAATGAAACAAAACTTAAACTTTTTCTATATGAAATTTTAAATACTTCACGACATTAAAATCATGTAGCTACTATTCTACTATATATGGTAATGCATAGACACATGTAAATCCTTCAAATTCAATAAAAGTAATGTCATAATGGCTTATATCCTCCTTATAATGGATACTTCCGACAGTAAATGGCATCCCTACATCAAAGGCCATAATATGAATATGCTGTTCAAAACTCAAACCTGCTTTTGCATATAATTTATACAAAGATTCTTTTGCTCCCCAAATGATCGTTAGCAATCTTGTTTTATTATCTTTTTCCTGATCTACAAAATCTTTCTCTGAGTTTACGAATTTATGGGCAATCCTATGAATTTTTTCACGTTGCTTTTCGATATCAATCCCTACAGGCTTATCACTAATTATGATTCCTGAAAATTCAAATGAATGTGTAATTGAGATGTGTTTATCATCTTTTAGATACGGTTTCCCGAAATCATCATAAAACAGATCAAAATCAGTATATCCTGATATTGCTAGTAAATGACGAATACTCATAAAACCTCTTTTATGAATATCTGATTTCATTTTATCTACCCGATTTTGACAATCCGGTGTTAATTGAATTCCTTCACACAATAACTCATATGACTCTTCAATCTTCCAAATCAACAAGTTAGTACTTTCATCTATTGTTATAGTTTTGTAAAGAGGCATTTAGATTATTAAAGTTATTATGTACCTTTGCAAACTGAAATTAAGGAAGAAAAAAACCTTGATTTTCAATAAGCGAATTTAGAATAATTTAGTGCGAAATACTAATCATATAGTATTCTATATAAATATAAATCAGATATTATGAGTACAAAAACAGTACCTTATGTTCCTTACAAAGTAAAAGATATTTCTCTAGCTGCCTGGGGGAGAAAAGAAATTGAATTGGCCGAAGCCGAAATGCCAGGTCTTATGTCTCTTCGCGAAGAATACAAAGAAGAACAACCTCTCAAAGGTGCTCGTATCGCTGGTTGTCTTCATATGACTATACAAACAGCCGTTTTAATAGAAACGCTACAGGCTTTGGGAGCAGAGGTCACCTGGAGTTCTTGTAATATATTTTCTACTCAGGATCAGGCGGCAGCCGCAATAGCTGATGCCGGAATACCGGTATACGCCTGGAAAGGAATGAATGAAGAGGAATTTGATTGGTGTATTGAGCAAACTTTATTTTTTGGAGAAGATCGCAAACCCTTAAATATGATCCTTGATGATGGAGGAGATCTTACAAATATGGTATTAGACAAGTTTCCCGAACTAGTAGGCGACATAAAAGGGCTTTCTGAAGAAACCACTACGGGGGTACATCGATTATATGAGAGAATGAAGAATGGTACTTTACCTATGCCTGCAATTAATGTTAATGACTCTGTTACCAAGTCAAAATTTGATAACAAATATGGATGCCGTGAAAGCGCCGTGGATGCAATCCGAAGAGCAACAGACACAATGCTGGCCGGAAAAAGAGTTATTGTTTGTGGATATGGTGATGTAGGAAAAGGGACTGCCGCTTCTTTTAGAGGAGCTGGATCTATAGTAACAGTTACCGAAATTGACCCAATCTGCGCATTACAAGCGGCTATGGATGGTTTTGAAGTAAAAAAATTGGAAACCGTTATCGAAAATGCAGATATTTTAATTACCACAACAGGAAATAAAGATATAGTACAAGGCAAACATTTTAAAGCGCTAAAAGACAAAGCTATCGTATGCAATATAGGTCATTTCGATAATGAAATTGATATGGCATGGTTAAATGGCAACTATGGCGATACCAAAGATGAAATAAAACCTCAGGTGGATAAATACACCATTGATGGAAAAGATATTATCATTCTGGCAGAAGGTCGTTTGGTAAACCTTGGTTGTGCAACCGGACACCCAAGTTTTGTAATGAGTAATTCATTTACAAATCAGACATTGGCTCAGATTGAGCTTTGGAATAATTCTGAAAACTATAAAAATGAAGTATACATGCTACCTAAACATCTTGATGAAAAAGTAGCTAAATTACATCTATCCCGACTTGGTGTTGAATTAGAAACCCTAAGACCTGATCAGGCAGAATATATTGGTGTAGCAGTAGAAGGACCATTCAAACCAGAATATTACAGGTACTAAATAAAAGCCTGACTTTTTAAAAAAAGGTTGCTATCTTAATTTCATAAGGTAGCAACCTTTTTTATTCATACCATTTAAAAAATGCTTACAACAGTTATAGAATAGGTTTTTGTACTTGAACTCATTTTGAGTAATACTTTGATCTACAAAATTTACATTTTGCACGCTAATTTTGTTGGTTTTTTTAACCGTATGGCTATGCTGAAAAAAACCTAATTCATTATAGTACAAAAGCTAAACTTTTCGGTTGAAAACCACTACGTAAGATGAGTTCCTTAATATAGCAACGTAAATGTTAAAAATGCCAATTTTTTCTTCAAACAAAAGAGTCAAATCTCGTTTAAAGTACTGCTTTGTAAACAACTATTATATTCACTAAGCCCTTAAAGTTTTCTTAACCTTAAAAAAGTAGCAAAACAACTTTGGGATCAGCCCGTTTTTTGACTATCTCAGATATTAAACAAAAAACAATATAAACATGAAAACTCAACTAATCTGCGCAGCAGCAATAGCAATTACCACATTCTCTTGTACCAAAGAAGAAAACACAGAAATTCCATCTTTAAGAAACTCAGAAAGTGTATCACTCTCTATTCTTGAAAAGGAAGCACTTTTTCAAAATGGTATTAATGTAGCCTTATCGAATACTATCGAAATTAATAAAATTGACGAAATAACAGGCAAATCTATTACTGGCTACTATAATACTCCCCATTTTTAAGACAGCTACTTAAATTGTAAATTTAATGCTGTACATATGAAAAAATCGAGAAGAAAATTTAGTTCTGCATTCAAGGCAAAGGTTGCTTTGGAGGCTATCAAAG
>NZ_VTZU01000058.1 GCF_008370685.1 Aquimarina sp. RZ0
CTCGTGCTTACTAAAAAAAGCAGCAACACTTTAAAAAACGGCCTTGCAAAGAGCTAAAGTTAATACCCAGTAAATTACGAATTTTACGTTAGCCTACGTACTGAAGTTTCTGGGGTCTATGAGGGATTGATTGTAACGACAAAAGTTAAGAACTAAATAACACATATATTAAATGACACAAGAATTAGGTATAACAAAAAAGCAAAGCTTTCATTTTAACATTCCAAAAAAGAAGCCGAAAATTGCCTACTTCATATTAGTTCACCATTTCCCTAGACAGTTCAAACGATTGTTCAAAGCCATTTACCATCCAGAAAACCATTACTTAATCCATATCGACCAAAAAACAGATATCAATATAAAAAAGGATATTAAAGCTTTTATAGAAGATTACTCCAACGCTTATGTCTTAAAAAATGAAAATATAGTATGTGGTGGATACAGCATGGTACAGTCTCAAATTAATGGAATGAAGTACCTTTTAAACCGTTGTCTGAAATGGGATTTTTTTATTAATCTAAGCGATCAGGATTTCCCTTTGAAATCTCAAGATTTTATCCTTGATTTTTTGAACAGGAATAAAGGGAAAAACTTCATAAAAATAGTCAATCAAATTATGGAACGACCTAGTACGCCGAACCGCGTTGAAAACTATTTTCAGGAGATAGATATTGGCTTTTCGGGGATACCCTATAAAAGATCTTTCATGAAAAATGTGACCTCGTATGTCGGCGGACAATGGATGATCTTGACCAGAGCATGCTGCGAATTTATCTGTGAGAGTCCCGAAGTGAAAAAGTTTGAAGATTTCTATCATAAGATCCTAATTGCTGATGAATCATTTTTTCAAACTGCACTAATGAATACTTCATTCAAAGAAACAATCATAAACGATGATAAAAGAGTTGTTATATGGATAGCTGATGGTGATATAAAATTGAAACCAAAAACTTTGACAGGATCGGATATTGACTTTTTAATGCAAGGAGATAACTTATTTGCCCGAAAATTTGATGAAAGAGTTGATGAATCTATATTGGATACTTTGGAGAAAGTTTTGACAACAAATCAAATAATAAATAATTCTAATAGTATTGATTTTAACCTTGTTCAAACGCTTAATATTGATACAAAAAAAAGTGCCCTATTAGATCCAGAAACAATCATAAGTCCATCAACGAAACAAATGCTTAATGGGAACAAATAAATATTAAAATGACTAAAACGAATATTACAAGAAGTTGGCGAGAACAAAAGGTAATGCTCAAACGGAGATTTCCTTTTCTATCCGACAAGGATTTTGACTTTAAAGATGAGCAAAAAGAAATGATGCTTGATAATCTTGAAGTTAAACTTAAGAAAACCAGAGCAGAGTTAGAATTGCTTTTTGCTGAGCTCCAAACCTATTGAACCGTAATTAAGAAAAAAAATGATGCATAAATTCAAAATACAACCGCTAGCCGATGGGGTATTGGTAAAAGCCGATATAGCAGAAAAAAAATCAAAGGGGGGCATTATCATCCCTGATACTGCTAAGGAAAAACCTCAAAAGGGAATCGTATTAGCCGTAGGAAAAGGTAAAAAAGATGAACCCATGACTGTAAAAGTTGGTGATGCCGTATTATATGGAAAGTATTCTGGAACGGAAATTACTATTGAGGGTATTGATGCGCTTATTATGAAAGAGTCGGACATCTTTGGCATTATTCAACCAACTACTTTAGAACTTATATAAGAATATTGAAACAGATATATGAGAAAAGAATATATATTTTAGCTAAAGTGCTACGTGAGTATACATCTGGAAAGATTGTTGAATCGCGTAATAAGAACATTTTTATAAATACAATATGCCTAAAGATAAAAGAACACTTTATCTGGATAATTAAGAGCGGCTGATTGTACATACGATTCTTTTAAAATACCATAGTTAGCGTATTTCTTATACTTTTCTACCGCCCAACCAATATTGCCATAGTCAAAATGCCAATATTCTTTATGATCACATACAAAATCTTCATCCTCGAAAAGTTTCATCAGAAGCTTACGATTTTTCTTTGCTTCTTCACTAATGTCTGGATGTTTGGGATAACATTTTTCATTTAAATCAATATGTAGTCCATCGTTGGTTCCAAAATCCAGTACGCATTTCTTTCGCAAATCATAAATCAGGGCATCAACCGCACCTCCTGTTGAATGGGTAGATTTCTTTTGAGGAGCAATAAATCTAGATACTATCTTGCTAATTTCTTCTACTGTTTTTTTAGGGTATTTCTTTTTCAAAAAATCTGCTTTTTGATCCCATAGTTTTTGTTGATGCTCAAATGATCTCCAGGCTGATCTAATAATTAGCTTTTTGCCCTGATTATCCAGAAGTTTACTAATCCGACCTATTTTTTCATATACCTCTTTTCTAACTAAATAGCGATAGTTTTTTTGAATGGACTTTTCAAATATTAAATTAAAATCTGAATCCTGAAGACTTATCAATGGAGTGTGATCCTCCTTGACAGGTATAATGGCTGTTTTCTTTTTGTGCAACCTGTCTTTTTCTTCTACTATTGCGCAATACTCTTTCGCGCCTATAGGGGTAATGATATTTTTAAAAATATAGGATGAATTCATGGCAGTAACTAATGCTCCATACTTTAATGTAAATGATACATCGCTTCCAACTTTTAAGTCCTCTTTTTTGGCATTGATTATAATGTGATCGCCACCTGCTCCCAGGATTTCGATATCTAATTTAGGAGTTAATCCAGTGACCATTACATCTTGAACACCCATTGCCAAGATAGCTCGTCTTATTATGCCTTGGTCTTTAAATTTTGGCTTGTTGCCAAAAGCGTCCAGACCGATCTCACCATCTGGTACTGATGATTTGTTTTTCAATTCTATAACTTCAGCCACCAACATAAAGGCGTCCTGATAAAGTTTTGGAATCGGTTTTCCTGTTAAAGGTTCATAACCTAAAAATATAGATTCTCCTAATCTCAAATTATTTATCCTACCAACATCTTTTGTAGTGCTGAACCAATTATAATTAGCTGAGTTTCCTCCTGAGATCATAGATAGCTTTATATGGAACTTTTTTTCAATATTAATAGCAATAGAAGACAGTAATTCCATCTTTTCTGCTGTAGGCTTAACTCCCGAAAAACAAGCAAGGTTTGTACCTATCCCAGTGAGTTTAATCCCTTGAAGACTTAATACTTTTTCAATGGTATTTTCGAGTTGGGATGGCATTATTCCTTCGCGCAAATCTCCTAATTCTACCATGATTATGATCTTATGTATCTTACCATGTATGATAGCAAATTCTGAAAGTTTTTTTATAACAGACAACTCCGAATTTAAACTCATATCAATATCTAATACTACTGATTCTGCCTGACTTATCATGGGTGTCCTAATCAATAAAAAAGAAGCTTTCACTCCAGCGTCACGCATTTTTTTGATATTTGCGATTCTTGAGTCAGCAAGAATTTTAACCCCACTCTTTACCAAAATATTGGCAATATGTGGATGCGCACAAACACCTTTAGTAACAGCAATTATATCTATACCTTTTGACCTAAAAAGGGTACTCAAAGTCTTAGCGTTATGAGCGATCTTGCTAAGGTGGATGTCTATTCTTGGGGTTGACATAATAGAGGATTGACACGAATTAAATCAGGAAATATTTCATGAAGTTTTTCTATCAGCTTGCTGCAGTCATTTTTTAAGACATCAGTGACAGGTAATTGATACTTATCTTCATAAGCCTTTGTTGTACTTTCAATTTCTTGGTCATTCATTTCTTCATGATTGATAGTGATTGCAATTACTTTGGATCCTGAGAAAACTTCTAACATTTTTATTTCGCTTTCAAGTGTTGGCATTGGGATTTTAGGAAAATCACATCTGGTAAGCCTTTTTGGTGGATGTTGGAGGATAATAGCCTTAGGCATAGCACCTCTAATGATTGCACTTGAGGAGGTAAATGCAGGATGACTAAGCGCTCCCTGCCCCTCTACTACAATAATATCGGGTTGTTCTTTGAGTGCTTCCAGAATAGCATTTTCAACTTCTCCAGTTGCAAAGCCAGAACTTAGCATATCTATCGCAATACCGTATTTTGAACCTTGAAGTATTCCTGTCTGACCTGTAGTTATGAAGATGGCGTTTAAACCTTCTTTTTTTAGAGCTTCTACTAACTTAAGTGCTGTAGTTCGCTTACCAACTGCACAATCTGTACCAGATACTGTTATTATAGGGGTTTGAACGTCTCTTATCTGTCCTGTAAAGTTGTGGAGATTTTCTTTTGAAGGTGGTTTTCTTACATCAAAAATGGATACGTTGTATTTTTTTGCGAGATTCATACAAACTTCGTCATCCGAAAGAAACTCTGGAAGTCCGTTTACAATATGCATTCCAGTCTTAATGGCAGTGTGAATAATTTTTTTCTCATCATCACTAAGTAATGGCTCAAGGGGAGCAATTCCGTAGATAAAGTATTCTGGAGCACTATCTAATATTTGAATAGCGTGGTTGAAATTCTGGAATATTGGTATCCCATTTTTAGTTCCATCGAGATACTCACCTGCATCAAGACCTGATTTGCTGCTATCTATAATACCAACGATTTCATACTTCCCAGAATGTCTGACAAGACCATTTGCAACTTTACCATCCAATTTGCCAAATTCGTTTTCGCAATAAACTATTGCCGATGTTTTCATATTTAAGTGATGTAAGATTAGTAAATTAACGTCAGAAAGATTTTAACTTCCTACTAGTGCTCTTCCATGCAAACCCAATTCCCATCTATCAGGATCATTTTGAAATCCGCAGTAATATATTCCATCAATATATCGCTTTACTATCAGCGAAATACTAGGGTTTATTTTAGTGAATACTGTATCACCTACTTCATATTTTAGAATTACATTTTTATTCAGTTTCATAATTAATATTTGAAGAGGCTATTTTTTTATTTCTTTTGACCCCCAGAGAATTAGTTTATGAATAAATAACCTCTGAGGATACAAAGAATCAGCAATAATAAAGACAATAGTAAAATCCTATAACGAATGGCTTTAAACGATATATTATTTACTCTTGCTTTTTTTTACATTTTAAAACTGTTTTAATAAATTAATTTATAGTGATATATATAACATTTCGTTCTATTTATTTATTCATTGAAAAAATACCTAAAGGATAGTTCATAGTTATTCTTTTGAAGTTTTTGTTCTTTGTGAAATGAATTTTATTCAAATTAAAAAAGGCAGAGTTTTAATTTCTGCCTCTTTTTTTACCTGAAAATGTTTTGTAGTATATATCAAATACTACTCATCCATTATCATTTTGGTAATTCTAGGTCGTTCAGGTCTGAAACAATTACGTTTAAGTATAAAACTTAATTATGATTTCTACTACAAAGGTCTTTATAATTAACTAATGTAAGGTTATACAATAGAAATTGAATGTTACATAAATCATAGGTTTTGGATTTTTAAATGCTTTTGGAGCTCAGTTCAGAAGAGTCCAAAATGTAGAATTCTTCCTTTTTAGATTAATTAAAATATATGCATAAACGCAAGAATTAGTCTTGATCCAAAAAAACCTAAGGCTATCAACTAAAATGATTCGCAATTCGATGATTATCTTAGCTCACTCGGGTACTTCACCCGAAGGACATAATTTTAAAAAATGGAAGTATTGATTAATTTCAAAGTCCAAATTACATATATCTAATTAATTATCAAGTACTTATGATAATATCGCTAACTCTAAAAAGTGAACCTATTTGTAGAGAAAAATCCCTCTCATCGGATTTTTTTAATGAAAACTGTACGTAAATGCTGTACGTAAATCTAAAAAAGCAACGTTTTTCAAGAAGAAAAATGCCCTAAAACAAAAATAACCACTTCATTTTGAAGTGGTTATCGTAGTAGCGGGAACAGGACTCGAACCTGTGACCTTCGGGTTATGAGGGCGAATATCATTAATTTAAAACACTGATTATCAATTGATTAATTTTTAAAAAAGTGTAAAAACGTGAAAAAACGGTAAAAAACCCACCACCAGAACCCCCCACCTGAAAAGTTAAAAAAACAGGTATTCATGTACCAAATCAATATATTCACTTTATTTGGGTTTATGTTTGATCTAGAAAAGGTTCTTTTTAAGCCTAAGTCACTTACTAAACAATGGCCACTTTTAATTCTTTAATAAATCTTTCTATCTCGGAATTATGCTGTACTAAAGGCAATGTCCAATAGGCTATTTCTCTTGGATCATAATTTTCAATTTCTAAAATTTTATTTATCGTATAAGCCATGGTATCATAATCAGATGCATTAGGAATATTTCGAGGCTTTTGTAAGTCCCAAGCAGCAAGAGCAAAAATTATTGGAATGTTTAAAGTACTATAGGAGTTATATCGACCCACCTGCATCTCCCCTGGTCTACGAAGATGAGCATCGTTATGTTTAGTTCCGGATGTACTATAAGCTTGAGGCATTAAATAATCACAAATTCTAGCTAAAAGAGCTCCCCTCCCAGTAAGTTTTACATCTGACGTAAACCCAAGTTTAGTATCACCTAATTGATTTTTAAAATTATCTCTTAAATAATTTGAACACCATTGATGTTGACTTCCAATTTTTCTCCAATTCTTCTCTGCATCAAGAAGGACAGACTTTATTCTAAATTCTTGAACAATTGGTAAAATTTGATCTACAGCATCCCTTATAAACCCTCTAAAAGGACGTGGAAAAAACATTAAGTGAATATTCAAATATAACCCCTCATTCTGGAAGCTATCGAGGGTTGTTCTTAATCCATCAATAATTTGATTTTGACTTTTATTATCCAAAAACTCAAATGAATTAGGAGAGTTAATTGAGTTCAAGTGAAAAACAACATCAGTTATTCCAGTATTCTTTATCCTTTGAATCCCTTCTTTTCTGAGATCATCTTTGTAAGGCATACGTGCTCGAGTCCAGCTCCATATATTTGTAAAAAGAGCATTTTCCGAAATTTCAACTTCCTGATTATCATTATTCCCGCTAGAAATTAACTTTTGAATTTTAAAAGACTCTTGAACTCCATCAGAATCTGTCCTTTCAGCCTCAACAGACTGACCTTTACTTACAGCTTCCGAAGCAATCTCAGAAAGTGATGGCCTGCTTTGCTCTCTTTCAAATTTAGCCTCATTGCGAATACTTTCGCCACCATCGATTTGTTGTTGTAAATGTTGTCTTGTTAATTTTTTGGCATCTTCATCAGATATAACACCTTCGTTCTTAGCCTTGTTTATATCACCTTGTATTCCTTTAGCATTTTTAGTATTATGCTGTTGTTTTGCTAAACTAGATGCCATTTCCGCATATTTCTGTGCAGCTTCAGTATTTGCCTTAAAGGTTTCAATCGCATTACTTTGATTATCAGCTAAGCCAGTAATATCTTTAAACACATCTGATTTGCCGAGTAATTGATTTATACCAGATAATCCTGCAGCAGGTGCTGGAGCATCAGGAGCGTTCTGAATATTTACTAAAGGTTGAGCAAAATCTTTATATTGAGGTTTATACTCATTTATTGTTGGGGTAGGTGTTACGATAGGAGAAATAGATGTAGTCTCTTCAGTTCTAAATTTATCCCAATCTTGAGAAGAGTTTTCCTTAACCATTTCACAGGAATCACAAGAACCTTGAACCGCTTCCATAAAGACACCTCGTGTTGGCACGCTTATTCTATAAGGAGGGATAGGTGTTAGGGGTTTATAATAATCTAATAAAGAAATTTCTTGGGTTACATTATCACCAATAGTTTCAAGAATTACATTCTGTCCAACTTTATACCCATCAGCTACTGGAAATACCAAGGAGTTACCTGTAATATTTATTAGTTCATTTTTTACAACAGAGGCTATACTTCTCATTTTGCCTTTATGACCTGAGGAAGTGTAAGTTTGAATCGAAAATCCATCTAACAACATATAACGCCTATCTGGATCTAAATTTTTCCACAACACTTTATTATAATGCTCTAAATTGCTATTAAGATGTTCAATAAGTTCATTTACTAGGTATTCGTCTTCTTTTCGCGGATTTAATTTATCCCTTCTTGTTAGAGGAATATAAAGATTAGTGCCGTCTAAAAGATCATCATTTACATAACCATTAAAAATTCTTCCTGTGAAATGGGCAGTTGAATAGTGCAAACTCACTCTTCCTAAATTTAATTTGATATGATTTTTTAAATCGTATATATCCTCATTATTAGAAATAATGCTTAAATACTTTTCATCTCCTCCCAAATCCTTTCTAGTTTGTCCAATAGGCCCTGTTGATCGAAAGTTTACATTTATTTTTTTATGCCCTCCAGTATATTTTGTTTCTGTAGAAAAGTCTAAAGGTAATCCCGCTCCCTCCGGCTTAAATTTATAATCAGTAACAATTTTTGATTCTCCATTAATTGTAACTGTCTTTTTAATTTCTGAAGTGGTTACCGAACCGTAATGAATTGAAATGGAATCGACTATTTTAGAAAAAACAATAGGCAAAATATCTTTATAGAAAATTTCATCCCATTCTGCAATTAATCGCCCTTTAAAATAATAGTCTAACATATCATAAACGGCATCCTCACCAGTATAATCCAAAATCTTGGCATAGGATTCCCATAACAATTTATCTATGTGTCCTCCATCAAAGAATTCTTCTCTTTGTATTGAAAAATTCACTCCATTATTTTCAACATTATATGGTCTATGAAAATTGACAACTCTTATACATTGTGCAGCTGGCACTGATTGAAAATTATCATCCATTGTCATGAAATGATCGAACATTTTAGCTTTTTCTAATGTTCGAGTTTCAACTTCTTTGAATTTTGGCCCCCAATCCCAAGGCCAAGGACTGGCGAAAGCTTTTGCCGTTGCTAAAGCATCAAACTCACTATGTTTCGTTATTTTTGTAATAATTGGTAAGGACTTTATTCTGTCGTATTTTGTTTTAGGTCTTGGCATATTTACATTCATGGAAAATCTTCCCTGAATACTTTCAACATCTCCATCTGCATAAGTTTCTCCTTCTTTAGGAAAATCTACACGATCATAGTTTGTTTGAATTCTTTTATTAGCATCAAAAGCTTTCAATAGTGGATGATTTCTCTTTCCAAAGAAATATGAAAACTTACCTAAATATGTATTAGAAGGTATTGGTAATAAATTCGTTGCCAGTATATCTTTCCACTTATTAATATTTTCTGTTGTAAAATGAGTTAACAAAAGAGGAATGAAAACACATTCTTCTACATGAGAAACTTCTTGATAAATGGCATAGTGCCTAAGAACTTCAAAATACATCATTGTTAAAGAATGACAATGGTTATGATTCGCTATAGTTTCTGCTGTAACGCCATAATTTTGGTCTTGAGTAACTGTGGTGACAACAGAGGCATTTAGCGCTCTATAACTTTCTGCATTTTGCATTAAAGATTGTCTTAATTTTTCTCCAAAGAACTGAGAGATATTTCTAGAGCTATTTTGAGATGCTGAAGAATTAGAATTCGAAAATCCACCAGCTACTCCCAATGAAGCACCAATGCCTCCATAAGAACCTGCAGCACCTATACCTGCTGACATCCCAGAGGTATGTGCTTTACTTTGTCCACTTAAAGATTCATTAATCCCGCCACTAAGTTGGTCTGTTATGAATCTATCGCTAATTAACCCTGCAGTAAGACTTTCTCCTTGTGATAGAGATTGTGATTCTGCACCTTGTAATGCATGCGAGGATTCAAAAACTACAATTTGCTTTTTCTGACCCGGTGCTAATGGAAGTGAATACACCAAATCCCCTAATGAATATCCATCTGCTTTAAATACAGATTTAAAATGCAATATATGGCCAGTAGCTACAGTCACAGCTTGATAAAAGGATAAATCAGAGTCTTGATTTGGATAATTAGAAGCTTTTGTTACTAATGGAGAATCTTGCCAACTTACAGGATTGTTCAAACCTATTTCTTCTCTTTTATAAGTTTCTTCTTCATTTCCGGGAGTTAAATTGTAACATATGGTTCCATCTTCTACTTCAATCTTTTTAAGAGTGTAATTTGACACTTCAGGATCTGTAATCCTTACTATTGCGTTATAGCTATACTCACGAAGTGTTCTGTTTGGTGTAGATAAATTAAGGCAAGTGCCTCCAATATCTTGTGAATATTCATCAGACTCAATTAAATCTGCTTGATCAGGAAGTCGCTTTGCTTTTTTGGTTTCATTGCATCCACAATCGTCTTCTTTTTCCTTATCTAGATCAATTACACTTTCCTCATCTAAAAGTAAAAAAATAAAATCATCAGAAATTGTTTCGTTATTATTATCCGGATATATCTTTATTTCTGCCGGCCTATTAGGCATTAATGATACAAAAATTTGAGCTTCTGTATAATTACCATAAGGATAAGGCATAAAGAAATTCCCCGATTTATCTGTAGTTGTTCCTGCTACAATTTGTGCTTCACTATCTATTTCTTTTTTTGCCTTAATGGTTATTGTAAGGTCTTTCAATTTATGCTTATTATTATTCTGTAAAACTTTACCTCTAATTTTTTTTATACCTTTTTTAGAATTAATATTTGATCCTAAGTTGATATTACCTGGAGAATATTCTTCTATTTTTATAGAAAGCTTTTGTAATTTTTCATCATTTGGATTAAATCTTTCGTTCCACAAAATAGTACCGTCAAACCCCTTTAGTTTTACAGTAATAAAATTAGATAAGCTATTGGTAATAATCGGAGTACTGTTATCGAATGAAAAATCAATTTTATTATTGGAAATAGCATCATTATAGGAATTCCAATTGTACTTTAATATCAATGGAGTATTACTTATTCTAGGAGCTTCCAGAACTAAACTGTAAAAATCTAATTCTTCATTGGCTACTTCCTTATCTGTTAGAAATTCTAGGTTTCCTTTTACTGAAACTGTTTCTATTTTAGCAAGCGTGAGAGGGAAATCCAATAAGAAATTCTGATATTTATTTATATTCTCATATAGAAAAGCGATAACTGGGTTATTTGAATCTTCATTCACATTGATCTTTAATATATTTTTTAAATAATCATTAAGTTGAACGAGATAAATATCAGGATTTACATGGTCCTGTTTTAGATCTACAACAATTTGTAACAAATCCAAAATTTGAGCTTCGGAAATTGAAGAAAGACGACTAAAATCATCAGTACGAATAGTTTTTGATTTAGTATATATGTCTAATTTGAAAAACTCAAAAACCTGTTTGTTTAAAATAAAAACATTCGGATTTCTTTCTTTTGCTAAATTTTGTAATGCTTCGATGTTGTATATCCTCCCTAATTGCGAGTTTTCATCATAAGGTCTATAAGAATTTTCGTAATCAGAAAGTTCTTGGTTAAAATTTCTCTCATCAAAATCTGAAGAAATTGAAGCTTTTTGATAAAAAATCCCCTCAAACATCTCAGATTTGATTAATTGTCCAAAACTATCCTTAATGTTTACCTTAAATTGAACTGAAAAATCATTGATATCAATCTGAGGGTTCAATAAATCGATAAAATGATATCTAAAAAACCCATAAATATCTTCAAGTTTATTTCCAACGATCTCTGATAAAGGCAAATCAACAAAATATTCTTTATCAGTTATTTGATGTGATGCCTTAAATTTTTTAATACCATTTGTAAACCTTCGAAGAGTTCCATGATCGTTAACAAATGAAAATCGAGGAAATTCTACTTCAATAATTAAGTTTTGAATCTCTGAAGAATTTTCTAAGTTTTCAGTATTAAAGGTATATTGTAAAGAAGCCATACAGTATGAATTTAATAATTTATGTAAAAAAAACGGGGTGAGATATCTTCAAAATAAATCTTATAATGACAATCCAACTATCAGAAACACGACAGAATCTATCAGAACTACGACAAGTCAATGATAACTGTGCTTAACAAAGAAATCAGTAGGTGAATTATACAGAAAACAGTAAGAATCTAAGACAGATATTAGTTTTTATATTGATAATCGGTAGGACTACATCCATACTTTTCTTTAAATCTCTCGGAAAAATAGGACGGACTATTAAAACCTACATCATATGCCACTTCCTGAATTCTGATATTCGAATCCTTTTTAAGAAGTTCTGCGCCTAATTCAAGTCTATGAAATTCAATAAACTCCACGGGAGTTAAACCAGTAATTGCTTTTAATTTACGTTCTATGGTTCTTAAACTTGGATTAAGATACTTACTAAGTTCTTTTACATTAAATGAAGGGTCAGTAAGTTTTTCATTAAATACCGTTTCAATTTTATTCAAAAATTCCTGGTCTATCGGAGAAATATTTATGGGGTTTATTTTGAAAATTGACTTTCCGCTATACTTTCTCTGCAACTTTTTCCTGGATTCCAGTATATTTTTGACTTTAGCTACTAAAATCTTTTTACTAAAAGGTTTATACATATAATCATCTGCTCCGGTCTCAATACCAGTAAGTTCATTTTCTTCACCGACCTTGGCGGTTAAAAGTATTATGGGAATATGACTAGTAGATTCATTGTTTTTTAATTCCTTAGTCAGAGTGATACCATCCTTTATAGGCATCATAATATCCGAAATTATAATATCAGGAATATACTCTAAAGCTAACTCCACACCGTTCTGTCCATTATTTGCTATTACTACATTAAAACTGTTTTCAAAAGCTTCTTTAAGAATTTTAGTAAGATCGATGTTATCTTCTACAATTAATAAAACTGGTGCATCTTCAGAACTTGTTTTATTCGATTCAATAGGTAATGATGGATCCAAATGAATTTGTAAATTTTTATTTTCATTTAATTCAGCATTCAGTATTTCTTCCTTCAGATAAACATCATTAGATATTGGAATTTTTATACTAAAACAAGCCCATTTATTAAGTTCACTATCAGCTTCAATTAAGCCTTTATGTAATCCTACTAACTCTTTAACCAAAGTTAAACCTATACCAGATCCTTCCATATTCTCATCCACTTGATAAAATCTATCAAATATTCTGTTCAATTGTTCCTTAGAAAGTCCGTTTCCGGTATTTTTTATTTCAAGATTTAACCAATTAGTGTAGCTATTTACTTTCAGAATAACCGAACCTCCATTCAGAGTGTACTTAAAAGCATTTGATAGAAGGTTAACTATAATTTTTTCTATTACATCAGGGTCAAAGCAGGCTTCAACATCTTCTCCTTCAGGAATTTTTATATCGTAAGAAATGTTCTTTTTGTTACTCAAATGAATGAAAGAATTTGCTATAACATCTAGGAGATTATAAATATTACCATTCCTAACCTTAAGACTAAGGCTTCCTCCTTCTATCCTTGACAAATCCAGTAATTGATCTACTAAACTCAATAAACGCTTATTATTTCTGTTGATCATTTCGAAATCAGAACGATCTTTTTCAGAAAGATTATTGTCTTCCAACTTTTCCTGGATAGGTACTGAAATCAAAGTCAATGGCGTTCTAAACTCATGAGATATACTTGAAAAGAATTTACTTTTAAATTCATTAATCTGTCTTAGTTTGTCGCTTTCTAAGGCTTTTTTGAAGTTTCTAAGATCCAAATATGATATTACACTCATAAAAAGGGTAGTTTCTATTACTACGAGAGGTACAAGGATGAAAAAATTGTCTAAAACAATACATAGTATATAGCCAATAAGTAACATGATACTCCCTATAAAAATAATGGCAGTATATGTAAGTTTTCTCTTTACAAACATATACACTACAAACCCCAAACTTATCAATGATAGAATATACACAGAGGTCTTCATTATATCTTCGTGATAAGGATAAAATGGATTAGTAATAATTATTATATTATAGATGACTATGAAGGTTATAAAAAGATAAATCGCAAAATTGTAAACCGGATTAAGCCTGGGATAATACTGTTTGATATCAATAAACTGTTTAGCAAAAAACATATAACTCAAATTTGCCAGCATTTGGCAATTTTGGTTCAAATAGAAGTACAAATTTGGGTGTATTTCTGAATAAAAATTATAGAAAAACGGAGTCCTATAACCGTAATTAAATATTAGAAAAAAGAGGTACAAAGCGTAAGACAAAAAATATACTTTTCGCATAATCAAATAGTGCAAAAACATAAAAACAAAAGATATCATTATCATCCCAATCAATAGAAAAAACTGAAAATCAAATGTTATATTATCAATCAATATCTTTCGAAGCTCTGAATTTTCATATAAAGGTTTTTCATTATAGGTTATTACATTACCTTGTTCATTTATGGATTGTAGTCCATAAACAGTCATTGGTTTATTATGGGTATAAAAGGGCTTTGAAAAATTAATATCTTTTGCCTCTAATAGTATTTTTGAAGATTCTTGTAGCGAAACTATTTTTTGTGTCGGATAGGAAAGTCCTGTTATTAAATTTTTATACTCTCCATTTTTCCCAGGGACATATAGTGTGATTTTATCAGTTACAGCAAAGTTAAACTCAATATACTTTGGTGGTACATCAGTATTTAAGGTGAAAGAAAAGATATTCCAATACGAAGTGCCTATTTCAACATTTTTTATCTCCCTATTTGAAAATTCTTTTTTATCAACTTTTAAAATATCATCTATAGTGAGCTCTTCTTTCGAAATATGGTAACGATTTTTGAAATTTTCAGGAACATTGACAGAGTCTAATACTATGTTCTGACTATTGCAAATTAAGGCAGAAAATAAAAGGAAATAAGTAGTTAGTACATTGAACACTTCAAAACATTTTTTAGAGTAAATGATATAAAACTGAGTTCTACCTATAGATTAAAATAAATTGCTAGACCTCAATTGGCAACTCAATTTCATTTTCGATTCTTATTGATTCATAAACATCAATGTTTTCATTCAAAACTTCTATAGATACAACTATAGCAAAAGGAACAGGCTCAAAATTTTTATCCCAACTCTTATGTCCTCTAACTGAAAAGCTTAACTCTTCAGGAAGATCATAGGATTTTAGAATAGCCCAGTCTTTTTGAACCGTGCTATTATTTCTACTAAACCCTTCTACAGTACCCCAATCTTTATTTTCTCTAATTTTCCATGGAATAATATTTCTTTCTATACTTTCAGGAGTTTGTATTTCTTGATCTTCTATTTCTTTTACAACTCTTTTTATAAAGTTCTCTTGAGATTCCCCTAAATAAGAGCTAGTCCAATCTAGCCAAGTGGCTAGATAAGACTTTGTTTTTTGCCTAGTTCTTCTAACTTTTGCGGTATATGATAATGTTACCTCAATCAATACATCATATTCATCAGCTTGACTTCTTAAACTTTCAGGTATCCTTAAAGAATAAATTTTGCCTTCTTCGGCAGCTATTGAATCTGTATTGTAAAAAGTAATTCTTTGTTCGCTGTTATTGGTAACCCTTTCAATTGAAGGCAGCCCATAGCCGAAGTGTTTTATACTTCTATTTGTAGGGTTTAAAAAGAAATCATTAGGCAATCGTGATCCTTGCACTACAAGTGATTTAATAAGGTTAATATCTTCATCAGGGTATATTTTCCTTAATTGAGCAACAATATGACTTACTTTAGAAGTAGCAAAAGAAGTTCCTACAGTGTCTTTGCCAAAGGCATTGCCACCATGCAATGTGGATCGTATTAATTCTGTAGAAGTAACCCCATTCTCATTGATAGCGTTAATTCCGTTTTTCGAACGGATAAGTCCTCCACCAAATTCCACTACATCTGGTTTGATATGCTCCCAAATACCAGAACCAATTCTTGAGAAGCCAGAAATATCATATTCACTTCCTAATGAATACCAATTTTCATCTTCAAATGAGGTATGATTAATAGAGCCAACGACTAACCCAAAACTACTTTGTGCTGGATTAGCTAACCCACAGAAGGGTTTATCTAAATAATCTGGATAAGAAACTCCATTATTTATGTAATTTCTGATATCAGGTTTTCCAATATTACCTGCGGATATTATAAATAAAATACGATTGTCATGGATTAGAGAGTCAATTGTTGCAGCCCATAATGACATATGCTTTTTACGAAAAGGAACTTTAGAATTTATAGAAAGATTAAAGATTGAGCAATCTTTGTTTTCTTCCACAATTTTAATCATTAATTCTGCAGGAAACTTGTTTACAAGGGTATTATTTTGGTTTAAAATACGAAGGTTTCTTACGAAACAAGGAAGTTGATAATCCGCATCTATTTCTGATATACCATATGGATATAAAATTGCGCCTGCGACTTTTGTTCCATGTCCACCTCCTAAAACTTTGTCCACAGTTGAAGGATCACCTTCTACATATGATTTAGAATTATCGTTTATTATTGCAGGAGCTAAATATTTGTGTCCCTCCATAATACCACTATCAATGACTCCTATTTCTGGCGAACCTACTTCAGGTGGCAAGATATTGAAATCTATATCCTCTCCTTCCTTAACATTACCATCAACCCCTCCAACTTCTTCTACTTCAGAAATATCAAAAACAAAAGGATAATTTTGAACTAAATCTTTAAGTCCTTTACCATTAATTTCTACTTCACAACCAAAACTGTCAGAAAGATGAATAATACTACTTTTTAATTCACCATAATGATTTATAAAATTTTCAAAGCTTTCTTCACGATCAATTAGCAGTTCATCCCGTTCAATTAATCGATTTCTATACCTTTCAAGACGAGCTACCCCTCCTCGCTTTTCAGGGTCAGGTTCTTTTCCGATAGGTTTGTCAAATGCAATACTTACTTCTAAAAGAAATATATCGTTGTCATCAATATTAGACCATTTGGATAGAAGTTCTTCCGATAATATATGTTCAGCTTTCCAATTAGAATCATCCCCTTCAATAATTTCCCAAAACTCAGCAATTTTGCCGGTACCATGTTTGGATTCAATGAAACCATTAATCTTTTCTTCTAAAGATTGTAATTTATCAAGAGATGCCCCAATAATAAAACCATTTTCTTCCTCAGAAATAATTTCAATACCAAATTGTTTTAGATCAAAGTCGCTTGTTAATATATCGGGATTTATCTGTAAAAAAATAGGAACTACCTCAGAATCTATTGGAGCTAAACCTTGCTCTTTTCTTTCTGAAAGCATTGTATTCCAGTCTTTTTTAATATTGCCAGTCTTGTTGAAAAGAAAGTTACTATGCCCTTGTCTATTGTCTTTATTTTTGGCAGTTCTTTCACTAGTTTCTCCACCTCCATACAATCGAGGTTTTCCTATAACTTTTTGAACAAATTTTAAATGTGGAAATTTTTCCATGTATTATTTATTAAAAGCTAAGTTTTCCTCTAGAGCTTTTAATAAATCGTCTGGTGATATTTCATTATTAGAATTAATAATGGAATTTTTAGCAGCATCAATGGCAATTTTAACTATCACAGCATAAGATAGACCATACATTCTTTCGGCGTAATCACTTAAATTGATGGATTTACTAAGCTTTAAAGCAGAAAAAGTAGTAGTTAGTAAATTCACTATTTCTTTCTTATTAGGTTTTGGTAACTCAATAAAATCATCAAACCTTCTAAATAAAGCGTTATCTAAACTATCTTCTAAGTTAGTTGTAGCAATCAATATACCTTCTCCATCATACTCTTCGAGTAATCCTAATAGAATGTTCACAATACGGTGAATTTCACCTACATCACTAGATTTTACATCTCTTTGCTTACCTATGATGTCAAATTCATCTAAAAGTAATACACAAGGATAATCTTTAATGCTTTCAAAAAGCTTTTGAAGGTTAGCAGCAGATTCCCCTAAATACGAAGATATAATTGAATCGAAACGTACTTTGTAAAAAGGTAAACCTAAATCCCAAGCAATTTTTTCTGCAGTCATACTTTTTCCACATCCAGACGTTCCATAAAGTAAAATCTTCTTTCTAGGTTTTAATCCGTGATGAGCTAATCTTTCTCTTGCAAGATATTCTTTTTCAATTCTTAAGATTTTGTTTTCGACATCTGGAGAAAGTATCATTTGATGTCTCAAATGGTCATGCTCAATATGGGTAGCTAGAGGTAACTTATATCTTCTATCGGCAGGAATTTTAAAATCAGCTTGCTTGGCAATTTTAAAAGTCCCATTTGTTCCTGATTTTTCCGATTTAGCTATATTGCCTTCTAAAATAGCGCTAAGTTTATTTGCCAATTTAGAATGTCCTTTTTCCTCTTCAGCTCTAATAATACTGTACGCTATCTTGATCAGAGGAGTATTTTTGTTTCCCTCAATGGATTTAAATAATCGAGTAAGTAGCGCTTGATTCATTTGGATAAAAGTCTAATACAAAACTACGAAATTTAATACAACTATTTTTAAACTGACTTCCCAAGATTCGATAAATTACAGGTTCCATAAGTAATGTTAACAACGATAATGCGAACATTTTGCATTCTTTACTTTTATTTTATCAATATCCCAGGAAAGAAAAATTAAGCATCTTTTTGATAAAAAATTAAAAATGCCCCCCACCAATACCCTCCACCTATATTAAATATGTCAACCAAATTCTTTCTTTAAATAGAGACCAAATCTCTTATTATCAATTATTTACATTAAAAATAAGAACAAAAAAAAGAATTTGTGACCTTCGGGTAGGAAAGGCGAAAGTCACACTCATTTTAAAGCTGAATTAGGTAGTTTTAGCCTAAAAAAACAAAAGCTAAAATATTGAAAAACAATATTTTAGCTTTTAAAAGTAGCGGGAACAGGACTCGAACCTGTGACCTTCGGGTTATGAGCCCGACGAGCTGCCTACTGCTCTATCCCGCGATATAAAGATTTATTTCTCACTTGTTCTGCAACTTTAGGTAATAAGCCTAACGAGTCACGTATCTTTCCTTGCGGACGGCAAATATACGACCTTTTTTGACTTTGCAAAGCATAATTCATAAAATTTAATAATCTTTTTACAAGTTTTTTTCTTAACCACTGATTATAAAATATATACTGATTATATAATAACATAATTTCTTAAAACACACTTATTTTTTATCAAATCACTTAAAATTTGCGCTATTATTGAAATATACTCAAAACTCATCCCTTCTTCATATTTTTATTAGCACTTATCTACAGTAACTCGTAAATTTGTTTCCTTTTTAACATTTTAATAACATGATACCAAATGTATCATCAACTTAGAAGTAAAGATCATAAAAATGAGTAAGACATTATTTGACAAAGTGTGGGATTCGCACGTAGTACGTAAGATAGAAAATGGCCCGGATGTGTTTTTTATTGATCGACATTTCATCCACGAAGTTACCAGCCCGGTAGCTTTTTTAGGAATAAAAAGCAGAAACAATACCGTGTTATATCCAGAGCGAACCTTTGCAACAGCAGATCATAATACACCTACCATAAATCAACATTTACCCGTAGATGATCCATTATCAGCCAATCAGCTAAAAGCATTAGAAGAAAATGCCGCAGAATGGGGTATTTCTCATTGGGGATTAGGCCATCAAAAAAATGGTATTGTTCATGTCGTTGGACCAGAAAATGGCATTACACTTCCTGGAGCGACCATTGTATGTGGTGATTCCCATACGTCTACTCACGGAGCCTTTGGAGCCATTGCATTTGGGATAGGAACCTCAGAAGTAGAAATGGTATTATCTACCCAATGTATTATGCAGCCCAAACCAAAAAAAATGCGCATTAATGTAAATGGTGAGCTTGGTTTTGGAGTAACCCCCAAAGATGTAGCATTGTATATTATATCAAAACTAACAACTTCTGGAGCGACAGGATATTTTGTAGAATATGCAGGAGACGTGTTTAGAGATATGACAATGGAGGGGCGTATGACCGTTTGTAACCTGAGTATCGAAATGGGAGCTCGTGGAGGAATGATTGCTCCCGATCAGAAAACATTCGACTATATACAAGGGAGATCATTAACCCCAAAAGGTGATGCCTGGGATAAAGCCATGAAGTATTGGGAAACCTTAAGTACCGATGCAGACGCTGTTTTTGACAAAGAACTTACCTTTGATGCAGCAGCAATAGAGCCCATGATTACCTACGGTACCAATCCTGGAATGGGTATAGGAATCACCAATAATATACCAGAAGCCGCAAGTATAGAAGGAGGAGTTGCCACCTATAAAAAGTCACTAGGATATATGGAATTTAATGAAGGAGAAGCGATGATCGGCAAAAAAGTAGATTATGTATTTTTAGGGAGTTGTACAAACGGAAGAATTGAAGATTTCAGAGCCTTTGCCTCTATAGTAAAAGGAAAAAAGAAAGCAGACAACATTACCGCGTGGCTGGTTCCCGGATCACATGAAGTAGAAGGAATGATCAGAAAAGAAGGGATATTAGATATTATTACAGAAGCCGGATTTACACTTAGAGAACCCGGATGCTCTGCCTGTCTGGCAATGAATGCTGATAAGATACCCCCAGGAAAACTGGCAGTAAGTACCTCAAATAGAAATTTTGAAGGACGACAAGGACCCGGATCCAGAACACTACTTGCCAGCCCACTGGTTGCAGCAGCAACGGCAGTGACAGGAGTAGTAACAGATCCAAGAACACTCTTAGTGTAACTATCGCTGGTATTTACCAACAGTAATTATTAAAAAAAGAAAAAATGGCATACGATAAATTCAATATACTAACCTCTACCGCAGTACCATTATCTATAGAAAATGTAGACACAGATCAGATTATTCCTGCACGTTTTCTCAAAGCAACAGAGCGCAAAGGATTTGGAGATAACCTTTTTAGAGACTGGAGATACAATTCTGATGATACTCCAAAACAAGATTTTGTATTAAACAACCCTATCTACAGTGGTAAAATCCTTGTCGGAGGTAAAAACTTTGGATCAGGATCCTCCCGTGAACACGCCGCCTGGGCAGTGTATGACTATGGTTTCAGATGTGTAGTATCTAGTTTCTTTGCAGATATTTTTAGAGGTAATTGCCTAAATATTGGCGTTTTGCCAGTGCAGGTAAGTCCAGAATTTCTAGAAAAGATATTCCACGAAATAGAAAAAGAGCCTGCAACAGAAATCGAAGTAAATCTGCAAAATCAAACCATTACATTAAAATCTACTGGAGACACAGAATCCTTTGATATCAATAGTTATAAGAAAGAGAATATGCTCAATGGCTATGATGATATCGATTATCTAACAAAAATGAAATCCGAAATTGAGGAATTTGCAGCAGAACGACCGTTCTAAATAATTTGGGCGTTCGAGCGGGCTATCCGCTATATCTTTTTTGTCATCCCATAACTAATCCAAAAGATGACAAAAAAGGATGCCGCTGCTATCCCTAACGCAAAACATATACTATGAACAAACGATCATTAGAAATCATGGATACGACTCTGAGAGATGGTGAACAGACCTCTGGGATATCCTTTTCTGCATCAGAAAAACTAACGATCGCACGCCTTCTTATCGAAGAACTTGGAGTAGATCGTATCGAGGTAGCATCTGCCAGAGTATCAGAAGGCGAATTCGAAGCTGTTAAAAACATTATTGATTGGGCAAATAAAAATGGATATCTCGATCGTATAGAAATCCTCACCTTTGTAGATGGAGGAAGGTCGTTGCAATGGATGCAGGAAGCAGGTGCAAAAGTACAAAATCTCTTGACAAAAGGATCTTTGAACCACCTTACCTATCAATTAAGAAAAACTCCGGAGCAACATTTTGCAGACATCGCAGAGAATTTTGATCAGGCAAAAAAAGAAGGCATCACTACCAATATATATCTCGAAGACTGGAGTAACGGAATGCGTAACTCATCAGAATATGTGTACCAGTTTCTTGATTTTCTCACAACGCAAAAGGTACAAAGAATATTACTCCCAGATACCTTGGGAGTACTCATACCTTCCGAAACATATACATACCTATCTGCATTAAGAAATAAATATCCCGACGTACATTTTGATTTTCATGCTCATAACGATTATGATCTGGGAGTTGCCAATGTATTAGAAGGCATAAAAGCAGGAGTAAACGGACTGCACTTAACGATGAACGGGATGGGAGAGCGAGCAGGGAATGCTCCACTGGCGAGTGTAGTTGCCGTTATTAATGACTATGTTCCAGAAGTCCATATTAATGTAAAAGAACCAGCACTCTACAAAGTGAGTAAACTGGTAGAAACCTTCTCCGGATTCAAAATCCCTGCCAACAAACCAGTGGTAGGCGATAATGTATTTACACAGACGGCAGGCATTCACGCAGATGGAGATAATAAACACAATCTTTATTTTAATGACCTGATGCCAGAACGTTTTGGCAGAAAACGTAAATATGCATTAGGAAAAACTTCAGGAAAAGCAAATATTGAGAAAAATCTTCAGGAACTGGGATTAAAATTAAGCCCAGAAGATATTAAGAAAGTTACACAGGAAATAATCAAATTAGGTGACAAAAAAGAAGTCGTTACCCAAGATGATTTACCATATATTATTTCTGATGTTTTAGATAGTAAACTATATAAGGATAAGATAAAAATAAAGTCATATTCACTAAATCACGCAAAAGGGCTAAAACCTTCTGCCACCGTTGCTATAAAAATAGATGATGAGGTTATTGAGCAACATTCGCAAGGAGATGGGCAGTATGATGCATTTATAAAAGCCCTTGTAAAAGTATACGATCAGAAAAACAAGGTACTTCCTAAGCTCATTGATTATGCCGTTAGGATCCCTCCGGGAAGCACCTCTGATGCCTTGTGTGAAACAGTAATCACCTGGAAAACAGAAACAAAAGAATTTGTAACCAGAGGATTAGATTCTGATCAAACCGTTTCTGCAATCAAAGCAACAGAAAAAATGCTCAATATCATTGAACTGTAATCAATTTATGAGTTTTGGTAATCTTTTAAAAAATAAAATAAAACAATCAAATCATTTGTCTGAGTATGCCAAAGGTAGTTCCCTATAAATTCTTACAAACGTTGACAGTAAACTATCTCGTAGCATTTAAATCTCGATTATCGAGTAAAGACAAAACAATAAAATAAATATAATTTTAGAACATATAGTATAATGGAATTAAACATAGCGCTGTTACCAGGAGACGGGATCGGACCCGAAGTTATTGATCAGGCAGTAAAAGTTTGTGATGCCATCGCACAAAAATATAATCACCAGATAAAATGGACCTCTGCATTAACAGGTGCTGCGGCTATCGATGCAGTAGGAGAGCCCTACCCTGATGAGACTCATGAGATTTGTGTACAGGCAGATGCCGTATTATTTGGAGCCATAGGTCATCCAAGATTTGACAATGATCCTTCCGCAAAGGTACGTCCGGAGCAAGGACTTTTAAAAATGCGACAGAAATTAGGATTATTTGCCAATGTACGTCCCACCTTTACTTTTCCGTCATTAATAGACAAATCTCCTTTAAAACAAGAGCGAATAGAAGGAACAGATTTAGTATTCTTGCGAGAATTGACCAGCGGTATCTATTTTGGAAAAAGAGGTAGAGAAGATAATGGTAATACAGCATATGACACCTGTACATATACCAGAGCAGAAGTTACACGTTTGGCAAAAAAAGGATTTGAGATGGCCATGTCACGCAGCAAAAAATTATGTTGTGTAGATAAGGCAAATGTATTAGAATCTTCCCGTTTATGGAGAGAAACTGTACAAGCTATGGAAAAAGACTATCCAGAAGTTGAAGTAAGCTATGAATTTGTCGATGCTGTGGCAATGCGATTGGTACAGTGGCCTAATTCTTATGATGTACTCATTACAGAAAATCTTTTTGGGGATATCCTTACAGATGAGGCTTCAGTAATCTCCGGATCTATGGGATTAATGCCCTCTGCTTCTCTCGGAGAAAAAACATCTTTGTTTGAGCCCATACATGGATCATATCCGCAAGCAGCAGGAAAAGATATAGCCAATCCATTAGCAACAGTTCTTTCTGCGGCGATGATGTTTGAAACTGCTTTCAACCTTCCTGAAGAAGCAAAGGCCATTAGAGCAGTGGTGGATAGATCTTTACAAGAAGGCATAGTGACCGAAGATCTTGCAGGAGAGGAAAAAGCTTATAAAACAAGTGAAATAGGAGATTGGTTAGTAGCAAATATGTAACCAAATGCTTCAAATTATTCATAAACATAAAAAGGGCTCATCGATACTGATGAACCCTTTTCTTTTAAATATGACGATACTTGTTAAGCCTGCTCCGGGGTAAAACTGTCTATATAAAATTATATGTAATAGACAGTGATATGTTTATGAATAAATATCTAACCTGAGCGTTAAAAAATCTATTGATTTCTTATTGTTTTTTTAATTTGACGTTTGTCATTGTTCTTCCTTACAAAGATGGCATAACTTTTTTTAAGAAATTATGAGATTTAGATAAGTAGTAGAGAACTGTAGACGAATGACTCTCTTCCTTAAGGTAAGTTGAATTGTACCAACTCATATTTTAAATCAGAAATAGATAAGCCTTCCTAATAAAGCTATCTTTTTTCTTCAGTATTATTTAAAAAAAAGAATCTGTAGCTATTACAGAACCCTATTTTGGCATGATTCCTTAAAGTTTGCTTCTCTTCACTTATATTTTCAAAATAAAAGAAGCTGCATAGCGATGTCATATACCATTCATCCTCTTTTTTTCTAAAATTACCAGAGCAAAACCCTTCCATAGTTTGCAACAAGGTTTTTTTGGCAAGATTGCAGGTACATCAGTGCAGGAAGGTGTCATTATGTCCTGGTGACAATTACAGGGATGCAGCAAGCCTTTGTTGTTATTATAAACCTCTGATTTATATTCCCAGTAATGTTGGTCAAGGTGTATGCGTTCATACCTTATCTTTTACAATCAGTTTTCTGATTAAAGAAATTTGCCCAAGATGATAGTAACTATGCTCGAGTATACCTTCAATATTACGCAGGTATGTGCCATATTTTGTATCTACAAATACATCATCTAATTTTTGATCCTCCATGTTTTCTACAATAGAAGCAAATTCCTCCGCATTTGATAAAAATTTCTCAACCAAATTCCTCCAATCCGTTTCTGATCGGATTGGGGATAAGTCAAAACTGTACTTGTCACGAATTTCTAGTGATCCACCTTTGCAAACTTCTATAAGACCAGCTATATAATAGTCAACATGATAGGTAAGTAATGCAATCGTATTCAGGTCTTTAATTTTATAAGCAGCTTGTTGCCAGGTCAGGTTTTCTATTTGCTCTTTATAATTTGTATTAGCGATCCAATGACCATTTAGCAATACTTCCCGTAATTTATTAGCGATATATTTACTTCTTGTCATGTTGATAATTTTTATTTGGTTTTATATATAGAACTCATGTTGAGTAGTGGTTTTCAACCGGAAAATTTGGCTTTTGTACTATAATGAAGTAGTTTTTTTTCAGCACAGCCATACGGTTAAAAAATCAACAAAATTAGCGTGCAAAACGTGAATTTTGTAGGGCAAAGCATTAGTCAAGATGAGTTCATAATATGTATGCTGATTGATAACTATTTTTTAATAGGTTAGTAACCTATCCACTAATCCCGAGCACTTTGGTTTTAATGAAATTCTGATAGGCATTTTGGGTTTAAAAACCTATTCTCGATATAATTTTCCTTCGTAAACTACCTCAAGGCAAGCCCACAAGGCATTTATTGAAAAAAACAAGTTGATTTCGAGGCAAGCCTCGAAGCATTTAAATCTCGATTATCGAGTAAAGACAAAACATTAATATTGACTGTTTTTAATCTTCTACATTAACAATCTCAGCTAGTAAGCTGAATTAGAATAATCCTAAGACCATCATTGGTCATCCAATAACACTCTATTAACCAAATATCAGCTATGAGGCGACAATAGCTCATTCACTTCTTCTTTTAGCTTAGAATAGTTTTTGATAAAAACCTCTTCTTCTGTAAAAAAAGTTTCCTCTCCATTTTGATTAGTAAACTTTGCGTAAGGCACATAACCACCAGTATAATAATTGATTATTTTCTTGTTTTTATTCACCAAATACCTTGTTGGAAAACCTAAAATATGACTAAATCCCGAAATATTCAATTCATATCCATTCTTTGCTTCTTTGGTAGAAGGTATCAAAACTATATTTTTATCGTATCGACTCACTATTTTTTTTAGTTTATTGCTTTCATCCCAAAACAAGAGTACGATATCAATTTTATCAGAATATTCTTTACTAATCTTATTCAGAGCAGGGATCTCACTGATACATGGCTTACACCAACTAGCTGTTGCTAATAATAATATTGGTTTCTCTCTGTTTTTTAGGGAATATTCGTTACTATCAATATCATAGAATGTATAATCATTTACATATGCTCCTTTTATCAGGTTTCTGATAGAGTCATACTGTTTTTCTTCATTTTCAATATCGCCCTTTGCATTGAGCGTATTAGCATCTTTTCTATGGATACTTATTCTTTCTGTTACACGAGAGAAATATTTTTTCTTATTATCAATCTCTTTCGTGCTTTTTTGACTACAAGATAGAACAGAAATAAGTAAGATTAAACAGCAGAAAGCCCTCATTGTATTGATTTTTTACAGTTATAATAAAAAGTTATATTATAAGTGAATGTCAAAACAATGCGAAATGTTACTAGCTAACTGGCTTTTTTTATTTCTTTAAATTTTTAATCTTACGCAACGTAAAATTCCCCGTTTTAACAAAGTAGTTATAAAAATATATTCAAAAATGATTTTACACCGCGTAACATAGCATACCTTCAAGTCATTATATAGAAGCATCATTTAATTTCATTTTCAGACACCAAACTATCCATAAAACACGTTTTTATAAAATGAAAACACGAACTAATTGATACGATTTGTGATTAAAAAATTCGTATAAATTCATTGAATTATTTTTTCTTTATGCAAGGCAAAAAAATCAAGCATAGCTATAGCTACGGTTTATTTTTTAAACGAAGTAGTAAGGAAAAAGAAACGATGAATATGCGAAATTTTTAGTTATAAATCGTATGACCTAACTATTAATAAGGTAGTATTACAAGATATATCTCTACAACTATTTGAATAACTTTTATTCCTGATTCTTTCCTCTTATATCTATCGCCAACCCTATCAAAGTTGTAAACAGGGTAATATGGATCATAATATTCATCCAGTTGCCAGAGGGAATATGAACAAGTAAAAGCGCCAGTAGCATAATAAAAGCAAGAAATCCATATGCATAAAAAGTTTTCTTGTCAATTAACACTAATATCCCTGCGATCAATTCCAGAGCAGCCAGTACCACTCCCAGTAAATAAACTACAGAATCTCCCAAAAACGCAAGACCGCTACCATTTAAAAAATCTGCCATATTTTGAAGACCCACTCCTCCTAAAAACCCTTCTATAAATTTTTCTATTCCGCCCCAAACAAATAGGAGTCCAAATCCTATTCTAATAATTAAATTCCCCATATTCATTTTCTTATTTTTATAATTATTTGCCCCCTCAATGTACCCTAAAATAAAAATGATTCAACTGTTTATATTTCCCAAAAACGTATACATTTTTCATTTTTGACAAAATCTTTGTAAATGATTTGTTATATGTCTGAGTCTAGCGTAACCCTAGGCACATCAATTTCAAATTTTGATAAACTATCTCGGGGCAGGTCCACGAGACATTTATTAGAAAAAATAGTTCGATTTCGAGGCAAGCCTCGGAGCATTCAAATCTCGATTATCGAGTAAGAATTTCACATCAAGAACAGGCGTTTCGGGTTTAAAAACCTATTCTCTGTGCACTTTCCCTTCGTCAAAGGACCCAAATTGATAGTTTTAATATTCTATATTAGTAATCGAGTTTAGATAATACCTCACATCCTGTACACTTCTGATTATCAGATTAAAAAAAGACACAAACGCGTATCCCGCCACAAGTATCATAAACAAATCAGAATTTCCTTTTTCCTTTAAATTAGAATAAATAGTTTTGTTTAGGAATCATTTTAATAAAAATTTATGGCTTTACATACACAAAAAATACCCGTAACTATCATTACAGGCTTTCTGGGATCAGGAAAAACGACGTTGATACATAAAATTGCTAAAAATGCAAATGGTAGACGACTCGCAATTATAGTGAACGAATTTGGAGAATTAGGAATGGACGGCGAGATTCTAAAAGGGAATGATTGTGGTTGTGAAGAAGAAAATATCCTAGAATTAAGTAATGGATGTCTATGCTGTACCGTTCAGGAAGAGTTTCTACCTACAATGCTTCAATTAATGGAGCGCAAACAGGATATTGACCATATTATCATAGAGACATCAGGCTTAGCACTACCAAAACCCTTATTAAAAGCGTTTAACTGGCCTGATCTAAAACCTCAAATTACGGTAGATGCTGTCATTACAGTCGTAGACTGTGTAGGACAAGCGACCGGAGAAATTTGTGACCGCGATAAGATACAATCACAACGATTAGATGATGAAAATTTAGACCATGAATCTTCAATTGAAGAATTATTTGAAGATCAGTTATCCTGTGCAGATTTAATTGTAATGACCAAGTCTGATCTAATCAACGAAGAACAGTATACGCAGGTACAAAATATCATTCAGAATCGTGTAGGGAGTACTATAAAACTAATCTCCGCTGTAAAAGGAAATATACCTGTAGAAGTACTCCTGGGTATTGATGCCAAAGCCGAAGATCACGTAGACAGTAAGCACTCGCATCACGAAGAACACCATCATGGCGATCACCATCATAGTCATGATCATAGTCACGATGAAACTATCAATTCTATTGTAATAGAAATAACTACTCCACATACCCCCGAATTATTAATCAATACACTAAAATCGCTGGTAAAAGAACATCATATCTATAGAATCAAAGGAATTATTCACGTCCCCGGAAAACCCATGCGCATGATTGTCCAGGGAGTAGCTGATAGATTTGAAAATTATTTTGACAGGAAATGGTCAGATGGAGAACCAAAAGCGACACGTTTAGTGATCATAGGAGAGCAAATTATAGAAGATACATTGAAGAAAGCTATAGAAGAAAAGCTACTAGCAACTGCAGAGGCTTAGTGCAATGAAATGGATCAGAAAATCTGTTGATTCAATTTACAATATAAATAATAGTGAATTGCAGCTGATGATTGAATTAAAGCAATAAAAAATACGGATGAAGATATATACAAGAAAAGGAGATACCGGTATGACGGGTGTTTTTGGAGGCAAAAGAGAATTTAAAGATTCTGCCCGGATTGAATGTAATGGAGCATTGGATGAAGCCAATTCTACTATAGGGTTACTAAGATCAAAACTAAACAATGATCATGAATGGCAATCAAATCTCCATAAAATCCAAAAAGATTTAATGGATATGATGTCTCATCTGGCAAGACCTTCTGATTCTAAAAAAGAAAACCCCAATCCAAAACCTATAGATGGAGCTGATTTTTGCGAACAATGGATGGATGAAATGGAAGCTCAGATAAGTTCGCCATCAGATTATTTTTTACTCCCTGGAGGTAATGAAATCTCTGCCTTGTGCCACGTATGCCGCACACAGATCAGAAGAGGAGAACGTAGATTGGTAACCTTAATGCATGAAGACCCGGCATCTGTAGAAAAATATGTAGTTGCTTATATCAACAGGTTATCAGATTTATTCTTTACGATGGCGAGAGCAGAAATGGACAAAGCAGGAGTGGCAGAAGAAAAATGGCAACTTTTCTTATATAAGCGAAAAAAGAAAAAAACAGAATAATTTTGCAAACTATCTATGGTATCGCTCTGGGACCAGGAGATCCTGAGTTACTTACCTTAAAAGCATTACGGTTATTAAAAGAAGCTGACCTTATTTTTTATCCCGGATCTATTACTGACGGTGTGAAAAAAAGCTATGTATACCCGCTATTAGAATATCACGGTTTAGAAAACAAAGAGCTAAAAGGCTTTTTTCTAAAAATGTCAAGTGATAGAAAACAAGCTTCAGAAATCTATAAATCTACTGCCATAGAAATTAGAGAAGCATATCTTTTGGGTAAAAAAATAGCCGTTGTTTGTGAAGGTGATATTAGTTTATATGCCTCTTTTTCTTATTTATTAAATAAGCTTCAAAACTTACAACTACCTGTATCTCTAATTCCCGGCATCAATTCTTTTTCCCTGGGAGCGGCACTGCATAAGGAACCGTTAGGCTTATTGAATGATAAAATCGCTATCATTCCAAGGGCAAAGAATATTGAAGAAATTACCCGGTATCTTTTAGATTTTGATACTGTTGTCCTCATGAAAATACGAGCTGGATGGCGTGAATTTCAATCAGAATTAGCAGGAAAAGATTGGGAATATTACTATTGCGAACGCTTAGGAACCAACCAGGAATATATAACAACAGACTTAGCAGCTGTAACAAAAAGAGAGATTCCTTATTTCTCCTTATTAATAATCAAAAAATCAAAATGATCAAAGTTGTTGGGCTGGGCCCTGGACATTCAGACTATATCACGCCTATGGCTACACAAGCAATTTCTGAAGCGACTGTGGTCATTGGATATCACTATTATTTTCAATTCATACAGCACCTGATTCGCGCAGATGCTGTATGTATCGGAAAAGAGTTAAGCGAAGAAGAAAAGAGAGCTGATATTGCCATAAAACACGCATTAGAAGGAGAACGTGTAGTTGTCATTGGATCTGGAGATGCCAGTATATATGCTATGGCATCTATCGTATACCAAAAAGTAGCAGAGCAAAAACTGGAAATTCCTGTAGAAACGGTACCAGGAATTTCTGCTTTTATTACTGCCGGAAGCAAATTAGGAGCTATTCTAGGCCATGATTTTTGCTGTATTTCTCTGTCTGATCTCATGACTCCATGGACAACCATCGAGAAACGCATTCATGCAGCAGCCATGGGAGATTTTGTTACCGGTCTATATAATCCCAGAAGTAAAAAAAGATACTGGCAGTTACAAGCCTTAAAAAATGTATTTTTACAATACCGAGAAGCCACAACACCAGTTGCAATCTGTAAACAATTAGGAAGAACAGAAGAAGAAATCAAGATCACAACATTAGGTGATTTTGATGTTACTGATGTAGATATGTTTTGTGTCGTTTTAATTGGTAATAGTCAAACCTTTACATATCAAAATTATGTAATTACTCCGAGAGGCTATTTAAACAGAAAACCAGAAACCGGGCCAGAAATACAAGAAGCCAGCTTTGTTGAGATCATAAATAACATCCCGAAAAACACCTTAGAAAAAGACGCACTTTGGGCAGCCATACGATGTATACACACTTCTGGAGATTTTGAATATATTAAGTATCTCAAAACCTCTGAAAAAGCAATTTCAATTTGGCATGAATATCTCCAGGCAGGAGGAACAATTGTTACAGATGTTACCATGGTACAATCCGGAATTACAAAAGCGTTTACTACCAGACATAAAAACCAGGTTATCTGTTTGTTAAATGATCCGGAAGCCTTAAAAATGGCGGAAGAAGAAAAACTAACAAGAACACAGGCAGGGATCAAGCTAGCTGCAAAAAAATATCCAAAAGCGCTATTTGTCATTGGCAATGCGCCAACAGCACTCATTGAGATTACGGATCAAATCCACGAGGGAATATTAGCTCCTGCTGGAGTTATCGGAGCGCCGGTAGGGTTTATCAATGTAATCGAATCTAAGGAAAGGTTAAAAACAATCACGCATATTCCCTATGCCTTAATTACCGAAAAGCGAGGAGGAAGTAATTTTGCTGCTGCCATTGTAAATGCGGCTTTTACATTAGATGAAGCTAAAATATAATTCAATACATTCTGAATTCTAAAAAAAATCACCTCTGCATTATTATATAATACAGAGGTAAATTTTATCAAAAAAATTATTATACGATTTATAACTAAAAATTTCGCATATTCATCGTTTCTTTTTCCTTTCTACTTCGTTTAAAAAATAAACCGTAGCTATAAGCTATGCTTGATTTTTTTGCCTTGCATAAAGAAAAAATAATTCAATGAATTTATACGAATTTTTTAATCACAAATCGTATTAGACAGTTGCTACTTCCAAAGCTTTATTATTTTCGAAATTATATTGAAATAAGTAGTCTATAGCAATTGTAATTTTTATTGCTTTATCAAATACTTTTACTACAATTTTTTGATTTGTCTCATCATAATAGTATGCATTGCTTTTTGATTGCGCTATTACATCTTGATCGACAATTTTTAGTTGTTTTCCATTTACACTAATGCCAGCTCCGGCATTAATAACTCCCAGAAATGAAACATAAAAATAGGCTTCTGCAGGAGTAAAGTGATCGTGTGTTCTGGTAAAAGTCACATCTTTCCCACTATCTGTATTCTTGGCAGTAATAAAAGTCGTTCGATATGCTTCCTCTTCTTCTGCATGTGTACTTATTTTATCGTCCAGGTATAATTGATAATCACTGTTTTTACCCGGATAGATAAAGAAATTCAGATAGTTTTTTGATAACTGCCCAACATACTGCTCTAATTGACGTACGGGAATAATTGCACCTTCACGAATATAGATAGGTACTAAATCTAAAGGTACATACCAGTTATATGCCTGTCCACCATCTGTTGGTTGCGGCAATGCACCTCCATCAATATCAAACACAAACCATTTATAGTTTTTAGGCAAGTATACTTCTTTGTCCCAGTTTTGGTCTGTAACAGGTGCTACCATAAGATCTTTACCAATAAAAAATTGTTGATCCGCATAAGAGAATACATTAATATCTTCTAATTCATTGAGAAATAAAGCTCTGGCAATAGGCATTCCGCTTTGCGTATTCTCATACATACAATCATAGAAAAGTTGTAATAGCTGATACCGTATTTCGATATACTTTCTACAGTTACTGGGTACAGGTTCTCCATACTTAAAAGGTTCCTGAAAAGCTTTTGTATACCCATCATAATGATTTCTATACCAGGGCAAGAACGCTCCTGCGGTCATCCATCTTGTAAACAACTCATACTCTGTCACTCCTTGCCCTACACTACCTGATCCATTTGCAAAACCACCAATATCACATCCGGAGATAGGCAATCCACTTAATCCAATATTAAGCACCTCAGGAATATTAATTTTCAGGAAATCCCAGCTAGAAGCAGAATCACCTGTCCAGATTCCAGCATATCGATGTACCCCTGCAAATCCTCCACGAGAAATAATAAAATTTCGTTTTTTATAATTGTAGAGCCCTTTATATTCATCGCTTTCTTTGAGTGCTGTAAGCCCGTTATACGTTGCTTGTACCAAATTAAGAGAAAATGAATTGTGTATCTTGGCATTAGGTTGATATGCTTCACTTACCTTATCATACATCATCAAATCCAGTGGGAGTGTCTTATCTGGATTTCCGTTATCTACATTCTGTACGACTGCCGGACATGTCATATCCTGCCAGATCATATCCAATCCCTGTTTTAACAAATAATCATACTGTTTCCCCCAATATTCCTGTACATCAGGTTGTCCCAGATCAGAATAAAAACCATAAGTCCCCAAAGAATTATTTCCCTCTGGATATCCTGGTGATGGATAATTCTTTTGATATGGATTAAAACCATTGTTATCACCATAACTTTCATTTGCCATAAAAATATCAGGACTTTCCCCATCCTGATACCTTGTGTTAAAAATAAAAGCCTCTAATGCTCCATCTTTATAAGTAGATTGCATTGCATTATCGGGGTTTAGGTTCACTAAATTATCTCTTGTAGGATATGGCGTATCTGTATTTCCGTTTTCATCATATGGGTTGGCTGTTATAATACCGGTAATATTGGTACTGCACTTAAATCCTTGTTCATGCAATTCATCAAACATCTCCTTGACATTTGGAAATTTTACTTCGCTATTCGTAAAAGTTCTATAATTATTCTGAAAATCTACATCAATATGTAATCCATCAATCGGAATATTATTTTTACGATATTCATTGGCTATATTTTGTAAAATAGTACGATCATAATATCCATAACATCCTTGTTGGTATCCTAAAGCATACATAGGAGGCATGGCAGAAGCACCTGTTAATTTAGAATATTGCTGAATAACACTTGCGATGATATTTTGACTACCATCATTTTGATCCCCCACCATAATATAATAATCCAATTCTCCGTACAAGGCTCCAAAATAGTATTTGCCGTCCATGTTTGAATAATCATTAGACCCCATATTAAAATACGATTGAGCAACATTGTCAAAATAGATTCCGTAAGCATATTCTATGCTGTCTTCACCTTTTCCCAGCGCTAATGTATAAGGCATAGAATTGTATAGAGGTCCGCTGGGATTTAATGGACCTCCTTCATTATTTTCAGGAACTACTTTGCTACCGTCTTCTGCAATATCATTGTACGTAAAGTTGTCATAATTGAAAAAAGTCATGGTATACTTTTTCTTATCGAGTACAGATCCTGCTTTTTCTCCAAATCCAAAATAACTTTCATTATCCGGAGATTTTTTGAGGTTGGCAACGGCTTCATTACTAAAAACAATATTTTTACTATAAGTATCTTCGGTGATTACCTTTCCATTTTTCTGAACAGAAATTCCATAAGGATTTAACCCTATATAAACATCCAGATCTCCTGTATTAACGTGCAGTGTTCCTCCCTGATCAGGTAATTCAGTAATTACTGGTGTAACAGGACCTAAGGCTCTATCTACTACTGCATATGAGTTATTATTGCTATAGTCAGGATTGACTACAGGGTTAAAACGCACACGTAATGCTGTAGAAGATAAGAACGAAATCTTTATTTGGTATCCTTCTTCATTGGTAAATAGCAGATTTTTGTTGTCTATTTTTTGATAGGAAACAGCGCCTATCTGATTCCATCCATCTACATTTGGCTGAAATTCATTTACTTGAATAAAATTAAATTGTGACATATACTATATTTATGGTGGTTAATTTGTTTTTTTGAAACTAGCTTTCTGATTTAATAACCAGCTAAAATCTGCTGAAGTAGGTAAACCAAACACAGGAGTTTTTATTCCATTATTTTCGGTAAATCCAGTAGCTATTGATGAAGAGAAATGACATGAAATACAGCTTTCGGTGCCAAAGATTACTTGTTGGGTATTTTTTGTATCCGTACCCATCGGGAAATTATTCATCTGAAAATAAGCAGGTTCATTAGCGATATAGACATTGTAACTGTCCAACGTATCCTGATATTGTATCTTGCCATCTCGTGTAAAACTTTGCAATATTTTGTCTGAACTCCCCGTGATTGTACCTCCCTGAAAATAGGTTTCCATTATCATATTTGTCAAATATGTCGGCGTTGGATTTCCACCTGATTTATTCGTTACAGATTGTGGTAGTGTATAAGTTGTAGTATCCTTTAGTGTATATGGAGGTGCTTCTGGAGCTGTAGGCCATTGCGTTCCTATTTGTTGATAATATTGCAATTTAGATTTTGCTGCTTTTAATAATGATTGTACGTTAGCATTCAACTCTTCTGTAGCTCCAGAAATTGGGATCACACGTTGTATTTGTGTTTTAATTTTAGGATTTGTAGCAGAAATAATAGTATCTGGCAACACATTAATCGGGCAGATTGCACAGTTAGGATCATTATAGGAAGGACGAAGCGGTTTCCCGTCAATGGTATCTAATAGATTTACTTCGAGATTGTCTACCTGCTCATAGGTGGTCCATATCCACTGCGGAGAAGATTTTGTTTTAGAAGAAATATGCATCCCGACCATTCCTACTTTTCTTTTGGTATATGTCCCGTCTGCATTAATTACATATCCATCAGTGGTAAAATATCTTGACTCAATATCAGTATCAGTCAGAATCTTCCAGGCTATTTTTATCTCAATAGCTCCTTCTTTTTTGGGATTCCCTTCCGGAAATTTAACATTTCCCTGATTCTTAGCAAAAACGATCTGACCGTCATAGTTATACAATTCATTTTGTACGACATACTCAAATTCTACTTTGTTCATACGAATTTCATAGCGTGTGATGTTACCATTTTGATCCCAAATCGGAGACGTAAATGCCTGATTCACCTCATCCTCTATATCCGGATGTTCAAAATCTACAAACTTGTTTGTTCTGAATAGAAGTTTCTCACCAGCATAAGTATCCGGTTTTGGAAAATGAGCGGGAGGCGTAAAAACTCCCCAAGGAGCTGGTTTTTGTCCGTTTGGCAAGAATACTTCATAGCTTTCTTTCCATTCAAACCATCTTGGATTGCCAGCATCCTCAATTTTAGACTTTGGCTTTCCTGTATCATCTGTTGGCCAATTTAATGCAATAAACCACTGCCACGATAAAATTTCGAATAATCGCTGCACTTCTGCTGGTTTATTTTGAGCATCTAATTGTTTCTTTAATACAGGATCTATATCCCAGGGCGTATCCGGAGATAAGGGAGTAGGAAAATTGAGATAAGAAGCTCTTTGTGGTTCCACTGTTTCAGCATACACGATTTCTTCCTTAACCTCGATTTTTTGTTCACACGAATAGCAAAGAATCCCTACGAAAATTAAAATAATAGCTTTTTTGAAAATACTAAAGACTGTTTTTTTCATAATTAATTTAGTTAGTTATTAAATCAAATTCACGGGATAATTAAGAGGTATATAAGTTAACTATTTTTTTTTTGCTTTCTTGAAAAATATAAGGGAATTTTACACTATTAACATAAACTTAATACTCTTTAATTCAAAAAGATAAACCGAAAATTTACCTGATCAAATACCTAACAAGCGAGGTCCTGTTTTTATGAGAGTTCTCTATAAATCAAAATGTTTTTACACAAAATCTTTATCAGTTTAGAGATGGTAGATGTCTCTTTAATTATGAGTACTCATATACAGGCTTTACTGTAGTGTATCGAAAACTAAGAAAAGATCAATTTTAATTACAAACTTCGTAGCTTTGTTCGTCGATATCATTTTTGCTTTAAAATTACCGTAAGAAGAGTTTTTGTAGTTGTTGTACAAAAAAATGAAAGACACATATAAATCATTAAAAAATAGACTATCGTTGTATTCTAATATGATATTAATAATAGCAAGACGATGACTTTTTATATTCTGGGAATCGGAAATAGGAAACCTAATTTCACTGAAGTGCAGCAGCAATATATTGCTAATACGACGATTTTTAGCGGAGGAAATCGTCATTATGAATTGGTCAAAAACCATCTTCCAGAACAGCATCAATGGATTCCAATCCAATCACCGATGTCACAGGTATTTGAATCCTATGAGAAGGCAGATGAGTCAATTGTCGTCTTCGCTTCTGGAAATCCCTTATTTTATGGATTTTCAAATACATTAAAGCAGAAATATCCTGATGCAGAAATCATCACAACATCATATTTTAGCTCAATTCAATTACTGGCTACCGCTACCAATAGTAACAGCAATCATTTACACACAATAAGTGTTCATGGTAGAAACTGGAATGCTCTCGACTCTGTTTTAATACAACAAAAAGAATTGATTGGAGTGCTTACTGATGCTAAAAAAACTCCCGCAGCTATTGCACAACGAATGCTGGAATATGGATACACCAATTATGAGATCCTCATTGGTGAGGATATAGAAGGGACTCAGGAGCAATTTTATGAATTGACATTACCAGAAGCTTCTAAAATGGAGTTTCATCCTTTAAATTGTCTGATCCTAAAAAAGAAATATCACCGTATTATTGATTTTGGGATAAAAGATCTTGATTTTGAAGGACTGTACAACAGACCAAATATGATTACCAAAATGCCTATTCGATTAACAACATTACATTTCCTGGAGATATTAAACTGTGATACACTTTGGGATATTGGTTTTTGCACAGGATCTATTAGTATTGAAGCAAAGTTAAAAAATCCTGATGCAACTATAATTGCTTTCGAAAAAAGAGCCGAATGCAAAGAGATTATTATAGCAAATCAAAAGTGTTTTGGTGTTCCGGGGATTCAAAAGGTAATGGGTGATTTTTTTGAACAAGATCTGTCTCAATATCTAAAACCAGCTGCTATTTTTATTGGCGGACATGGAGGTCGATTAGTAGAACTATGCGCTAGAATTCTACCTTTTTTATTGCCTGAAACAACTATTGTGATCAATGCTGTAAAAGAAAAATCAGTTCGTTTATTTAAGGAAGGTTGCGCTAACATTGGATATGAAATCACAGAAGAATCTACCATCCTGTTGGATCATCATAATCCAATTACTTTGCTAAAAGCGAAAAGTATGAAGAATCATAGGTAATAGCATTTCTCAAAATAAAATGACCTGCTATCATCATTTCTCTTTGTTTCATAGGTCGAAATTAAATATGATTTGATTCAGTATAGTACATCGATTTCATCTAAGGATAGTATAGTAATTATCCTTTGAATTTACTGGAATAAAAAGTCCTTTTTTCATCTTCGTTTCAGAATAAAAAAATCATAATTTTCTTTTATAGCAAATTCAAATAAAAAACCGTTTAATTCAAGCCAACTTCTGGTATATTTGTTACTAGTTTTTATGAAATTTCTACTAAGCTATACATGTCAGAACACACTATAAAAGTTGCCATACTTTGTTTTACCGATCAGGGGCTATCTATCGCCAAAACCTTGCAAAAAGAGTTTTATCGTTCTAAAATTTTCACGCCCAGAGCTGTAGAAGCAAGTAAAGATATTAAACAGATAGATTCGGTTACTGAGTTGATGAATTCCTCATTTCATAAATATGATGCCTGGATTTTTATAGGAGCTTTAGGTATTTGTGTACGTAGTATTGCTTCTTATATCAAAGATAAAACTACTGATCCGGCAGTAATTAATGTGGATGATCAAGGTAACTATGCACAAGCTGTGTTGAGCGGTCATATTGGTAAAGCCAATATGATTACAGAACAAATCAGCAGAATACTAACCGCACAACCCATTATATCTACCTCCAGTGATTTGCAAGAATTATGGGCATTGGATATACTTGCAAAAACCTATAACTGGAAAGTAAAAAACTCTATAAATATTAATCAGATAATATCGTTGTTTGTCAATAGAAAGCGAACAGCACTTATCATACACATTAAGGATAAAGGAACTCAATATTTAGAAAGAACTTGTCCTGATTTTGTGGATATATACTATAGTATTGAAGATTGTGATGTGGATACCTATGACTTATTAATCTACATAGGCTATAAAATTCTGGGTACTAAAACACCTCTGATCGCGTATTATCCTGCTTGTATTGCACTTGGTAGTGGCTGCGCAAAAGATATTGAATCTTCACAATTTATCTCTGTATTGGAATCAGCATTAATTCAGGAAAATATCGCAATAGAAAGTGTTTGTGCAATTGGGTCTGCTTCCATCAAAAAGGACGAACAGGCATATCTGGATTTTTCAGAAAAATATAGTATCCCATTTAGCACCTATACAGGAGATGAACTGAATACGATTACTGTAGCAAATCCATCAGAAGTAGTGAGAAATAAAGTTGGTGTATTTGGGGTCTCTGAAGCAGCGGCAGCTCTACTTGCAGGTCAGTCCTTCTGGATTGCAGAAAAAACCAAAATGGTGACTCCCTCGGCTAAGAAATTTACGTATGCCATAAGTTTGGTTGCATCATACGAGAGAAAAGCCAGTATCGCAATTGTTGGAGCCGGATCAGGAGATCCAGAGTTATTAACGCTAAAAGGTCAGTATATTTTAGAAAACGCAGATTGTATCTTGTATGCAGGAAGTTTAGTCCCAGAAGCACTGACTCACATGGCAAAAGAAGGAGCTTTGGTACGTAATTCTGCTTCTATGACCTTAGAAGAGCAAATAGCAATTATTGATCAATACTACACACAAGGAAAAGTTATTGTTCGTCTGCATTCTGGTGATCCTTCTATCTATGGTGCGATACAGGAACAAATGACCATTTTTGATGAAAAAGGCTACGATTATTATATCATTCCCGGGATTTCTTCTTTTCAGGCGGCAGCGGCATATCTTAAATCAGAATTTACAATTCCGGAAGTAGCACAAACAATCATTCTGACCAGAGGAGAAGGAAATACACCCATGCCAGAACACGAGAAAATAGCAGACATGGCAAAATTGCGAGCTACCATGTGTATATTTTTAAGTGTGGGCATCGCAAAGAAAATACAGGAACAACTTCTGGAATACTACCCAGAAGAAACTCCGTTGGCCATATTATATCGGGTAAGCTGGCCTGATGAACAGGTCTGGATAGGTAAATTATCAGAACTAACCACCATCATCAAAGAAAATAAACTTACCAGAACAGTCATGATTGTAGTCGGAGAAGCTATTGGAGCGCGAAAAAATCGCTCCTGGCTATATGATGATAAATGGCATCATATCTTTAGAAAAAAAGAAAAAATAATTGAACCTTCATGATACTTGTTTTTGGGGGTACTACCGAGGGTAAACTTGTTGCCGATATACTGGATGAATTAGCGGTTCAATATTTTTATTCTACCAAAACCAAGGTAGATTTTACTGGAAAAGGAATTCCGATATTTGGTGCGATGACTCCTGTAGTACTAACCGCTTTCTGCAACAAACACACCATCACTCATATCATCAATGCCTCACATCCTTTTGCTGTACAATTACATCAGATGATTACAGCTGTTTCTCCAGAAATCCCTTTAATACGTTTTCAAAGAGAATTTTTGCCCAGAATATCACACCAGCTTGTTTCGTATGTTAATAGTGTTGAGGAAGCCTTAGAAAATTTCCATAAAAACCGCTACCAGTCCTTACTTGCTTTATCAGGAGTACAGACGATCATAAAATTACAATCCTTTTGGAAAAAACACCCAAGCTGGTTTCGTATTCTGGATAGAGACTCCTCTAGAACAATTGCTGCAACAGCAAATTTTCCTACAACTCACTTACTATTTGGATATCCTCAATCAGTAGACAAAGAAAGGATACTTTTTGCCAAAATAGGACCCGAAGTGATTTTTACCAAAGAAAGTGGAGTGAACGGCAAATTAGATGAAAAAATACAAGCGGCACTCGCTGTACATATTCCGATTGTAATTCTTAAAAAGCCAGAAATTTCTAATCGGTATCTTTGTATAACAACAAAAGATGAATTAATTGATATAATCAAAAGAAAATGATAGAATCCCCTAAACCTAAAGGTGTATGCGTGTTTTACCATAAGATCTTTACAAAATCCGGTATTAACAGGCATTTGCAAAAACATTTGGAATCAGAAATGATTCAGGGCAAACCTGGTTTGTCATATCTGTTAAAAATAGAAATGGATCCTTCCTGGGGAAGAGCTCCATATTTTCTATCTTTATGGATGGATGGAGAAGCAATCATGGATGATTTAGATACTTTCTTAAGGAATATATGGCTGGAATGTTGCGGTCATATGAGTTCTTTTACAGATCCCAAAAAAAGAAGAAGAAGTATGGGATTTGGTTTTTTTGACGTCCAGGAATTACTGGATCAGGGCAAAACAAAAGAGTATGAAGACTATATGGAAGATCACAAAGGAGAGATTCCTATGAGTAAAAAAACTAAAAACGTGTTTTCTAAAGGATTAAAATTGATGTATGAATATGATTTTGGGAGTACTACCAAGCTGGAAATTGTAGTTATTGGAGCATATAAAGTAAAGGCACCGGAAGCTATCGTTTTACTCTCCAGAAATGAACCTCTAGCGCTGAGTTGCACTTCGTGTGCTAAAGAACCAGCTAATCAGACCTGTACACAATGCAGCTATGAAGAGGAGGCTATGTTTTGTGAAAAATGTGCCGAGGAACATTCAGAAAGCTGTGCTGATTTTGAAGAGTATGCTTCTATCCCCATTGTGAATTCTCCGCGTATTGGAGTTTGTGGATATGAAGGAGGTAGAATTGACCTGGAAAGAGATGTGCTAAAAACGCTATAGAATATATTATATTTCGAATGGAGTCTGCAACTCTTTTTTACCGCTGATTTTTGCGTTAGGGATAGTAATGAAAACCCCGCAATATTAACTCCTGAGCTTGGCGAAGTGAGCTAATGTGAGGAGTTGTAATGGATAGCCCGACCTGTAAGGTAACGCCCCAAAAAGTAATTATTAACCTGAGTTTTTGATTCGTAATGTAGAAGAAAAAATCGTCAATTTGAGTGCTTTGGCGAAGGGAAAATGTATCGAGCATTGGTTTTCAAACTCAAAACGCTCGTTTTTGACGCAAAATTCTTATCAGAATTTCACTCAAACTAATATATTTGGGATTAATCGAGCTCAGGCTGTTATGTTAAAAAACAAACTATAAACCAAAAGGTGAATCTTTGAGGGAACTACAAGACATACCCAATACACCACTGCGCAGAGGCTATACCACAGGAGCTTGTGCAACTGCCTGTACTAAGGCTGCGTTACTCAGTTTAATCATGCAACAAGAAATTAAAGAAACACAAATACAACTCCCTATTGGGAAAATAGTTACATTTCGAACAAAACTGATTTCGCTCACTACCAAAGATACTACATATGCCACCATAAAAGATGCTGGAGATGATCCTGATGTAACACATCAGGCAGAAATCTCTGCAACTGTATCGCTTACTACTACCGGAGCTATTCTTTTTAAAAGAGGAAACGGTGTAGGGCTGGTAACACTTCCTGGATTAGAAATTCCTGTGGGAGAACCTGCCATTAACCCTGTCCCCAGAGCAATGATGGCTGCCGTTTGTAAAAAAATACTGTCTGATCACAAACTAGAAAAGAATGGGGTTACCATAACCATATCTGTGAAAAATGGTGAGCAACTGGCAAAACGAACCTTAAACAGCCGCCTGGGAATTTTACACGGAATTTCGATATTGGGAACCACAGGAATTGTCACTCCTTTTTCTGCTGCATCATATATCGCCAGTATAGAGCAAGGAATTGATGTGGCGATTGCTAATGGAAAAACTGAACTATTAATTAATTCTGGTGCGCGTAGTGAAAAAATGTTAAAGGCTTTATTCCCTGAAATAGATGATATTGCTTGTGTACATTATGGTAATTGGATACAGGAAACTTTTGAAAAAATTCATCAATCTCCGCAGATTACCAAAGTAGCTATGGGCATTATGCTCGGTAAAGCGGCAAAACTGGCGCAAGGTAATACCAATACACATAGTGGAAAAACGACCTGGGATAAAAAATTTATTTATCAACTAGCTATAGAAGCTGGATATCCTGAGGATATTGCCTACAAAGTTTTAGCATTAAATATGGCTGGGCGTCTCAAAGAAATTTTTACTTTTACTGATCAGGAAAAATTTTATCAAAAATTACTAGAACGATGTCATTATTATTGTCAGAAAATAGCACCAAATGTGGAGCTGCACTTGTATTTACTCAATAATGATGGTCACCATATAGCCCGTACTTTATGAATATCATGAACCTTGCCCGTCCGCTAATTGCCGGAATATTACATTCTTTTGAACCTGATCATATGTCTGCGGTTTCTGTCTTGGCAGCAGAAAATGCTATCAAGAAAAAAAAAGTATCTTTTGTAACAGTGTTTACAGCATCACAATGGGCGTTTGGTCACTCGGTTACCTTATTACTATTTGGAGGAATTGCTTTGCTATTCAGAGCGGCATTGCTGGCTTTTGTAGAAAGTATTTCTTACTGGGCAGAATTCTCTGTAGGTCCCATTATGATCTGGTTAGGGGTGATGGCAATCAGAAGAAATCATAAGATCAATGCAATGATGGCAGATCATAAAAAGATCGAAGCTCACGAACATATAGCTAATAACCCTATCCATCTCCATGGTAAAACAGGAGAGGAAATTGCAATGAATCCCGTTAATCGTTCTTTTTGGATTGGTATGTTACACGGATTGGCAGGTACAGGAGGCGCACTAACCTCAGCGTTGATTATTAGTGCGGATACTATTTCTGACGCCATTTTAATTCTGATTGTAGAATCTATTGGTATTATTTTTTCTATGGGTGTGTACAGTTATGTACTGATCTTTACGATGAGCCGATTTATAGAACGTAATATAGCCATTTTTAAATGGATGAATGGAGTGATTGGGGTAATTTCTATTCTTGCAGGATTGCTTGTGTTACAAAGCGTGCTTTTTTGAGTAAACTACCTAGAGGCAAGCTCACGAGGTATTTATTAGAAAAAACATTTCGATTTCGAGTCAAACTTCGGAGCATTTAAATCTCGATTATCGAGTAATGATTTTATATATATGACTGTCGGATTCCTTGCATAAGATCGATAATTTACGTATCTTCTTGTTTTAAGGCGATTTATTCTAATGAAGATTCAAGATTTTTTCAAGAAATTTCCAGATGAAGTGAGTTGTAAAACTCATTTCAAAGCAGAAAGAGACAAACAAGGAGTTATTTGTAAACGATGTTCAGGTATGGAACATTATTGGATTTCTA
>NZ_VTZU01000059.1 GCF_008370685.1 Aquimarina sp. RZ0
TTATTTTTTCTTTATGCAAGGCAAAAAAATCAAGCATAGCTATAGCTACGGTTTATTTTTTAAACGAAGTAGAAAGGAAAAAGAAACGATGAATATGCGAAATTTTTAGTTATAAATCGTATAAAAAACAACATATTTTTTTTTATGAGATATTCACTTTAAAAAAAAAAACGGCTATATACATTTTGTTTGTCGCTGTCAACAATAATATAGCTTAGATAACGTTATTGTATTTAGAATATTAATAATAAGTTAAAATCAAAACCTCTTTAATACTAAAAACAAATCTGGTTGTGGCTTTTTTTTGTGTATTGATTGAATTTTAGTTTCCTTCTTTCATTTTTGTAGGTTATTAATTGTTTTTGTATAAACTTAATGATTGATCATACAAAACTATGGCGAAAAACTACCAATTACATTGCTTTTTTATTTTCTTCTTCTCTTTTTATATCGGACATTCTCAACTTATAGGAACGACTATTGGCAGTGCTACAGATCTTGGGAATAATTGTTTTGAAATTACACCAAGTATTAAAGATCAGGTAGGTGGTGTCTGGTATGGTAATCCGATTAATTTTGATGAAGATTTCACAATAATTTATGAAGGTAATTTTGGTACTTTTGATGCTGATGGTGCCGATGGAATTGCGTTAGTGTTCAAGAACGATGCAACACCTGTTTTAGGTAATTTTGGAGAAGGAATTGGTTATGGGGGAATAAATCAATCTTTAGTTATAGAGTTAGATACTTTTCAAAACCCTACAAGTAATGATCCTACATTTGATCACGTAGCGATCACAAGAGATGGCAATACAGACCATGGAGATGCTACCAATCTTTCTGGACCAGTGCAAGCAAGTGCTACAGATATTAATATCGAAGATGGATTAGATCATTTGATAAAAATAGAATGGATTGCTGGAACTACTACATTGAATGTGTTTTTTGATTGTGATCTGCGATTGAGTTATACTGGAGATGTCAAGACTGATATTTTTTTCGGAGATGATACTGTTCATTTTGGTTTTGTATCTTCTACAGGTTTTTTCTTCAATTCTAATCAATTATGTTTTAATAGTATTTCCTTTGTTGAAGATTTGATTCTAAATGATACTACAATTTGTTTGGGAGATTCTGTTTTGGTTGATGTTACTTTATCTTCGGCAATTTCTTATAATTGGTCGCCTGTCGTTGGAGTAAGTGATCCTACGATTCCTAATCCAGAGCTTACCCCAACAACTACTACAAATTATGTAGTTACGATTACGGATCAGTGTGGCGATGTTTTTACCGAAGATATTCTGGTTACCGTAAATGACCTTTTGGGTACTGCTCCTTCATTAACAGATAGTACACTATGTATTGGAGACTCTGTTTCCGTTGATGCTACTACAATAAATGCAGTTTCCTATATATGGTCTCCCGCAGTGGGAGTCGATAACCCTATAAGCCCTATAGTTACATTATCTCCTACGACTACCACTACGTATACTGTTACTATTACCGGGCAGTGTGGAGATATTATCACAGAAGATGTGCTGATTACAATAGATGGTGCTTTGGGTACTACTCCTTTATTAACGGATAGCACGCTATGTGCAGGAGACTTTGTTTCTGTTGATGCCACTACGGTAAATGCAGTTTCTTATGCGTGGTCTCCTGCAGTAGGAGTTGATAACCCGATAAGTCCCGTAGTTATATTATCTCCTACTGTTACGACTACCTATACTGTTACGATCACTGGTCAGTGCGGAGATGTTATCACAGAAGATGTAGTAGTTTCAGTAGATGGTGCTCTAGGTACTCCTTCTTTGACAGATAATACGATATGTATTGGAGATTCCGTTTCTGCAGATGCTATTACAGTAAATGCAATCTCTTATGTGTGGTCTCCTGTAATTGGAGTAGATAACCCCATAAGTCCCATAGTTACATTATCTCCTACGACTACCACTACATATACTGTTACTATTACAGGACAGTGCGGAGATGTTGTCACAGAAGACGTGCTGGTTACAGTAACTCCTTTGTCAATTCCAAGTTTTGATCCCGTAGATCCTATATGTTTTGGAGATTCTTTGGCAGATTTACCCACTACAGATCTTAATGGGATCATGGGTAGCTGGTCTCCGGCAATTGATAATACAGTAACTACAACCTATACTTTTACTCCTCAAAATGGAAGTTGTTCAGAAATAGCGACACTTACTATTGATGTAAATTCTTTACCTGTAATTACCTTAGAAGAAGAATATCTTATTTGTAAAGATTCAGCTGGAAATAACATCCCCATAATTATTGCTACAGGTTTATCAAATATAGATTATACTTTTGAGTGGTTATTTAATGGTGTATTACTTTCTGGAGAAAATGTTGCTGATTTAAGCGTGCAACAACCCGGTTTATATGAGGTTAGGTTTACTGATATGACTACCAACTGTGAGAATGTAGCAACCACCGAGGTTATAGAAGTAACCCCTCCTGATAATTCGATTACCATAAACCAACTTACGGCTAATTTTTCTCAACGTAATACATTAGAAGTTGTCGTATCGGGTGATGACGGTTCTTTTGAATATCAATTAGATAATGGTCCCTGGCAGCGTAATAACATATTTACAGATATTCTGGATTGTGGTTTGCATACTATAACGGTAAGAGGAAATGGTCTTTGTAATAATTTGTCTGAATCTATTTTTTTATTGAACTATCCAAGATTTTTTACACCTAATAATGATTCATTTAATGACAGGTGGACTATAGATTGTGTCGCTGATCAGCCTGAAGCATCATTATTTATTTTTGATCATTATGGGAAATTACTAAGTGTTTTTAAGCCTTCAGAAAGTTCATGGGATGGCACTTATTTAGGACGTCCTTTGCCAAGTACTGATTATTGGTTTGTATTAGAATATAACGATCCCGAAGAAAGCATAATGAAAAAATTCCGAAGTCATTTTTCCTTAAAACGATAATACATTAATCCTTAATTAAAGATACTACACTAGTTTTGTATTTAACTTTCTTTAAGAAACTTGGATAAGCCCATTCTACGCAACATTTTTTTTTCAAAATTCCAGAAGAAATTAAATTGACCAAATAACCAACCAACAAGTAAAAGAAGGATTTGATATACGGGAAATATTAAAAATATTCTTACAGGCCAATATATCCATCCACTGGTAGACGCTCTATCCAATCCTAATAACGAAATAATCGGATCAGAAATTTTTGCAGCAGTAGAGCCAGTTATGGCAAAGGCAATAAAAATTGCTATTAACTCCCATCGGTAGTTAATCTTCCATTTTTTTTCTAATGCATTAAAGATTTTAAGTGTAAGTCCTAATAAAGGAATAAAAAAGAATAAAGTAATCAATGAGAGTGATAGAATATAGGCATCATCAGTCTCAGATAATTTTAAAACCGAAATAGTTAATCTTTTGCTTAGCAGGTAAGATGAAAATAACAAACCTATTAGTCCTAATAATGGGAAAATTAGTTGCCAGTTTGCTTTAATCTCCCAACGATCTTTAAATTTTTGCATAGTGTAAAATTACAACTAAAACTTTCTTTGTCAAAATCGTTGACCTCTGGTTGCTAAAAAACGTTGTCGATAACGCTGTTCAAAATATAAAAAGTAATTATATAATAAGTAATTTACCTCATATCCATAATGAATGCTAGATTCATAATTTATAGTTTGTATATACAAATTTGGATCAAATCGTTGTGGTTGTATTACTCTCTGGTTGTATTCTATGACATATTGTCTGTTTCTTATTTCCATAAATTGTTCAGAATAAAAGCCTCTAGGTCTCTGAGTGACAAGCCAAGTGTTAAAACCAGGTTCTATGATAATAATCTCATATTCAAGACTATCATTAGCAATCCTCAGTGTATCAGAAGATTTATCTACAGAGGAGGTATTTAAATTTCGATCCTGAATAGAGCTGCAACTAATAATAAAAGTTACGAGTAATATTATATAGATACAATTTTTCATTTTCTTTACTTGATTTCAATGTACAAAAAAACCGAAGAATAACCTCCGGCTTTAACGTTTTACTAAGAGCTTGTTTAAAAACCTTACTTCCTGAAAACAAATATTTTAAGAACCATAAGGTCACTTCAAATAATTCAAATATCCTGATATGCTCATGATTTCAAGTATACTCAGAACCTCAAACTATTGATTTTCAATTTATATTCTTTTTAAACATACTCTAAAAAAAAGTAATCTAAGTTTTTTCAATTCGACATAAAAAATGTTTTTTTTGAGTCAGTTTTTGACTTTTTCTTAGCTCGTAGTGCTACAATAAAGTGCGAAAAATATTTCAACTGATCAAAAAGCAGCTATTTTTCGCCAGAATCAAAAAAGTATAAACTGCATCAAAATATAATAGTAATTTTAATTTGTATAGGGGTTTAAAAATATATTATTTACCAAATAAACCTCCGATCAGTCCACCTAAACCACCTTTTTTCTGTCCTCCGCCAAGTACCATTCCTGCTACATCATCCAGAATACTACCATCTCCATCTGCATCGAGAAATGATTCAATAAGTGATTGTTGTTTAGATCCCTGACCTCCTCCAAGCATTCCTCCAAGCATATTGCTTAGTCCATTGGCATCAGAAACATTATTCTGTGCAGCTTGCTTACCAAGTACTCCCATTAATATAGGGGCAGCAACTTTGAGAATCTGACTAACAGAACTTGCGTCGATACCAGATTTCTGACTTAAAGCATTCTCGACAACTGGTTGCTTACCTCCCAGAATATGACCTAGGATTCCTGCTCCATCATTAGAGACACTGTCTTCAACTCCTCCTTCAAATAAACCTCCCAGGTTATCTAATATTCCACCACCAGCATGTTTTCCAGATAAGGCTCCTAATATTCCTGAAGCACCTTCTGGAGTAGACGCATTCTTTTGCATTGCACCCATAAGTACAGGCATAGCCATACTTAATAGGCTTCCTGTTTTATCGGTGGATTGTCCTGTTTGATTACTAACACCACTAATAATTTGTTTCCCTACAGGGCTATTTAAAAGATCTAAAATTCCAGACATGATTTATGTTTTTTATAATGTGATTTAAAGTTACATTTTTTATTAATAAAATTATAAAATAGGCATACTTTTATTTTGAAGATTAATAGATGAAAAGAGTATTTTATCGATAAAAGGAATATATTAAAAAAAACATCTTTTACCAAGGTAGGTAAAAGATGTTTTTAAATAAAAATATTATTTATAGTCTTACTTATTTCAGTATTGATATTATCTGATCCGCAAGTTCCTGACCAATTCGATCCTGAGCCTCACCTGTTGCAGCACCAATATGCGGGGTTAATGATATTTTATTGTTCATTAATACCTTGATAGCTGGGCTAGGTTCGTTTTCGAATACATCTAATCCTGCAAAACTTAATTTACCACTCTCTAGCGCTTCAACCAGAGCCACTTCATCAATGACACCTCCACGAGCAGCATTAATAAGACCAGCACCATCTTTCATTTGATCTATTTCTGCTTTACCGATAACATATTCTTTTTGGGCAGGAACGTGTAACGTGAAAAAATCTGACTCTTTTAAAACTTGCTCTTTAGAGACAGTTTCTATTTTAAAGTTTAGCGATTGTCCGTCAAAAAACTCTAAAGGGATGTCTACCTCTTCTATAAAAGGATCGTAAGCAACCACATTCATCCCTACACCAATTGCAATTTTTGCTGTAGCCTGACCAATACGCCCGATACCGATAACACCAAGAGTTTTTCCTCTTAACTCAATACCACCTGCATATGCTTTTTTAAGATTTTTAAATTTGCTATCACCCTCTAATGGCATATTACGATTAGAGTCATGAAGAAAACGCACGCTACCATATAGGTGTGCAAAAACTAACTCTGCTACAGAACCAGAGGAGGCAGCGGGAGTATTAATAACATGTAATCCTTTTTCACGGGCATACGCTACATCGATATTGTCCATACCAACTCCACCGCGACCAATGATTTTTAAAGAACTGCAATTGTCAATAATATCTGTTCTTACCTTTGTAGCACTGCGAACTAACAATACATTAATTTCATTTTCGTTAATGTAATCAACTAACTGATCCTGGGCTACAGTTGTAGTTTGTACTTCGAATCCAGCTTTTTCTAGCGCATCAATACCACTTTGAGATACACCGTCGTTTGCTAATACTTTCATTTTTAAGTTTTAAATTTAATAAGTTGATTATGCTTTTCTTTCTAAATCTCCCATAACATCTACAAGAGCAGCTACACTTTCTATTGTCATTGCATTATAAATACTAGCTCTGTATCCTCCCACACTTCTGTGACCATTTACACCGTTAATACCAGCTTCTTTCCACATGGCATCAAAAGTCTCTTTAAGATCTTCGTCTACTAATGAGAACGTTGCATTCATCATCGATCTATCTTCTTTGGCAGCAAAACCTTTGAATAATGGGTTTAGATCAATTTCTGAATAAATAAGTTTTGCTTTTTTCTCATTTTGCTCTTCGATAGCAGAAATACCGCCTAATTTTTTTAACCATCTTAAGGTAAGCATAGAAGTGTATACAGCAAATACAGGCGGAGTATTAAACATACTTCCTTTGCTAATATGTACTTGATAATCTAGCATAGATGGTATTTTTCTATCCATTTTTCCTAGAATATCTTCTTTGATAACAACAAGAGTGGTGCCAGCCGGTCCCATGTTTTTTTGTGCTCCGGCATAGATTAAACTAAATTTAGAAAAATCTAATTCTCTGGAAAAGATATCACTACTCATATCACATACCAGAGGAGCATTAGTTTCAGGGAAATTTTTTATCTGAGTGCCAAAAATGGTGTTATTACTTGTGCAATGCAGATAATCTAAATCTTCGGGGACTTCATAACCTTTTGGGATATAATTATAGTTGGCACCCTTTGATGAAGCAATTTCTATAACTTCTCCAAAGTTTTTAGCTTCCTTAACAGACTTATCACTCCAGCTTCCTGTATTAATATATCCAGCTTTTGATTGTAATAAGTTATAAGCTGCCATCAGGAATTGTGTACTAGCGCCGCCCTGAAGAAAGAGTACCTTATATCCTTTGCCTTCTAAACCTAATAATTCTAAAGCCAGATTACGAGCTTCCTCCATTACATCTACAAAATCTTTACTACGATGCGAAATCTCTAAAATGGATAGGCCAGAATTGTTAAAATCTAATACAGCCTGGGACGCCTCTTTAAATACTTCTTGTGGTAAAATACAAGGTCCTGCGCTAAAGTTATGCTTTTTCATCAGTAGTTTTTATCTTTTTATTTGTTACTTTTTTTTACTTTTTTTAACTGCTTTTAATCAAGTCTGAAAAAAACACCACAAAGGTGCTAATAATCTAATACAAAATCATTGTCAAAATGATAAAATATTTAATTAATTTTTGTTAAAAATTCAACAACATCGATATTATCTGCATAATCTGATATCAATGGGTATTGAGTCTTTCCGAAATCGATACTGTTTGCAGAAAAATCATTGCTTACAATGCATTGTATATTTTCTTTATTTAGCACTATTTTTTTTTGTAATTCATCTTGAGAAGCGTATGTTTCATAAAAAAGTGTTGCAATCGGAGATCCATAGCTCTCATCTTCTTTTAACATTAAAAAACCATTATCGAGAAGTTTATAATTACTCATTAAGTAGACTGCTTTATTGTAATCATAATTATTGGCATATTTAGCTCCGTTTATGATATCCTTGTATGGATATATTGATTTAAAAAATAAATCAAAATCATAGTCTTGTGGCACCATAAGTTTGGATACACTTCTGCAACCCAACCCAAAGTATCTGAATATATCTTCTCCCAATGCTTCCAATTGTTCTTTAGATTCATTTCCAGTCAGTATAGCAATAGAATTTCTGTTTTTACGAATGATATTAGGCTTATTACCAAAATAATGTTCAAAATATCTAGCAGTATTGTTACTTCCGGTGGCAATAATGGCATCAAAATCAGTAAACTTTTCATTAGAGAAAGTAATGAGTTCATTAAATCGTGGTTCTATTGCAATCAAACAAGAAGCCAAATAAGGTAACAATTGATTATCATTAGAAGATTGTTTGATTAAAACTCGATGTCCACTAATTAATACAGAAAGAAAATCGTGGAATCCAACCAATGGAATATTTCCAGCCATGATTATCCCGATGACTTTGGAAACGTTTTTTTCTGTCGAATAGTTGGATATCCAGTTTTCTATATTGTTTTTAGTTAGTGTATTAGCCCATTGTGATAAGGAGAATACTACATTTTCTTCGGTAAACCATCCGTTATAATGCTTTGCTGATTGTATTTTCTGAACCATTCCGTCAAAAAAATCTGGGTTGCATTTTACATTGCTAATATTCTCATAACCAGTATTTTTAAATTGCGTTAAGAACAGACCCAGTTCAGAAAAAGCTACAATTCTATCATTTAATACCATTTCTAATTTGTTTATCACTAGTTTACGAGTTATTTTTGTATTGCAAATTTAGAACAAAAAAAAGCTATGGCGATTATAATAACTGATGAATGTATAAATTGTGGTGCCTGTGAACCAGAATGCCCGAATACTGCAATTTATGAAGGTGCAGATGACTGGAGATATGCTGATGGTACAGATTTAGAAGGAGACGTTGTTCTTCCTGGAGGAAAAGCTGTAAATTCTGAAGAAGCTCAGGAACCTGTAAGTGATGAGCTTTATTATATTGTACCTGATAAATGTACTGAATGTAAAGGTTTTCATGAAGAACCGCAATGTGCTGCTGTTTGCCCGGTAGATTGTTGTGTACCAGATGAAGATGTGGTAGAAACCGAAGATTTTTTGTTACAAAAACAAGCTTTTATGCATAAATCATAAAAGTATTATTTAATAATTTTATCAAAAACCTGTCTGTTTAGACAGGTTTTTTTGTACTCATTTTTTAAATTTTAGTATTTTCGTTAAGAATTACAACCCAAATCTAAACAAGAAATTATGAAAAAAATAGCTGTATTTATTTTATTAGCATTACTATCTGTGAGTTCTTACAGTCAATATCGGTGGGAAGTTTCTGGAGGTCTTACCAGTTCCAGCTTAGATCTTGGTAATGTTGAAACCAATCGTGGAGTTGGGTTTTATGTAAATGCTGGGTATGGATATTTATCCGGTGTTCGTGCTAAGACCAGTTTTGTGTTTTCGCTGGATTTGGTACAACGATCGAGTGAGATTGAAGGTATCGGCGATGTAAAAGCATTACAAGTGGGATTCAATCCAAAATTTAGATATTTATTTAATAGGGGTAAAGATCGTTTCAGACCTTTTGTTAATGTAGGACCGTCTTTTAGATTCAATACAAGTTTTGAAATTGGTTCGCAAGAATTAGAAACAGAACAGTATGAACAATTAGTGATAGGTGGTGTCTATGGTGTAGGTTTTTCTCAAATGATAGGAGAGATGTTCGATATCTTTTTTGAGGCCGGTGCCATGAATGATTTTACGGATAACTTAAAAGATAATGATACTGCAATACTACAAACCGGAAGTAGTAAATTCTTTGATATCTATGCAAGAATAGGTGTTCGTTTTAGAATTTATGATGCCAGACGTTAAAAAAATAGTAATAAGATAATGAAAATCCCGCTTTTGCGGGATTTTTTTATTTGAGTATATTAATTTTTTGTAAATTAGGTACTTACAAGAAAAATAAAGGAATATACATATGCCAAATTGGGGATACATACTAATTATTATTCTCGTGTGCTATCTGGTAGCTAGTATCAGTCTATACTATTTACAGGAGTACTTTATTTTTAAACCGGAAAAACTAGATAAAGACTTTCAATTTCATTATAATAATCAAATTACAGAAGAGTATAATCTAGAAACCAGGGATGGAGCAGTTATTAATGGTCTCCATTTTAAAGTTAAAAACCCCAAAGGGGTTGTATTATATTTAAAAGGAAATTCTAAGAGTATCAGAGGTTGGGGTAAATTTGCTGTAGATTTTACAAGACATCAATATGAGGTAATTATGGTAGATTATCGAGGCTTTGGAAAAAGTACAGGCAGACGTTCTTTTAAAGCTATAAAAAGAGATCTTCAATTTGTTTATGACAAAATAAGAGAAAAAGTAGATGAAAAATACATTATAGTGTATGGTAGATCCATGGGATCTGGATTTGCAACAAAACTAGCCTCTATCAATAGTCCAAAAATGTTGATTTTGGACGCTCCCTATTATAGCCTGAGCAAGGTAGCGGGTAAATTTATTCCTTTTATGCCTATTTCATTGATAATGCGTTATCCGATACCTACCTATAAATGGTTAAAATATGTGAATTGCCCAATTCATATTATACATGGTACGCAGGATAAATTAATTCCGTTTAGCTCCAGTATTAAGTTATCAAAAATAAAACCTAAACTCACTCGATTATATACAGTGATTGGCGGAGGTCATAAAAATCTGAATAATTTTGAATCATATCACAAAATGCTTGGAGAGATTATTAATTCTAAGGTGAAGAAAATAAATTTATCCAACACGAGTATTGGTATAAAACATTCTGAAAAAAAAGTAAATGTCCAGACTTAAGAAATCTATGTTCTGGATATTTTTGATATATTTTATGGGTCTAAGTTTTGTCTATATTTTTCAAAAAAAAATTATTTTTCAGTCTAAAAAACTAGCTGCAGAATCTACATTTCAGTTCAACAATCCTTTTGAAGAATTCTTTTTAGAAACAGCTGATGGCGAGCAGCTGAATGCCGTGCATTTTAAGAATGAAAACCCAAAAGGAATAATTCTATATTTTCATGGTAATAGGGGGAATCTTTCCAGATGGGGAGTTATAACATCTTTTTTTGCCAGAAAAGAATACGATGTTATTGTCATGGATTATAGAGGTTATGGTAAGAGTACAGGCGAGATAACAGAAAAAAAATTATATAATGATGCCCAGTTGTTTTATGAATATGTCTTAACAAAATATCCAGAAGATAAGATTATACTCTATGGTAGATCATTAGGTACGGGAATTGCTATAAAGATTGCATCTATTAATAAGCCAGGTAATTTGATATTAGAAACTCCATATAATACAATGGAAGAGGTAACTAGGCATTGGTTACCAATTTTTCCGGTAAAAAAATTATTAAAATTTAAGTTTCCTTCAAAGGATTTTATCAAAAAAGTTTCTTGCCCGGTGACTATTTATCACGGCACTGATGATAGGGTAGTACCTTATGCTTCTGGGATGAAGTTATATAATGGGATACCAGCTACAAATAAAGAAATGATTTCTGTAGAAGGAGGATCACATAATAACCTAATTCATTTTGATGAATATACGACTACTATTGATCGTATTTTAAAAAAATAAACCGTATTACTCTCTGTAGTTAAGAAGTAATACGGCTCATATTTTTTTAAGTCTGTTATATTTTAGAACTTATAATTTAAGGATAAATTAAGCATAGTTCCTAATTGGCTAAAATGATAGCCGTCGTATGACATCTGAGAATATCTGCCATTAAAAGTGATAAGATTAAAAGCTGTTTTTTCTGCCGCAGGATCATTAAGTACAGCAGTCCCCGTAGGAGTAAGTGCTTTAAATTCCCATTCTGGTAATACATCAAGTACATTATTGACATTTAGTGCGATTGTTATTCTTTCAGTCGCATTATAATTAATGGCTAGATCCGTTACTACTTTGGTCATGAATTCTACACCCAGATCAGACCCTCCATCACTGTCATCAGCATTACCACCAACTAGAGATTCTAAATTTTGCAAGCCTTGATTTCTAAATTTGGTAGGACCAAACAAAGTGTTATTCAATGAAAATCCAAATTTACCAATATCGTAATTAGCTCCCAGGATTGCTTTAAATTCTGGTCTTGAAGTAAAAAATAAGGCTTCTTGAGTATCATTTACTACAGATTGACCTGCTTGTTCTACGAGTATAGGGTTATTAACAGCCCCGTCTCTCTCATTTTGGAGTGTATAATTAGCAGATAAGCTAAAGTTAAGTTTTCCTGGTCCTAATTCTATATTTTTGTAATTAGCAACCAAATCAATCCCGGAAGTTCTGGTATCAATTGCATTGACAAAAAAGCTTACATCAGATAAGTTATTATCTCTAAGTACATCATCTAAAGATGTTGTACCAATGTTATTACCATTAGCATCTAGTTCTGTAGCCCCAATTTCTGTACTCAAAACTATTCTATCTCTAACTTCAATATTGTAATAATCGATAGTAAAGTTTATGTTTTTATTGATTTTGGCTCCAATACCTACCGTAATATTCGTAGACTCTTCTGCATCTAGCTGTGGGATATCTAATAATCTGGCTTGTGGAGAAACATTATTAACTAATCCTCCTACTTGAATTCCCTGACCGGGAACAAAAGAAAACTGAGCTCTTTGTGTATATATTTGATGCAAGGTAGGAGCTCTGAATCCTGTTGATATAGACCCGCGAAGTGTAAGCTTATCTTCTAAAAATTTGTAACGAGAACTTAGTTTCCAAACAAAAGCTTCACCAAAATCACTATAATCTTCAAGTCTCGCGGTTCCGTTAATTAAAAAATCTTTTGTAATGTCTGCCGAAATATCAAAATATCCCCCAAAATTGTATCGATTAAATTTACCAGAATTTTCTGGTCGATTACCTCCAAAAGAATCAGAACCACCACCATCATAAGATGCGAGGTTTCCTTCTATAATTTCAAAAACTTCGGTTCTGAACTCAGCACCAACACCAATACTAACATAATCAGAAATAGTTTTTGCAATATCAATATTTCCTACGCTATGTGTAAATTTAGTTCCTCCCGGATCAAATGATAATGGGCTGTTTTCTCTATACAAATCTGTACCTCCAATTACCTCGCCAGGGTCGACAATACCATCCGAGTTTGCATCGTCCCAGGTCAAAGGTGATAATACAGTATTACCATTATGGGTGTTATTCACAGAATATGCCTGAGAATTTCCTCCAGTGGTATAACTAAGGTCATAATTCCAACCATTTTTTTTGGTTTTATATCCTATAGTGGCATTGTAATCATTTAGATCACCTTCAAAAGTTGGAAGATACCCATCATATGCGCCACCTGGTCCATTCGGAAAAAAATCTGATAAATACGGAAAATCCTGAATATCTCTCCAATAGGGAGTTCTGTAATTAGCAAAACTATTTACTTTTTTATAAACATAGGCAGCATTCATATAGATATCAGTATTTTCGTTAAGAGTATATCCTCCATTAACCAAAAATTTTGCAGCTGCTGTTTCTGGTGATCCATTAATATTTCCTGCGTCGGGGCGTCTAGCCAGGAAATTATTGATGTCTTCCAATCTTTCGCCAACTCTTGTTCCTCCAAAATCTGCAAATTCTCCTTCTGCATCCACGTCTCCCGGGCGATTAGATAAACTTACCTTAGAAAAATCTACAGTGTAGTTAAAAAAACCTTGATCTTCTCCAATAGAAGTTCCGTTATTTACACTGATACCTATGGTCTCCCCATCTCCTTCAGAAGTGATACCTGTCCTTAAGGTTGCGTAACCATCCTTGTAACTATCTTTAAGAATAATGTTCATTACACCAGCGATCGCATCAGATCCGTATTGGGCAGAAGCACCATCCCGTAGTATTTCTACACGTTTGATTGCATCTGTAGGTATTGCAGAAATATCAGACCCGGTTTCTCCTCTACCAGGAGAAGTCTGTGTGTATAACAATGAACTAAGATTTTTACGTTTTCCATTGATAAGAATCAATGTTCTACTAGGTCCCATGTTTCTTATTTCATAAGGGTCTAATAGTGAAGTAGCATCGTTAACAGGTGTCTGTACAGTATTAAAAGACGGGATTTTGTACTGTAATGCCTTGTCAAAAGTGATTTGTCCTGTAGAAGCTAGTTCTTTTGCAGGAAGTACATCAACAGGAAGAGAAGATGTTGTATTACTTCTTGGTAATGCTCTAGAACCTACCAGGATAATTTCATCAAGCTGCGAACCACTGATCATTGTAATATCAATAACTGTCTGGGTTCCTACTTTTACCTCTTTACTTTCAAATCCAATAAAGCTAAAAACTAAAATATCTTCTGGGGTTGCTTCAATAGTATATAAGCCATTAAAATCAGAAGATGTACCACTATTTGTACTTTTTATAATAATATTTACTCCAGGCAAAGGTTGACCTTCTGCGTCGGTAATTGTTCCCGTGACAGTAGTCTGAGCAAACAAAATATTGATAAAAAGAGTAAATAAGATGAATGTGAATTTTTTCATATATGAGTAATTAAAATTGGTTTATGCGCCTAAATATATCTATAAAATATTGAAGAAATCTCTATAAGAATTATATTATTAATTATTTAGTGAATAATTAGTAAAACATTTAAAAAGTCAATTATACTTGTTGTTTATTACACATATCGAAATAGTTTTTTAACCTTTAAGAGATCTCGATAAAAGCTATTATTATTTCTTGATTTGAATTTTATACTTAAATACTACTTATTTCTTGTTGTTTTTAAGTACAGGTTTTTCAAAATTATCGATCTGATTAGGTTTTTTTTCTATTAAAATAAAAAGGGAGGTACTACTATATCTCAATAATTATTCATTAAACGCATAGAATTTGACTTTATAGTGTCATTAAGCTGTTTTTATATCTTATAATTTTACATGAATGAAAAAATTATGGATGAAAAATAGGGAATTCATCTGTTAAGATTATAATGACAAAAAATAAGGAAAAAAAGGAAGTTTTAGAACTTCTAAACAAAAAAGAAATGAATAGCGTTAAAAGTAAACAACAAGAGGTAGGAATGATTCGATTAAAAAAATATAAAAACAATCCTGTTTTAAAACCTAATCCAGAAAATGACTGGGAAAATCTAGTCGTTTGTAATCCTGGTGTATGGTATGAAAATGGAGTATTCTCAATGCTTTACAGAGCAGCAGGTAATGATAAGGAGCATTATATAAGATTTGGTTTAGCAACGAGTACTGATGGGGTTAATTTTACTAGAGTTTCGGATGAACCTGTATTTTATCCCAGTTCTGATGGTCCGGATATGGGTGGTGTAGAAGATGCTCGTATTGTTAAATTTGATGATGAGTTTTATATTACCTATGCGTATAGACCTTTTCCTCCAGGACAATATTGGAAGTTTGATCATGATGTTGTCTTGCTTCCGAAATCAGGGGAAAACACACCTTTGGTTTATAAAAATAATATTGCCAATTCTGGATTGGCGATTTCAAAAGATTTGAGGAATTTTAAACGGTTGGGAAGGATTACAACCTCTAATTTAGATGACCGAGATGTCATCCTGTTTCCAGAAAAGATACATAATAAATTTGTGATGTTACATCGACCCAAGGAATGGATAGGTGAGGAGTACGGAGTAGATAATCCTGCTATCTGGATACGATTTTCTGAAGATTTAATGGTCTGGGAAGAAAAAAGTGTTTTACTTTTGAGGGGAATTAATGGAACTTGGGAAGAAAAAATCGGAGGAAGTACACCGCCATTAAAAACCAAAGATGGCTGGCTGGTAATTTATCACGGAGTAGAAAATGGAGGACAAGGGTATTATAGAGTAGGTGCTGCCCTCTTAGATCTTGAAGACCCGACAAAAGTAATAGGAAGATTAAAAGACTGGATTATGGAGCCAGAACACGATTATGAAATAGAAGGATATTATAATGGATGTGTGTTTCCTACAGGAAATACTATTATAGATGACACCTTATATGTATACTATGGAGCAGCTGATAAATATATTGGTCTTGCAACTTGTGACATAAATGTACTTCTAAAACAGCTTAACGATAGTTTTAATGTATAGGATTATATTTTCACTTTTATTTTTTTTTAATACAAATGTTTTTTGTCAAGAAAAGATAGGAAACAATATTCCGGAAATTTCTTTTTTGGAGGATAATACAATTGATGCTCCATTTATAGGTCACGGTGTGCAATGGTCAGCCTATCCTCATGCAGATTCAGACACGGCAGAATGGGGATTATTAATGACAGATGATAAGTGGAAAGAATTGTATAAGAGACTGGATTATCTACAACCTCATATCATAAGGGTAATGGATGTTGCATCCTGGCGTTATTATAAAGGATTGGATACTGAGGGTGTACCTATCATAGATTATAATACTCAAGAAGTAAGGAGTCTATATAAATTACTCGATTATTGCCAGCACAAAAATATTAAAGTCTTATTTGGAGAATGGGGAACTCCTGGTTTCTGGAATAAAGATAAAAGTATTCCTGGTATTTATCGTGCAGATGATGATCGCTGGATTTCAATGATAATAGGATATCTTAAACATCTCATAATCGATAAAGGATATACTTGTATTGCATATTATAATTTGGTGAATGAGCCTAATGGGTTTTGGGCATCTACCGATGGGGATTGGGATCAATGGAGCAAGGGTTTTCTTAAATTAGACGCTGCTCTTAGAAAAAATGATTTATTAAAATATGTAAAATTAGTGGGGCCTGATGCCGTGGTTCAATGGGATCATCCCACACACCCAAAGAAGGCTTTGGATTGGGTATACTCGACGATTCATGAATTAGGTAGTGTAAATGCTATGTTTGATATTCATATGTATGCAGATCAACAATTGGTACGAACAGGAAATCTTGAACAATTTTTATCTCCAATGCATGAGGCTGCAAAAGATAAGAAAAAACCATTTATTCTTGGGGAATTAGGAATGAAGTATACAGGAGAATTAGCTGTAGAAAATAAAAAAAGAGGAAAAGCAGACCCTCAAGCAGGAGCAGATGATTCATCCATGTTTGTGTATGATTATTTCTATGGTGTTGATATGGCTGACGCTACAATACAAAGTATGCTAGCTGGTTTTGGGAGTGCTATTGCATGGGATCTGGATGATGCCATGCATACCGTGGATGATAAGGGAGATAAAACGCAGTTAAAAAAGTGGGGGATGTGGAATATTTTAGGTGAAGAATTATACAACAATCCAAAAGATTTAGTGCCTAGACCCTGGTCTTATGTTTGGACTCTATTATGCAATCTATTACCTCCGGATTCAATAATTATAAAAGCTAAGAGCTCGCTAAATGATAAAAGCGTGCGGTGTGTTGCAGCAAAAAAAGATATCGATTTTACAGCTATTGTAGTTAACCAGTCTAAGCAATTAAAAAAATACTATCTACGTACAGATGTTGATACCCTTCCAGAAAAGTTGTATTTGTATGAATATTCCGAAAATTATAGACCAGTCAATAAAGATAACTTTCCTGTATATTCAAAAGTTTTAAAATATAAAAGTACAGAAGGAGGTATATATCTAGAAATAAAGCCTAATAGTGTAGTTTTTGTAAGCACTATTTTGGTCAATTGATTTTTAATGATATAATTCAGTTTTAAAATACAGAATGTTTATGATGGATAATTTAGGATTGATTGATACTATAATTTTAATTGGGTATTTTATCTTTATAGTTTTATTTGGTATTCGGTATTCTAAAAAAGGGAGTACATCAACTAATAATTATTTTCTTGCAGGTCGTAAAATGACTTGGTCAGTTATTGGGTTTTCATTATTTGCTGCAAGTATTTCGAGTACTACATTAATAGGTAAGAGTGGTGATGCATATTCTACAGGAATAGCCGTTTTTAATTATGATCTGATTTCGGTACTGGTGATGGTATTTTTTGCCTTGTTCTTTTTACCTTTTTACATTAAATCAGGAATTTTTACAATTCCGGAGTTTTTAGAAAAACGTTTTGATGCTCGATCCAGATATTATTTTTCATTTATCACACTGATGGGGTCTACATTTTTGGATGCAGCTGGAGCCTTGTATGCAGCTTCATTGTTGATGAAATTAGTGTTTCCTGCATTTAGTATAATAGAACTTTGTATAATATTTGCCATTATTGTAGCTGTATATACCATTCCTGGTGGGTTATCTTCAGCAATTCGTGTGGATCTGATTCAGGGAATTATACTGCTGATTGGAACTTTTGTGTTAACATTTTTGGCTATGCAAAATGAAGGTTTTCAGTATATAAAAGATCTTTTGCAAAGCGATGATATAATGATGAAATTAATTAGACCAATGGATGATAGTTCGGTTCCCTGGTTGGGTATGATCGTTGGTATTCCTATTTTAGGATTTTATTTTTGGGGAAATAATCAAGTTCTTGTGCAGCGGGTTCTGACTGCAAAATCTGTTGATCATGGCAGGAAAGGTGTTCTTATGGTAGGGTTTCTTACGGTATTAATTTTATTTGTTATTATTTTTCCAGCTGTAATTGGTAGAAAATTGTTTCCCGAATTAGAAAAAAACGATATGATATATCCCAAAATGATTATAACTCTTATGCCAGAAGGAGTATTGGGACTAATGCTTGCTGCAATGATAGCTGCACTCACATCATCGCTAAGTGCATTATTAAATTCTGTGGCAACACTCTTTACAATGGATTTTTATGTGAAATTCAAAAAAAACACATCTCAAAAGAGTCAGGTAATTGTAGGGAAAATTGTATCTGTAATTGTGTTGATACTAGCGGTAATTTGGGTGCCTTTTCTCTCAAAGTTTGATTCTTTATTAAAGTATTACCAAGAGATGCTAACATATATAGCACCTCCTGTTGTCGCAGTGTTCTTTTTGGGAGTTTTTTGGAAAAGAATAAATAGGCACGGAGCTTTTTGGGGGTTGATAGCTGGTTTTTTGATGGCCGCATTAACGATAATACTGAAAACTGTTTTTGGATATGAATTATTAGAAGGGATGCATTTTCTACTAAAAGTTCCTTATTATTTTATATTTAGTGCCTTTATAATTATTGTGGTAAGCCTTTTTAGTACACCTGACGAAGAAGAAAAGATAAAAGAATTTATCTGGACAAAAGAGATTTATAAAAAAGAAACTGAGGAATTAATAGGGGTTCCTTTTTATAAAAATTTTAGGTTTTGGTCATTGGTTTTGGTTATTTTTTGTGGCTTCGTATTATTCTTATATCAATAATTTGTTGAAATGATTTCAATCTTGTTTGTTTTGGTCAGAGCATTTGTATTTTGATATTGGGAATAATATCTTTAGTATTGGTTGCCGGAAAAATTATAGTCAGTATAGTTGTTCCTGTCCGAAATTAAAGACTTTTTGAGATCTTCAATACATGTATACCCAATTGTGAGGATGTAATTGAATTTTCAAGTTTCTTGAAATTACAGTTTTTTTATATTGTTTTTTGATGCATTTCAATTTGTAGTTTAACACAAATATCATGGGATTAATTATATTTTGGTTTCCTTTACAAAACCAAAGATCCCTATCATATTTTTTGTTTCTGTTGCTTCAAAACATAAAAATCGAAATCCGTATGTACTCGATAATCGAGGTTTAATACGATTTATAACTAAAAATTTCGCATATTCATCGTTTCTTTTTCCTTTCTACTTCGTTTAAAAAATAAACCGTAGCTATAGCTATGCTTGATTTTTTTGCCTTGCATAAAGAAAAAATAATTTAATGAATTTATACGAATTTTTTAATCACAAATCGTATAAATGCTCCGAATCTTGCCTCGAATCCGAAATGTTTCTTTCAATAAATACTTCACGCGCTTTCCCAGAGGTAGTTTACTATATGTTTTTTATAAATAATCGTGTAAAGTCACTTTTTGATAATTCTGTTTATAATCTTTTGGAGTGCTGCCTAACTTCTTTTTAAATGTTTTATTAAAATTTGATAAAGTTTTAAAACCTGATCTATAAGAAACTTCATTAATCGCCATCTGAGTTTCGAGTAATAATTTTGTAGCGATCCCTATTCTGTAATCAAGAATATATTGCGTAAAACTTTTGCTGGTTCTTTTTTTAAAAAAATGACTAAATGCAGATTCAGACATATTGATAATTTCTGCTACAGTACTTAGTTTTATTTCTTCAGAATAATTACTCTCTATATAATTTATGACACTGTTAATTCTAAGATCTTTCCCTTCTGGGGAGCAGTTGGAAATTGGGGAGCTAGATAGTTTTTTTTTATCAGGAGAAGTAGCCAGTTCTTGCAGAATTTCGAGAAAAAATAAAAAATTACAGAACGAATTAGAGTCATAGAGCTGAGCTATCTTTTTACCTACTCTATCTCTTGTTGGATTAGAAAATGAAATTCCTCTTTTGGAGAGGGCTAACAAATCTGTTATTTCATTGAACAGATCAAAATTCCCAAATTTAGATTTCAAAAAAAGTTCCGGAAATTGAATTGTAATTACAGTAGCATTGGTAGTAAGTTCTTCTGATTTCCACATATGCTGGAGATGCGGTCCTAACAATACCAAATCTGTGTTTTCACAGTCTTCTATGGAATCTCCTACGATTCTTTTACCAGAAAAATTAGTTATAAAGTTAATCTCATATTCTGGGTGCACGTGAAGTGGATAATCAAAATTAGCGTTTTCATGTCTTAAAATCACAAAAGGATCCTTTGATTTAAGTGGGGTAATTTCTCTAATAATCTTCATTAGTTGGGTTTCTCGAGCTCTTGGGGTAAATACCAGAGTTTTAGTTTTTTAAATTATTACTGATGATTAACGTTATAAAAATATAAATAATAATTGAATATTATTTCCTTAGTATTAAAAAAAATAGCTGTATAATAATTTCATAAAATGAGGATAAATAGACTTTAGAGTATCAGAAATATACGGTTTCCTACTTTACATTTGCAGTGTAAACAACCAATCATCATTTTATGAATAAAATATGTTATTTAATTCTATTTGCATCAATATTGCTCTTTAATACTACGGTCTTAGCTCAAACCGTGGTGACAGGACTGATAATTGACGAAAATGGAATGGGAATCCCTGGAGCTACTATATTAGAAGAAGGTACATCAAATGGTAGTTCAAGTGATTTTGATGGTAATTATTCTATCAAAATTTCAAGTAAAAATGCCGTATTACAATATTCTTATGTGGGATATGTTACGCAGAGTATCAAAGTAAATAATAAAAAGGTTGTTAATATTACATTATTTGAGAATACCGAAGAATTGGATCAAGTAGTTGTCGTAGGATATCAATCAATAAGGAAAAGTGATCTAACAGGTTCTGTTTCCCAATTAAATATAGAAACAGAGGAACTGTCTGAGATTCCTGCAAATTCTGTAGAAGAACTTCTAATAGGTAGGATTCCAGGTTTGGTAATAGGAAATCCATCTGATGCTCCTGGAGCAGGTCTTACTGTAAGAATTAGAGGGGCCAGTTCGTTTACTGCAACAACTCCATTAATTGTAGTTGATGGTTTTCCATTGGGAGATGCCGGTAATCTACAGCAAATTAATCCAATTGATATTGTTTCTGTAGAAGTGCTAAAAGATGCATCTGCAGCCTCCATATATGGTTCTAGAGGTGCCAATGGAGTAATATTAATAACGACAAGACGTGGTAAAGAAGGTAAAATGAAAGTCAGTTTTTCTGCACTGACTACAGTGAGTACATTTTCGTCAGAGTTTGATTCATTCACAAACCCGGTAGATTTGGCAGTGTTAACAGACGAGAGTCGAGTAAACTCAGGGTTAACTCCTATTTATGTAGGTGCAGAGGATGTTAACGGTACATTTTTTCCTTCTATTCAGCAATTAAGAGCAGGTTTTCCAACGACTGATTATATAGATTTTTCTTTTAGAAACCCGATTAACTATAACTATAATGTTAGTATTACCGGAGGAAATGAAAACACCAAGTATAATTTTGGTCTTAATTTTATCACCTTGGATGGTGCCGTAACAGAGGATAACTTGTCAAAAACGACAGCTAATTTTGGTATTGATCAAAACTTAACAAATCGATTGAGTGTATCTTCTAATATAGTATTTTCCAGATCAAAACGAAATGACAATAGTGGTTTGTCGTTTAATAGAAATTTGACATTTCCAATATTTGATGAAGATGGCAATTTTTTTAGAGCAAATGATAATGATTTTGGAAACCCAGCAGCCTTAACAGCTCTTAGGGTTAATGAAACAACTAGTCTGGATTTAACATCTTCATCGATACTCCTTTGGGATATTACTGATGAATTACAATTTAAATCTCAATTTAATTATAGTTTAGGTTCTTCATTTCAGGAACGTTTTTTTCCATCAGAATTCACTCAATTAGGTAATGAAGGAAATGGAGTAGGTTTTAATGATAATTTTCAGAATCAGCGTGTTGTAACAGATGCCTATTTTACATATGATAAAAAACTGGGAGATTACCACAAGATAACATTGCTAGGCGGGTACTCTAATGAGTATTTTGATGTTCGTACTTCTCAATTGAGAGCACAAGATTTTGTTAATCAATCTCTGGGAGCAGGTAATTTAAGTTTGGGTGCGAATCAAAGAGTCGCTAATAACTTCTTGACGACCACATTGAACTCTGGGATATCACGAGTTAATTATACATATGCAAATAAAGTTTTATTGACCTATACTGGTAGAGTAGATGGATCTTCCAATTTTGGAGCGAATAACAGATGGGCTTTTTTCCCATCAGGAGCCATAAGTTGGAAAATGCAGAATGAAGGTTTTATTAGAAACGGACTTCCTTTTATTAATGAGTTTAAACCAAGAGTAAGTTGGGGAATAGTAGGAAATCAGGCAATAGGTCCTTTTGAAACGCTAAATAGATTAGGAGAGGGAAGATTTTTTAATAATGGAGGTTTTGTAACGACTGTCGGACCAGGAATCATTAATAATAATGGAATATTTGTAGAATCCCGCGGATTAGGAAACCCTGATTTAAAATGGGAAACCACTGAAGTTTTTAATGTAGGATTAGATTTTGCAGCATTTAACAAAAGAGTAAGCTTTAATATTGATTACTATAATAAAATCACCGATGATCTCTTGGTGGATAGTAATTTACCACCTTCGTCTGGATTTGATTTTTTAAGAATTAATGCAGGAAAAATAGAAAATAAAGGAATAGAAGTTGGGCTTAATATGGATTTGTTTAGAGGTGAAGATTTTCAATTTTCTGCGGGCATTATATTTAATAAAAATGAAAATAAGGTGATTAGTTTAGGTCCTTCTGAATTCACATCTGTTTTGAATGATGAATTTGGGAACCAATTCAGGTTTACAGGAGTTAATTTTAGAGATCAATTTCGTTCCTCAATAAATACACTAGTGATAGGTCAACCAATTAATGTGTTTTATGGAGCACGGGTACGAGGTATTATACAATCTGAAGCAGAAGGTTTGGCAAATGGTCTTACGGGAGTAAATGCACAAGCTGGAGAATTTTTATATGAAGATTTGAATGGAGATGGAGTTGTAGAGCCTTTTGGAGCAGACAGAACTGTTATTGGAGATCCTAATCCGGATTTTGTAGGGAGTTTGTCCTTAAACTTATCTTATAAAAGATGGAGTCTTAGTACATTGTTTAATGCTTCTTTTGGAGGAGATGCAGTTCATATAAATCAATTCAGTACACAAGCAGGTGGAGGAAGTACTAGTAATCAATTACAGCGATGGACTCCTGATAATAGATCAAATGAGTTTCCTTCTTTGAGAGAAACCAGAAATGTAGCTTTCTCTGATTGGTGGATACAAGATGGATCATTTGTTAAGGTACAAAACCTTAGAGTTCGATATGATATAGATACTTCTGGTATAAAATATCTTGCAGCTACCAAGTTTTATGTCAATGTAGATAACCTTTATAATTTTACTGAGTATACAGGATTGGATCCGGAAATTAACCCAGAAGGGATTGATGAAAATAGTATTCCCAGGTTAAGAAAATTCACTTTTGGTGTAGAGGTCTCATTTTAGAACAAAAAATAACATTATGAAGAATTTAAATATACTATTAATAGCATCATTGTTAATTTGTGTCGGTTCTTGCTCTCTGGAACCTGAGCCTACAACTTTCTTAACAGATTCTAATTTTTATAATACTCCGGAAGAAGCAAACTCTGCTGTATTGCATTCATATCAGACAATGACTTTTCTGGATTATTTAAGACCTTATATGAATATTCCAACTGCTGCCTCTGAGGAAACCTTTCCTAAAGAAGGGGAAGGACTTAATATAGATCAATTTGAAATTTGGAATGTTGATGACAGAAATCAAAATTTAGAACAATTTTTTAGATTGACATATATAGGATTAAACAGGGCAAATACGGTTATCGAAGTTACAGAAGATGTGGATTATGACGCTTCTCTGGGAGCAAGGTATCAAGGAGAAGGTTTGTTTTTGCGTTCTTGGCATCATTTTATGCTTGCTCGTCTTTTTGGATCATTCCCACTTAGGTTATCTGCAGTAGACGAACTAGGTGAAGTACGTGGTACACCGGATGCATCTATAGAAGAAGTGTATACATCTATAATTGCAGATCTAAAAAAAGCGATAGATCTATTACCGATACAAAGAGATGGGGGAAGAGCAGATAAAGTAGCTGCTCAGGCATTGTTGTCCAAAGTGTATATTACTATGGCATCTGCCAAAGAAACAGGGAGTCCTGGTTATGAATGGGTATCTGATGCAAATACATACTACACGCTTGCCTCTGATATGGCGTCTGAAGTAGTTAATGGGCAATCAGAATATACTTTTGACCCTGACTTGTTACATGTTTTTGATGTGTCAGAGCCTGAGAGTTTTAACGGTCCGGAACATATATTCTTTATACCTCAGGATCGTAATGGGCTTGTAGAAGGAGAGTTTTCTAAACTATCTAAGTTTTTCATTCCTGCAAATGCACCTTCTATTTCCTATATAAATGACCCAGAGCGAACAGTAACACATGGTGGTTTTGGAGTATATGTTTCTGAAACACAATTCTTAAATTCTTTTGAAACATCAGACCTGAGAAAAACAACCCTTATTGTAGATGAGTTATTAGATGAAAATGATGCTGTGATATGGACTCCAACGGGAGGAGAATCCAGACCATTCTCTAGAAAGTATATAGATCCTAAGTTTATAGGGGATAATACCAGTACACATCCTTATTTATTGAGATTTACTGATATATTATTGATATATGCTGAAGCACAGGGACCAACGCCAGAAGGATATGCAGCAGTTAATCAGGTGAGAGAAAGAGCTGGATTACCCGCATTATCAGACGGTTTGTCTATCAGGGAATTTAGAGATAAAATTATAGAAGAACGTTCTTTTGAGCTGGCTTTTGAAGGAAATAGGTTGTATGATTTACGAAGAACGAATAAGGTAGAAAGTGTATTACGAGATATTTATGGAAAAAATATTGTGAATAGCGCATATTTTTATCCAATACCAGCTATAGAAAGAGAATTAAACCCTACAAATTAGAAAGCAGTTATGAAAGTAAAAATACTTTTGCTCCTATTTATTGCGTCAATTGTTGATTCCTGCGTGGAAGATCCGTTTGAAGACATCATTAGTGATGACAGGCAATTTTTAAGCTTTAATATGCCAGGTCAGGTGGGACCTGCAATGATAAAATCTATTGGTGATAATGAAGGTACTATCGAGGTTTTTCTAAATGTATCAAACATTGATTTATCATCTATAGTACCAACTTTTGATGTGTCTGAATATGCCCAGGTAAGCCCTCAAAGTGGGAAAGCACAAGATTTTAGCAGTAATAACATAGGATATCAGGTTATTTCAGAGTCTGGGAAAATTAGAAATTGGACAATCAAAATTACACCATATGAATCTGCAATTGATGGTGCCTGGAATGTAGATAAAATATTATATGATTGGCATATTGGTCTAAATCAGACGTGGGGTTATGGAGTTTTTGGAGAATATGATGAAGAGAATATGACATATAATCCAGAGCAATATCAACCAGAAGTATTTTCTAATGATTTTGGGAATGTAGCTTTTGAAGAAGATAATACTATAGAATTTATGACCACTACTATTAATGAAGATGGTAATGCCGAAGGAACTTTTTCATATAAAGCAGGTAGTGATAATACTTTCGCCTCATTTATTCTCAACCCAGATCATACAGGAGCTTCGCGCGATTATTCCGCAAGGTTTAGAAAGATACATCGAGGAGATGGTGTTTGGGAATTTAATCAAGGAACAAGAGTTTTAACACTTTGGGATAAAAATAAAAATGGAGCTAAAACAGAAGGTGTATTAAGCGTAGATGCAGATGGTAGTATAAGTATTGCGTATGATACCTGGATTAACGAATATAGTTTTGATCATTTTGAAGCAGAATCACATATACAAAGCGCAATTTCAATGTTTTATTACTTTAAAAAAGGATAAGACATAAATAGAGATGTATTGGATAGTACCAGTGAGATTTTACGATGATTAAAAATGATAAAAAATGAAAATTGAAATGATTAAAAATATAAGTACAAAGAGTATGATTGGTTTTTTTAGTTTGATACTACTATTAAGCTTTACTAATTGTAATAGTGATAATTGGGAACCTACAGAGACGCAAAATACGGGCACTATTTTGGTGAAAACTAATGAAGTGATCAATGAGTCTTATATCGGTAATGGTGTACAATGGGATGCATATCCTCAGGCATATAAATATTGGGGGCAACCCATACCTGATCAAGACTGGAATAAGATGTATAAAAGACTTGATTATATGAAACCAAGTTTTATGCGTGTTGTGCTGGGATCATACGATAAATATGCAGCAGATGGTCCTGATAGTTATGAGCCAGAAAACTTATTTGAAGGTTTGGGTAAGATATTACAATACTGCCAGGATCATCAAATAACAGTGATGCTAGGAGATTGGGGGTATAATCAAGTAGACGCAAGTCAAAATAAAATTTTTGAAAATAGAATAGAAAATGCAGCAAAATATGTTGACTTTTTGATAAATACAAAAGGGTTTACTTGTATCAAATATTACAATACGATTAATGAACCTAATTTACAAGGATCAGCAACTAACGGTAACTATGAGCTGTGGGAGAAAGCTACAGGATATTTTTATGAGCAACTAGTTGCTTTGGGAATTGAAAATCAGGTAAAAATTGCAGGTCCGGATATTGCTCCGTTTTCTAATGATATTACGGATTGGATAACGAATACAGCCAGTAATTTAGGCGATAAAGTACCATTATACGATATCCATACATATCCGCCTAAAGAAGACATGTTTAATGGGAATTATGAAAAAAGATTAAAAGTATACAAAGATGCTACACCTGCTGGTTCTCAAATTATTATTGGAGAATTTGGATTTAAATATGATACAGGCAGTTCTAACATGGATAGTAATCTAAATGATCTAAACCTCAATGCAATTAATGCTGATGTCAATATAGCAAATGATTCTAATACGCTGGTAAGCGAATATTTCCACGGTGTTGACCTGATCGCTATTACAATGAAAATTATCAATGCCGGATATTCTGGAGCAATTAATTGGAACTTAGATGATGCGATGCATAGTGGAACAGAAAGAGGACAAGATCTGAAAGTATGGGGATTTTGGAATATTTTAGGAGATGAGCTTTTAGGAAGTCCCGAAAAAGAAGAAATAAGACCTCATTTTTATTCATATTCTTTATTAACCAGATATATGCAAAAAGGTACTAAAGTTTTTAAAGTAGAAGTGCCTGGTTTGATAGGAGTGGACGCTATTGCTATTGAAAAAGATGGTAAGTATATGATCGCAATAAATAACATTTATGAGGATGAGTATGTTGTTGATGTTAAGTTTGATAACAATATTAGTCTTTCCGGGGCTAAGAAATTTGTATATAAAGAGAATGATAGAAAAATAGATGATAATGGCTTTCCAGTGCCTGAAGAAGAAGGATTAACATTAGATCTTGTTAAAGGAGCATCAATCGCGGTTTCCTCAAAAACATTAACCGTAATTACAAATTTTGAATACTAATTAACTTAGAAACACATAAACTCTATTACTTATATAAAGAAGGATTAACTACCTACTTGACTATGGATGTCAACATACTAAATTGATATCTTAATTTAACTGAAAATTTAAAAATTTTCAGACATGACATTTAATGAGAGAGAGTTAGCCCTAAAAACTCTCAAAATTGAATGTTGACGTAAGCTGTAAATGACTTTTGAAATATAAAGTTGTTTGCAGTTTTTTTTTAATGAAAAATAAAAGGATTTTTTTAGCAAGAACGGATACTACCAATGCTACCTTAAAATTATAGCAGTTTTTGGATGAAATCACTTAAACTGAATCAAATTATTTTTTTAATTCAGACGAGAAAGAAAATTCATAAATGACAGCACTATCGATGCTTTTTATTTTGAAGTATAAAACAAAAAGAAATGATTTTAGCAGGTAATTCCATTTGAGAATTGAACTATTACTTATTAAAATTTGTTCTTTATTGCTAGCTACAAAGTAGAATTCCCCATCATGTATGACTCAAATATTCAGAATATATGTTTAAAAATTCATCATAAAGGTAGTTATAAACATTATATAGTCATTTCTAAAGCCGTCTAATAACTAATTTTACCTTCGAATTTAGTGATCAAAATTTTAATAGTTAATGTTAGAATTAAATCTTTTTATAATCTTACATTAAGTAGTATTTAGTGTAATTTAATAAGATATTAACCAAACAATGTACTTAATCTAAACGCGATATCAATATGAATTGTAAAATTACTAGAACTCACTTTTTTTCTGAAAGACCTACTTTTTCGGGTGTCATTATTTTTGTCTATTTGTTTTTGACAACTTCTCTATACGCACAAGATCCTTCTGCGCCAACAGGATTAACCATTTCTAATGAAACATCAACAGGTTTTACACTTACTTGGGATGCAGATGCAAATGCCACACTAGGCTATAATATTTTTATTGTAGAGCCTAGTGCTGATAGTGGTGATATATATATAACTACTGTTGCTGCAGGTACTACCAATTATGAATATGCAGGAACATATCAATCGATAACCATTAGAGAAGGAGGAACGTATATAGCAAAAATTCAAGCATTACCAGATGCTAATGGAAATGCATTTGCAGATACTTCTGTTACTATAGGCGGTGGAGCGATTGTAGATCCATCAGCACCAATGGGATTATCGATTTCTAATGCTACACCTGCAAGTTTTACATTAAGTTGGGATGCAGATCAGAATGCGACACAAGGACATAATATTTTTATAGTAGAACCTGATAATGGTAGTGGAGACGTATATATAACTACCGTTCCTGCTGGTGTTAATACATTTGAATATACCGGAACACATGGATCAGTAACCATTGAGGATGGAGGAAACTATGTAGCAAAAATACAGGCATTACCAGATGGCGATGGTAACGCGTATGCAGATATTGATGTGGATATGATGCTACTGTCGATTGAGGATAATTATTCTTCATTTTCTAATACATTGATGATTTATCCAAACCCAACATCAGATTTTGTTAGTATAAAAAGCGATAAATCAGAGTTAATTAAAAAATTAATATTGACCAACATCAATGGACAAGTTATAAAAACATCTGTTACCCCAAAACTAGATCTTACCGATGTTTCTTCAGGATTCTATTTTGTTTCTGTAGAAGATATAAAAGGAACTATTACGACAAAAAAAATCACAAAAATTTAACCCCATTCCCCATAGTACTCGATTAATTATAATCAAACTAAATTTAATTGAAACGCAGCAATAAACCTTATTTGCATTAGCAAATAAGGTTATTGTTTTTATAAATTTTATGTGTTTTCCTTATGCTATTGATCTTTTGTCTCCTGAATAATTTGTTAGTAATTAAGGGCTTTTGCTTAAAATAAGCGTGAGCCATAGCGCAGGCTATACCGAACTTCTATTTTTTTATGATGAACAATACGTTGTTCTTCTTACAAGCTGATTCACAATTAGGATTTGCGTTATCAGAAGTAGATTAAAACGTATGATCAATTAATGACAAGCTAATCTAATAAAATCAAACAAATAATATATTGCATTAATACAAAGTAAGCTTGGTGTACTAAGAAAAACTATTCTCTACACAGTTTTCCTATATTAAAAGCGAGATTCCATGTTCTTTAGTGCATTATACTTTGCTACCAGCTTCATTAAATCTTCTTCTTTTTTTAGACGAATTTTTTCTTTTTTCATATACTTTTCCAATTCCTTTTTTTTATCACTAAAAGTAATTAGTATGGTTTTTTTATCAGTTGGTAATATATTGATGATGCCATTTTTTTCCAGGTAATAGGTTTTAATTAATTTAATAGTACCTGCATTAGAAGAAGAATTCTTGATGATTTTAGATTTTTCAGGGTCATCTATTTTAAGTGTATATTTCTTATATATTCTATAATTATTAGTTAATTCGACTAATACATAATACCCACTTTTTATTCTGTCTAATTGATCTTTAAAGTTGCAATAGTAATAATAATCATTCTTTATGACTACATGTGTTTCGGGAGTTTTTTTCAATTCATATAATTGAGAGTCTATACTCAATTCTATAGCATCTGTATAGATATTATATTTTAATTTAGACGAAAAGGTTCCGATTTTTTCATTAATAACTTTTGAATCTTTATAGCTCATATTTTTATAAATATAACCATCATAACCCTCAAATTTTTTGATTTTTTCTATTGGAGTAATTAATGATTCAGGAAGTTGAGCAAATACAATTGGGGTTGATATTAATAAAGAGAATAGTATTGTTTTTTTCACGGTTTTAGGTGTTAAGGGGACTTGAAAATTAAACTCCGCAAATGTAATGAAAAGGTAATAAACCTTTCTTTTTTTTCTTATTTATGAATTTAAAAATTTATTATTTTAACATAATTTTTCAGTCTAAAAATAAGGTTGTTGATTTGCGGGTAATACATACAAGAAAATGATTTGATAGTTGTATAAGCAAGTATGATTTCATATTGAGTCGATGCTTTTACCAACAAATTTATATTTTGAATCCTAATACCCTTTCGACTATAAAATTATCTAATAAAATTTAGTTTTTTCGTGAATTCTTCAAAATAAAAAGAAGTCGCAGCTATTTCTTAACTCTCTTTTTGTTCAGGCAGGAAATTGTCGCTTTTCACTGGAGTATTTTTAAAACATAATTTGTGGACTACTAAAAACCCCATAAGAAATAACAATTTCTTATGGGGTCTTATATGAATACGTATATGATAATAAAGAACTCATCTTGCGTAGTGGTTTTCAACCGAAAAGCTTGGCTTTTGTACTATAATGAAATAAGTTTTTTTTAGCATAGCCATACGGTTAAAAAAAACAAAATTAGAGTGCAAAACGTAAATTTTGTAGGTTGAAACATTACTCAAGATGAGTTCAAATACTATTAAAAATTAAAATCTAATCTAGCATAGTAATATGCACCGCTAAATCCCATTTGTACAGAATCCCAGTATCCACCAGCTTCTGTTTCTCCATCATTTTGTTGATCAGGATACTCATTAAATATGTTATTACCACCTATGGTAAACTTAAGATTTTCGGTTATTTTATATCCTACATTTAGATCAGCAGTAAATTTGGCACTATATTCATCTGCTGTATCCGTAAAATCAATCAATGTAATATCGCTAAATCGAGTTACTCCTAATCCTGCATTAAATTTTTGAGTACTGTAGTTTACATTTAGTGCAAACTTACTTCTTGGTGCTGAGGCTAGTAAGAAAGCTTGTTCTCTTCCTCCAAAAAATATGTCGGGATCAAGATCTGTATTGACATCAGTTATATACATATTATTTACATTTCCTGCAATAATAGTTGATAAGTTACCAAAGCTATAGTTTCCTTTCCAGGAAAGTACCAGATCCATTCCTATAGTTTCTGTATCCACTCCATTAGCAAAAAATTGTGCTTCTGCTACATTAGGTATCTGAGGAGCAGCAAATGTACCTGTCAAAACGATTCTGTCTTTGATATCAATATAATAGCCATCAAGAGTTAGTGTGAAATTTCCAATACTCGCCGTTGCTCCAACAGCGGCATTAATCGCGGTTTCTTCTTTAAGACTTTCAATACCAAAAGAGGAAGTTACCTGGCTATTATTCGCAGATAGCAGTGTCTCGGTTGCAACACCTCCCTGAAAATCTGTGAATCGTAGATTATAATATATTTGAGCCAAAGATGGGGCTCTAAAACCACTACTTACTGATCCACGAATATTAACTGTTTCTGCTGCTTTTATTCTAAGCGCTAATTTACCGTTTACGGTACTGCCAAAATCACTATAATTTTCGAATCTAGCAGCTCCAGCTAATAAGAATGCATCAGTAATATCTATTTCTGCATCGGCATATAATGAAAGATTAGAACGAGAACGATCTACCTCGTTAGCAGGGCTATATCCAGGAAAACCTTGGGAACCTCCGGGTCTTAGAGATATTTCACCCGTATCGGGATCTGTAAAAGTCGGTTGTGTTTGATTGGCTGGATCTGTAATTGCCAGTCCATTAATATCATAAGTGGCATAAGAACCTTCTTCTCCGGCAAATATGATAAAATTCTCTGTTCTGTACTCCGTACCCATGGCAATATTCAATCCATTTGCTACATCAGGATAATATTTAGAAAAATCCAGACTTGTTGTATTTTGGCTTAGGCTATGTCCACCAGCATCAAACTCTGTTGGAGATGATTCTTGTAAAGAAGCATTTAGAGTTCCCTCTATAAAGTAGTGAAAATTGTTCTTACCCCAGGTGTTATTGATGTCTACTTTCCAACCACTTGCAGTTTCAGTTCTAACGCCTACAGATACAGAATTGTCAATAATATTGGATGTGATTCTTGGTGTAAAACCATTTGGAAATATGGAGACAACCACACGTTCCCCACCATTACGGGTAAATGCAAAAGCATCTGTATCACGATAATTTCTGCCACCAAATACATAAAATTCTGTTTTGTCTGTTACTGGAATCGCTGCATTTGTAAAGAAACTAAAACCATCTATTGCAGCTTCTCCAAATCCTCTTCTAAAATCAAATCCAGGACGCAGTGTTTTGTTTTTACTAAGATATTCAGTAGTAAAATTAGCATATCCTTTATCGCCAATCTGTACTCCATAATTAGCAGTAACTTTTACAGAACCTCCATCAAAATTTTGATCATCAGCAAGCCTGTTTCCATCATTTTCTGTGTCTAATCGGTTTCCATCAGTATTTGGGGTTCCGACAGGGAAATCACCTTTTGCATTCGTATTGTATGTACCATAACTAATACTACCGCTAAGTTTATCAACATTGTCTTTTAATACAATATTAATTACTCCTGCAATCGCATCAGATCCATATTGTGCAGCTGCACCATCTCTAAGAATTTCGATCCTTTTAATAGAAGAAGCAGGAATAGCGTTTAGATCTGTACCAGAATTACCTCTACCTCTGGTGCCAAAGATATTGACTAGAGAAGATGCATGCCTTCGCTTACCATTTATTAATACTAATGTTTGATCTGGTCCCAAACCTCTTAAAGAAGCGGGGTCTATATGATCTGCACCATCAGAACCTGATTGCTTGTTGGCATTGAATGAGGGAGCAGAATATTGTAATAGTTCATTAATTTCTATTTTACCACTTTTAGTTATAACATCCTGCATATCTATAATATCGATTGCTACAGGGGTATCTGTAGCTGTACGTTTTGGGCTTCTGGAACCTACAACAATTATGGTACTTAATGCTTCTCCTTCCAGAAGAACAACGTCAATTTTGCCTTGTGTTTCTACATTGACTTCTTGAGTTTGAAAACCGACATAACTGAATAGTAAAGTAGCATTTTTATTTACACTGATGCTATAATTACCATCACCATCTGTAGTAGTGCCATTAGAAGAACCTTTTTCAGAAACGTTAACATATGGGATTGGTACTCCAGAGGTATCAGTAACCGTTCCTGTCACTGTTTGTTGACCAAAACATATGGTAGTTAATAAGCCGAATAAAATAAGTGTAAGTTTTTTCATTTATGTAATGTTAATTTTTAAATATATTTCATTATCAAATAAAGGAAAGTGTTGATAATGTGTATTGTAAGTTTAGTATTTTGATTGAGTATATTTTTATCTATTTAAACAATTTTTAAACAAAAAATAATACTTTTCATTCAAGAAATCATCTTGTAGTCAGATATTTGCAGATATTCTGATAAAAATGTGAGATGGTCAATTTATGATGAATTCTTTTTTGATATTTTTGATAGCTTATAAGAAAATTTTCTTAGGTCTTGTTCAAAAAATATCTTGAACAAAAAAATAGTATATGTCAAAAAAAGGGTTGTCTTTTTTTGATATCTCAATTTCTGCTACCTTCTATCTTATAGTAATTTAATTTTCAGAGTATGTTATTTTAATTATAGAATCTGTTTTAGAATCAAACATTTCTAAAATGAAATTTTTATTTTCATCAAAATGCCCTAAGCAATTGTCTTTATTTCCGTTATTCACCAGATAATACCCATTACTTACTAATCTTGCTTTTGATATTTTTTGTCCATTTTCATCATTAAAAGTCATGATATATCCTGTTCCATCCGGTATCATTGTATATTTTCTTTCGTCTGACGAAGAATCCGAATTTTTAATAGATATTTCTTCTGTTGTATAAACAGCTGTTTGATTTGTTTTATCTTCATCTTCAGGATCCAGTTGTAACTTACTTTTTTTGGTAATGATTTGCTCTTCTTTAATCACTTTTTCTTCTCCATTAGCTCCTTTAATTTTAATGATTTTGGTGACTGTCTCCTGAGAAGAATTTTCTTTGGGCTTTATCTCTTCGGCTTCCTTCTTTTCTACAGTCTCTTTTTCTGATTGACCGTAGGTGATACAAGTACATGCTAGCAAAATGGCGAATACAATTGTTTTAAAGATCTTCATAGGTTAGTTGTTTATTTGATTGGCTAAAATTACAAAAAAAACATAAATTAATTTTTTGGACTTAAAATATGGGGTATCGATTATCGTTTATTATTTTTAGAAATGAAATTTCCTCTGTTCTTTTTTGTTTTAATCTATAGGATTGTATTTGTTTACTAAGGGGTAATACTATTATCTTTGCACTCTTAAAAATTTGGATAGAGATTTTTTATCCGAGTATTATAGTAAATATTATGAAAGCAGGAATCGTTGGGTTACCAAATGTAGGAAAATCTACTCTTTTTAATTGTTTATCTAATGCAAAAGCGCAAAGTGCAAACTTTCCTTTTTGTACAATAGAGCCTAATATAGGAGTGGTAAATGTTCCAGATCCCAGATTGGAGAAATTAGAAGAATTGGTAAATCCGGAACGTGTATTGCCAGCAACTGTAGAAATAGTTGATATTGCAGGACTGGTTAAGGGAGCGAGCAAAGGAGAAGGTTTAGGAAATCAGTTCCTCGGGAATATTAGAGAAACAGACGCGATTATTCATGTGTTACGCTGTTTTGACAATGATAACATTGTGCATGTGGATGGTTCCATTGATCCTATTAGAGATAAAGAAACGATAGATATAGAATTACAGCTAAAGGATTTAGAAACGCTGGAGAAGAAGCTGGATAAAATAAAACGAGCTGCCAAAACAGGAAATAAAGAGGCTCAGAAAGAAGAAGCTGTATTATTAAAATTAAAAGAAGGTTTAGACGCTGGCATTTCAATACGAGCTATAGAAGTATCAGAGGAGGATCATCTTGCTTATGTACATCCGCTACAGTTTATTACTGACAAACCAGTACTATATGTTTGTAATGTAGACGAAAGTGCTGCTGTAGATGGTAATGACCATGTAAAAAGAGTAAAGGCAGCTGTTGCAACAGAAAATGCAGAGGTGATTATTCTTGCTGTAGGAACCGAGGCGGATATTACAGAGCTAGAAGATTATGAAGAAAGACAACTGTTTCTTCAGGATATGGGACTAGAAGAACCCGGAGCATCCGTATTAATTCGTGCAGCATATAAGCTATTAAATCAACAAACATATTTTACAGCTGGAGTAAAAGAAGTAAGAGCCTGGACAATTCCAATAGGAGCTACTGCGCCGCAAGCTGCCGGTGTTATTCATACAGATTTTGAAAAAGGATTCATTAGGGCAGAGGTCATTAAGTATGATGATTATGTTTCTTATGGAAGTGAAAATAAGGTTAAAGAGGCTGGTAAATTAGGGATAGAGGGTAAAGGATATGTGGTAAATGATGGTGATGTTATGCACTTTTTATTTAATGTATAAGCATGGCTAAAAATAATTTCTTACAGAGCGATATAATCTAGAGGTTTATTTGGGGCAAGAGGAGTTCATTAAAAGGGAGATCAGGTTTTGCGCTACGCAGCAATTATACCTAAAAACTGACGTTCTAAATTTGACAACTGGACAGGATACGTCAATGAAAGTTTTTCAACGCAGGTTTTCTTACAATAAAAATATATCTTTAAAGAAAAAGTGGTTACTGGTTATACTATTGTCGACAAAATTTATATACTGCATTTCGATATTAAGGTCTTTTCAAACCACAGCGAAGCTAAAAAAATTAGAATAGGCATAAAGATTAGCTATGTTGATTTTGATTGAATACTCGGGATAAGTTTATAATCGGACGTATTATTCCCTTTTTTTACTAGTAATAATTGCGAATTTTTAGGTAGTATATTATCTCCTGGCATGCGACTTAGTACGCTGTTTTTGAAGACTTAAATTCTGATTTATCAGGAAACACAGGGGTTCAATATCTCGTTTCTATCATATATGGATCATTAACTATTTGTTGTTTGTTTGCATTTTTTAGTAATTTAATAATTACATTTACTCATAATATTAATAATTGATGCCAGTTCTTAGACGAAATAATCGTAAACTGAATCAAATTATTTTTTAATTCAGACGAGAAATAAAATTCATAGATCGTAGCACTATCAATGAATTTTATTTTGAAGAGTGAAAAAAAAGAAATGATTTTAGTAGGTAATTTCGTTTGACAAATGGTATGAAATCATTCCAGAAGGTTAAAACCAGTCATCTTGAAACGAATAATTCTATTTATATTTTTTATTGTAGGTATTGTTTTTTTAGGAAATAGTCAGGAAAATTCCGGATTTTCTAAAAATGATAGCTTACAATCATTGCTTGATATCTCTAATAATTTAACTTATAAATATAAAATAAAAGAATCTCTGGAGTATGCTATAAAAGCAGTTAATTACGCTTATCAATTAGATAATGATCATTATAAAGCCGAAGCCTATTACCTGATGGCATATAATTATAATACATTAGTTGATTACAAAAATGCAGAACAATATTTTAGAAAATCATTAGAATATGCAGAAAAATCAAGCGATTCTCTACTTGTTTTATGGAATTATAATGGATTAGGCAATGTGTTTTCTGAGGGATATAAGGATCTAGAATCTTCTTTAGATTTTTACCATAGAGCTACTAACTTAGGAAAAAAGCTTCATAATCCAATGGAGTATATGACTCCTGTAATTAACCTTGCCTGGGTGTATATAGATATTGAAGAATATGATAAAGCATACCCTTATTTGGTAGAAGCAGAAAGATTGGTGACAGAAAGCAACGATATACAAGGATTTTGTGAAGTACGCTATCTAAAAGGAAGATATGCTTTTGGCAAAAAAGATTTTGATCAGGCCGAAGCATATTTTAAGGAGTCTATCGAACTCTCCAAAAAACATGATATGCTGTTGGAGCTTTCTTATCTATATAAAGCCAGCGCAGAGTTGCACGAAAAATTAGGTGATTTACCTGCTGCTTATCAGGATATGAAGTTGTATAATGAATATAAAGACAAACTTTATGATAAAGAGCGACTGAAACAAATAGAAGTAGCAAGTATAAGTTTTAATGTAGATGAATACAAGCGAGAAATTGAACTAGCAAACCGAGAGAAAGATTACCAAATAAGTATTGCTAAAAACAATAGAATTATAAACCTGATATCTATTATAGCCTTGATATTTTTATTAGGAGCAGCTTTTTTCTTTTTTATAGGATATAGGTCTAAGAAAAGACTTAATAATGTGCTGAAGGATAAAAACCTGCAATTATCAGAAGCAAAATCAGAAGCGGAGAAGCTTACACAAGCAAAATCACAATTTATATCTACGGTCAGCCATGAATTAAGAACACCTTTGTATGGAGTAGTTGGTATTACCTCATTACTTCTGGAAGATAAAGATATATTAGAGAAACATAAAAAATTATTAGACTCTTTAAAGTTTTCTGGAGATTATCTTTTGAACCTAATTAATAATGTACTACAAATAAGTAAAATTGAATCAAAAAAAGTACGGTTGGCAAAAACACCTACGAACCTTTTTAAATTATCACAAAATTTATTAAACTCTTTTGAGTATCAGGCAAAAAGTAAAGATAATGTACTCATTCTTGACGTCGATAATAAACTCCCTACCTCGCTAAATGTGGATTCGCTTAAATTGTCAGAAATATTAATAAACCTTATTGGTAATGCATCTAAGTTTACCGAAAATGGTAAGATATGGTTACGGATTAAAATTTTGGCATTAGAAAAAAATACAATTAAAATCAGGTATGAGATCGAAGATAATGGAGTTGGGATTCCCGAAGATAAAAAGGATTTTGTATTCGAGAAATTTTCTCAGGTAGATCGTGAATCGAATAAATTAGAAGGTACAGGTTTAGGGCTTTCTATTGTAAAAAACCTTTTGACGATGATGGGGAGTAAAATCTACTTAGAAAGTAATGAAGGTAGAGGAACTAAATTTTATTTTGATTTAGAGTTAGAAATTTTAAAAGAAGAACATAAACTTGCTGGTGCTAAAAGAAACAATGGAGCAACAACGGTTTATAGAAGAATTCTGGTAGCAGAAGATAATAAGATTAATCAGATTGTGACAAAAAACTTACTAAATCTGATAGGATATGATTGTATCATTGTAGAGAATGGATTCAATGCAATACAGATGATAAAAAAAGAAGATTTTGATCTTGTTTTAATGGATCTTAATATGCCATATTTAAATGGAAATGAGGCTACAAAAAGAATTCGAGAATTCGATAAGACCACACCGATTATCGCATTAACAGCAGCTGAACTAGGAGAAGTAGAAGAAGAATGCATTGCTATAGGAATGAATGATGTCATCAATAAACCTCTTAATAAAGGTGATTTAAGAGATATTATAAGCAGAAATCTCTTGTAATCTTATAGTACTCATTAGAAAGACTTATATGATATAATCTGGGATATAAGGGATCTTACTTTTTATAATTTAATTTGTTCCCTCTGGAATAGGTTTTTTTCGGTTTTTGACATGTTTTTCTAACCATTGATCTTGTTCCCATAGCAAATGAAGAATAGACTCTTTGGCACGATATCCATGACTTTCTTTAGGGAGCATTATCAATCGGGTAGTAGCTCCAAGCCCTTTCAAAGCATTAAAATATCGCTCACTTTGTAATGGATACGTACCAGAATTATTATCTGCCTCTCCGTGAATAAGAAGAAGAGGGGTTTTCATTTTATCTGCATGCATAAAAGGAGACATTGTATTATATATCTCTGGAGCATCCCAGTAGTTGCGTTCTTCACTTTGAAAACCAAAAGGTGTAAGTGTTCTGTTATATGCACCACTTCTGGCAATACCAGCAGCAAATAAATTAGAATGAGATAATAGATTTGCTGTCATAAAAGCGCCATATGAATGACCGCCAACAGCTACTCGATTTCTATCAATATATCCCAAAGCATCTACGGCATCTATAGCAGCTTTTCCATTGGCAACCAATTGTTTTCTAAAAGAATCATTTGGCTCATCATTACCTTCTCCAACAATTGGAAAAGAGGCATTGTCAAGTATAACATATCCTTTTGTAATCCAATATAACATTGACCCCCAAAATGGATACGTAAAAGCATTTGGATTAGAGGTGGTTTGCGAAGCACTATTTTTATCTTTAAATTCTTTAGGGTATGCCCATAATATCATTGGCATTTTTTCTTTTTTAGTAATATCGTAGTCTACAGGAAGGTATAAGGTTCCAGATAAGTCAAGCCCATCATCTCTCTTATATTTGATGACTTCTTTATGAACATTCTGTATGGTGGAGAAAGGATTCTTGAAGTTTGTTATTTGTTTTAGATCATTAGCCTTATTGATATTTCTAATATAATAATTAGGATATTCACTGGGAGATTCTATTCTAACGAGAAATTCTCCTTTTTTAATATTGATAGCATTATATATATCTTCTACCTTATCATTATAGGTTGATTGGTAAATTCGGCTTGTCTTGTTATTTTTTAAGGATAGCTTATCAATAAAAGGAAATTGTCCGTCTTTGGTATACCCATCACCAGTTAAATATAGATTTTCATTATCCATATAGACCACATAATTGCCATATTCATTTACGGTTCTTACAAAATCACCTGGGTCACTATATGTATCCTGATAATTTCTGTCATGAATAATGTTTGGTTTTTGCTCGAGTCCGGATGTATTAAAAACATAGGTTTTGGTATTCCGGGAATTCCACCAATAATCATATGCTATAGCGATATCATTATTTGTCCAATGAATAGTATGGAATCTATTAATAGTTTTTAAGATACTAGTAGGTTTATTATTAAAAGGAGCTTCTAGTGTGAAAAGCTCATCTCTATACTCAACTTTAAGATTGGGATCACCATTATCCAAAGCTTCTGCCCAGACAAGAGTGGCTGGTTGATTCGCTCTCCAGTTCAAGAACCTTTTCCCTGTTCTTGTGGACATAAACCCTTTTGGTAAGACTTCAGTAAGAGGGACTTTATTGACCGTTTTAAAAAAAGCTCCGGAACTTTTAAATAATTTAGTTTCTTGCGGGAAACGACGATAAGGCACCAAATATGAGAATGGCTTTTTAATTTCTGTGACCATAACATAGGCTCCATTCGGAGAAAATGTAGTAGTAGTATACATACTGGCATCGGCCCATATCTTTTTTGAACCATCTAAAGTTACTTTGTATATCTCTGAGGTGGCTAGTATTTCAAAATTATGCACATCATTTTGATTTTTTAATAAATCCTGATATGTTCTGTTTTGAGCTTTTGTACCATCACTTACAGAAATGATCGGGCCTTCTGGCACTATTTTCTCGGTACTGATTATTTTTTTTCTTTCTTTAGGCAAGAATTTTACTAAAAGAGCTGAATTATCTTTAAACCATTTAAAAGGGCTTCCAATATTAGCATTTAGCGTAGGATTCGAAATTTTAGTAGTTTTTTTGGTTTTAATATCCAAAACCCATAGTTCTACTCCTTTTATTGTGGTGTTGGTAAAAGCTATTTTACTTTGATCCGGAGACCAGGTGATATATGTAATTCTAGGATTTTCAGGGAGTCCTTCAATTTGTTTTGCTTCTTTTTCAGAAGTTTTCTTTAGTTTAATATTTTTATAATATCTGGTTCTGCTTGAGATATTTGTTTTAGGATTAATTCTCAGCCCAGCCAGTCGCATTTCTTGTTCAGAGAGCTCCGCAATAGTTTTGAAACTATCTCTGTATAATAATAGTATATTTTCTCCTTTTTTATCAATCCTAATTGCTGGAGCCATAGGAACATCTACAAGATCCAAAATTTCTCTAGATGGTTTTTGATACTTGATATTATCTTGAGCAGTAGATATATTGAATATGAAAAATATTATAAAAAATGATTTGATGAATTTCATGTCGTGTGGTTAATTTTAGAGTTTTAAGAGATTGATGTATAGTATTACAAGATATTAAAAATAGTCACACGAAATGTAATTAAATCAGTATTGTTTTTACTTGATAATCGAGATTTAAATGTTTTGAGGCTTGCCTCGAAATCGAATTTTTTTTCAATAAATGACTCGTATCCTTGCCCCGAGGTAGTTTTCTTTAAAATATCCTTTTACACTCAGTTTTGATACGTTTCTTAATTTCTTTTGGTTACGATGAAGTATAAAATAATAATTTGGTTAGTCATAAAAGTCTAAACGATTACATAAGAGCTGTTTGTAAGATAAGGGAATTTGATATTTCACTTAGAATAAAGATAGATGTTCATTATCAATTATGGTGCCCAAAACAACGGATTATTATAAATAAAATTCAAAAATAGGTTAAAGTCTTTGCAAATTATATATTTTGCACCACAAAAGCTGTAACATGTTTTAAATTTTTACGTCTAGCTTACTAAATAGTTTTATAAATGAAGAATGCATTAACCCTAGTATCCATTGGATTATTACTAATTGGATGTGGATCAACAAATCAATCTAAAAATAGTGCTACAAAAGTACCAATTGCTACTCAGGTAGATCTAACCAAAACAAAAGGAGATAAAGTACCGGTGGTTATTAATCCAGGTCGTTTTCTACAGGATACTATAAAATATTATCTTCCTAAAGTGGTGCAGGGAACATATGCTGTTAGTGATTTTGGAAAATTTGTTGATAATTTCAGAGCTATAGATTATGCAGGAGCAGAATTACCAATAGTGAAACTAGATGCAAATACATGGCAAATAATAAATGCAAAACAATTAGACAAGATCTCATATCAGGTTAATGATACGTATGATATAGAAAATACAGAAAAGGGTATTCCTTTTTCACCTTCGGGGACAAATATAGAAGATGATAACTATGTATTAAATTTACATGGGTTTATCGGTTATTTTGATGTTTTAAAAAATAATCAATATGCTCTGGAGGTAAAAGCACCTACTTCGATGAAGAGAACCTCGGCTTTGCAGAAAATTGATATGGAGAAAAACGAAGACGGTTCTATAACAACGGATAAGTATTTTGCTGCAAGATATTTTGATATTACGGATAATCCGATGATGTATGGAGACTTGGATGTAGAGGAGTTTAAGGTAGGTGATATTAAAATTGTATTAAGTGTTTATTCTCCCAATAAAACATATACCGCAGCAAGTATCAAAGAAACTGTTTTTAAGATGATGAAGGCACAAAAAACATACCTGGGAGATATTAATAGTACACCCAGATATGATATTTATTTATATTTGGCTCCGCAGTCACCGACAGCTCCTCAAGGTTTTGGTGCTTTAGAACATCATACTTCAACGGTAGTAGTATTACCAGAAGCATTACCAACAGAGACATTAGCATCTGCAATGATTGATGTTGTGTCTCATGAGTTTTTTCATATTGTTACTCCATTAAGTGTACACTCAGAAGATGTGCATTATTTTGATTATAACAATCCTACCTTTTCTAAACACTTATGGATGTATGAAGGAGTGACAGAGTATTTTGCTAATATTTTTCAGATAGATCAGGATTTGATTACAGAAGATGAGTTCTATACAAAAATAATGGCTAAAATTCAATCCTCTGGCGGATATGATGATCGTATGAGTTTTACTAAGATGAGTGAAAATATACTCGAAGAGCCTTATGCTAAAAATTATGCAAACGTATATGAAAAAGGAGCTTTAATTGGTATGTGTCTCGATATTTTACTTAGAGAAGAGAGCGAAGGCAATAGAGGTATATTATCATTTATGAAAGAATTGTCTTTGAAGTATGGAAAAAGTAAACCTTTTGAAGATGATAAAATAATAGAAGAAATTATAGAAATGACATATCCTTCTATAGGAAAGTTTTTAAATACACACGTAGTAGGAAATACACCAATTAATTATAATGAGTTTTTTGAAAAGGTTGGTCTTGCAATAAAAATGGAAAAAATTGAAACCAACTATATCCAAAATGCAGGAGCTCTTATTCTGGCAGGGGATCAGGAAAAAGGAGCTATTTTTTTTAATGAATTAGTTAAAGATAATAGTTTTTGGGCAGATAGTGGTGTACAAGCTAATGATGTTATTAAAGAAGTTAATGGAACCGCAGTGACACTATTGAATGCTAATCAGGTCTTACAAGGAACTTTTCAATGGAAAGAAGGTGATGATCTTGAAGTGAAATTAGATAGAGGAGGAGAAGAGGTCGTTATAAAAACGAAACTTGTGAAATCATATACTAACGGAGAAAAGTTAACAGCATTGGATAATATTTCTGAAAAACAAACGAAATTAAAAAGTGCCTGGTTAAAAGGATAAAAATTAATGATAAATATTTAAAGAGGTCTGTGTATTCTTATTATATAGATCGAGAGTGTAAATATAACCTTGTCTGAATACTAAATTTTTAATTTACACATTATTCAGATAAGATGACAAATACAGAACAACAAGAACTAGAGAAGAAAGCTCTTGAACAATTTATGAGCGGCAAGA
>NZ_VTZU01000060.1 GCF_008370685.1 Aquimarina sp. RZ0
TAATCGATAACTTTCTGAAAATAAAGAAGTTGTTCCTGTGCGTTTGTAACTATTCATCTCACCTGTGTTTAGTCAGTAAAATACTATAACTATTTGATTAAAAATAAATTAATTTTAGAGGTAACCTTCATTTGTGAAATTATATTATAGTGTCAGCTATCATACATTTGTTATCAAAAAAAATGAAATAAAAAAAATATTTTTGAAAACACTGATTTAAGTAAACGGATTATTAGCTGTAATCCCTCGACATTTTTATAGAAAATCCTTATTTTCGCAGACTTAACAGAAAGAACGATCCAATGAGCACTAAGTTTCCTGAATACAAAGGACTTGACTTGCCAAAAGTGGCAGACGATATACTAGAATTCTGGCAGCAGAATAATATTTTCGAAAAGAGTATTTCTGAGCGAGAAGGTGCAACTCCTTTTGTCTTTTTTGAAGGACCACCATCTGCAAATGGATTGCCAGGAATTCACCACGTAATGGCTCGTGCTATTAAAGATATCTTTTGTCGTTATAAAACTCAAAAAGGTTATCAAGTAAAGCGTAAAGCTGGATGGGATACGCACGGACTTCCTGTAGAATTAGGAGTCGAGAAAGAATTAGGCATCACAAAAGAAGACATCGGCAAAAAAATTACCGTAGAAGAATATAACGAAGCTTGTAAAAAAGCGGTAATGCGTTATACAGATATCTGGAATGATCTTACAGAAAAAATCGGGTACTGGGTGGATATGGAAGATCCGTATGTTACTTATAAGGCCAAATATATGGAAACGGTATGGTGGTTATTGAAGCAGATTTATAATAAAAATTTATTATACAAAGGGTATACTATTCAGCCTTATTCTCCCAAAGCTGGAACTGGACTTAGTTCTCATGAATTGAATCAACCAGGAACCTATCAGGATGTTACAGATACTACCGTTGTTGCTCAGTTTAAAGCCATAAAAGAAACACTACCATCATTTTTTGCAGATGTAACAGGTGCTATTTATTTCTTAGCCTGGACAACCACTCCCTGGACATTACCTTCTAATACGGCATTAACTGTTGGACCAAAGATTGAGTATGTATTAATAAAAACATTTAATCAATATACGTTTGAACCTATTCAGGTGATTCTTGCTAAAAATCTGGTAGGAAAGCAATTTTCCGGAAAATTTATTTTAGCAGAAAATAAAGAAATGCTTGATTCTTTTAAAGAAGGTGACAAGAAAATTCCTTATCTCGTTCTAAAGGAATTTAAAGGGATCGATCTTGTAGAATCAAGATATGAACAATTACTGGAGTATGTACAACCATACCACACTCCAGAAAATGCATTTAGAGTAATTTCTGGTGATTTTGTAACCACAGAAGATGGAACCGGTATTGTACATACTTCTCCAACATTTGGTGCAGATGATGCCTTTGTAGCAAAACAGGCAAAACCAGAAGTTCCAGCATTACTAGTACTTGACAAGAATGAAAACTTAGTACCTACAGTAGACCTGCAAGGTAAATTCATAGAAGAATTAGGAGAACTGGGAGGCAAATATGTAAAAAATGAATATTATGATGATGGTGAAGCTCCAGAGAAATCTGTGGATGTAGAAATTGCTATCAAACTAAAGATAGAAAATAAAGCTTTTAAAGTAGAAAAATATGTACATAGTTACCCGAACTGCTGGCGTACAGATAAACCTGTACTCTATTACCCATTAGACTCATGGTTTATTAAAGTTACAGACTTTAAGGATCGCATGCACGAACTTAATTTAGGTATTAATTGGAAACCAAAATCCACTGGAGAAGGTCGTTTCGGCAATTGGCTCGCCAATGCTAATGACTGGAACTTATCCAGATCACGTTTCTGGGGAATTCCATTACCGATATGGCGCACAGAAGATGGTAAAGAAGAGATTATCATAGGATCAGTAGAAGAATTGAAAGCTGAAATGAAAAAAGCCGTAGATGCAGGCATTCTGGAAGCTGATATTTTTGCTGATTTTATTGTTGGTGATATGAGTGAAGAAAACTATGACAAAATAGATCTTCATAAAAATGTAGTAGATAAAATCACTTTAGTTTCTGATTCTGGTAAGCCTATGAAACGTGAAACTGATCTTATTGATGTTTGGTTTGACTCTGGCTCTATGCCATATGCACAATGGCATTATCCTTTTGAAAATAAAGAAAAAGTAGAATCCGGGGAGAAAAAAGCTGATTTTATTGCTGAAGGAGTAGATCAAACCCGTGGGTGGTTCTATACCTTACATGCTATCGGAACTATGATTTTTGATGATGTAGCATACAAAAATGTAGTATCTAATGGTCTGGTATTAGATAAAAATGGGCAAAAAATGTCTAAACGATTGGGTAATGCAGCTGATCCATTCGAAACTTTAAAAACATACGGACCTGATGCTACCAGGTGGTATATGATTAGCAATGCAAACCCCTGGGATAACCTAAAATTTGATGCAGAGGGAATTGCAGAAGTACGTCGCAAGTTTTTTGGCACATTATATAATACATATTCCTTTTTTACATTGTACGCTAACATTGATAATTTCTTATATACAGAAACTGATATTCCATTGGCTGAACGTCCAGAGATTGATCGATGGATTCTCAGCGAATTACATACATTAATTAAAAATGTAGATCAATGCTATAATGAGTACGAACCAACCAAAGCTACCAGAGCAATTTCTGATTTTGTTCAGGAAAACCTAAGCAACTGGTTTGTTCGCCTGAGCAGAAGGAGGTTTTGGAAAGGAGATTATCAGCAGGATAAAATTTCTGCCTATCAGACATTATATACTTGTATGCTCACCGTAGCAAAATTAGGAGCTCCTGTTTCACCATTTTTTATGGATCGATTGTATAAAGACCTCGTGTCTAATTCTGGAAAAGAAAACTTTGAAAGTGTTCATTTATCAAACTTCCCGGAATATGATGCTTCATGTGTAGACAAAGAATTAGAGCAGAAGATGCAAAAAGCACAAACCATATGCTCTTTGGCACTTTCATTACGCCAAAAAGAGAAAATAAAAGTTCGCCAGCCACTGCAGCGCATTATGATACCTATTCTGGATAGTGCCGAAGAATCTGAAATCAATGACATTGCTGCACTGATAAAGAGTGAAATAAATGTTAAAGAAATTGAACTTATTGATGATGCATCTGGTATCTTAGTAAAACAAATTAAACCTAATTTCAAAAATTTAGGCCCTCGTTTTGGGAAAGATATGAAACTGATAACCAGTAAGATACAGTCTTTTAATCAAGAAACAATTAAAATTCTTGAGCAAACTGGGAATTTTGATATAGAAATTAATGATAAAATTATTACTTTAGATACCGATGATGTAGAAATCAGTTCTCAGGATATTGAGGGTTGGTTAGTTGCTAATTCGGGATCTCTTACAGTAGCACTGGATATAACCATAACCCCAGAACTTAAAAAAGAAGGTATTGCCAGAGAACTTGTAAATCGAATCCAGAATATGCGTAAGGATAGCGGATTAGAAGTGACTGATCGAATTGGAGTTGTTTTTCAGGAAAATAAAATTGTACGAGAAGCGATTGTAACTAATGAAACATACATCAAGAATGAAACCTTAACCGAAACAATTGAATTTGCAACAGATGTAATAAATGGAACAGAAATTGCGTTTGACGACATTGCAACCCAATTGGTAATTAAAAAACAATAAGAGTATGGCAGAAGATGTAAAAGTAAGGTACAGCGACGCTGATTTAGCAACATTCAAGGAGATTATCCTTGAAAAAGTTGAAAAAGCAAACAAAGATTTAGAATTATTACAAAGTGCTTACAAAAATGATGGTAATAATGGTACAGATGATACCTCTCCCACATTTAAAGCTTTTGAAGAAGGCAGCGAAACCATGTCTAAAGAAGCAAATACACAACTTGCTATTAGACAAGAGAAGTTTGTGCGTGATTTAAAAAATGCACTTTTACGTATCGAAAACAAAACGTACGGTATATGTCGTGTTACTGGAAAGCTAATTAATCCAGAAAGATTAAAGCTCGTTCCTCACGCTACATTAAGTATCGAAGCTAAAAATATGCAAAGTTAACAACTATAAAATATTGTACATTTAAAGTGCTTTCCTTATCGGGAAGCACTTTTTTTATTTCTATATGTAACCTTTTTTTAAAATTCAGGTATTAGTAATAGAGCGTAACCAAAAAGAATGCATCTTGAAAAATTTAACTGATGAGGAAGTAATGATTCTGGTATCTGAAGGAAATTTGGATATGATGGGTGTTTTATTTGATAGATATCATAATAAGATATTTAATTTTCTAATAAAAATGACTCGAGATCGCAATAGCAGTCAGGATATCACTCAAGAAGTGTTCTATAAAGTTATAAAGTATAGAAAATCGTATAAAAAAGGTAAATTTTCTTCCTGGATTTATACAATAGCCAGAAATACGTTTGCTGATCATTATCAAAACAACAAACACAAAGATGAAAGATTAGATAATGTCACATATAAAATTAAGGAAAGTGAACATAATAGCATAGAAAATCAAGAAATTACAGAGCAATTAAATCGTGCATTACTTACCCTTGCTCAAAGTGATAAAGAATTAATAATCATGAATAGGTATCAAGGGATTAAATATCAAGAAATAGCTGAGATCATAGGTTCTACCCCCGGAGCGGTAAAAACAAAAATCCATAGAGCAATACATAAACTAAAGAGTAATTACTTTCAAAATATATAAAGATATCATGGACTGTAATGAGATAAGAAATCAATTGATCGATTATATAGATCGTACACTGGATGAAAAAACACTTCGGGATATACATAAGCATATTAGAGGATGTAAAAATTGTACCAAAGAAGCAGAAGAGCTAAAGAATATTTTTTTAGCTATTAACGATACTCCTCAGGAGTTTCCTGATCAAGATCTGAAAATCAACTTTGATAAAATGCTGGAAAAAGAAAAAGCACTTCTTAGCGATACCAAATTAGTAACATTACATCAGGAATCTAAAAAATATTGGAAGACAGCACTACAATTTGCTGCTACCATCGCATTGATTATCTGTAGTTTCTTCTATGGAAAATATCAAAATGATGCTACTGCAATTGAAAAATTAGCAGTACTCAAAAAAGAAAAAATACAATTAAAGCAACAAATGACCATGGCTATGATAGAAAATGAATCTGCAAGCAAACGTTTACAAGCTGTAAACTATGCAGAGGAATTCAAAAACCCGGGAAATGATATTTTGAATGCTTTAATAAATAAAATGCATTATGACAATCATATCAACGTGCGACTAGCTGCAGCAGAAGCATTAGCTAAATTCTCAGATTTAGAAATGATACGTAAAGCATTTATAAATGCACTGGATATGGAACAAGATCCAGATATGCAATTAGAATTAATTCAAATATTAGTGTCCATTCAGGAAAAACGCGCAGTTCCTCCTATGGAAAAATTACTTCAGAAAGAAGAAACATTAAAGTATGTAAAAGATCAGGTAAAGATTGATCTTCCAAAATTAATTTAAAAATCAAAAAACGAATACTCATGAAAAATATAATAATAGTAACCATATTGTTCATATCGCTTAGTCAGATATCAGCTCAGGATTATACTAAATCCTTACAAGGCATTAAAAAAGTTAAAATATATTCTGCCACAGAAGTAACTCTAAAAGCCCACAATAAGAATGATCTACGTATCATAGGTGGGGAACACATCAAAACTCCCGAAAAAGCAAAAGGACTTAAAGCCGTATATTCCGGTGGGTCTGATAATACCGGACTTGGAGTATCTGTAGAAAGAGAAGGAGATGTCTTAACAGTTACTAATCTCAGAAATATACACGGCCCTCATTTAGATATTTTTGTATCAAAAAGTGTAAATATCCTTATAGAAAATACCCGGATTGGTAGTGTCAACATTGCTGGGTTCTCATCAGAAATAGAAGCAAAAACAAATGTTGGTCATATCATAATCAAAGACGTTACTGGTCCTATTGTTGCCAAAAGTTCTACCGGAGAGATTAATATAATCTTTAATACAATAAGCCAATCCTCTCCTATATCCATAGTCTCTTCTACCGGAGATGTAGATGTCAGTATGCCTTCTAGTACTCCTGCCAATCTCAACTTAAAAACTGCTATGGGAGAAATCTATACAGATTTTGATATAAAATTTCCTGAAGAGGCAAAAAACAATATGAAAATTATAGGCGGTAAAAGGTCTATATCCACTAAGCTCAATAACGGAGGCGTAGATATTACATTACGTTCTTCTACAGGAAGTATATATTTAAGAAAAAAGTAAGAGGTCAAACATCAATCAAAAACAATCAACATCATGAAAATTTTAGCACAACTAATCGTAGTATTTTTTTTAACTTTTCAGATTAATGCTCAGAAAATAATTGAAAAAGAGTTGAGTACTTCTGCAAATCAAATTCTGGTGGAGTTTAAATTCGCTGAACAAATTATTTTAAAAACCTGGGATAAAGATGAAGTATATATCAAAGCTGAAGCAAGCATTAATAATGGAGAATTTGATGAGTATTTCAATCTGAAAATCGATAATACCTCATCAATTCTAGAAATAGAATCAGACTATGGCGACCTATTCAAAAAACGAAAAAAAGATTGGGGAAGCAAGCAAAAATGGGATCCATGTGATCATACTAATATAGAGAGTTTCTATACCTTATATATACCTAAAACAGCTCAATTAAGAGTAAAAAGTATCTCTGGCAATGTAACATCAGAGAATTATATTGGAAATCTGGAGGTAGATATTATAAGCGGAGATATTGACATTAAAAAATATGGAGGCAAGCTTGATCTGAAAACCATTAGTGGTGATATTGATATCAATATTTCTCAATCAAGACTATCAGCAGAAACTATTTCTGGTTTAATTTACTCTGATAAAGAAATGGAATTTGATCGTAGTAAAAATAGTATGGTAGGCAGTAAGGTAACAGGGACTTTTGGGAATGCAAAAAGTAATTTACATTTAAAAACTATTAGCGGAAGCATCTTTCTGAGAAAGTAATACTACCATTTGCCCTTTGAATTTACTGGAATAAAATGGAAAAATGATATAAGCATTTTTTGAAACAGATATGCAAATACAGCCCTGATCAAAACAGGGCTATATTTACATATCCAACTCCTGATTATTGTTTCCAGATTATTGAGTATATCTTATATCACATCTATAGAATATGATACATGACTCATCCTCTATCATCAATATTCTAAAAATTTATTTACTATTCTTCTGATTCTAATGCTTCCTCAGCACACACATCTTCCTGTACATAGTACTCCTCTTCAGAATTCAATACTTTTTGTGCGCCATCTTCTAATGTAGCATTTATAGGATAATTAATTTCTAAGAAAGTAACATCTGAATTGAATAAAGCGATAAAATCTTCATCATTCGCTACTGATTCTGTATCACCACTATCTCCTAGTGCAAATGAAACAGGATAGTTAATTGAAAAACAATCTTCTGATCCATATGCAATATCAATCAATGTTGCTTCTTCATTTATTGATTTAATCTCTAAATATTTAGCTAACTCAGTCTTCAAACTATTAGAGTTTTCAGAAGTTGCTTCTGGAGCGACTTCATCATTGTCTTTGGTACAGGACACTGCTAAAACAGCGATGAATACTATTATGTATACTTTTAATAAATTTTTCATTTTTAATTTAGTTTTATTGTTTATAAATTGTCTTTGTGTTGCAACACATTATATACACAATTCATTACTAAAAAACCCTATGTTTTTTTATACTTTTATTTAAAAAAATAAATAAAAAACTGTAATTCAGTATTTTAAAAAATAAATTTTGTTTCAAAAAATACAATTACTATATAAAGTTTCCCTAAGAATCAAGGTGCAAAAGTCAAAATTTCCCAACTCAAAATCACTCCATTGGATGAGTTCGCCATGCTATTATGAAGAAAAAAAGTAAACTACCTCGTGGCAATCCCACGAGGCATTTATTAGAAAAAAATATTTCGATTTCGAGACAAGCCTCCTTTACATATCGATTGTCAGGTAAAACAAGAATCCGTTTATTAAAACTTAACCCTTACAGAAAAATTGGGTGCTCTACCGAGTGAAAATCTATTCTTTTCCCTAAGCTGAAAAAATGCTTCATCGCTATTTAATACTGCCCTATATGTTCTATTCAAAATATTTTTTTGATTGTAAACATTCACTAGAGAGAATCCATAGGTTGCACTTACATTTTTAAATATTCTTGCCGTATAATTAATAGAAAAATCAAGTCTATGATAATCACTTAAACGATCAGCATTAATTTCTCCATAATTTATGCTGATATTATCTGCATTATCTCCTATTAAACCTAAAGCCCGAGTATAAGGTCGGGCTGTTCTATATTTCCAGGCAAGGGCAACTTTTATATTTTTATAACTATATGAATTAATAAAGGAAAAATAATGTCTAATATCAAAATTTCCAGAGAATGATTGCCCGTTATTCAGGCTAGGGAATATAAATCTATTTTCTGTCAATGAATAACTTATCAAGCTATAAAAATTACGAAATCTTTTTTTTAATAATATATCCAATCCATAAACAGAACGGTCTCCAATCAACAATCGATCGGTTTCTCTATTGAAACCATTCATGAGCGATGATAGGTTCTCATTTTTTTTATAATACGTTTCGGCATCTATAAACCAATTGTTTTTGCTGTAATTTGCTCCAATACTAATTTGCTTACCTTTTAATATCGAAGTTTCTGCACCACCTCCATTGCTCCAGACCTGACTTTCTAACCCAAAATTCTCGGTTTTGAACTCTGTAATCTGATTAATGGACTGGTATCGTAGTTCTGTTGATATATTAAGCCGTATAAGATCATTGATTTTTGTTTCCAGATTAATTTTTGGTTGCGCATACGCTTTAGACAATCTGGGAAAATAATCAGTTCTTAATCCAATAGTAAGTTTCCATTTTGGAGAGACAAAATAATAATCATTATAAAGCGATATGATGGAACTGTCTGTAAAATTGGATTGAATAGATAAATCATCTTCAAACTCAAAATCTGATGTATCTGATATATTATAAAATAGATCTATAAAACTGTAGCTTATCCCGTTTACGAATTGATGCGAAGTATTTAAATTATACTGGGTAAAAAGATCAAAATTAAATTCTGTTATGTAATTTTCCTTAAATATTTCACGCTCAAAAAAATCAACAGTCAGTTCTTTACCATTATACCTGAATGAATATTTTGACATATTGATTTTAAAGTTGGACGTCAGCCTGGAACTCCAATTTTTTTTCCAGGTACCATTTAACCCCAAATTTTCTGTGCGTAACAAATCATCTGTGCGTTGATCAATTTCTTCTAGTTTTGAAATAAAATTTAAATTATTATTAAAATAGATCGTACTAAATGACAGCGTATTTGTCTCATTTACTTTAGATAATACTTTGGTAGTAAAATCGATAAAATAAAAAGTATTATTGGTTTTAGAATTAGAATTATCTATTGCTTCATTAATAACATTATCTGTGATTATTCTTGTGTTTTGCAAAATATGTTCAGAAAACTTATCAAAGGTCTCCGTTTCCAGAATATCTGCATAGGATCTTCTCAGAGACAAGAAAACTGCTGTTTTTTTAGACAATGGTACCTTGGTATACATATCTCCGTACAACATATTTACACCTAGTCCGGTCTCTGTTTTTTTAGGAATTTTAGAATCTGATTTTATATCTATTACACCTGATAAATGATTCCCATATTTTGTTGGAGCTCCATTTCTATATATCTCCACTTCCTCTACAACCTGTGAATTTATTGCCGATATCATACCAAAAAAATGATCATTTTGATACATTTTAATTCCATCCCATAATATCAGGTTTTGATCAACAGTTCCTCCTCTGATATTTAATCCCGTTGCTGTTTCATCTGGGCTCTGAATACCTGGTATTAATTGTAAGCTTTGTAATATATCAGAATTCTCAACTCCTGGTAATATCTCGATTTTATCTGGGTTGATTTTTATAGAACCATCCCTGTTTTTAGAAACCCCATCGGTTAAATAACCTTTAATAATTATTTGATCCAGCGTAACTATAATCTTCTCTAAATAAATATTTTTACAATGGGATTTTTTTAAATCTTTCACACGAATCTCCTTAGGGATATATCCCAATAATTGCATTTTTATTTTTTTGTCTATAGAAATATCAGAAAGCTCAAAAAAACCAGATGCAGTGGTATTTATTCCTTTATTAGAATCTATAACGGTAACATATGCATTGGCTATGGGCAATTTTGTTTTTGAATCAAAAAGGTATCCGCAAATTTTTTTGAACTGATTTGATTTTCTTCTCAAAACATAACTGTCTTTTTTGATTTCTAAAAAAATCAAAGTCGTTTGTTTTTCAATTACTGAAAGAATTTTTTTTAAATCTTTTTGTGTAAAATCAATTGTTACTTGCTTATCGGCAACAATTTTAGAATTATATGAAATAAATATGCCATAATCTTTCTGAATAAGATTCAAAACTACGGCAAGAGGCTGTTCTGATTCTTGCTGTGGAAAAACAAAGGATGAATACGAAAAAAAAACATATAATAAGTAAAATTTTCGCATTCAGAATTATTTGATAATAATAGTTTTATCTTTAATATGGTAGTCTATTTCCATCGCGGTAAATAATATTTTGACAGCTTCTTCTAAATTAGCATTAGAAAAACTACCAGAAAATCGTTCATTCTTGTATTTATCTTCGTTTTCAATTTGTATTTGAAATTGATTTTTTAATGCTAAAAGTACTTTTAGGAAAGGAGTTTCTTCAAAAGACATAACTCCAGATGTCCAAAATGCGTTTTGAGTATTAAAATCCCAGGTTTTACTGGTATCTGCAATGGTTCTGACGGCATTTCCTTTTGTCAGCATTACATTTTTATCATTAGTATTGGTGACATTTACTTTTCCGGAATAACATTTTACTTCAAAAAAATCGGTACTGCTATTTACATTAAACTGTGTTCCTATAACCGTTACACTTCCTTCTGGAGTATTGACTATAAAGGTAGATCCCTTAGTTACTTTAAAATATGCTTCGCCTTGTAAATGCAATCTTCTTTGCTTCTCCCAATTGGCATCAACTGTCAATGAAGAATTAGCATTCAGCAACGCTTCTGAACCATCTGGCAATGCAACAACTAACTGCTCCCCGTAACTTGTGGTGTACGTAGGGTCTTGTGTTTTATAAAAATAAAACAACCCAAATAATACCAAAATTGCAGCAGCATATGCGTACGAATACCTTAATTTTCTTACTTTTTCTTTTTTAAATGTTTTTTCTTCTATCTTAAAAAATAGATCATCTTCTTTGTACTCTGGGGTATCAAGATCATTTGTGATATCAATGATTTCACAATATTCCCGATACTGATCTGAGTTTTCGAATTCTGTTTTTTCTTCTTCAGTAAGTTCATTGGCTATCCACCTAGCTAAAAATCTGTCATCAATATTTTTCATTTTTTTAAACAGTCCTATAATTTACAAACAACTAAATTTTCAAAAACCCTATGTTTTTTCTGGATATTTTTGGATAAATTATAATTTCAAAAATTAAAGATTAAATTTTCCCTATTTTTTCTCTTATCACTACCAGAGCATTATGCATTCTTTTTTCTACTGTTTTAAGAGAAATATCTAATAGTATGGCGATTTCCCTATACTTTATCTTATCAATTCTATTCAATAAAAATACTTCTCTTTCTTTTTCGGGAAGGTCAGCGATAACTTTTTTTACTTTTTGATAAAATTCTTGTTGTTCTAGCACAAAATCAGGACTCACTATATCTGTATTATTTTTTTTGCTTGTGTTTTTATAATGCAAAACAACTTTCTGATGCTTTACACTATTTAAAAATATATTTTTGGCAACACTTTTCAAGAAAAAAAGAGCATTGTCATAATCTACTTTTTTACAATTTTCCCATAACTTGATAAAAGATTCCTGGACTATATCTTCAGCAAGATTTATATCACCACATTTATAATATATATAATTTCGCAAAACTTTAGAGTGTGCTTTAAAAATCAATTCAAAATTCTCTTTTTTGCAAACTGACCTATCTTTTTTTTCATTAAACATCATTTGATAGAAGTTTCAAAAACAAACAAAATGCATTCATAACCAATTAATTAGCATTATTTTTTAAAAAATCGCTAAACTTTTTTACCCTATTTTTTTAAGTTTAAAAACCTTGTTTTCATACTTATATCACAATTTACAGACCGTATTGGAATTATTTGATAGTTACAAATTCTTATATCTTTGTAACTAGCGCGGTTTCTATATCCTTACTCAGAATATATCATCAAAAAAATATTCTAATGTCTCCAAATGATTTTTCTAGGTAGTACACTATCTACCTTGGCATACACAAAACTTGAATAGCGTAGGCAAAGAACTAATAGAAATCATTTTGCCAGGAAAACTCAGCTATCATTAATAATACAGCAAACTGTTTATGATTCATTACAAAAAGTAATCACCATCTACATAAAGGTTTTTTTTAATATATTATTGTGCGTGAAGTGGGTAAATAATAAAACAAGTGAGCAAAATTACAGAGTTGTTAGTCTGAGTTGTAAAGTGCATATAAAAGTATTTGATCATAGTTTGGGAGTACTATTATTTTAATTTTGAAATAGCGTCATTCGTTTATATTCTATCGTTTATAAAATTTTGATTTACTCTACATTAACAACATATAGCATCTAGTCAAGTTTTTCTTCCATTTACAGCTTCTGATTATAAGAAGAGATTTATATTACTCTTTCATGTATTAATTCGAGGATAATACGATTTGTGAATAAGTATTTCGTGTAAATAGGTTGGATTATTTTTTGCTAGTCAAAGGCAGGGCAGCACAATCGTAATGAGCCAGTTGAAGTGATGGAAAAAAAATAGTAAACTACCTCGGGGCAAGCCCACTAGGCGTTTATTAGAAAAAAATCATTTCGATTTCGAGGCAAGCCTCGGAGCATTTAAATCTCGATTATCGAGTAAAGCAAGTGTTCCAAATTGAAATGTATGCTCAAAGAGTTGTACTACGTGATAAAATTTTTCTTTCATCATTAATAGTGATAATACAAATAGGAGAATAGCTCCTATGAGTTGGATAAAATACCATTTTTCTCCTTTTTTATATAAAAGCAATAAACCCAGTAAAATCAGTGCGCTCATTTTTGAAAGTGCTATTTTCAAGACTAAAACTATTAAAATCAAGAAAATAAGTAGGGGGGAACCCAAAGAAACTGTTTATATATATAATAGAGAGAGATTTTATACGATTTATAACTAAAAATTTCGCATATTCATCGTTTCTTTTTCCTTTCTACTTCGTTTAAAAAATAAACCGTAGCTATAGCTATGCTTGATTTTTTTGCCTTGCATAAAGAAAAAATAATTCAATGAATTTATACGAATTTTTTAATCACAAATCGTATTAATTGTTGGTTTTTTATTATAGTTGTTGTTTAAGTGCACGTAAATAACCGTTTTTAATGCTAAGAGTATGTTTAAAAACCCTTCTGCCTGCTGGTCATTACTTTGACAACCTTGACTTTACTTCAAATAAACAACATATCTCGATATGTCGTCGATTTGAAGTGTCGTCAGAACACCAAACTACTGACAATCAGTTTGCATTGTTTTTAAACATGCTCTAAACAAAATTTAAAATCTTCGATTTAACTTTTATTTAACTTAAAATCACGAACATGTCAAAATTTAAATTTATTATTATTATGTTAGCAGTTATGGTAACATCTTGTGAAAAGGAAAATATTACTGACACTCTCAGCAATAGTGAAATTCAATCCGTTGATCCTAACAGTTTAAATTCTGAGGTCGATTTTACCACACTTATATATAAGGACAAGAAATTTACTAGAGAGGAAGTCGCAAATAACCAAGTTCTACAGGAAAAGGTTGAGAACGCTGAATTTTATTTTCAGAATCATATTGAGTATCCTGATTTTATGGAGAAAGAGTTTTACCTCTATGATAGTAAAGAAAAATACAATATACATCAGAAAGTGTTGGATGAGCAGTTTGCATTAGAAGATAAAATTGCAATGGAAGAAGAATCTCAAGATGACGCTAAAAGAAGAAGAAAGAACCGTGTAGCTATTGAATTATTTGGAACTGAAAATTTTAGACAAAAAGTTTTCCGAATAGTATTGCGTTTTGGATTTAGAGACATTCAACCACGTGAAATTAATATTCCAGGAAGAGCTAATTTTAATGTCGAATCCATTAGAATTAGATCAAGACATTTAGCTTCTTGTACATTACGAATTGGAAGTGGGAATGTAATTATAGCTAATTCTAATTTTAATAGAATAAATAATCATATAGTAAGACCTGTTGCTAGGAATGCAAACAGAGGTTCGATGAAAGTTAATAACCATTGGTTCTAGGCTAATGAAGTAATTCTTTTATCTAATAAAATAACTGAGTTCGATTTGAAAAATATCTATTTGGTTAGCCCTTATCATTTCATCGGCTTGTTTTAGAATAGATTTTTTTTGTCCGATCACTCTTAAATTATAGCCTAATAGATTTCATTAGGCTATTTTTTTTGGATTTTTGGTATGTAATAATTCACTTTGTGTAATACCCTTTGCAAAATAATTTTTCGAATATTTACGTATGTGTAAGCATTTATCAGTTGAAGTCTCAGAGTCTTCTCCGCAACTCCGTTCCTTGATTCGTAAGGAATCAAATTCCAAAAATATTTTACGATTACATACAGTACAGTCATTACTTCATATAAAGAAAAGACTTTCAAAACACAATCAGATTTAGCGAGTCATTTAGGTTATAATGTTTGTAGCATAGAATTGTGGTTAAAAGTTTATAAAAACGAAGGGATTGAAACCGTGTTATACGATTTACGGGTGAGAATTTCGTAAAAATAATGGCAAGGATTTTTCGCTAGATTGATGAATCAAATTAAAGAATAGCCATAGCTATTGTTTCATTTTATGAAGAAAATATAGTAGAAAAAGAATGTCATTAGATGCGAAATTTTTAGTTATAAATCGTATGATAGCTTTGGAGGGTTTGAGAGTTATGTTAATGCTCCAGCATGGGTTAAAGAAAATTATTGGTATTAGAAGACTGGTTAAAAGAGTTTGTGGAAAATATGAGTCAAGAAATTATAAAATCTATTATAGGAAATAAACATTATTTGGATGCATTTTATTCGAAATAAAAATCCGTAAATCGTATCATTAGTATTAGTGTATCTAATGTTTCGGGATCAAAGGTGGAAACTATTTCAGAAAATATCAAATAGTGTTCAAGATGATAAGTAAAAATATAAGTCTTTCCAAAACAAAATAAAACACTATTTTTGTGCGTCAGAAAATATACTAAAATTTGTAAATATTACTTATGTCTCTTAAGAAATCTATTTTAATAATAATCTTAGTACTACTGATAGACCAGATTTCTAAAATTTATATCAAAACTCATTTTTCACTTCATGATGAAGTTCCGGTATTTGGTTGGTTTCGTATTATTTTTGTAGAAAACAAGGGAATGGCTTGGGGGTTTGAGCTTCCTGGCAACTATGGCAAGCTCATTCTTACTTTGTTTAGACTGATTGCTATTACAGGTATTGGGTATTGGTTATATGATTCAGTTCGTAAAAATAGTGCGGCTATACTAACATTTTGTATCGCTTTGATTTTTGCCGGAGCATTTGGTAATATTATAGATTCCTTATTATATGGAATCTTATTTAGTGCGAGTACCGTTACACAAATTGCAGAATTCTTGCCAGAAGGTGGAGGTTATGAGACCATATTTTATGGCAAAGTAGTAGATATGATTCAATTTACATTCTATGATGACATTCTGCCAGAATGGATTCCTTTCTGGGGTGGAAAACATTTTTCTTTCTTTGATCCCGTATTCAACATTGCAGATTCTGCCATTAGTATTGGAGTATTCTTGCTGTTAGTTTTTAATAAAAAAGCATTCCCAAAAAATAAATAAGATGTTTTCTATTATACCAGAATTCTTTCAAAATCATCCAGTTTAATAGGTTTTGTTAGATAATCAGATACAACATCTATAGATTTTGCTCTGTTAATATCTCGGTTATCTATAGAGGAACTTACAACATACAGCTCAATATTACTGTTAATTTGTTTTCTTATTTTTCTAAACTCCTGAAGAAATTCCCAACCATCCATAACAGGCATATTAAGATCTAGAAGTATAACCTGAGGGATCGCATCATTTTCAGTGTTTTCTATAGAATATATAAAAAAATCCAATGCCTCTCTACCATTATGAAAGACTAAAACATTTTCTGAAAGCTTCTTTATTTCTATAATTTTGCTAACTAAATTAATATAAATTGTATCATCATCAATGATGCAAATACTTTGGGGCATACGGGGTAGTGTATAAATTTAAAATCCGAATATAGTGCAAACTCTTTTTGAATACAAAAAATGTTAACTATTTCTTAAACTCATAGATATCAAATGGAGTAATGCAGTAGTCCAGGCAGATATCTGTTGGTGAAATTTCATCTATTTCCTGTTCTGCTTTAAAAAATGAAAGACCAATTTTGATAGTTTCTGCAGTGCAATTAGCCAAAAATTTATCATAAAAACCTTTACCATACCCTACTCTGTTACCTTGTACATCAAATGCTAATAGAGGTATGAATACCACTTCTATCATCTGCTCAGAAATCGGAATACCATCTGCGGGTTCAGGAATTCCCAAAGAATTCATGCGAAGTACTGTAGTATCGGTAAGTAAAAAGTGTTCTAATGTGCTATTCTCAAAATTACTCTTTGATACAACTATGTTTTTATCTTTTCCCTGAAGAATATGAAGCACAAATTCTGTATTAATTTCTTTTTGTTTTTCAATACTTAAAAAAATATGATAAAATGATCGTTCCCATATAGGTAATTGAAGTAAGTTATTGGCAATATCCATACTTAGATCTTCAATTGTATCTTCATTAAATTGAGCTCGTAATTCTTTATACTTCTTTCTTAAGTTTTTTTTGTTCACGCTAAATCAAACTAATTCTTTGGTAATATGAAAAATAGCATCTCCTTTATATACAATGGGTGCTTCGTTTAGATTAATAATATATCCTTTATTGGTAGCTTTAACCTCGTGTCTCATTTTTCCGTATGGATCGGTTATAGTAGCAAGAATTTCACCTTTTTCTACACTTTTCCCTATGGGGATTTTTATATGTAATAAGCCACTATATTTTGCTCGTATCCAAAAGCTTTTTTTTATGAATATACTATTTTCTGATTTTGCTGGAATCGTAAATTCCGGGTTTAGCATTGCTAAATGATTCAATATCCGCATCGTTCCTTGTACACCTTCTCTAGCTACTTCTCTATTACTGTTTTGAGATTTTCCTCCTTCAAACAATAAAATATCTATTCCTTTTTTTGCGCAAGTCGAACGGTAAGAGCCATCCAGGTTTTTAGAAAACATAGTAAAAGGAGCATTAAACATTTTGGCATATTCAATCTGCTTTTCATTCTTAAAATCCAATCGTATATGTGGAGCATTAAATCTGCTTCCTCCTCCTGTATGAAAGTCTAAACATAAATCAGCTACGGGTAATATTTCATTAACAAATTGATAGGCAAATCGACTGGCAAGTGATCCATTTTTAGTGCCTGGAAATACTCGATTGAGATCACGACCATCTGGAAAAAATCGATTCATGCTTAAAAAACCAAATACATTCAATAAAGGAATACAGATAATACTCCCTCTAGCTGGTTTATTGATTTTTTTTGCAATAATTTGTCTTACAATTTCTACTCCGTTAATTTCATCACCATGAATTCCTGCTGTTATCAAAACTGTCGGACCGGCTTTTTTTGATCGTTCAATAATTATCGGAATTTCTACCTTTGTAGAAGTATATAATTTAGCAATATTAAAATTTATTATCTTGCTGGATCCCAGAGGTAATTCTTCGCCTAAAATATTTAATATATCTTTTTCAGTTCTTTTTGCCATATGGTTTTATACACTTCTTTCTATAAAGCGGATGATTGATTTTGCAATATCTTTTCCTGTGGCTGTTTGGATACCTTCTAATCCTGGTGAAGAATTTACTTCCAGAATAAGAGGACCACGCTCACTCTGTAACATATCGACCCCAGCCACTCCTAATTTAAGCGCTCTTACAGCTTTTATCGCTGCATTCCCTTCTTCATCAGATAGTTCAATAATTTCTGCACTTCCTCCTCTATGAAGATTAGATCTAAATTCTCCTTCTTTTCCTTGTCGTTTCATCGCTCCTACTACTTGCCCGTCTACAACAAGTACTCGAATATCTGCCCCTTTGGCTTCTTTGATATATTCTTGTACAATTACTCTGGCTTGTAATCCATTAAAGGCTTCTAATACTGATTCTGCCGCTGTTTTTGTCTCAGCCAAAACAACTCCCAACCCTTGAGTTCCCTCTAAGAGTTTAATAATTAGTGGAGCTCCTCCTACGTGTGATATAACTTCTGATACATCTTTAGAATAATTAGTAAAAACTGTCTTAGGCAATCCCAATCCGGCTTTTGATAAAATCTGTAGACTCCTTAATTTATCTCTAGACTGCACCAATGCCTGAGATTGAACAGTTGTAAAGACATTCATCATCTCGAATTGCCTTACCACAGCTGTTCCATAAAAAGTAATAGATGAGCCAATCCTGGGAATCACCGCATCCACATGATCTAATTTTTTACCTCGGTAATAAATCTCTGGTTTTTTCTTTTCAATTACAATATCACAACTTAGCGGATCAATTACCTGTATATTATGATTACGCTTTACTGCCGCTTGAACAAGTGCATCAGTAGAATATAAACTTGCACTACGCGATAATATTTTAATATTCATTGGGATTTTAAGTTATAAGATTGGTTTTCTAATTGAGGGTCTACCAAAAATTTTCCGCTCAGAAACTTACGCCCAATTAGTACAGGAAATCGCATATCATCACGTGAAGACAAGGTAAGGGTTATTGAGTATGTTTTATTAAATACAGTAATTTTTGTTTTTATTGAATATCGTACTTCTACTTCTCCATTACTACTTTTTACTGCCGTAATATCATAATTTTTAAACGTAAATTTTTTACCATTATATTCCGGATGTGTTGGATCCAGAAATCGACATTCCAGAAGCGCACCCACTTCTCTGATTTCTTTACAGTGTATAGAAGACGTGTATGCCCCGGTATCAACCTTAACATCAATACCTTTTAAATCCAAAAGTGAGAAATCCACTTTATCAGTTCTTCCGATTATTTTCTTATGATTTTCCAAAAAACAATATTAAAACAACAAGGCTACTAAAGTAGTAAAAAACCTAGTGTATTCTATATTATAACACTTTTTAATAGTTAAAACCCGCTATTATTTTTAACATAATTTAAATCTAGTATGTATTTAAATAATTATGGCAAAACATTAAATTTACACTTACAATATGCAAAAACTTTCCTTAGATATACAACTTAAAACATTGCCATCCGGTCCTGGCGTATACCAATATTATGACAAGGATGAAAAATTACTGTATGTAGGTAAGGCAAAAAATCTTAAAAAAAGAGTAACCTCCTATTTTACAAAGAATCATGACAATTACAAAACAAAGGTTTTAGTAAAAAAAATCTATACTATAAAACATATTGTAGTAGAGACTGAAACGGATGCATTACTTCTAGAAAACAATTTAATTAAAAAGCACCAACCTCGTTTTAATGTAATGCTCAAGGATGATAAGACTTATCCCTGGATTTGTATTAAAAAAGAACGGTTTCCGAGAATATTTCCTACTCGAAATCTTATCAAAGATGGCTCAGAATATTTTGGCCCTTACACGAATTTTAAAACTGTAAATACGCTTCTCGATCTTATAAAAAGCTTATACCAGTTAAGAACGTGTACCTATGACTTATCACAGGAAAAAATACAAAGTGGTAAATACAAAGTTTGTCTTGAGTATCACATAGGGAATTGTAAGGGAGCTTGTGAAGGATTGCAGAAAGAAAAGGAATACCAGGAAAACATAGAAGCCATTCGCCAAATTGTAAAAGGTAATTTCAAGGATTCTTTGAATCAATTTAGAGAAAAGATGACCGAGCATGCTGTCAAAATGGAATTTGAAGAAGCACAAAGAATTAAAGAAAAAATAGAGGTCTTAGAAAAGTATCAAGCTAAGTCTACTGTAGTCAATCCTAAAATCAGCAATGTAGATGTTTTTTCGATTATTTCTGATGAATCTTATGGATATGTAAATTTTCTTCAGCTTTCTTATGGCGCGATTATCAGATCTCATACCACAGAAATTAAAAAGAAATTAGAAGAAAGTGATAAAGAACTACTGGAGCTGGCTATTATCGAATTAAGACAACGATTTGGTTCTATGTCCAAAGAAATATTTGTTCCGATCCCAATCGATCTGGGAGAAGGTCTTAAAATTACCATTCCGCAACTGGGAGATAAAAAAAAGATTGTGGATCTATCACTCAGAAATGCTAAATATTATCGACAAGAACGGTTTAAACAGATCAAAATTATTGACCCCGATCGGCACGTAAAACGATTGATGGCGCAGATGAAAAAAGATCTTAGATTACCAGAAGAACCAACACACATTGAATGTTTTGATAATTCGAATATACAAGGAACGAATCCTGTTGCTGCTTGTGTTGTATTTAAGAATGGAAAACCAAGTAAAAAAGAATATCGAAAATTCAATATCAAAACGGTAGAAGGGCCTAATGACTTTGCTTCTATGGAGGAAGTTGTCTATCGTCGCTACAAACGATTACTGGATGAAGAACAGCCTCTGCCACAATTAGTAATTGTTGATGGTGGTAAAGGTCAGTTATCTTCTGGGCTAAAAGCATTGGATGACTTAGGCCTCAGAGGTAAAATTACTATTATTGGCATTGCAAAAAGGCTAGAAGAGATTTTTTATCCAGGAGACTCAATACCACTATATTTGGATAAAAAATCTGAAAGTTTAAAGATCATTCAGCATCTTAGAAATGAAGCCCATCGCTTTGGCATTACATTTCATAGGCAAAAGAGAAGTAAAGCAGCACTAGACACTGAACTGGACACAATTCCCGGAATTGGTGAAAAAACGGTAGTAGAATTACTAAAACATTTTAGATCCGTAAAAAGAATACGTGAAGCTTCTAAAAAAGAGCTCATCGAAGTAGTAGGGGATTCTCGCGCAACTAAAGTTTATAATTATTATCTTTCTAAAAAAGAATAGCCATTATATGGATACTACTTCTAAAAATTTTAGCATTTTACTATTCATTAGCTTATTTTTTAGTTGTATAACCTTGTTTTCACAAAAAAAAGAACCGCAAATATCCGCAAACAGCCTTGGTATTGATGAAGATATAAAAGTCGGTTTGGTATTAAGTGGTGGCGGAGCTAAAGGGCTGGCTCATATTGGTGCTCTAAAAATCATTGAACAAGCCGGAGTAAGAATAGATTATATAGGAGGGACAAGTATGGGGGCAATCGTAGGTTCACTATACGCTTCTGGATATACCCCTACACAGCTGGATTCAATATTCAGAACTGTAGATTTTAATAAATTAATTCAGGATGACTTGCCCAGAAGCGTAAAAACATTTTATGAACGCGAAGATTCTGAGAAATATGCATTGACATTACCCTTTGATAATTTTAAAATAGGCTTACCACAAGGGTTGTCCAAAGGGCAAAACTTCTATAATGAATTCTCCAGATTATCAGCTCACGTAAGCGAAATCAGAGATTTTAATAAACTCCCAATTCCTTTTTTTTGTGTTGCTACCAATATCAGCACGGGAGAACAAATTATACTGGATAAAGGATATTTATCAGAAGCGGTCTCTGCTAGTGGAGCATTACCTTCTATTTTTAGCCCTGTCGAATTAAATGGAATTTTAATGACCGATGGTGGTGTGGCGAATAATTACCCAATTAAAGAAATCAGAGAGCGTGGGGCTGAAATTGTTATAGGTATTGATGTACAAGACAGTCTATTGCCAAGGGAACAGTTAAATTCTGCAACTAATATTATGCTGCAAATCAGTAATTTCAGGACAATAAACGCCATGAAAACTAAGATGCCAGATACGGATATATATATAAAACCATCAATTACCGATTTTTCATTGATCTCTTTTGACAAAGCTGACGAAATTATTGCCAACGGAGAAAAAGCTGCTTTTGCCAGTTATGAAAAATTGAAAGCAATCGAAAAGCGTCAAAAAAAAACCAAACCAAAAATAAACATATTAAAAGATGTAGATACAGTTAGAATAAAAAATCTAATAGTCTCAGGAAATCAAAGATATACAAGATCTTATATCAAAGGAAAGCTAAAATTAAAGACTCCAAAAACAACTTCATACAAAAAACTTTATGAGGGAATTAATAACTTATCTGCCACAGGAAATTTTGATAGAGTAAGCCATCATTTATTAGGTAAAGAAGAATCCAAATCTTTAGTCCTTAATCTAAAAGAGTCCAAAAATACAATGTTATTAAGATTTGCATTACATTATGATGACTTATATAAAACGGCAGCACTGATAAATTTTACAAAAAAAAGCCTCCTTTTTAATAACGATATACTCTCATTTGATATAGCACTAGGTGATAACATCAGATATAATTTTGACTATTATATTGACAAAGGATATTATTGGAGTATTGGTCTAAAAAATAGTTTTAATAGATTTAATAGAAATGTCGATTATAATCTCGTGAGAGAAGACTTCAGCCTACCAGATATCGAAGTTAATAAAATTAATCTTGATTTTCTGGATGTCAAAACCCAGTTTTATCTGGAAACCTTATTAAAACAAACTTTTTCTTTAGGTATCGGAGCAGAACATCGGAGATTTAGACTTATTTCTGAAACCATAGGAGAAGATGAAGATCAATTACCCAGAATTGTATTTGATAATAGTGATTATTGGAGTGCTTTTTCTTATCTGAGATTTGATAGCTATGATAATAAATATTTTCCTTCTTCAGGATTTTTATTTGATGGAAACGTCAATTATTATGTTTTTGACAATAATATAAATAGCCAAGACAGTAATTTTGTGGTTGCCAAAGCTAATTTTGGATATGCGTTTAATATAACTGATAAAAGTTCCTTTAATTTCGAGTTGAGTGCCGGAGCAAGAATAGGAGAAGAAAGCTTAAGAAGTCTCAATTTTTTTGTCGGGGGATATGGTACAAAAATAATTAATAATAATATTCCTTTCTATGGCTATGATTTTTTAAGCATTGTCGGAGATAGTTTTGTCAAAGCTGCGGGCACATTTGATTATGAGGTTTTCAGAAAAAATCATATCAATATTTCTGCAAATTATGCAAATGTAGGGAATCAATTATTCGAAAACGGAAGGTGGTTTGAATCTCCAGAATATTCTGGATATGCTATAGGATACGGGTTGGAAACTTTTGCAGGGCCTGTACAGGTAAAATACTCCTACTCTCCAGAACTTGAAGAAGGTGAGTGGTTTTTTAGTATTGGTTTTTGGTTTTAAAACTTCATTCTATTAAAAGATAGAAATATTTCCGATATTTGTAATACTATGAGTCTATTTTGGCAAGATTTATTACTGAAATTACACTACCTTATCAAACGAAATCCAGAATAAGGTAGTAATTGTTATTGCAATGCTTTTACATAAAAAATATCAGTTAATACTTTAATCTTTAAAAATCATGCCTTTTTATCATTCTTTGGGTAATATCCCTCCTAAACGTCATACAATCTTCAAAAAACCTGACGGCACCCTGTACTACGAACAAGTATTCGGAACTATTGGTTTTGATGGAATGTCTACTAATTTATATCACCATCAAAGACCTACGCAGGTAAAAGAAATTAAGGGTAGTCATAAGGTAGCACCCCAGATCGCTATCGAAAACAATATTAAATCGTATCAATTGCACGGATTTAATATCATCCCGGAAAAAGATTATTTATTAAGTAGAAAGAATATACTTATTAATAGTGACGTACGTATTATTTTATCCGCTCCTCAACAATCAACTTCTGAGTATTTTTATAAAAATGCTGATGCAGATGAGCTAATCTTTGTTCATCGGGGAGTTGGTAAATTCAGGAGTCATTTGGGAAATCTCGATTTTAAATATGGAGATTATATTCTGATTCCCAGAGGAACTATCTATAAATTAGATTTTGAGACTACAGACAATCGCCTGTTCATTGTGGAGTCCAGAAGACCTATCTATACACCCAAGAAATATAGAAATTGGTTTGGTCAATTATTAGAGCACTCTCCCTTTTGCGAACGGGATTTTAGAGCTCCTTATGAATTAGAGTCAAATGACGAAAAAGGAGATTTTCTGATCAAGGTAAAAAAACAAGATGAGATTTTTGATATGATATATGCTACTCATCCATTCGATGTAGTAGGATATGACGGTTATAATTTTCCTTATGCCTTTTCGATTCACGATTTTGAACCAATAACAGGAAGAATTCATCAACCTCCGCCAGTACATCAAACTTTTGAGACAGATGCATTTGTCATTTGCTCCTTTGTGCCGCGATTGTATGATTATCATCCTGATAGTATCCCTGCTCCCTATAACCACAGTAATATAGATAGTGATGAAGTATTGTATTATGTAGATGGGGATTTTATGAGTAGAAACGACATTGAGGCCGGTCATATCTCATTACATCCTGCAGGAATACCACACGGACCACATCCTGGTGCCGTAGAAAGAAGTATTGGTAAAACCAAAACAGATGAACTTGCTGTCATGGTAGATACCTTTAAACCTCTTATGCTTACAAAAGAAGCAATAGAAATTGCTGATGAAGACTATTATAAATCCTGGTTAGATTCATAAAAACAAGTTGATCCATGCTTATTTATAGAAAAGATATTACTGCTCATCTTAGAGCAATGTGGTAAGTTTAATTTTCACAAGCTTTCTCTGGAAATAAAAATACTCTTTTCAGAGGTATTCCATTGTAAGCTTATCCCAAAATTGTTGATTTGATCAACATCAAGATTCGTTTTTAAAGAAAATAAAATTCACCATCTAAATTAAAATAATATGTCAACTAATATAACACCTCAACATTTAGAAAAAATAGTACCGCAAGCAGAAGATTTTTTACCACTTCTGGGGACAGATTATGTAGAATTGTATGTAGGCAATGCAAAACAGGCATCCTATTATTATCAGACAGCCTGGGGGTTTCAGCTAATCGCCTATGCAGGACTCGAAACGGGTCTCAAGGACCGTGTATCTTATGTTTTACGACAAGACAAAATAACACTGGTTCTTACCTCTCCATTACAGCCTGATGGAGATATTAATAATCATATCAATGCACATGGAGATGGTGTAAAAGTTGTAGCACTCTGGGTTGAAGATGCTACTAAAAGCTATCAGGAAACAGTAAAAAGAGGTGCCGAATCTTATATGAAACCTTCCATACAAGAAGATGAGTATGGGCGTGTAGTATTTTCTGGCATTCATACGTATGGAGAAACTGTTCACGTATTTATAGAGCGAAAAAATTATACAGGAGTTTTTTTACCTGGATATAAACCTGTAGACAAATCTTATCAGACCAAAACTACAGGTCTCAAGTTTATTGATCACATGGTAGGGAATGTAGGCTGGAATGAAATGAATAAGTGGTGTGAGTTCTATGCTAAAGTTATGGGGTTTGCACAACTCGTATCATTTGACGATAAGGATATTTCTACAGAATATACTGCGCTGATGAGCAAAGTAATGAGTAATGGAAACGGGCGAATTAAATTTCCGATAAATGAACCCGCAGAAGGAAGAAAAAAATCTCAAATAGAAGAATACATCGACTTTTATAATGGTGCCGGCGTACAACATATAGCATTAGCTACAGACAATATAATAGAAACCGTTTCTGAACTTCAAGCCCGTGGAGTAGAATTTCTTACAATCCCCGCTTCATATTATGAAACAGTACTGGAAAGAGTCGGAGAAATTGATGAAGACCTCGAACCATTAAAAAAACTTGGGATTCTTATCGATCGTGATGATGAAGGATATTTGTTACAAATTTTTACTAAACCCGTTTTGGATCGACCAACTATGTTTTTTGAAATTATACAACGTAAAGGGGCTCAATCTTTTGGAAAAGGTAATTTTAAAGCGCTGTTTGAAGCTATCGAAAGAGAACAAAAAGAACGAGGTACATTATAATAGAAACTTAAAAAACTTTTTTTAAGACTAAAAAATTGCTGTCTTATTATCAGAATTCACTAAAAAAAGAGGGTTAATTATTATTTTTTTGTTAAAAATCGCAATAAAAAAACGTTTTCGTTTGATAATTATTCAAAAAAAAGTGTATTTTTGTTACATAGGCGGAGTGGTTACCGCTTATACCAAAAACAATAATTATTCTCATAATTTAAGTTTTTAGTTGGTTAATAAAAGTAAAAGAGAGCTGTGGTGGCTCTCTTTTTTATTATTATTTTTTAAAAATTTAGTAATATCATCAATTTTTAACTGTTTATAGTAAATAGTATTTTTGGAATAGAAGTTGCCAATATCTAAAAAAAAGAAAATTACGTTAAACTAAACAACACCCAAAATAATTATGAAAAAGTATATCCTTATACTGTTAATCTTTCTCACAACTTTTTCTTTTGCGCAAGAGAATCATAGTTCTTTTGATACCGGTGAATGGTTCAAATTTAGAATCCATTATGGATGGTTCACCGCTAGTTATGCTACCTTAGAAGTTAAAAATGAAACACTTAATGGTATGCCGGTACATCATATTGTTGGGATAGGTAAATCCTCCGGTCTTTTGAGTGCTTTTTTTAAAGTAGAAGATTATTATGAAACCTATATTGATAAAAAAGAAGTTAAACCTTATCGTTTTATTCGCAAAATAAATGAAGGCGGACATACAAAAAACATAGAGATTAATTTTGATCACCAAAAAAAAGAAGCTTTTGTAATAGATAAAAAACATAAAACCAAAAACACATTTGCCACTAAGTCCAATGTACAGGACATGATGTCTTCTTTTTACTTCTTAAGAAATAATATTAACGTATCTTCGCTAAAGAAAGGAGACGAGCAATTTGTCAACATGTTTTTTGACAATGAGAACTACTTATTTAAATTGAGATTTCTTGGTAGAGAAACTATTAAAACGAAAGTAGGAAAGATTAGTTGTCTCAAATTTCGCCCTTATGTACAAGCAGAAAGAGTCTTTAAGGAAGAAGAAAGTTTAACCGTATGGGTTAGTGATGATGATAATCGTATGCCTGTAAAAATTAAAGCTGACATTCTTGTTGGTTCTATAGAAGCAGATCTGGATGCTTTTAAAGGTCTTAAGCATCCCTTTAAAATTGTTATAGATTAATGGATGAATCCGTAAAACCCGAAATTGCAGAAAAAATAAGGCAATTAGAAAAAAAATTCAAAAATTCCGGTCAGGATCTGGGATCTTATTTAGATGGTTTGTTACATGATAGATATCTAACTTATTGGGATTATATCCATCTGGACACTCTACTTAGCTTACAGATACCCAGAACACATTTCCCAGATGAGGAAATCTTTATAACGTACCATCAGATTACAGAGCTTTATTTTAAACTGATTATCCATGAGCTTAAACAGATAATCGATGATAAATTACAAACTGCAGAATTTTTTACATCTAAGCTCGATAGGGTAAATAGATATTTTAGAGTACTCATAGATTCCTTTGATGTGATGATTAAGGGAATGGATAGAGAACAATTTCTGAAATACAGAATGTCTCTCCTTCCTGCCAGTGGTTTTCAATCTGTACAATTCAGGATGATAGAAATTTATGCCACTCCTCTTGTTAATTTAGTGAATTCTAAAGAAAAAGACACCTTTTCTGAAGGGGATATACTTGAGGACATATATGAACATTTGTACTGGAAATCAGGCGCTACCGATATAGAAACAGGAGAAAAAACACTAACTCTTAAGCAATTTGAGTATCGTTACACACCCAGAATGATGCGTATTGCCCACCAGGTAAAACATAGCACAATCTATCATAAATACTTAGAACTTCCAGAAAAAGAACAAAATAATGTGCACCTTATTAATGCATTACGTACTTTTGACTCTAATGTGAATATTAACTGGTTATTAATGCATATGGGAGCGGCGTATAGATATCTTAATAAAAATAGAGGTCAAGTATTAGCCACAGGAGGAACTAACTGGAAAAGTTTTTTACCGCCAAGTTTTCAAAAGATTATCTTTTTCCCTAATCTTTGGAGTGCAGAAGAAAAAGAAAACTGGGGACAGCAATGGGTTACCCATCAATTTAATACCGCAAAATAAAGACAGTTGAAGAATATAAGTTATATGCTACTTTTTGCAGTAGTATTGATTTCATGTAAGGAGAAAAAAAAAGAAGTACAAGTTATTGTTCCAGAGATAACTGAAGAAAAAAAAGCACCGCCAGTTATCAGAGAGTTTGGTTACAATCTCAATGATTTTACTGTTTTTAGAGATACTATTCGTCCTGGTGATAGTTTTGGAGCAATACTGGACAGTCACGGTATTGCCAGAGCTAAAGTTTTTGAGATTTCTAATAAAATAAAAGATACTTTTAATGTAGCGAGAATCCGCGCTGGAAAAGCATATACCCTTCTTAAATCAAAAGACACTACAGAAAAAGCACAGGTATTTGTCTATCAAGACGGTCTTATCGACTATACTGTAGTAGATTTTAGGGATAGTATTATTGCCAGAAAAAGTGCAAAACCTGTTACGCTGGTTGAAAAAATTGTATCTGGCACTATAGAAAGTAATTTATCACAAACTTTTGATGATATGAATCTTAGTTTTCTTGTTGCCTATAAAATGGCAGATATCTATGCCTGGACAATAGATTTTACAAGACTGCAAACTGGAGATCAGTTTAAAGTCATCTACACAGAAAAATATATAAATGATACAATTCCCGCAGGGATTGGAGAAATTAAAGCTTCTTATTTTGAACATAGAAGCAAGCCAATTTATGCCTTTAGATTTCAGGATGATACCATCAATAAAACTTCAGATTTTTTTGACGATGAAGCAAACAATCTTCGCAGGGCTTTTTTAAGTGCACCTGTTCAGTTTAGCAGAATATCATCCAGATATAACCTAAAAAGAAGAATTAAATATTATGGTAATAAAATCAGACCTCATCGAGGTACTGATTTTGCCGCACCCATAGGAACACCTATCTTAGCAACAGCAGATGGTATTGTAACCAAATCAGAACGCAAGGGTGGAAATGGTAAATATGTAAAAATAAGACACAATGCTACTTATGATACTCAATATTTACATATGAGCAGACAAGCAGTAAAAGCAGGAGAATATGTACGCCAGGGAGATGTGATCGGATATATAGGTATGACAGGAAACACCGGTGGACCACATGTGTGTTATCGCTTTTGGAAAAACGGTAAAGAAGTAGATCCTTTTAGAGAAGATCTTCCTGCATCAAAACCACTAAATGATAGCCTTAGACCTGCTTTTTTTAAACATATAAAACCTCTAAAAACAAAATTAGACAGTATCATTTTTAAATCTAAACAAGAAATATTATAACTAATGGCACTACCAACTATAAATCCTACCACCACAAAATCCTGGGAAGCATTACAAAACCATTTTAAAAATATTAAGGACACGCATCTGAAAGATCTTTTTTTGCAATCACCGGATCGTGCAGATACTTTTGCCATTAAATGGAATGACTTTTATGTCGATTATTCTAAAAATAGGATAGATGAAACGACAAAAAAACTCCTAATCGATCTAGCCAGAGAGGTAAAACTTGATGAAGCAATCCATAGTTATTTTACTGGAGAGGCTATTAACGCTACCGAAGAAAGATCCGTATTACATACGGCATTAAGAACTCCTTCAAACAATACGGTACTATTGGATAGTAAAAACGTAATCCCAGAAGTTACTGCTGTAAAAAATAAGATCAAAGCTTTCTGTGATAAAGTTATCGGTGGAGAGCTAAAAGGCTACACTGGCAAACCTTTTACTGATATTGTAAATATAGGTATTGGAGGCTCAGATCTTGGTCCCGCCATGATTACCGAATCCTTAGCATACTATAAAAATCATCTCAAGGTACATTTTATTTCTAATGTAGATGGTGATCACGTACATCAACACCTAAAAGATCTGAATCATGAAACTACCCTATTTGTAGTCGTATCTAAAACCTTCTCCACACAAGAAACATTATCTAATGCAACGACAGCCAGAAGTTGGTTTACTAAACGTGCATCTCAAGAAGCAGTAGGCAAACACTTTGTAGCGGTATCCAGTAATATTCCTAATGTAACCAAATTCGGGATTGCAGAAGAAAATATTTTCCCACTCTGGGATTGGGTAGGAGGACGTTTCTCCCTATGGAGTGCGGTAGGACTATCTATAAGCTTATCAGTAGGATATAAGAACTTCGAAGCCTTACTAGAAGGAGCTCACGAAATGGATGAGCATTTTAGAACCGCAAATTTTGAAGACAATATTCCAGTGATTTTAGGAATGCTCAGCATCTGGTACAATAACTTTTTTGGAGCAGAAAGCGAAGCAATAATACCATATTCTCAATACCTTCATAGATTGCCTGCATATCTGCAACAAGGTATTATGGAAAGTAACGGAAAAAGTGTTGACCGCAATGGAAATCCTGTTGATTATCAAACGGGCACCATAATCTGGGGAGAATCTGGTACGAATGCACAGCATGCATTCTTTCAGCTAATCCATCAGGGAACAAAGCTAATCCCGGCAGAATTTATTGGATTTAAGCACTCCTTATTCGCAGATAAAGATCATCAGGATAAATTAATGGCCAACTTCTTTGCACAGACAGAAGCCTTAATGAACGGAAAAACTGAAACTGAAGTGGTAGATGAATTAGCTACTAAGAATCTTTCTGAAAGTAAAGTAAAACAATTAGTCCCCTTTAAAATTTTTACCGGTAACAAACCAACTACAACTTTATTAATAGATAAACTAACTCCTAAAAGTTTGGGTTCATTGGTATCTATGTATGAGCAACGGATTTTTGTTCAGGGAATCGTTTGGAATATATTTAGTTATGATCAATGGGGAGTAGAATTAGGTAAACAATTAGCTACAAATATCCTATCAGAAATCAAAAATTCGCAGATTTCAGCGCATGATTCGTCAACAAAAAAACTGTTAAAACAATACCTGAATTGATTTATTTTTTGGTCATAAATTTTTAGCCATTCATAAAGTCTTAAAAATCAAATAAATACATAACAAAACTACTTTAAAACCATAAAAAATTTATGTAAAAATTTTAACATTAAGATAAACTTAGATTGCTCAAAGATTTGTTCATTTGCGCCAAATAATTAACTCAATTCACTATGATGAAAAAGATTACATTTTTATTTGTAATAATCCTGATAGCAATCGTTGGGGAAACTTTTGCTCAAGGAGTTACTACTTCTTCACTGGGAGGTAAAATAACAGACAATTTAGGAAAACCCTTACCTGGCGCGACTGTTTTAGCAATTCACCAACCTTCAGGCACCAACTATGGTGTAACTACTGATTTTGATGGATATTATAGAATGTCAGGTATGCGAACTGGAGGTCCATATACAGTGGTTATATCCTATGTAGGATTTCAAGAGTTCAAAAAGGAAAATATTTTCCTTCAATTAGGTCAATCCTTTAGAATTAGTCATCAAATGAAGGAATCGTCCACAGCTTTAGAAGAGGTTGTTATTACTGCTACTAATAATGGCGTTTTTAATTCCAATAAGACAGGAGCAGAAACAAACATCAGTCAGAGAGAGATCCAAAACTTACCTCAAACCTCCCGATCTATTGCGGATTTTGTTAGAATCACTCCTCAAGCACAAATTACTGAGGGTGATGATGGTTTTAGTATTTCTTTGGCAGGACAAAATAACAGACTTAATGCTATTTATATAGATGGAGCGATCAATAACGACGTTTTTGGTTTAGCCGGATCAGGTACTAATGGTGGGCAGACGGGTGTTAATCCATTTTCTGTTGATGCTGTAGAAACATTTCAGGTTCAAATTGCTCCTTTTGATGTTCGTATCTCAGGATTTGCAGGTGGCGCTATTAGTGCCGTTACGCGTTCTGGTACCAACAGCGTAGAAGGATCTGTATATAGTTTCTTGAGAAATGAATCTTTAGCTGGAAAAACACCTCCTAGAAGAGTTGATGAAACTATTGGTGAAGAAAGAGAAAAACTTCCAGAGTTTACCGCGTTGACATATGGATTAAGAGTTGGAGGACCTATCATAGAAGATAAATTATTTTATTTTATTAATTATGAAAGAGAAGACAGAGAAGTACCACAACCTTTTAATATCAGCAACTATACCGGTGATACGAATACCTTAGCGGGAATTCAGGATTTTGCTTCAAGGACATTAGCTACTTATGGGTATGATGTAGGAGGGTTTCAAAATAATACAGCTACGCTCATAAGTGATAAAGTAACCTTCAAATTAGACTGGAATATAAACGATAGTAATAAACTATCTTTCAGGCATAGCTATGTGAGAGGAGAAAACCTCGAAGCCAGAAACTCTAACACAAGAAGTATTGGTTTTCTTAACGGTTCAGAAGAATTTATCACTACTACTAATTCTTCTGCTCTAGAAATTAATTCTAGGATAGGCGACAAATTTTCGAATAATTTTATTTTAGGATATACAAGAGTAAGAGACGATAGAGACCCTTCTGGAAATCCATTTCCTACTGTAAGAATTGTGGATGGTCTTGATACGAGAAGATTTGATCAAGGGTTAATTTTTGGAAATGAGCCATTTTCTACTGCAAATCTTTTAGAGCAGGATATTTTCACATTAACTAATAATTTTGAAATATATAAAGGAAGACATACCATTACATTAGGAACTCACAATGAATTTTCTAAAATAAAAAATTTATTTTTTGCTTTTAATAACGGAAATTATACATTTTTAACTGTTGATGATTTCCTCAATGGTGGTCCTGTAGATTTTTATGAACGAAGATATTCACTATCTGGAGGTACGGGTGATGAATCTACTGGTGCGGCAGAATTCGATGTGTTACAATTAGGCTTTTATGCACAAGATGAAGTGCAGTTTTCAGATAATTTCAAAATAACAGCAGGGCTTCGTTTTGATGTTCCTTTCTGGGACGATGGCATAGTCAATGATGATTTCAATAACAGGACAATTCCTTTGCTAGAAAGTGCTGGATATGATCTTCAAGGAACTAGAGTTGGAACAGGTGTAGACACTAGAGTCCTGATATCTCCAAGAGTAGGTTTTAACTGGGACGTAAAAGGAGAACGAAGCACTCAAATAAGAGGAGGGTTTGGTATATTTACCTCAAGACTCCCTTTAGTATGGCCTGCGGCTACCTATAATAATAACGGAATTACAGAAGGAAGGTCTAGAAGTTTTAATTTTGATGATCCTATCGTATTCAATCCAGATGTCAATAATCAACCTGTACATTTACAACCAGGAGATTTAGGTGGAGATATTAATTTATTTACTCCAGATTTCAAACTTCCACAGATTTTTAAATCAAACATTGCAGTAGATCAAAAAATTCCTTTCTGGGGACTCGTCGTTAGTGCTGATTTATTATGGAATGAGAATATCAGTACCATACAATATCAACAATTAAATATTGAACAACCTATAGGCACATTACAAGGTGCAGATGATAGACCTTTTTATAGTGATGATGACATTGATCGTACTTATGGAGATGTCATTCTTGCTTCTAACACGGGAGAAGGTAATTCATGGAATGCTAGTCTAACGTTGAAGAAACCATTTTCAAGAGGCTTTCAAGGGCAGGTATCATACTCTTATGGAGAGTCTAACTCTATATTTGACGGTACTTCATCAAGAAATATTTCGCAATGGACAGGTATTGAAACTGTAAATGGAAAAAACAGACCAGAGTTAAGTCGATCTGATTTTGCACAAGGGCATAGATTTACCTCTAATATTTCATATGAGTATGTTTGGAATAATCATCTAAAATCTACCATTGGACTATTTTATGAAGGCTCTCAATCTCAACCTTTCTCATTTATTTATAATGGAACTTTACTAGGTGATAACAGAAGCGATAATGCCTTAATATATGTACCTAGAAATCGTAGTGAAATTAATCTAGTTGATACAGATGAATTTACTGCTGATCAACAATGGGATGCTTTAGATAACTTTATCAGTAATAATAGCTATTTGAGAGATAGAAGAGGACAGTATGCAGAAAGAAATGGTGCTAGAGGACCGTGGAGCCATATTATAGATCTGCGTTTTGCACAAGATTTTTCTATTAATTTCGGAAATAAAAAGCACTCTATACAGGCAACAATTGATATTAATAATTTCACAAATCTACTTAATAAAGATTGGGGTCAACGCAAATTCATTCCTGGTAGAGTCAGCCTATTAACGGTAGAAGATAGTGGTTCGAGAGCAAATCCTGATTTTTCATTTAACCCTGATAGATTTGGAAACAACGAAGATCTAGAAGATATCGTAGATACTGGTCGCCTGAATTCTTCAAGGTGGCAAATACAGGTTGGATTACGTTACTTATTCAAATAACTTTTTTACAACACAGCTACAAACCTCACTCCATTAGAGTGAGGTTTTTTTATGCATAATGTGTACCTTTGAGCAAATAAAACACACGATTATGTATGAAGCGATAAAAATTGTACATTCCTATTGGGCTTATCTGGTTGTTCTCGTAGTCACGCTGGCTACCATCAATGCATTAATTGGTTTTTTCGGAAAGAAAGAATATGCGCCAAAAGATTTTAGAATTTCACTTTTTGGATTGATAGTCACACACCTGCAACTACTCATTGGTATTGTTATATTTTTTGTATCTCCTACAATCATGTGGTTTACCGATGGAGTCTCTGTAAAAGAAATTATGGGAGACCCGTTACTTCGATTATACAATCTAGAACACCCCTTGATGATGATTCTTATGGTCGTTTTTATCACCATCGGATATTCTAAGCATAAAAAGAAGCTTACCTCTACTCCTAAGTTCAAAATGCTGGCTATTTTTTATACAATAGCGTGGTTAGTCATGTTATCCAGAATTCCGTGGGCAAATTGGTTTTAAGCACCAAAAGCAGTTAATACCAGTTTTCTGGAACCTCCATGATTTCTATGCTCACATAGATAGATCCCTTGCCAGATTCCTAAATTAAGACAACCATCGGTAATAGGTATTTGCAAAGAAGTTCCCATTAATGAAGCTTTGATATGAGCTGGCATATCATCAGGTCCTTCATAGGTATGAGTATAATACATAGCATTTTCGGGGATCATCGTATTGATATGACTTTCAAAATCTTGTCGCACTGTAGGATCAGCATTCTCATTGATAGTCAAACTGGCAGATGTATGTTTAATAAAGACCTGCAACTGCCCTATAGCAATCTTTTTGATCTCTGGTATGGCAGAAAGCACCTCATCAGTAATCAAATGATATCCTCTGGGGTGTGCTGGTAAGTTTATTTCTTTTTGAAAAAAATTCATTAGTACGAATTTATAAGATCCAGTTTAATAGTGAGCACTATAAAATATGCTGTAATCAATCCAAGAATCGAAAACAAAACATCATAGGGGTCATAAACATTTTCTCCACCCAAATTATGAATTTTAACCTCCTGAAGAATAACATAAACCCCTGATAAATCACAGCTGCTCCATAAATAAAACTCTTTTTTATTCTCTTTTTTTGATCAAACAACCTATTATTTACAATCAACATTAGATATGTTACAACCAATGTTCTGGCAACTGCTTCACAAAAATTAGGATATGACAATACAAAAATCATATACAATTCAGGAAACTCGTGACGAAGAACGAATGGGCGAAGTAAAAATTTTACAAGTATAAATGAAATTATGATTCCAATATTGATGCTTAATAACTTCCTTTGTTCATTCATTTAGATACTTTAAAAAAGTATGACCTACCTCCTAATCTTCATGAGTAGGGCAATACATAGTTTCACTAAATTAATACAAATTTCACAGTAATAATAGATCCTATTCCGTAATACTGAATACCTTTGCAAATTAATTTTTGAATGTATGGATTTAGCTCAGATAAAACTTGTAGCAACAGATATGGATGGCACACTTCTTAATTCTAATGGAGAAGTAAGCGATCTTTTCTTTGATCTTTTTTCGCAGTTACAAGAGCTAGGCGTCACCTTTGTAGCAGCTAGCGGAAGACAGTATTACAGTATTATCCACAAACTAGATCGTATCAAAAATGATATTATCGTTATTGCAGAAAACGGTGCCTTGACGATGCAAAAAGACATCGAACTGCAGACTACAGAGATCGATCGCACAACATATTTGCAATTATTGGATATTACCAGAAACCTGGAAGGGTCACAAGTTATTCTTTGTGGTAGAAAAAAAGGATATATCGAAGATTATGGGAAAGATTTTTTAGATATGTTTACCGAGTATTATGGGCGTTTCGAAGTAGTAAAAGATCTATCTCAGGTAATGGATGATCAGTATCTTAAAATAGCTATTTGTAATCTGAAGGGAGCAGAAAAATATCTATATCCTGCACTAAAACATTTGGAAAATCAATTAAAAGTTAAGGTTTCTGGAGAGATCTGGTTAGACCTATCACACGCTAATGCTCATAAAGGGTATGCCTTATCAAAGCTACAAGATTCATTAGGGATCACTCCAGAAGAAACTATGGTTTTTGGGGATTATAATAATGATCTGGAAATGATGGCACAGGCGTCCTATAGTTTTGCTATGGAGAATGCGCATCCTAATATAAAAGCTGCTGCCAAATATACAACCAAGACCAACGATCAAAATGGTGTAGAATATATGCTAGCCAAGATGATAGAAGCAAAGAAAAAGTTATACGTTTAACAAAAATCAGATTTGTAAAGCCAACCGCCGAGAGACTAATTAGTCATTCAGCTTTAACACTGCCATAAACGCTTCCTGCGGTATCTCTACATTACCTACCTGACGCATACGTTTCTTTCCTTTTTTCTGCTTTTCCAGTAATTTACGTTTACGAGAAATATCACCACCATAACACTTGGCTGTCACATCTTTCCGCAACGCTTTTACTGTTTCTCGAGCAATAAACTTAGCACCTATTGCAGCCTGGATCGGAATATCAAATTGTTGACGTGGAATCAATTCTTTTAGCTTTTCGCAGATTTTTTTACCAATAGAATAAGCATTATCCTTATGTAACAAAGCAGATAATGCATCTACGATATTTCCATTCAATAATACATCTACTTTCACCAGCTTAGAAGCCCGCAAACCAATTGGAGCGTAGTCAAAAGAAGCATACCCTTTGGACACCGTTTTGAGTCGATCATAAAAATCAAAAACAATTTCTGCCAGAGGCATATCAAATGTTAATTCTACCCGTTCAGTAGTGAGATATGTCTGATTAGTAATCTCACCTCGTTTTTCTATACATAATGACATCACAGACCCAACAAAATCAGCTTTGGTAATAATAGAAGCCTTTATAAACGGTTCTTCTACCCTATTCATTGAAGAAGGATCAGGCAAATCAGATGGATTATTTACAACGATAATATCATCCGGATGTTTATTAGTAAATGCATGATAAGATACATTAGGTACTGTAGTGATCACGGTCATATTAAACTCACGCTCCAATCGTTCCTGTATAATCTCCATATGCAACATTCCCAAAAACCCACAACGGAAACCAAAACCCAAAGCCGCAGAACTCTCTGGTACAAAAACCAGCGAAGCATCATTCAACTGTAACTTTTCCATAGAAGCTCTCAACTCCTCATAATCCTCAGTATCCACAGGATAGATACCCGCAAATACCATTGGTTTTACATCCTCAAACCCTTCAATCGCATTCTGAGTTGGCGTTTTTGCATCTGTGATAGTATCACCTACCTTTACCTCTCTGGCATCTTTAATACCCGTAATCAGATATCCTACATCACCCGTTTTTATTTCTTTTTTTACAACCTGATTCAATTTCAATGTTCCTACCTCATCTGCAAAATAATTTTTTCCGGTAGCAACAAACTTAATTTGCTGTCCTTTTTTTATTTCTCCATTAACTACCTTAAAATAGGTTTCTACTCCTCTGAAAGAATTATAAACTGAATCAAAAATTAATGCCTGTAGTGGTTCATCAGGATTTCCTTTTGGAGCAGGTACTTTTTCTATAATTGCAGTAAGGATTTCTTCAATACCAATTCCCGTTTTCGCGCTCGCAGGAATTACTTCTTCTGGATCACAACCCAAAAGATCTACAATATCATCCGTTACTTCTTCTGGATTGGCACTGGGTAAATCTACCTTATTTAATACCGGAATAATCTCCAGATCATTATCCAATGCCAGGTATAAATTAGAAATTGTTTGCGCCTGTATGCTTTGAGCAGCATCCACGATTAATAATGCTCCCTCGCAAGCAGCGATAGATCTGGAAACCTCATAAGAAAAATCCACGTGCCCTGGAGTATCAATAAGATTCAGGATATACTCTTCCCCTTTATGAGTATATTCCATCTGTATTGCATGACTTTTAATCGTAATACCACGTTCACGTTCCAGATCCATACTATCCAATAATTGTGCCTGTGCTTCGCGAGCTGTTACAGATCCTGTGAAATCCAACAGCCGATCCGCTAATGTGCTCTTACCGTGATCAATATGCGCAATAATGCAAAAATTTCTTATGTTCTTCATGCTATTTTTTCAATTAGTCTTCAGGGCGTGACCCACAAGGGGTCGGGCTTTCCGTTATATCTTTTTTAGTTGTCTGGATCAACAAACTCAATACGACAACTAAAAAAGGATGCCACTGCAATCTCTCACGCAGTTTCCACTACTGTAATGACTTGCAAATATAATCGATTTTAGAAGCTTTCCCCCTCTAAGGTTAAGATTAATTTATTACGAGTAATTACAAGCCTCTCTTTTAAAATATATTTCCATTATTTTTTAAGAATTCTTCTCCATTACAAGAGTTAAAATTATAGCATCTCATACAATATCAATGAGTTTTAAACATCTTTAATCTTTATACCCATCTTACAAAAACTTTTACCTGCTTTCTTTTTTAGTGAACCTATCTTTCTTGCTTATTTTTTTGAATGAACTCATCTTGAGTAATACTTCGATCTACAAAATTTACATGTTACACGCTAATTTTGTTGGTTTTTTAACCGTGGCTATGGCTACGCTGAAAAAAAATCCACATCATTACAGTACAAAAGCCAAACTTTTTCGGTTGAAAACCACTACTCAAGATGAGTTCAATAACAAAATAACATGCATACATTAACATATGTATTAGGCTATTTTATGACTTTCAGGATTTTAGAAACCCTGAAGGTTTTAAAGAATTCGTACTTTTGTCTAAAATATCAATCGTTGTGGCAAAAATTGGAGACATAGATGTAGGAGAATTTCCGTTATTATTAGCACCCATGGAAGATGTAAGCGACCCACCCTTTCGTGCTTTATGTAAAGAGCAGGGAGCCGACGTGGTATATACAGAATTTATATCCAGTGAAGGATTGATTCGAGATGCTGCAAAGAGCGTGATGAAACTGGATATCTATGAAAAAGAACGCCCGGTTGGGATTCAGATTTTTGGAGCCAATCTGGAATCCATGCTTAAATCTGTAGAAATAGTAGAAGCTTCTGGTCCTGACATTATCGATATTAATTTTGGTTGTCCTGTAAAAAAAGTAGTGAGCAAAGGTGCTGGAGCAGGAATTCTAAAAGATATTGATCTGATGGTTTCCTTAACCAAAGCGATGGTAGAACATACTAAATTACCTGTAACAGTAAAAACACGGTTAGGCTGGGATCATGATTCTATTAAAATTGTAGAAGTTGCAGAACGGCTGCAGGATGTGGGAGCAAAAGCAATAGCTATTCACGGTCGTACCCGCGCCCAAATGTATAAAGGAAATGCTGATTGGAAACCTATTGCAGCTGTAAAAAATAACCAGCGAATGCATATTCCTGTTTTTGGAAATGGAGATGTAGATAGCCCGGAACGTGCTGTAGAAATGAGGGATCAGTATGGGTTGGATGGCGCCATGATTGGTCGTGCTACGATTGGATATCCATGGTTTTTTAAAGAAATAAAACATTATTTTAAGACTGGGAAACACTTGCCAAGTCCTACAATAGAAGAACGCGTAATTGCAGCCCGCAGGCATCTGGAGATGGCAATAGATTGGAAAGGAGAAAAATTAGGAGTCTTTGAAACCCGCAGACATTATACAAATTACTTTAAAGGAATTCCACACTTTAAAGAATACAGAATGAAAATGGTAACCAGCGATGACTCAGCAGATGTTTTTGCAGCTTTTGATGAAATCCAGGAAAAATTTGCAGGATTCGAATTTGTGTAAAATCGCCATCAGGTACTACTACAAATGACGATAAATGAAATTATAAACACCACCAAACATCGCCCCTGGGAAATACCTGCTAGAAATTGGAGTTTCTATCAGGAATGGAATCAGGTGATCTTTTTGCATTGGAAAGTTGAATATCAGGAACTCAGAAAAATCATTCCTGATCATTTACAAATTGATTTATTTGAAGGAAGTCCATGGGTTTCGCTAGTTGCCTTCTCTATGGAGAAAATAAGACCTGGAAATTTTCCTTCTTTTAATCCTATTTCTAATTTTCATGAGATTAACATCAGAACATATGTTAAATTAAAAAATAAGGCTGGTGTCTATTTTTTAAGTATTGAAGCTGCAAACAAAATTTCCTGTAAAATCTCCAGAATCCTGTCCAGACTACCCTGTAGATATTCTAAAATGAATAGAAATCATCAATATTATTCTTCTAGTAATACACGTTTTGGAGACAGTTTTGAAATCATACGATTTGTGATTAAAAAATTCGTATAAATTCATTGAATTATTTTTTCTTTATGCAAGGCAAAAAAATCAAACATAGCTATAGCTACGGTTTATTTTTTAAACGAAGTAGAAAGGAAAAAGAAACGATGAATATGCGAAATTTTTAGTTATAAATCGTATCAAATATAGTATAGGAGAAATGTTAAAAACTAAAACCAATCTCGATTATTGGCTAACAGAACGGTATGCTCTTTTTCAGGATTCTAAAGAAACAATGAACAAGTTCGAAATACATCATATCGAATGGTCTATACAAGAACTCAAAATAGATCTATTACAGAGTACCTATCCCAGATTTGACAAATTAATCTCTAATACTCCTGATAAAACACACTATTCAAAAGGCGTTCAGGTAATCGCCTGGGATAAGGAAATTATCTCACCAAACGCTGATTGATTCTACTAGAGGCCAACAATGAAGCAACAATACCAATAACTGTAATTGTTAAGAATACAATAACAAAGCTTGAAACTGTAATCCGCGTTGGGTATGGTAAAGAGGGCGTGATCATTAATAACCCAAATTGTTCTTGTAATGTAATAATAACAAAGCCTAACAAAAGGCCTAGCAATGTCCCTAATAGGGTCATTAAGGATCCTTGAAACAAAAATATCTTCCTGATATTCTGCAATGATGCTCCTACATTATGTAAGGTCTTGATATTGTTTCTTTTATCAATAATCATCATAATGATAGCACCCGCCACATTAAATAAGGCAATAATTGCAATCAAAGTAATCACTAAATAAGCCGCCAGGTTTTCAGTATTTAACATCTTATATAAAGTATCATTGAGCTGTACCCTATTCTTAACAATTACTGTATTATCAAATATGGGTAATAATTCATCTAATACTAATTGTTCATCAATACTTGGTGTAATCTTAAGCTCAATGTGAGTTACCTGATCATCTGCCAGTGCAAGTAACTTCCTGGCAAATGCCATTGTTGAAAAAATATATTTACTATCAAGGTCTTCATTTACAGAAAAAATACCAATATTAACGGCTGTTTTTTTTCTAAATGCCCTAGATGGGTTTGTTGGAATTCCTTTTCCAGGTTTGGGTACATAAATATTCAAAAAATTGGTGTATACCTGTTCCACTCCCATCCCCAACTCTCTGCTAATACCCATTCCTGCTACTATTTGAGAATCGTTATCTGTCAGCCAACTTCCATACACTAGAATGCTATCTGTTTGAACTACCTTTTTATAATTAGTATCTACTCCCTTAATAAAAGCCATTTTTTGCTTATCCTTAAACTCCAGAAACACTTTTTCTTCTATGATTTCAGAAAAACTGATAACATTGTCCAGCTGTGTTAATTTTTCTTTTTGAACCTCAGAAAATGTAAATGTCTTTCCTCTGGCAGGAAAAATCTTGAGATCCGGGTCAAAATAAGAAGAAAACTGGAGACTAAAATCTTTGAGACCGGCAAAACCACATAATACTATAAATAATGACATAGCTCCGATTACCACTCCAGCTGCTGCAATACCTGTAATAATATTGATCGCATTGCTACTACCGGGAGAAAAGAGGTATCGCTTAGCGATGTAATATGAGAAGTTCAATTTTTTTTATAAAGATTTTATAAGATCTGTATTACTTATATTGGATTAAAGATACTAGAATATGTAATGAATAAGAAAGCAACTGTTTTTTTCTTTTCAATTATTTTTTTTTTAATATTCTTTCTTCTTATTTTTTCTTTCTGTTTTCTAATAAATCAGGATCGTTAATTGGATTTTGCTCTCCTTTTATGGCTTTTTCTATAGAATCTATATATTCTAAAGAATCATCAATAAAATATGATAATTCCGGCATGCGACGTAATTGATTTTTGGTACGCTGAGCAACCTGATGCTTGATCTGAGATTTTACGGTATTCACTTCTGACAATACGCGCGCTCCTTCTGCAGGCGGAAAAACACTCATATATACTTTGGCGATTGATAAATCTGTGGTTACATTTACTTTGGTAACAGAAACCAAAATCCCCTGTACTCCAGCTTCGCGCAACGCATGCTGTATTACATCTGCTACATCTCGTTGCAATACACCACCAATTTTTTTCTGTCTGTTTGTTTCCATGCTACAAAAGTAGGCAATTATCTATTTATTATTTTCTTTTATATCAAAATCCCGCCATTGTTCTATTTTGTAATTTTACGTGCAACTGATAAAATAAAATAGTTATGAATCACATTAACAAAATAGAACATTTGGGAATCGCTGTCAAAAACATTGATCAGGCAAATTTTTTATATGAGAAATTGCTGGGCGTTCCTCCATATAAACAGGAATCGGTAGAAAGCGAAGCCGTCATCACTTCTTTCTTTAAAGTAGGAGACAGTAAAATTGAACTATTAGCCAGTACTGAAGAGGATGGACCTATAGGAAAGTTTATTGCCAAAAAGGGCGAAGGGATTCACCATATTGCTTTTGATGTAGATGATATTAAGACAGAATTAAAACGGTTAGAGCAAGAGGGGTTTCAATTAATTAATGAAACACCAAAAAAAGGAGCTGATAACAAGTTAGTGGCTTTTATACATCCTAAAAGTACGAATGGTGTTTTGATCGAGCTATGTCAGGAGGTGCCTTACGTTGAAACCTTTTTTGACGAATGATTGCATCACAAAATTCACGATATTATGCAGTCATAAATAATGACCCGTCCTGAAATATGTATACAAAAAACCAATGTATATGTATAAAAATGATGGATATGTGAGACGCTATAGCGAAAGCTTTAAACTCAAAGTTCTAGCAGAACTTACCAAAGGAAACCACTCCAAAAGACAAATTGCCTTAACTTACGGAATACAATCC
>NZ_VTZU01000061.1 GCF_008370685.1 Aquimarina sp. RZ0
CCAGTCTATTTTTTGATTGGACAATATCCGATAGTAGGCATCCTTACCAAAATTAAAAATACCTTTTTCAGAATTTCTCACAAAGGAATGAATTGTTTGATGTCCTAAGACCGGTAAAACCAAGAGTTCTTGAAAAGGAATACCACTCTTTTTTACCCAAGTAAAAGATTTGCTAGTTTTCTTAAACTTCAAAATCCCTAAGTGGTTGGACAGATATTCAGGGGTAATCCATTTGCGATCGAAAATCCCTTTTATTTCTTCAATTTTAGCGATATCTTTGTTAGGTAGCATGTTTTGTATTTGTTTGTCTTTCAACTTAAAAATACAATAAAATCAAGGGTTCACCAAGGTTTTCATGCTACTTTTTTCCTTTTTTAACACCCCTAAAAACCTGTAAATACTAGGTGCGAAACTTCAGTAACTTTAGGAATAATTATGTCTGCATATTCAAGTTATGCAGTAAATTTAATTAATCAAGAAGACTTTGGGTGTACAATGACTATATATAAATATAACGATGCTGGTCAGCTAATGACGATTATACCAGATGTTCCTTGTGATGCGAATCCAGGTGATTATTTAATAAAACACTTGATTAAGTGTTTATTTTAATTTCTTATTATTAGAATTTTAGGTTTTATACTTTTGCTGTTTATAAAATGTAAGTACTAAGGAATTAGAATTATTCAAGATTAAATTTTTGTACAGAAACGGTTTATTAATCAAATATTTTAAATCATGAAAAAATCCATTATTGCATTCATATTGTCAATACTTAGTTATGTAATTAATGTGCAAGCTCAAGATTCTATCATTGGTATTGTAGAATACCATTTTATCATAAATAATCCAAATGGTACTTCTTTTGCAAATCCTTATTTACTTTATTTTAATAATCAGGCATCATTTTATAAGGGAATTAGTAAAACCCCAATAAAATTAAAGAATACACAAAAAGAAGAAGATCAATTTTTAAACGATGAAAAAATAGTAGAGAATATAGAAATAAGTACTCTTCCTTCTAATTATGTATACAGTAATTTTGTTGGTAATACTTTGATTTTTAGAGAAAAATTAAATAATAAGCCATTTAGAGTACAAGATGAAATCGAAACTATTAATTGGGAATTATCTGATGAACGAAAAAAAATTGGTAAGTATGCTTGCCAGAAAGCAAAGGGTTTCTATAGAGGAAGAACGTATACAATTTGGTTTACTTCTGATATTCCAGTATCTCACGGTCCTTGGAAACTGAGAGGGCTTCCTGGATTAATATTAGAAGCTTCTGATGAAAGAAGTTTATATGGTTTTAGAGCTATAAAAATAGATTTAAACCCTGAGTATGATTCTGTAAAAAATAGTCTTAAGGAACCAAATGAGGATAAACAAGAAAGTATGGAAGAGTATAAAATAGCGATCAAGAACAAACTAAGAGATTACGAGGCTATGATATTGGCTTCGATGCCAAGAGGTACTAAAGTAAAAAAGAATTGTGAGGAATGTCCAAAAGCAGAAGATCTTAACCTTGAGATTTTTGAATAAAATAAGTTGAATTTTTTAAAGAATATTCCCTGAATGTAGGGTGGATAAAATATGAAGAATAAAATAATACTGATATTCTTTTTTATGAATATTTCAGGATATGGTATTGCCCAAGAGTATACTATTCAAAATGGTAAGATAGCGTATGAATATCAAATCACGAATCAAACGGGCGTTATAACTAATTCGATAAATAATCTTTACTTTTCTAATGATCTAACTATGTTTATTTCCAATACAGAAAAAGGGAGTAATATGAGTTCGGAGTCGAATAAAGATACTGTTGATTCTATGGGTACTATTAGAAAAACAAAAATTATTCGAAATAGTTTGACAAAATTTTTTTTCATTAATAATAGAACTAAAAAGATTATTTTCAGAACTTCAGTAGGTATGGAGAATTATACAGTCAGAGATACCCTAACTCCGATTTCGTGGCAATTATATCAGGAGTTTAAGCAAGTAGGCGAGTATAAATGCCAAAAGGCAACAGCTCCTTTTAGGGGTAGGATATATACCGTTTGGTTTGCAAAGGAGATACCGGTTCCTTATGGACCTTGGAAACTGAATGGTTTGCCTGGTCTAATCCTAGAAGCCTCGGATCATAAGGGGAAATACCAATACAGGGCATTAAAAATGCAATTTAATATTTCTAAAGAAGAAATTGAAACTGTTTTAGCTTTACCAAAGGATGTAAAACGTATTGATGATATGAACGTATATATAAAAGCGATCCAGAATGAATGTGAAAATACTCGTTCTAGAGCATTAGCATCTCTGCCTAAGGGAGCTACGTTAATGCTAGATTGTGATGACTTAGATAAAACTAGAAATCGAACACAAGAATCATTTTAGTAGTTTAAATTTTAAATCACGGAGGTTATTGGTTAGCAAAAATATATAATAATCTTCTATTTCCGAATGTATATTTAAAGAGAGATAGTGGTTAGAACACATATTTTTTTATTTTTTAATTGCTTAATTATAAATATGTTAAGCAGTTTTTCGTATGGACAGATTATAATTACTGGTGTAGTAAAAGACACGCTAGCTAATCCCATAACATCATCAAATGTTTATCTAAAGGATGTTTCTACAGATGCCATTATTACCTTTGCATATACTGATCAGAGAGGTAGATATACATTAAAAACGGAGCAGTCAGGGGGGGTTATTCTTAGTTTTTCAGCACTCGGATATAAGACTTCATATAGTGAGGTGGTATTAGAAAAAGATTCAAGAATTATAAAAGACGTAGTATTAAATCCGAGTTCATACAACTTAGAAGAAGTTGTCATCATTTCAGAACGCGCCATCACAGAAAAAAAAGATACGATTATATTCAATGCATCTTCTTTTAAGCAAGGAGAAGAAACTGTAGTACAGGATTTACTTAAAAAATTGCCAGGGGTTGATGTTTCAGATACTGGGATTATTAAAGTAGACGGTAGAGAGGTAGAAAAAGTTATGGTCGAGGGGGATGATTTTTTTAGAAAGGGATACAAACTGTTAACTAAAAACCTGGACGTTAATGCAGTTGATAAAGTAGAAGTATTACGTAGGTATTCTAATAATAAATTACTTAAAGGTATCGAAGAAAGTGAAAAGGTAGCAATTAATCTTAAACTTGATGAAAATTTCAGACGAGATTGGTTTGGTACCATCGCGCCAGGATATGGCGTCGTCTTAGAAAATAGCTATGATGTAGATGCAACCGTTTCTAGTTTCGGTAAAAAAAATAAATATTTTCTTATCGGGAGCCTTAATAATATTGGAGAAGACGTTACAGAAGATGTTCGGGGATTGATCGATTCCAGAAATTATGGAGAACCTGGAAATGTAGGAGAAAACCAAAAAGGATATGAATTAATATCTCTAAACTCACAAGTGCCAGGATTAAAAAAGTCGAGAACTAATTTTAATAATGCAGAACTACTTTCATTAAACTCTATTTTTAAGGTATCTCCAAAAGTAAATCTAAAAGTCTTGGGGCTTTTTAATTCTGATGACAATAATTTTTTCAGTAATGGATTTGAAAATTTTTTTATTGAGGGAGCAGCATTTACCAATACAGAAAATTATACGCTTTCTAAAAATACGAATATAGGCTATGGTCGCGTAGAAGTAGACTATGATATATCAGAATCAAGATTATTAGAATATGAAGGGACTTATAATAATTCAGTCATTAACACAGGAACTCAATTGCTATTTAATGATCAGGATAACAATGAAAGTTTAGAGAATAAATTTGAGTTACACAATCATAAGGTCACCTTTAGCAATAGGTTTCAAAAGAATAAAGTATTTGTTCTATCAGGTCGGTATATAAAGGAGAATAAACCACAAGAATATAGAACTAATCAATTTTTATTTCAAGAATTCTTTCCAACGGTTGATGAAGTGAATAATATCAATCAACTTAGTGAAAACAAATTTAAGTATGCGGGTTTTAAAGGACAACTACTAGATCGAAAGGAGAACAACGATCTTTGGGATTTTAGCATGGGGTATGAGTTTCGAAAAGATAATTTAGTATCCGATTTTTTTCTAAAAGAAGACCAAAATATTATAGTAAGACCTGATGATTTTAGTAATAATATAGAATACACAGCGCACGATTTATACATAGGAACTGGTTATAGAAAAAAACTTGATAAGGTAGCTATTGGGCTAAATTTAGAAGGGCATCAATTGTTTAATGATCTTAGTCAAGAATCACAAAATAGAAAAGAATCCCCTTTTCTGTTTAATTCTAAATTTAATTTTAAATGGGAAATTAATAAAACCAATACCATTAATGCATTTGCAGAAAATAAAACTTCTAATGCCTCTATTGTTGATGTATATAGTGGTAATGTATTGACAGGTTTTCGGGATTTTTCAAGAGGTTTGGGAACGTTTAATCAATTAAATACTACAACTATTTTTACAGGCTATAACTTAGGAAATTTTGGGGATCGATTTATTGCGAATATATCCTTGTTGTATGTCAAAGAAAATGATTTTATTAGCACAAATTCGCGAATATCTCAGAACGTAATACAATCAACGGCAATTAGAGTTAAGGATAAAGAACTATATAAAGTAAGTAGCAAATTGGATAGGTATTTTAGATGGATTCGTTCTAATTTTAAAGTTAAACTTAATTATTCTCAATCAGAGTTTAAAAACATTGTAAATAATAATTTGCGAAATGTCCTATATGAAACTTATGAATATGGCTTGGAACTTAGATCTGGTTTTAGAGGAATTTTTAATTATCACGCTGGAACTACTTGGAACACTACACAGGTCAAAACTTCAACTACCAATACCTCCAATCAAAACAGTACTTTTCTAGACCTTTCTTTCGTATTCAGCCCTAAACTAAATTTACAAATACAATCAGAATTTTATTATTTTGATAATCTTCAAAAAGGTGATAAGGATTATTGTTTTACAGATTTTGAGTTAAACTACAAACCAAAAAATAAAAATATAAATTTTTCTTTGATTGGAAATAACTTGTTGAATACTAGTGTTTTTAGAAATTTTACTGTAAATGACACCTACGTTTCCAGTACCGAATACAGATTACTACCCAGATACGTACTACTTAAAGCAAGCTATAAATTTTAAGATTTTTTAAGTAAGCTTATCACCAGTTTAGTATCTTTAACACAGTTTTTAAAAGAATACGAATTGAGAATCAATCGTTTGGGGTATTCAGTACATTTTAAAATCATAGTATGGACTCAATAAAACGAATGGAGCAGATATGAAACTATTTTCTGGTCTTGCAGTCAATCTTGGTATGAATATTGTTTTTAATATCAAAGAAACCAAGAAAATGAAAGAAAAACATCGCGAAAGATTAAAGAAAAAATGGGAAAACAAAGAATAACTATACAATCGATTATGACAGGATTAAGTATTGCCTGTCTATTAATTATTTTTACACAATGTGCAAGCAGTCAACAAGTGGATAAACAAGCGCCAATAACTTTTAATTCACCTTATTACCAGGAATGGGTATCTGGTATTAGAGAGGGAGGATCTGGATTTATAGTATATCTTCCGGTAAACGAAGATACCAGTATAGTATTGGAAGAAGTATATTTTAAAGGAAAAAAAATTGAATTAGAGCGTAAAAAAAATCAGGCTGTTTATATAGGGAGGTATACAAATCCCGGCACGGTGGTAAGAGATCTTATAATGAGTGATGATCCTAAGGAAGAAGCTAAAAATGAAGTGCCGGCATTAGAAGAAAAAATACCTTTTGAGTTACAAGAGAATGAGTGTATGATTGGATACACTAAAAATGGAAAGAAAGGATATTTTAAATTGGATCGTCTGCCAGAAAAACAAATGAAGGGAATTCCCATGCAGATACGGCAATAAAAGTTGTATTTTTAGAACCACAATCTAAAGACCAGTTGGGAATTTTTCAGAAACTCTTTAAGCAAACTTTTATTTATGGGCTGGCGACAGTGTTACCACGCATGTTGTCATTTCTTTTGGTAATTGTGCATACTAAATATCTTGATGGTCCCATATCCTATGGTAGGGTTACTATCTTGTTTTCTTGGATACTCGTATTTAATGTACTGTTGGCATATGGAATGGAAACTTCGTTTTTTAGATTTTTTAATATAGATCAATATAAACATAAAGTTACCAGTATCTCTGCAATTTCTATTGTATTGACCACACTACTATTTTTAATTCTTGCTTTTATTGCGCAGGATCAGGTGTCGTCTCTTCTTGATATAGATAAAGAATTTTTAGGATATGTTGTTCTAATTTTGGCGTTAGATTCTTTGGTGATCATTCCATTTGCTAGTTTAAGAGCTCGTGAGAGACCTATTCGATATTCAGTCATTAAGATTATAAACATTGTAATTTATGCGACTCTTAATGTTTTCTTTTTGATTTTTTTGAAAAGATGGTCAGAGGAAATAGTATGGCTTCAGGTAATTTATAAAGAAGATTTTCAGATTCAATATATATTTATCGCCAATGTGATAGCTAGTGGTATCACACTTTTATTAATGTTTCCTTTTTATTTTAAAATAAAATATCAATTTGATAAGCGCCTATGGAACAAGATGATTTTTTATGGAACACCTATTTTGATTTCGGGTCTTGCGTTTGCAATCAATGAACATTTTGATAAAATTCTTCTGGAACGAATTCTGGAAGGGGAGAAAGGGTTATTCGAATCAGGAGCTTATGCTGCGTGTTATAAATTGGCATTGTTTATGACTTTATTTGCAACGGCATTCAGGATGGGGATTGAGCCTTTCTTTTTTAGTCATGCAAAGGAGAAGGATGCACCCAAAACGTATGCAATTATCACTAAATACTTTGTTATTTTCGGTTCTTTTATTTTAATTATCGTTATTACATTTTCTGAGTTATTGAAAGAAATAATGATCAAAAAACCTGAATACTGGGAAGCAATGGTCGTAGTTCCTATAATTCTATTGGCTAATTTTTGCTTAGGTATTTATCATAACCTATCAGTTTGGTACAAAGTAACAGATAGGACTAGATTTGGAGCCTATATATCGATTGTCGGAGCGGTTATTACCTTAGTGCTTAATTTTCTATTAATCCCAGAATATAGTTATGTTGGTTCGGCTATCGCTACCTTGATAGCATATGCTACTATGATGGTAGTATCCTGGTATTTTGGAAGAAAATATTATCCTATTCCGTATAATCTAAAGAAAATCGGAATGTATATCGGGTTATCCATAAGTTTTTCTATTTTATCATTTTATGTGTTCCATAGTAATTATATAATTTCTATCCCATTATTACTTGTGTTTTTAGTAATTTTGTACATCTCTGAAAACAAGGAATTAAAACAAATTTTAAAAAAGTAATACGCTCTGTATGCAGAGCTTTTTAATATACATATGCAAATAAATATTATCAATAAATCATCCCATGAGTTACCAAATTATGAAACTATTGCTTCTGCAGGAATGGATTTACGGGCAAACCTGAGTGAATCTATCGTATTAAAACCTTTAGAAAGAACCGTTGTTAAAACCGGATTATTTATAGAGTTACCCGTAGGCTATGAAGCACAAGTACGTCCTAGAAGCGGATTGGCAGCAAAAAAAGGAATTACCGTATTAAATGCTCCAGGTACAGTTGATGCCGATTATAGAGGAGAAATTGGGGTAATTTTAGTAAATTTATCTACTGAAGATTTTACCATAGAAAATGGAGAACGTATTGCCCAATTGGTACTAGCAAAACACGAAAGAGCGACATGGAATGAAGTAGGAACACTTTCTGAAACTACCAGAGGAGCAGGAGGATTTGGGAGTACAGGCGTAAAATAGTCAAAACAGTTAATTTCAAGTGATTTTTGGAATAAAACAGAAAAAATAATAAGGAAGATCAATTCAATAAGAATATTCAATCAAACCAATTAAAAAATAAAATGAAAATCATCGTACCCATGGCAGGAAGAGGTTCTCGATTAAGACCTCATACACTTACAGTTCCTAAACCATTAATTCCTGTGGCAGGAAAACCAATAGTACATAGATTAGTTTCTGATATAGCAAAAGTATTAGGAGAACCGATTGAAGAAATAGCATTTGTTTTGGGAGATCCGGCATTTTTTGGTGATGACGTGGTAGAAAGTTTGACAGAACTGGCAGAAGGATTGGGAGCAAAAGCTTCTATTTATAGACAAGATCAACCACTGGGAACAGGACATGCGATTATGTGTGCCAAAGATTCTCTTTCCGGACCAGCAGTGATTGCCTATGCAGATACCCTGATCAGAGCAGATTTTAATCTCGATAAAGAAGCCGATTCTGTTATTTGGGTAAAACAGGTAGATAGACCAGAAGCCTATGGGGTAGTAAAGCTAAATGATCAAAAGCAGATTGTAGAATTGGTAGAAAAACCTAAAGAATTTGTATCAGATCTGGCAGTGATAGGAATTTATTATTTTAAAGATGTTGCAGTTTTAAAAGATGAATTACAATATGTACTTGATAATAAAATTATTAATGGAGGAGAATATCAAATCAATGATGGAATCAAAAGAATGATGGCTGATGGAAAAGTTTTTGTTACAGGTCAGGTAGATGAATGGATGGACTGCGGAAACAAAAACGTTACAGTAGAAACCAATACTAGAATGCTTGGTTTTCTTGAAAAAGATGGAGAAAAATTAATAAGTGACTCAGTGACTCAAAAAAATGCAACTATTATACCTCCCTGTTATATAGGAGATGGGGTTGTCATTAAAAATGCATCTATTGGGCCTAATGTTTCTATTGGTGATGGGTGTACTGTAGAAGATACAGCAATCAAAAATAGTTTAGTACAGACAGAAACAGTTATAAAAAATGCTACCTTAGACAATGCTATGATAGGAAATCACGTTCTTTATGACGGTAAGTATACTACAATTAGTATTGGTGATTATTCTATTTTGGAATAGTTTATGAAGCAGTAAACTACCTCGGAGCAAGCCTATGAGGCATTTACTGAAAAAAACATCTCGATTATCGAGTAAACCTGAAAGAGTTTTTATGAATAGGTATTGGTTACATATAGGATGTTGTTTGGCCTTTCTTGGTGCTGGGATACAAAGTATCTCCTCACAGGAGATAGTGCCAAAGCAAGAAATCAATATAGATGATCTGGGTGATGTATCTGATGAGTTTCAGGAAAACTTTTTTGAAGCATTAAAACAAAAGGCTATTACCAATTATGAAAAAGCTATTACAGCACTGGAAAAATGTATAGAAATTGATCCCAGGCTTAATTTTTTATATGGAGAATTAGGTAAAAACTACGCAGCATTAAAAAAGTATGATCTGGCTGCTACCAATTTTAAGAAAGTGTTAGAAGAACAGCCCAATGACCGTTTTGTTTTAGAACAATTATTTGAGGTATATTTTATACAAGGAAACTATACAAGTGCTACAGAAGTAGTAGAAAAACTGGTAGCTTTTGATATAATCTATAAAGAACAACTGGCAAATCTGTATTTTCTGGACAAAAAGTATGATAAGGCACTTACTATGCTGAATAGTTTGATTGATGAAATAGGAACTGATAAATATAGAGAACAACTCAGAAAGAAGATAACACTAAAAATTAGTAACCCGAACTCTCAGATAGCGCGATTAGAACAAAAGATAGCAGATTCTCCTAAAGAAGAACAAAACTACCTTAACCTAATATATCTCTATAGTAAGAATAATCAAAAAGAAAAAGCTTTTGAAACTGCAGAAAAGCTATTAAAGAAAAAACCAAAATCTAAACTGGTACATCTTGCTTTGTATAAGTTTTATCTAGATGATGGTGCTATTGATAAAGCAATTAAATCTATGAAAATTGCTTTGTCTAGTGATGAGTTAGAAGGTGATTCTAAGTATAAAGTTATCAATGATTTTCTAATATTTGTAGATAAAAACCCGGGATACGAAAAGGAACTTATTGAGATAACCAATGTATTTTCTGATGATACGGGAAGTACCAAGGTATTTACCGAAATTGGTAATTATTTTTATGAAAAAGATAAAAAAGAGCTAGCCCTTAACTATTATGAAAGAGGAATTAAGGATAGCTTTCAGAGTTTTGATGTGCTAAGAAAAGTATTACTGCTCCAATTAGACCTTAAGAGATATGAAAAAGCAAAAGAAGGCAGTACGTTGGCAATAGAATTGTATCCTTCTCAACCTATTTTGTACCTGGTGAATGGAGTTTCTCTGGTACATCTTACTAATTATGAAGAAGCCATTGATATATTAAGTGTTGGCATCGATTATGTTATTGACGATCTTAAAATGGAATCAGACTTTTACAATCAGATAGCTGAAGCATATCTAAAAAAAGGTGATACAGTCAAAGCGGCACAGTATAAGGAAAAATCCCTGCAACTAAAGAAAAAATCATAAAAAAGAATGAATAGAATATTGTATCTACTATGTTTTTTCTTCTTGCTACTCACCTCTTGTAAAGGTACCAAAGCTGTTACCGGATCAAATGTAAAAAAACTGAAGGCAGAGAAAATAATTGCTAACCATTATAATAGGGCTTTTAATTTTAAGACACTTAATGCTAAGTTAAAAGTTCGGTATGAGGATGATGAACAATCCTTTAGTCCTAACGTTTCCTTGCGAATGGAGAAAGACAAAAAAATATGGATAAGCGCAAAACTTTTAGGAATTACCGTAGCAAAACTTTTAATAACCCCAGAAAAAGTAAGTTATTATGAGAAGGCAAATAACACATATTTTGATGGTAATTTTGAAGTGCTGAGTGCTTGGTTAGGTACAGAGCTGGATTTTCAGAAAGTACAACAATTATTGCTGGGGCAAACCCTCTTTAATCTAAGAGAAGATAAGTATTTATCTTCTGTAGAAAACCAAAAATATCAACTTAGACCAAAAAAAGAATTAGAACTATTCGAAAGACTTTTTCTGATAAACCCTGATAGTTTTAAAATGGCTTCTCAACAATTAAAACAACCAGTAGAAAATAGAAACTTAACAATCGGGTATACGGCATATCAAAAAGTGGGAAATCAGGATTTTCCGAAAGAAATCTATATAGAGGCTTCAGAAGCCAAACAAAAAACCAGTATTAAAATTGACTATCGAACAGTAGACTACAATGCCAGTGTGAGTTTCCCGTTTAAAATACCATCAGGATACGAGCAAGTTACTATAAAATGAGATTAAAAAAGCTTATATATACATTCGGACTACTTCTCATCAGTATTTCGTCTTTTTCTCAAAGTACAAAGCAGCAGCAGCTAGAAAAACAACGCAAACAGCTAAAAGCTCAGATCGAACAGATGAGAATTTTGCTTGATAATAATAAGCAACAAGAACGATCTGTGCTCGATGAAGTAGAAACACTGAGTTCTAAAATTAATACCAGAGAAAACCTTATAAAAATCACAAACCAACAGGCTAATCTGCTCACACGTGAGGTCAATACAAACCTTAAAAAAATACAGTCTTATAGAAAAGAATTAAAGGTATTAAAAGAAGATTATGCCAGAATGGTGGTGAAATCTTATAAAAGTAAGTCACATAAAAGTAAAATAATGTTTTTGTTATCATCTACTGATTTTGCGCAAGCGTATAAAAGATTGCAGTATATGAAGCAGTACAATGAGTATCGCAAAGAACAGGCAAATCAGATCCAGAACCGTGCAGAAGAGCTTCAAACGCTCAATAAACAATTATCGAGACGTAAAAAAGAGAAACAAAATCTGGTAGATGAAAACCGGAATGCACAACAACGATTAAAAGAAGAGAAAAAACAGCAGCAAGTCCTGATGGCTTCTATTAGAAAAAAAGAAGGAACCTATAAAAAAGAAATTAAAAAGAAACAGGAGCAAGCAAGTGCTATTGATAGAGAGATAGAAAAATTAATCCGAGAAGCGATAGCCAGAGCAAATAAGAAAGTAGGTAAAAAAGCTGCAAAAAAAGGAACAGCGACTACCTTTGCCTTAACACCAGAAGGTCAGAAACTTGCAGATGGATTTACAACCAATAAAGGAAAACTACCCTGGCCAGTAGGAACAGGAAAATTAACAAAGAAATTTGGTCGTCAACCTCACCCTACATTACCTAATATACAGATTAATAGTAGTGGTGTGGAGATAGAGACCAGACCGGGAGAAAAAGCAAGAGCTATTTTTGAAGGAGAAGTTTCTGCAATTCAAAAATTAAAAGGAGCAGGTAGATTAGTTCATGTGCGACACGGTAATTATACTACGATATACTATAATCTGGAGAATATTGCCGTAAAAGAAGGTCAGAAAGTATCTACAAAACAAAGTATTGGTGAGGTACGAGTAAATCCTACCAATGGTCGGGCTATTATGAAATTCCTCATTTTTAAAGATACTAAAAAACAAAATCCCCAAAGCTGGATCTATAAGATGTAATACCATTTCTGTTTAAAAAAATACTCAAAATAGATAATTTAAATAAGGAGAAGATTTTCACTCAAAAAAAGGTCTTTTCTAAAAATTTTTACAGAAATATGGTGTCGTATTTTTTGAGCTGTACATCAGTTACTTAATCTAAGTTTCAATATTCACAAAAAATCAAAAACTTTTATATGCCTTTTAGCGTAGTCTGTTTCACCCTATTGCTTGCTTTTTCAGTAGTTTTGAAACCTTCAGTCCCAATATGCTGCTGTTTATAATTTTTCAAGTAGCGTTATACGATTTACAACTAAAAATTTCGCATATTCATCGTTTCTTTTTCCTTTCTACTTCGTTTAAAAAATAAACCGTAGCTATAGCTATGCTTGATTTTTTTGCCTTGCATAAAGAAAAAATAATTCAATGAATTTATACGAATTTTTTAATCACAAATCGTATTATTTCTCATTTAGGGATTATTCCAGTAAATTCAAATGGTAAATTGTATTACTCTATAATTCTCATAATTAGGCTTCACTTGGCTTACCTGTATATAATTTTCAACGAGAGTAATTTTTACCTTCATAAACCAAACAAGGGTAAATTTTGTTTATATTTACACTTGTTCTGAATTCAAGAGTAATTTTTACACCTACTAAATGTTTGATAAGCAACTTCCATATAACGATTTACCATTATTAACCTCCTCAAATCGAAATAGAAACAAAAGAGGTTCTAAAAAAAAATATTACTGCAAGTAGAGCACTCGCACAATTAAATGGTGCTATTCGAAACTTACCTAATCCAAGTTTATTTCTAGATACGTTACATTTACAAGAAGCAAAAATAAGCTCTGAGATTGAAAACATTATTACCACAAATGACGACATTTATCAATCTATTGTTGCTGAAAAAAAAATTGACAATCCTGCCACAAAAGAAGTCCTTAATTATAAAAAAGCGCTTTGGTATGCGTTACAACAATTAGATAAAAAACCATTCATAACGACAAATTTGTGTATTGACATAATCCAACGAATAAAGCAAAATAATTCAAATATTCGAAAAACGTCAGGAACTACATTGTCAAATTCAAATGGAGAAACTATCTATACACCTCCTTCTGGGGAAAAGAATATTAGAGATAAAATGGCTAATCTGGAAAAATTCATCAATAATAATCAAACTTACGATCCTTTAATAAAAATGGCAATTATTCATTATCAGTTTGAGGCTATTCACCCTTTCGCTGATGGAAATGGGAGAACTGGAAGAATTTTACTCTTATTATGTTTAAAAATTGAAAAATTACTCGATGTCCCCGCTATATTTCTTAGTCAATATATAATGGATAGTAAAACTGATTATTACAAGAATCTTAGAGCAGTAACAGAAAATAATGATTGGAATAGTTTCATTCTTTATATGTTGGATATGATTGAACAAACAGCTATAAAAGATTTGGCTCGCTTAGAATCTATAATGACGGTATTATCAACTGTGGGTAATGAAATAAAACAAAAATTACCCAAAATTTATTCTAAAGATTTAATCGAATTATTATTCAGACTTCCTTATACAAAAAGGAAACATCTTATTGATGAAGGATTAGGAACACCTAAAACTGTAGGAAATTATTTGATCAAACTTGAAGAAAATGGTTTTCTAAAATCAATTAAAGTTGGCAAAGAGAAACTTTACCTAAATGAAGAGTTAATGAAAATATTGGAATAAAAAATGAACTAATCAGATGAAAGGTATTAACGATTTCATGTAGGTTTTCCAGCGTGTCTTGCAGGTATCTTTTGGTGGAATTAATATAGCGTGCCCCATATATTGAGTTTTTCTAGAGTTGTTTTCAAGGTGCAATTGTAGCGTAGGAATCAGCAAAAAAGCACAAAAAACGAATAATTCCTTCATAAAATTAAGAACACAAAATCTCTTAAAAACCTTATAAATATTGATCTTATTCTATTGGAGTATTAAACTCTCTAAAGTAGAAAGTAGCTATTTCTTGTTTAGACAAAAAAGAAAACTAAATGTAGCATTGACTACGTTTCTTTTTATTCTGAAATTAAGATAAAAAAAATGATTTTTTAACTCCAGTAGATTCAAAGGCTGATATTGGTTGTTTTTTGCGATAGACCCAAAATTAGGGTAAACAACACGGGGAGAATTGTTAGTAGATATTGGAGATCAAAATATGCCATTAGGAGCATAAATAAAAGGATACATGTTTTTATAATTGTCTTTAGCAGTGTCCTTCTCTTTATAATGAGAAATAGTAATACTAAAGGGTTACTCCAGAATAAATCTATATTCCATTTTAGGATTTCGTGCTCTGAGAAAAGCCATAAGTATATTAATATCAACCCTATAATTCCAAATAACAAGAAAAAGGAATGATATATATAGAAAGCTATTTTATGGACAAATAGTACATTTTTTTCCATACGATCATAAATGAATGATATGAGGAGGAATAAAAAAAGTGTCCAAAAAAATAGTTTAAAATAGTGCTTCTTTTCAAAAGGATGCTCGTCTCCCAGAACAAGTACCTTTTCATCTTGATAAATAGGAAGATAGGTGATTGTTTGTTTCAAAAAATCAGGTAAAAATACAGCTTTTCTATACGTAAAAGGAGTATCAGCATTATAACCAAAAAGGAGGTTAATCCCCACAAAAAGGAAATCATTATGACCGGTATAACTATCGATCAGTTTTCTTATCGTAGTTTTCTTATTGAGGGTATATTCATGTTTTTTCAGGCTTAATTTTTCCTTTGGAATAGATCTTTCTAAAATTTCCAGAATTTTAGTAGCACAATTATCCTCAACAAACTCATATTGGTAGTAACGATTTTCTAATTTATAGTTTTCTAATAAGTTTTTATAGATCAAATTAACTTCTGCCGGAGTCAATGCCAGTTTTTGTTCACTAACACTTCTGTTTTCTTCTATATAACTTATTTTAAAATCGTTAAAATTATTTACAGAAAGATAATAGTTTAGTTTACCGTGTAGAAATTTGGTATAAAAATTTGGATCATCAAAATTAAAAGTACCGTAGTTAAAACATAGATCTATAGCGTTTGCGGGGTCTTTTATTCGAATAGCGCTATGCCCAAAGGTACCATATAATGCTTCGGATTTACCACAGCTCAGAACACTTACATACGCCTGATCAGAAAGCGTAGGGTCTGAAAAAGAAAAAGCTTTATAACAATAGAGTATAAAAAAGAGAAAATATAATAATACGTTATTTTTTTTCATCACTCAGAATAATAAATACCAATGAATTGATAAGGGTATATAAGATGATAATATGTAAACTATAAGCTATAATATCTCTTATCAAAATCCACAAAATAAAGATAGAGAAAACAATTCTCACCCCTTCTACAAAACGAAAAGTTTTACGCACTGATAATAAAATACCTAAGATGGTTAAAGTACTTAAAATATAGAGCGCACTAAGTATTTTTTCTGTGAAGGTATAAAAGGGTTCAAAATCTATGAGAACGATAAAAAATAGAATGATGAGTAAAAAATGCCATCCAATATATAACCTGCCTTTTAATGTAGAAATGTGAGATGTCATTGTCTTTAATTGAACAGAAAATTTAGCAATATATGGAGGCAATTCTAAGGTGTCTGAGGCAATGGTTCCTGGTTTTGCAAATAGGTAAGCAACTTTTACCGAGGGTATGCTAATTTTTTTTAAATCTTTTATCAAATGTATCCAATACGCAAAATTAAGTACCATTGGGTTAAAAGATAGAATAGGAGTAGTGATCCCATAAATAACAGTTTCCTGCTCTTTTTGGAAAGTTCCAAACAATTTGTCCCAGATGATAAACACACCTCCATAATTTTTGTCAATATATTGATGATTTTTGCCGTGATGCACTCTGTGATGTGAGGGCGTATTAAGAAAATATTCTAAAAAACCTACCTGCCCAATTAACTTAGTATGAATAATAAACTGATATATGGTATTGAAAGAAAATAAGACAAAAAATGAAATTGTATCAAAACCTATAAGCGCTAAGGGGAGATAAAATATAATATTGAATAAATTATCAAACCAGGATTGTCGCAATGCTACCGAAAAATTAAACTCTTCACTCTGGTGATGTACAATATGCGTTCCCCAGAGAATATTTACCTGATGGGCAAATCTGTGGAACCAATAAAAACAGAGATCAATAAGAATAAATAACAGGATCCAGGTATATATATTAGGCTGTATCTTGAAAAATCTCAGATTTTCATATACCCATGAATAGATGCCAAGAATTATGACTTTCAGGAAAATATCTATTACTTGCTGTCCTATTCCACAAGATAAATTAGTGATCAAATCATCAAAACGATATAATGCACGTTTGGTTACCCATTGATATACTAATTCAATGAGCATTCCTCCAATAAAAAATGGAATGGCTAAAGCAAAATAGTTTTCATCGTTCATACTGCTTTTTTTTGACCAGAATAACATTATTTCATGATCCTGATGGTATGCGGATAAATTGAAAAAGATACATTTCTAGCAATTTCAACTTCTCCATCAGTTTCTAAATACAAAGAACTTCCAGAAGAAACTTCCAGCTGATTACACTTATAGGATGCTCTGCCTTTTTTTGGTTTTTTGGAAATAAAACATCCATTAGCAAGGTCAACAATCGTTCGGATTACACTGATAAAATTTTGATTATACGCATAGTTTACCCCAAAAGAGCCTTCATTAGGTGTTATATTTTGATTAAACCTGAAACTTCCTGATACATTAGGGTTTTTTAGCACACTTAAACTGGTAAGTTTTACTCGCTTTTTTTCTAATGGTGATATTATGTTTACACTTGATGAGGTATATGTAAATAATGTCTTCACAGCCGTATAGTTGATCGCCCATTCCAGTTTTTTTCGTTTAAAAAAGTTAATAAAACGGTCTCCTTTATTAAATATATGATTTGCCTTTGCCAATAGACCAATACTAGCATTAATCAAAAAGAGTTTGTGTTGTTTCCCACGAGTATCGGTATCATATGCTACCGATCCAATATCTTGCATATAAGAATGTGCGTAGTCAATTTTTACAGGAACTCCTGCTATCATATGATCAAAAGGCTTTAAAAAATCATTACTCGATCCCAATCCTATACCACCAATAGTAAATTCTTCCAGTTTACTATTCTTACCAATATTTTTAATAGCATTGATAAGATAATGGATACTGCCATCACCACCAGCAGAAATAAAATAGGTAACACCCTCGTTACTATATAATTTTGATACGCAATCATTTATATCAAAAGGTACGCGGTAAGGAATTCTAATAATGGTATTTCCCTTTTCCAAAAAATAAAGTTTATCCTTTATTTTTTCCCATTTTACTGTCGCTTTATTATGATTAGCGCTTAGGTTTATTAATATTGCAATTTTCATTGGTTTAAAATTTTAGATACTGAACTCATTTTCGTTTAAAAATAAAAAGTCAAGATGAGTTCACTTATTGGATAGATTGTCCAAAAATTCAAAAAACTTGGATTCATACTTCGGATATCATGTGTTGATCGGGTATGTATAGCTTTTTGAACTCTTCGATTATAAGTTTAGATTTGCTCTTTTTGAGGGCGATTATAGATGACTAGCTCAAAAAGAAGGTAGAATACGACTCCAGAGATAAAAACAGCAACCGAAGACTGAAAAGAAAATATGATGGCGAGATGCCATAAAATAAAACTTCTAACGGTGGATGCTACTGGAATTGCCGAATTCTCTTCGGTACGATCCAGTGTTAACAATCCGTATATCTGTCCTCTTATGGCGATCAGAGATCCCAATATAAAAGTTAGCATCCCTATCAAAGTATATTGCTGACTAATTAATAATCCACCAGCGACAATACTCACGAATACATTCACATTTCCCATCCACATAGATTTTATCCATCCATATACTACAGGAAAAGTCTTATATCCTGTTTCTCGATCTGCGCTAATATCTTTAAGGTATCCGATTAGTACGAAGTTTGCATAAGAAGCAAATGTCATGATCGCTAGAACCAGTATCGAAGTATCCGATACAATAGTATTAATAGATAGCGTATTACTACAAGATAAATATCCTGCGATGGGCAATAACATCACAATCCATGAATTCCAGAAAGGCCCCATAAGTGTTACATTTTTCTTAAAAAAAGTATAGGTGATAAGCCCGAGAGCAGAAAGCAGAAAAATTGGCAAATTATAGATGTTAAAAAGAATTAGTGGAACTCCGATAGCGATAAGACCGATAATACTAATCGCCATAACGTGTCCTTTTTTTACGATTCCCCGAACCAATGGTCTGTATGGTGATGATATACTATCCGTATCAATCTGAAAACAATCGGTTAACGCCTGCCCAAAACCATATCCTAAGAAGAAGGCGATAAGACATACTACCAGGCGAATACTTTCTGATATTGATACTGAGAAGGACAGTGCCATCCCGGCATAACCTGCTATTCCAGAGACAAATAAAAGGTAAGGTCTCATATGAGTGACATAAGAACGAATAAACCCTAAACTTAAGGGACTGTATACATGAATTGATAATTCTGAAGGTTTCATTTGTAAGTTTTTTAATATTGATAAATTATAAGCTTGTATATTCTTTGTGATCGATGTTGGTAACCGATTTATTGGTTAATGCTGCTTTTTTAAAAATGTAATTATTGACAATCAATGCATCTAATCCAGAATTGAAAAAAACAGTCAATGCATCCTTGAAATTGTGAATAATAGGCTTTCCCATTACATTAAAACTGGTATTCAATAGTATGGGTACTCCGGTTAGTTTATAGAACTCCTCTATGAGTTCATAATAGGTTCTGTTCCATTCTTTCTTTACGGTCTGTAGTCGGCCGGTATAGTTCTCGTGCACCACAGCAGGCACTTTATGACGCATTTCTTCACGGAACACCAATGTACGTTCCATATAAGGCGATTCCTGGTAGTTTTCAAAATATTCCTCCCCATATTCTGAAAGGATTGACGGTGCAAAAGGTCTGAACTCTTCTCTAAATTTTACCCGGGCATTGATTTTATCCTTCATCTCTGGAGATCTGGGATCCGCAAGAATCGAACGATTGCCTAATGCTCTGGGGCCAAATTCTGCTCTTCCCTGTGCCCATCCAATCAGTGCTCCGTCAGCCAATAAACGAGCAGTTTCTTTACAAACTCCTTCTGGATGATATGTTACAAATTCATAATTGGCATATTTAATAAACTGCTGTATTTCTTTATCATCAATTTCGGATCCCAGATAAGGAGATAGTATAGTTTTATTAGGTTTCTTAGGGATGGGAGTATCTTTTAGGTATGATAGATATGCAGCTCCTATAGAAGTGCCATCATCCCCGGGAGCAGAAGGAACATACACGTTCTTAAAAGGTGTCTGACTTGTAATCTGACCATTAAATGACGAATTCAAGGCACAACCTCCAGCATAAATCAGCTGATCTGAGTTTCCTTTTTTATGAATGCTTTGAAGCACTTTATTCGTATACTCTGTAAACAATAACTGTCCTGTATAAGCAAGTTGAGCTCTAAGCTTAAATTTCTGATCAGAAAATTCCAGGTGTTTCTTAATTTCGTCTAATACAAATGCTACATTTTTTGGATTATTTTTGAATTGGATATGACAATCTTTAATCACCAGAATGGAAGCTAATAAGTCATAAAAGAATTGATTTTTACTACCATATGGAGCCATTCCCATTACTTTCCATTCTTCTCCTTTTATAGGATCGAATCCACATAAATAGGTAATTAATGTATAAAAGAAACCTAAACTCTCGAATCCTTTATGATGCCCCAGTTGTGTAAGTTTTTGATTATCATAAGAGAAATAAGAAATAGATCCTGATTCTCCTATACCATCAATAACCACACAGGTTGCATGATCCATTCCTGATCCGTAAATGGCAGAAGCAGCATGAGCAGTATGATGATTGAACTGATGTCGGTATACTTTTTTGTTATTCAGTTCCCATCTGATATATCGCTCCAGATTAGCACCGGATTGTATGAGACTTGCGGACTGATTTCTTAAAAACCATAGCAGGTTTTCATCAGGGAGCATAGATTTCACAAGTTTTTTAAAACCATAATTAATAATTCCAGTGGGCTTTTTATGTAATAAACCAAAAGTATTGAGCATACGTAGCATTCTGCTATAAGAATGACTCCAGGTAGTTGCAATATGGAATTCTGCATCAGCGTCACAGTATTTTTTGATAATACTATCGATCCATACGACTGCATCCGCAGCGCAACCCATTGCCCGTTTTTTCTGTAAATGTCGCTCTGTACTTTCAGCAAAAAGAATGGTACCGGTTTCATCCATCACCGTAATTGATGGATCATGAAACGTAGCTGCTATCCCTATGTAATATTTTGTGTGTTTCATTATTTTTCTTATAATATGTTGTTATTCTCTGCTGTACATTTTCTCTTATATTATCATAAAAAATATGATAGTCCATGGGGACATAATCTCCCTTTCTCAGTTTGAAAAAACCGAAGCCTAATCGATTAATTTGTAGTACTCCTTTGTCAACAGATACTTGTACTTTATTTTTTACATGAATATTGAAATAATACGTATAAGCGCCTTTGTGTTTATTCTTAGAAGTTAGTACTGCCGAATTGTGTTCCCAACTAATGGGATTGGTGCATAGGGCGTCATCATATTGCCCTTTAAAGTATAATGGGTATGCATTTTTACCAAAAGTACTCCAGCTCACATAGCAATTAATATCGTCCTTAATTCTGGAAGGGAAGATATGTCTGTATAAATTTTTACCTATAGGCATCGCTACCAGATAGGCGCAGATCAGTTTTTTACGTAATGCAGGATTTTCATCAAATAATTCCAGCAATAATCTCTGAAGATGAAACGTTCCCTGACTATGTCCTGCAAGTATAATCGGACGTCCGGTATTATATGTTTTTAGATAATGTAGAAATGAATTCTTGACATCATTATAGGCTTTATCCAAAGCTTTCTGACCATTATTATTTGCACTTTTGTCATAAAAAGAATATAAAGTGGCCTGTCTGTATTTTGGGGCGTAAATATTTGCAATCCCCTCAAAAATTCTTGTTTGTATTTTGACAGCATAGGTGTATGTGGTTTTATTTAAGCTGCTTTCTGTAATATCAGCATTCCATGCAGTTCTATTTAAAAAAGTAGTTCTGTGTACAAAAAAAACATCTGCTTTGTGGTCAATACCTTTGTTTGCAGTATTTACATACCAGTTTTCTTTTTTACTATAGTCGATAGTTTCCTTATCCGTAAAATCATCAGAAAAATCTTTGGTCACCTTAATAAATGGAATCATATCAACCAGCGCCAATGGTGAATTATAGAGAAACCAAATCAAAGTAAATACGATTAATATGCTAGCGATATACCACATCATATCAATGGTCATTAAAGTTATTCCATACATAATCTACAGTGTCTACTAATCGATCAATATGTGATTTGGTATGACTGGACATGATGCTGATACGATAGCGCTGTTCGTTTAACGGAACCGCGGGATACTCAATAGAATTAATAAAAATTCCTTTTTGATGAAAACCGTAAGAAGCTTTTCTAATATTCATAGTAGGAGGAACACTTAAGGTAATGATGGCTGCTTCAGGTGCTGTGACTAGGCCATATTTACTAAGCTTTTCTTTGGCATATGTTACATTTTCCATTAATTTTTGCCGGTGCCAGGGTTCATTTTCAGAAATTTCGATACCAGCCAATACGCCTGCTACCACCGGGATAGGTATGGAGGCAGAAAACATATAAGACCTCGAGAAAAATCGCAAATAATTGATTAATTCTTTTGATCCCGAAACAAAACCTCCGGTGACTGCAAATGCCTTGCTAAAAGTGCCCATAGTAATATCAATTTCTTTTTGAACACCATATGCTTCTGCAGTACCATGACCCTGGTCTCCTAGTATCAATGTACCATGGGCATCATCCAAGATGGTCATTGCGTGGTGTTTTTTGGCAATGCTAACTATTTTATCTAGCGGAGCTGTGTCCCCATCCATGGAGTATACACCTTCTACGGCTATAAACTTATTCTTCCCTCTAAGCTTAGTATTGTCTTGCAGGATTTTTTCTAAATCAGCGGCGTTATTATGTTTAAATGAAGTTCCGGAAGCTTTAGCCATTTTAATTCCGTCAAAAAAAGAAGCATGGCTATATTCGTCATATACGACACAGTCATTTTTTGAGCTTATCAGTGCAGTTACCAAGCCTACATTGGCATTATATCCAGAAGAAAATAATAAGGTGTCTTCTGCCTGTTTTAGGTATGAAAGTCTTTCTTCTAATTCTGCATGTAATTTGGTAGTTCCATTTAATAAAGGAGGTCCTCCAATCCCAAAACCGAATGCTGACATGGCATCTTTTACTTTTTTTAGTACCAGAGGATGATTGGCAAGATCCAGGTAATTATTGGATCCGAACATAAGCATTTTTTGAGGTTCATGAGTATAGATATCTTTTACCAGTACCTCAGATCCGGCAGGTGATAGAATTACTCTTCTGTATAGATTGCTTTTTTCATCTATGCTCTCCTTGATCATCCCATTAAAATGTTTGATCCGATCTCTGAAAGTCGAATTTCGGTTCATTAGCAATACCGTATTCAGATCTATATTTTCTCCTCCCTGATAGGTTGAAGTGATTTCTTTTGTTTCCATGAATTTGTTATTGAAATTCTAATTGTTTTTTTAGGTTATGTATATATGCCTTGATATCCCCTTTACTTATGGTAAAAGCCTGTACAATGGCTTCCAGATCAATAGGTTGTTCTTGTCCTTCGGATATGATGGATAAATGTCCATTTGCGTCTGTCACTTTGCCGATACAATGAACATTGATATTATGATTTTCTACTTCCTTTAGAAAGCTTGTATTCTTATCCTGTGGAATCGTATATATCAATTCATATTCTCCTACAATTCCTGCAAATAGGGTAATAGGTGATATTTCCAATCTATTACAATGCTTTAGTAACTGCTTCGGAATACAGGAAAATGCATTTTCATTAAGAGAAAAACCTATAGTATTTACTTTCATTAAAGTATATAAGGCGTGAAAAAGGCCATCACTGGTATCGATACAACTATTCGCATAAGATGCCATGAGTTGAGACAGTTTAATATTAGGATATGGTCTATATTCAATAGCTGTTCCCAGGTTTTGTAATGCAGCGAAAGCAAAGAAATTTCCAGACCCAATAGAACTACCTGTATAAATAAGATCACCTATTTGCGCTCCTTTGCGTTGTACAATTTTATCAGGAGATGGTATAAAACCAATTGCAGTGCCTCCCAGCAAGATCTGATCAGCAAAATTAGTATCCCCTCCTAATACAGAAACATTAAATGCGCTGCAAGCCGCGGCAATTCCTTCCTGAACTTTAGTAATAAATGCCTCTTCTGTGTCTTTCTGAAAAACCTCATTCAGTGTCAAAAATTTTGGGATCGCGCCAACAGCACATAAATCACTAATATTTACAACGACAGACATCCACCCCATTAAAAAAGGGTCTTTATATATTCCTGTTTGGATTTCTTCACATATAATATCTGTGGTAATTGCTAGTATAGACCTATTTTGCTCTAGAAATACGATTTCAGCATCTGCTTCATTTACTTTATTCAGTTGTGAAGGATGTCTTGGAAACAGACTGGTTAGTTTCTCATGCCATATTAATTCATCTTGCTGTGTCATACCGCTACTGTTATTCTTCGACGAGCATTTGTTTGGATTTTTCTATAAGATCCAGACAGCTTGCAACATCAGTGAGTTGTTTGACCTCTTCATCGCTTATTTCAATGTCAAACTCATTTTCGATGTCTATGACTATGTTAATAACATCCAGTGAATCAATTGCCAAGTCATCGCTTAGTGATAGATTTTCATTGAAATTTTCAAATAATTGCATTTCATCTTCAGAAACATGTTCTTTCAGAATTTCTTTAAACGTTTTTAATACTTCTTTGCGTTTCATAATATATTGATTTTAAGCGTTATATTTTTTAATAGCTATGGTTGCATTAACATCTCCAAAGCCAAAATTGGCTTTTAAAGCAGTGCGGATTTTATAAGATTCTCGTTCTTGCGGAATGCAACCGGCATCTATGTTTTTTAGAATATCTTTGTGTATGTCTTTACAATTCATATTAGCGTGTATAAATTCATGATGCACTTGTAGTATAAGGCTAACGATCTCGATAGATCCTGCTGCACTGAGACAATGACCTATCATAGATTTGAGGGTATTAATTTTTGGGAATTTTTTTTGCTTCCGCCCTAAAGCGACAGACCAATTTTCGATTTCTATAGGGTCTGCCATTGTTGCGGTCAGATGCCCTGATATTAGATCTACGTTTTCGGGAAGAATGGCGGCATCTTTTAATGCTCCTTTGATACAATTCACAACACCATTTTTATTAGGAGCGGTCATACTGCCACCTCTCCTTTGTCCGCCAGAATTAGAAAAACCACCAATAATTTCTGCATATATTTTTGCATTTCTTTGTATTGCGGTTTCCAGGGTCTCAAGAACCAAAATACCTGCACCTGCTCCGGGAATAAAACCTTTTGCAGAAGCACTGAGTGGTCTGGAAGATTTTTCTGGAATGTCATTATACCCACGAGCCAAAATCCTCATGTTATCAAAATTGGACCAGATATACTCGTCAGGAGATTCACAACTACCGGCAAGCATTCGTTTGGCTCTTCCAGAACGGATGTACTCATATCCCATTATAATAGATTCTGTTCCGGTGGCGCAGGCAGAACTATTGGAGAATACTCGGTTGCCTAAGCCCAATAAACCAGCTACTTTGGCACTGGCACCACTGACCATTAGTTGTTCTATAAAACGTGTGCCTAATCGTTTGATCTGATGATTATCTACTTTTTGGATTACCTCTCTAAACTGATGGATATCTCCTGTAGAACAGCCAATTATACAACCGGTTTCAAGATCTTCAATGTCATTATTTATAACTAATCCTGCATCTATCCAGGCTTCAGTCGCAGCAATGCAGGCATATTTTATATTTTTGCTTGTGATATGTTTGATATCGCTAGTGCTAAAATTTGTCTTTAGGATAGTATCATCTTCTATGGGGATACCAGCTACGCAACAACGCATACCAATTTCTTCAAGATGTTTGTGAAATTTGATTCCAGATACATGATGAAGTAATGATTGGCAGAATTCATCAAGATTCCTCCCATTTGGAGTAATTGCTCCCATTCCTGTAACGACGACCCTTGTCATTTTTTCCCTCTTTTATGATTTTTAAGACTTACTTTTTCTATTTATTGTCTATTGGTTTTTTCTAAAATAAAACCCGATAATATTCCTTCTGCGAGTATTTCATTATTGATATTTAATAGTTTTGTTTTACATATTAATTTGTTATGCTTAAACAACTTTTTTTCTGAAACAACATATACACGTTGATCTGGGGTTACGATTTTTCTAAACTTAATATCTGTAGTAGACAACACAGGAACTTTTTGACTCATATCAGGAGATGAAAAAGCACTTTTTTTGTCTAATAAGTGAATTCCAAGGGCTACCAATCCTATCTGAGCCATAATTTCTGTCAAAATCACTCCGGGAGTGATTGGATATTCGGGATAATGACCTTTATAAAAGTCTAAATTTTGATCCAGGAAATAGCTTCCTTCGATTCGCTCCTCTGTAAGTTGAGTAATCTGATCAATGAACAAGAATGGTTTTTTATGTGGCATTCTGTCAATGATGGTGGTCTCTGTTTTTAGTAATTCATCAAGCATTGTAATTTGGTATTATGATTTATGAATTGATTTCCTGCTATAATCAAGTGGGGAAGGGAAAATTGGCCTGATTATTATTACCAGATATTTCTGATACTAGAATTAAATATATTTGTGACAAAATATATTTGATTCCTTTAAACTGAACACTATTAAAACTTGGGGAAATTTATTTTGTTTATCCTCTATGTTCTATGAGGCTAAATTAATTATGATGTAAATTTATATGATTAGTTTTTAAATATATAGGGGGATTTAACTGTTTTTTGTACAGGTAAAATATCCGTATAAATACTGTTGTATTATCGCAAGCTTGTTTTTAGTTTTACTTGTATTTTAGCTTATAAATTTGTGATTTCGTAAGATGCAATTAATGTCACAACCTACGTTGGCAAATAACATCTGCGATTTACGATCAAGAAAGATAAAAACTTCTTTTTTACCCGGATAAATAATCTATTAGATGGAATTCCTATCCCTGTTACTATTCATCTAAAAGTACTATCGGTACACTTGTTTACAGTAGTCTGCTATTATTTGAGATGTGTTTACGTAAGACTTTTAAGTATCAATGTGGTTGGTAGTAATGTAGAAGTAGTATTGTGTGTAACAGATTTACTAAAAGAAGAAAAAGAGTATCAGTCGAAAAAGATGTAGCATTCTTAAAAAATATAAACTAATTAACCTAGCTATCGACGACATAATATATAATAAGAGCTATATGAGACAAGAGGTTTATGAACGGTTCTATTAGAGGTTTAGGGGTGAAGCTCCCCTTTCCTTACTCAGATACAGTGTTTTAAATTCATTTTTTGGCGCCTTGATTCTATTGTAATACGCACATTTTGATTGCTTTTTCAAGTAGTTCAGGTTCACTTCCAGGGCCAATAGTTAGCAATTTTGATCCGGTTATTGGTATTCCCCTAAATGGTCTGACAAATACTTCGCCATTTGGTGTTCGCTCAAAATAGGTATACGCCTCTTCATTTCCAATTTGAGTACAGCCTTTTACACGAAGGATCCCCTTTGGAAGTGCATCACAAATATCATAAATGCAATTCGAATTTGGCAAGTTTGGTAGATCAGAAGAGCAAGAAGACCAATGAGTTTTGAGGTGCTCAAATTGTTGAGCATTGTTTTTGGATGGAGAAAGTTTAGGGATAAGAGAAACATCAATCTCGTCCATGTTTATAATTTCTGCTAATGGGTTGAGTTTATATAGTTCCTCAATTACGAAGGTTACCCTGTCTGATGGCATATCTTCAATATGCGTTAATACAATCAAAGAAGATACCTGAATCTGATTTGCTTCAAGTTCATTATGCTCTCCTCTTTTTTGCCAATTTTTTACATCAACGACTGATATTTGAATAGGAGGCAGAAATCGATCATTGAGACCAACTCCAAGAAAGCTCATAAGTGAACAAGCATCAGAAGTACCGTTAGCTTCAATAAGCGTAATTCCCTTAGTTCGCTTAGGAACTCTATTGACAAAATCTCTAAGTTCATTTATACCACTACAACAAATACAACTGCCACTAAGTGCCTTGATTTGTTTAGGCTCTATTTGCTCGATAAATTGTTGGGCATCAAGATTTGCATTTTCATAATCATTGAGAATAATAAAAGGTTTCCAACCTTTATCAATATAGTCGATCATCAAGTGTTTTAATAAGGTTGTTTTTCCTGCTCCCAAAAAACCAACAACTGTAATAATAGCTTCCATATGTTTTCAGTAAGTGTCTTTATTATTTTTTGTATAGACGATACAAATTTTTTTCTTAAAATTCAGACTAAGAGCTTGTTTAAAAACCTTACTTCTTGAAAACAAATATTTTAAGAACCGCGAGCTTACTTCAAATAATTAAAATATCTCGATATTCTCATCATTTGAAGTGTCCTCAGAACCTCAAACTATTGATTTTCAATTTGTATTCTTTTTAAACATACTCTAAGGGTAAAGTTTAACTCCAAATTTACTCCGTTAGCAAAAGAAATTAATAGAGTTTCTTTATAGAGTGACACTGGTCATTCAAAAATAGTTGTTATCGCAAAGTAACAAGGAAAAATCTTATGTTTATGATATTTTGATTTAATACTTTTTGGGTATTTTCTGATTTTTCTGCGAGGGAGTAGTTAATTGGTACTATTTTCGAGAATTTGATGAAATTAGAAGGCTGTCCTAAGCACTTTAAGTGTTATACGATTTATAACTAAAAATTTCGCATATTCATCGTTTCTTTTTCCTTTCTACTTCGTTTAAAAAATAAACCGTAGCTATAGCTATGCTTGATTTTTTTGCCTTGCATAAAGAAAAAATAATTCAATGAATTTATACGAATTTTTTAATCACAAATCGTATTAGTGACAGCCTTTATTTAGATTGTAATATCAGAAACGTTATTTGTGATAATGATTATTGAACTAGTTGTTTACAAAAACTCTTAAATCAATGATTCCATATCCACCTTGTTCCTGTGCCTCAATTCCAGTAATAAATTTTCTATGAGGAGCATTGTATCTTAGAACTCTAGTCGCTCTGGTATTATTAGTTGCCCAAGGAGTTTTGTTTCCGTTTTGACTAATAAGTCTTACATCGATAATTCCATAACCATATTGTTCTCTTACCTCAATCCCGGTAGCATAATCATTAGGGTTGCTAAAAGAAACAGATTTGATATGTCCTCTAGTATTGGTTGTTGTCCACGCAGAAGAAATGGTGCCTCTGGTGATAGCTGCATTAATAACACCATAGCCATATTGTTCTCGTACTTTAATTCCTCTTACCTTACCTTCGATAATCTTTTGACCTTTAGAAGCTCCTCTTCGATTATTTGTTAACCAGGAAGATACATTGGCGTATCTTCTTTCAATACCGTCTATATCTTTTTGAGATAAAGCATTTCTTTGTACGGTATATGTAGATCCGTTTTTTCTTGTAATAGTTGGTTGTCCATTCTTAGAAAAAGCATATGGTCCGTACATCATTATACTTCCGAAATCCAAGGCAGCAGTATACTCATTTCCGTCTGTGTTTTGTTGACCGTAGGTCTCAAAATTAAATGCTTTTCCTCTTTCAATATTATTAAAATTAATGTTTATAAATCTACCTCTATCAGCTCTACTCTGTTCGTGCCATAACCCAATTGCATGGCCAATTTCATGAATGGCGGCTCCTGTAGAACAGCCGTTTGCAAGGGTTATGTTTTGGGCACCTCCCTGTCGCCCGACGTTTGAGGAACATCCGTTACCATTTCTAAAACGGATGAAGTCCCGCTGATTAGTTCTTCTTACAAATCTAAAATCAGTTTTTTGTTCCCAATGAGCAATAGCATCCGTAACTCTGGATTGATTAGGTAAATTCCTGTCTATGGTAAAAAATATAGTTCGATTAGGCCATTTCCATTTATCTAAAGATCGGCCAACACTTTTTTCTTCAATTTCACCTTCAGTATTTGGATTAATTAAAATGTCACCTTGATAAACATAATTTCCATTTATTTCTTCGACAGTGATAGTTTGATTGTTCAGAAGGACTTCTTTTAGATCTCCAGTTTTATTTGGAAATGCTAATTCTTGTGAAAAAATATTTGCTGACGAATTAATTTCGGATACTGGCATAGTGATGTTTTCCTTTTCACAACTTAAGAAAGAGGTAACTAACAGTAGTAATTTGCAAATCAACTTACTAAGATGTAATAATTTTTGTTTTCTCATAATTTTTGTTTTCTAATTTTTAAAGTTTAAGCAAATAAACAATAAAAATTAACTACGAAGATTCCCCTTTTTCAGGGAGTTTTAGATCCCGCTTTTAGGGGGGCAAATCTAAATATTAGAAAAGGATGAGGACATTTAGAAATATTGACAAATTCAAAGACCTACTACCTTAAACTTAGAGCTTGTTTAAAAACCTTACTTCCTGAAAACAAATATTTTAAGAACCGTGAGCTTACTCCAAATAATTAAAATATCTCAATATTCTCATCATTTGAAGTGTCCTAAGAACCTTAAACTATTGATTTTCAATTTGTATTCTTTTTAAACATACTCTTAAAAAAAGAAATTACTAACAAAAAACATAATTAAAATTATCCGATTTGATTGCTATGTTAAAATGGTATTACTTATCAAAAACTAATGCATATGTCGAATTTAATTTTTCATAGAGGATTTAATACCAGAAGAATTGTCTAGAAATCAAAAAAACTTTTCAGAAGTATAATGCTTGTAGGCTTGCTGCGAAATCATTGATCAAAGGTTACAACCTGCCTTTTTCGTAAGTGATATTTATGTACCTTCGTTGAAGAAACAAAAAGATTTTCTTGTGGGTAAGGGAATTGTTTATATGCTTATTGCTGCCTTTGCGTTTGCCTGGATGAATCTGTTGGCAAAATATCTTACTGATTTTCATCCATTACAAGTGGTGTTTTTTAGGGCTTTGGGAACTTTTGTATTTATTTTTCCATACATGATGTATAAGAAGATTCCTGTTATTGGAGCCCATGTATTCTGGTTAAGTTGCAGAGGTCTGCTTAGTTTTGTGTCTCTGGCATTATTCTTTATAGTGATACAACGGATTCCTTTGGGGTCAGCAGTAGCACTTCGATATACAGCGCCTATCTTTAGTGTGATTTTGGCTTATTTCTTTTTAAAAGAAAAAGTAAAAGCTTGGCAATGGTTTAGTCTTTTACTCTCTATTGTTGGTGCTTTTGTGATGAAAGGTGTCGATTTTAGGATTGATGCATTGAGTTTTATTCTTATTATTGGCTCTTCACTTCTGGTAGGAGGTGTTTTTACCATTGTGCGATATTTAGGATCGAGAGAACATTTTCTTACTATTATCAATTATTTTATGGTGTTTTCTATCATAGGGAGTTTATTTTTTATAAAATACTGGCGTATGCCAATGGGGCAAGAGTGGATATGGGTATGCAGTATTGGTATATTGGGTTTAATAGGTCAGGTGTTCTTAACACGCGCTTTCCAATTGGCAGAAACCAATACCGTTGCCCCTATAAAATATATGGAGTTGGCTTATGCACTTGTATTGGGATTTTTCTTGTTTGATGAAAGTTATGACTTTTGGGCCATAGCCGGAATGACATTAGTAGTAGTGGGTATGTTATTAAATGTATGGGTTAAAAGAAAAGGATAAATAGTATTATTCTGAACTTATAGTTTTATGTTTTTTGTACCCTTTAGATATAATAGATATCTATTGAATTATAACAGTAAATTTTAAATCTCAATGATCGAGAAAAAATTAAATAAACAATGCTTTCAATTCGGTGGCATCATCTGGTTTCATTTTACCAGCAAGTACAAGGCTTAGCTGTTTACGACGCAGTGCAGCATCGTAGCGTTCTTTTTCTAATTCAGTTTGTGGTTGAATAGGGGGCACCGGAACCGGATTTCCGTTTTCATTCATGGCGACAAAAGTATATATAGCTTCATTTGCTTTCATTTTATCACCGCTCTGTCGGTCTTCAATCCAAACATCAATTGCAACTTCCATAGATGAAGTAAACGCTCTGGATACCTTTGCTTCTACTGTGACGACACTTCCTAAAGGGATGGCTTTGTTAAATGCTACATGATTTACAGAAGCTGTGACCACAATGCGTCTGGAATGTCTCCCTGCAGCTATGCCTGCTGCTCTATCCATACGAGCCAAAAGTTCCCCTCCAAAAAGGTTGTTTAGTGAATTCGTTTCTCCGGTAAGTACAAGGTCTGTAAGAATCGTTTGAGATTCTGAGGGGTATCTAGCTTCCATAAACATAGTAATTTTTTGGTAAAGATACTGAGGTAGACTAAATTTTCACCATTCTGGTATATAAAACTGTACTGTATATTTCTTACGAACTAGTTACTGTTGTTAGATTTTTATGACAAGCTGAAGATACTATATAATAAACCCAAGGAAATATTATTAAAAAAAGTATTGACAACCAAGTTTGCTTGAAAAATTAAAATTCCTGTATTAGTAACCAGGCACGGCGATCTTGTTCTTTTTTAATGCTCTTTAGTGCTTGCAATGCCTCAAGGCGATTGTCATAACTATCATAAACGACCTGATGTAAACCATATTTGTTAAGACCAATAAGATGTGCATCAAAACCTTGAGCAATCAGTTTTTTAACTTTTTTACTAGCATTTGCCTTTATTCGATAAGCACCAGCGACGACATGAAATTTTTCGGGGGCACTATTGTCTGTAAAATTAGTATCCTCCTCCTTTGTTTTTACAATATTGAGATTGATTGCAGGTAGCGGGTTTGAGATCTCAAAAGTAGCTTGCTGAATTTTATTTTCTATTTCGGTATCAGCTTCGTTAGCTATGGTTGTGTTGTAGTTATTATTTGCTTTGTTTATGCTATTAACACTTAAGAAACCAGTGATACCAATAACTACTACTGCTATTGCTGCATATTTCAGATAAGGTCTTTCCTTACGTTTCTCGGGAGTAAAAGCTATCGGAGTAGTTTTTTCAATAGTTTCCACCTGTTCTTTATAGTCCTCACGTAAAATTGTCTCTTCCCGAATAACAGAAGGAGAAATAAAAGAACTTAACCCAAAAGCTTCAGTCAAATAATTAACTTCTTGCGAGGGTTCAAATTGCAATGTATTTTCTACAGAAGTAAAAAAAGAACCGATGCCGTCTAATTCTACCCTTTTGCCTTGTGCCATTTTATTATTTAGGAACAGGACATATCGCTGAATCTTAGCAACAGCATCCGTATAGGATATATTTTCTACAGAAGCCAAGTAATTGGCAAGTAATCCATCATTATTTTGCAATTGACTATTAAAAGAAATTAGTTTTTGAGGAGGAAAAAAAGCATGTGTTGATTCCTGAATAGTAGCGGATTGACGTTTTGTTAAAAACGCTCCGAACCCTGGTAATATTACACATTCATACCTATATAATAAATCACTTATATATTTTGCAGTAGTATTCATTCCTTTTTTTAATTCCTAATCTTTTATTTATAGTTTATCAACAGGTCAAAAACTTTATTGACTCTCACATTTTGCCTTAAATAAACAAGACACTTAAACTGTTTTACCATTCTCATTTAGAATACCTCAAAGGTAAAAAAAAATGAAAGGGATTGTAACTAAACCTTCTGATTTTATTAACAGTTTTGTTTTTTTTCGTTTCTTGTGCTGACTTAGAATTGATTAGATGACTATTGAAAAACTTATTGCACTACTTACCCTAAAAAAGGTACCAAATCTTGGCGATAGCTCCATAAAAAAATTAATAAGAGAAATAGGCTCTGCAGAAGCAGTATTAAAAGAAAAACCGCAAAACTTACTAAAAATAGATGGTATTGGTACCATAAAAATAAAAGGACTTTATAATGCTGAGCATCGAATTGCTGCAGAAAATGAGTTGAGTTTTATCCAGGATAATCATATTAACTATATGGGGTATGATGAAACTAAGTATCCAGAAAAGTTAAAATATTGTATTGATAGTCCTGTTCTTTTGTTCAGTAGAGGAAATATTAATCTGAGTCATAAAAAAATAATAAGTGTAGTAGGAACAAGAAAAGTGACTAGTTATGGGGTTCGCTTTTGTGAAGAACTTGTTGAAACGCTCGTTCCATTAGATCCTGTAATTGTTTCCGGATTTGCATATGGTATTGATATTACCGCTCAGCGTGCAGCAGTAAAGCATAACCTGCAAACTATAGGGTGTCTTGCACATGGGCTGAATCAGATATATCCAAAAGTTCACAAGAAATACATGCCGGAGATCGAAGAAAACGGCGGTTTCTTCACTGATTTTTGGAGTACAGATACCTTTGATCGAAAGAATTTTCTGGGCCGTAACCGGATTATTGCAGGACTTAGTGAAGCCACTATCGTAGTAGAAAGTGCTGATAAAGGAGGGTCACTGGTCACGGCAGAAATTGCGAATTCTTATAATCGAGAAGTATTTGCTGTTCCCGGCAGGGCAGGAGATCCATTTAGTAAAGGATGTAATACCCTTATAAAAACGCAAAGAGCCCATATGCTCACAAGTGCAGCTGATCTGATCTATATGCTTAATTGGCAAGTAGAAGATGCACAAAAGCCAGTAGTGCAAAAACAACTCTTTGTAGAATTAGAGGAAGACGAAAAGAAAATCTATAATCTTCTTACTAAAAATGGCAAAGAATTATTGGATAGTATTGCTTTACAATGTGAAATACCAACATTTAAGGTAGCTTCATTATTATTAAATATGGAACTCAAAGGTGTTATCAGGCCCTTACCAGGAAAATTATTCGAAATTGTCTGATTACAAAACAAGTAAACCATGATCTCTAAGTGTATCTATTGGTTTTGAGTACCAGAATACTTCAAAAGTATCAAAGGAATTCTCAAAATCCGATTTTAATTGACCGAAAGTAAGTGCGGTAGAATTTTGAGCAATTGATAGCTTTCCTAATGTATGTTGTAACCATTCCCCTTTTTTCTTTTCTATTTTTATAGTATTGCTTTCTTCTGGCGTATGAAAGGTAAGATGAACCATTGTTCTGCTGGTTCCTTTTTTTGATTGAGAAGTGCCGGATATCATTGGTTGTGTACCTAGCCATACAATCTTAGAACTAGGTTTAGGTAAAAGCACGGCTTCTGTCTGGAGATAATTTATAATAAGGTCTTTTTTAATAGTAGTTTTTGGAATTTTAAAATCAAACCAGTTTTGTAAAGGGAGTTCAAAACAAATACCATGCATATAATTAAAAAGAGATTTTTTTAGCCCAAAACTAAACTTACTGTGGTCAATTCCTGTTGTATCTCTGAATTCTACATCATTGTTTGCAAAAGAAATATCCTTATAATCTGGTATAATACCATACCCAGAAGGGTTCAGTCCAATTGGACTGTGAGTGGTAAGCGCAAATTGATGCCAGAACCCTGACTGTATAATACCAAGCTCAAATAGTTGTCGTACCATCTCCAGGCTATCTATTGTCTCTTGTATTGTCTGGGTAGGATATCCATACATTAAATAGGAATGCACCATAATACCAGCTTCTGTAAAATTTCTGGTTACCCTTGCTACCTGTGCTACAGTCACACCTTTATCGATCAATGCAAGCAAACGATCAGAAGCAACTTCTAATCCTCCGGAAACAGCAATACATCCCGAAGCTTTCAAAAGAATACAAAGATCAAGTGTAAAGCTTTTTTCGAACCTGATATTTGTCCACCAGCTTATAGATATTTTTCTTTTAATGATTTCTATAGCAAAAGCCCTCATCAGCGCTGGCGGGGCTGCCTCATCTACAAAATGGAATCCCTTTTCTCCCGTTTGTTTGATCATTTGCTCCACTCTGTCTGCTAGTAATTTTGCCGCAACAGGTTCATAAATTTTGATATAATCCAGAGAAATATCACAAAATGTGCATTTACCCCAATAACAACCGTGCGCCATCGTTAATTTATTCCATCTGCCATCACTCCATAAGCTATGCATAGGGTTTGCAATTTCTATCACAGAAATATAGTGGTCTAGTAACAAATCCGTGTAATCAGGAGTGCCTACTTCACTTTGTTTGTAGTCTTTTTTTGATGAAGAGTTACTATAGATTATCTCCGAATTTTCTCTAAAAAAAGTTCTTTTATATGTCTTGTAATTCTGATTTGATGGAGTAGGAGCGACAATATTGGATACTAATAGTTCTACTGGCAATTCTCCATCATCCAAAGTGATGTAATCAAAGAAATCAAAGACACGAATATCCGTGATGGATCGTAGCTCTGTGTTTGGAAACCCTCCGCCCATAGCCGTTTTGACGGTAGGATATTTCTTTTTAATCCATTGAGCACATCTAAAAGCACTATACAAATTACCGGGAAAGGGAACAGAAATACATACTAATTTTGGTTGTTCTATCTGTAACCTATCTTCCAGAATTCTTAAGGTAATAGTATCTATATAGGTAGGTTTTGTATTCAAGTAGTTGTATAATTCATCAAAAGAATTAGCACTTCTACCCAGACGCTCTGCATATCGGCTAAAACCAAAGTTTTCATCTACGCATTCTACGATAAAATCAGATAAATCTTCCAGATAGAGTGTGGCTAGATGCTTTGCTTTATCTTGTAATCCCATCGATCCAAATGCCCATTCCATATCATCTAATTGTTCAAATCGAGAGGCTTTGGGTAGAAATTGATCACTACAGATTTGCCTGGCAAAGGTTTGGTTTTCTCCTTGTAAAAATTTAATTATAGGATCTATTGTTGTCAGATATGTTGCTCGCAATGCATAGATTCTTTGAGAATTGGATGTTGTCATTCTATTTTGTCTAAAAGCAACTTCAAAAAGTGTAGTAAGCCCATTTTTTGAAAAAAGCGCTAAAATTACTTCAATACCCAAATCCATTTGAAAAGAACTGTAGGTCTTTGTATTCAAAAACCCTTTAAGATACGCTGTAGCAGGATAAGGCGTATTTAATTGAGTAAATGGTGGTGTGATGAGAAGAACGTCTTTCATGAAAAGTATATTATAATCTTATAACTGTCTTATTGCAAAAAAAGCTGACTAAGTGCTGCAATTTATTAAAACCTATCTTAAGACAGCAAGTATTGAAGTGGTTTAAAGCATTCATTATGTAAGAATAGTTTTTTATTCTAAAACATACATCAATTTTGATAAGCAATACCAATTTAATCAATAGAATTCCCCGATGCTCTGCATCGGAGGTTTTAGAGGAAAGTTTGAAAACGGATGGTTTTCATTAAATTGTAAAACTTTCTTCCGTTGAATACCCCTATGGCTCTGCCTCGGGGATTCTTTATTTATAAAAATTTTGAAATGAAATTACGCTCAAATATATCCGTCTTTCCATTTTTTATAGGCTGTTCTCAAACAATGCCCAGAAGGGCGATATCCTTGTGCTTTTGACTGCTGAGCCGAATTGAAGAACACTCGATTTTCTTTTTTCATTCTTTTACCGGATTTACAATGTAACGTTCCGTATATCTTTAATTTACGATTTCTGCCATACAAGATCTCCTGCTGCTTTATTTTTTGATGTAGAACAGTATCCTTTATTTCAATATGTTTTATCATGGGATTAGCTGGTTGCTTCGTGAAATATAATTCCTAAGGTATGTCGTTCACCACTAGTTAGTTTGCTAACGCCGTGTTTTATAGTTCCACGATAATATCCTTTTGTTCCTTTGACCGGTCTGAAATTGGTTGTAAAAATGAGCATATCTCCTTTCTTTGGTCTTAAAACTGTAGCTTTGGATTGTGCTCTTGGCGTCTGTTGTATCAATACAAATTCTCCACCTGTATACTCCTTATCAGGTTCGTTTAAAAATAATACAGTTTGTAATGGAAAATAGATTTCTCCATATAAATCTTGATGTAATGCATTAAATCCATCTTTTTTATATTTTAGAATTAAAGGTGTTGGTTTTAGTTGATTGTGTTGATTACAAAGTGATTGTAAGCCTTCAAATGTTTTTGGAAATGATGTATCAATTTTGAGTGTTTTCATCCATAGATTCGCAATTGGAGCAAGATAAGGGTATGTCGTTTCTCGTAAGGTTTGAATGATTTTTGGAAGTGGATACTTAAAATATTTATATTCTCCAGAGCCAAATCGATGCCGTTTCATGCTCACAGTTTTTCGATATAAACTTTGGGTATCATAATTATTTATAAGTTCCAGACATTGGCTGCCACATAATAATTTTGGAACAATTGCAAAACCACTTTCATTCAAGGATTCTGATACAGATTGCCAGTCGGTTTTTGTAAGTTTGATTGTAAGATCCTCCATGACGGTACATTTTTATGTTGGAGTATTAATTCTGGAAGCTTCCCATCCAATAATAGCAGTTTTGCGAGTCGTTCCCCACATGTATCCTCCAAATATTCCTGTGGATTGAATAACTCTATGACATGGGATCAAAAAAGCAATCGGATTGTTACCAATTGCCGTTCCAACAGCTCTTGATGCTTTGGGTTTTCGAATTTCAGTAGCAATATTACCATAGGTCGCCAAATTTCCCATTGGAATTTTCAAAAGTGTTTCCCATACTTTTAACTGAAAATCAGTACCTTTTAAGTGCAATTTTATTTCATGTATATTGCTCCAATCCTGTGTGTAAATTAAAAGAGCATTTTTTTGAATCTCATCCGTTTGCATATTGAAATTTGCATTCGGAAAACGCTTTTCTAATTCTGAAAAAACATCATTTTTATCATCAGAAAATCCCATATAGCAGATTCCTTTATGAGTAGATGCTACTAATATTTTGCCAAATAAACTTTCTGCATAACTGTAGTTTATAGTAAGGTTTTGTCCTTTGTTTTTGTATTCTCCAGGAGTCATTCCTTCGATTTTGACAAACAAATCATGCAATCTCCCGGTACCAGAAAGCCCAGTTTTGTATGCAGCCTCAAACAAGGTAGATTGCGTAGTATGTAAAATCTCCTTTGCGTATTGAACACTTATATATTGCAAGAATTTTTTTGGACTGACACCAGCCCAATTAGTAAAAAGTCGTTGAAAATGATAAGGACTTACATGTACTTTTTTAGCAATTTCCTCAAGGGTGGGTTGTGTTGTGAAATGCTGTTGGATATACTGTATGGCCTCTGCTATCCGATTATAATTTATGTATTCTTGCTCGCTCATGTTTGTCGAAATTTTATAAATCAAAAGTAGCATTGATTTTATAGTGATAAAATCCGAAACTTGCGCATATTTTTATAAATATCAATGTGTCCAACAAAGTTATGATATAGGGTTCATTTTGGCAGAAAATAAGCTGCTTGTATAAAAGATAGTAGAATTATTAATGTTGAATATGTGTTTTTGAAGTTAAACTATTTTAGAATTTCTTCTGCAACCGGTAGAATTTTTTTTACCCATTCACTATACTGAAACCCACTGGGGTGTAAATTATCAGGAGCTAATGCCATGGGAGCATTTTGGAATGCCCTGGAGATAGTAGTAACATCGATAAAAGAAATATCTTGCTCCAGACATTGTTGTCTTATATACGCATTATATACATTCAGTTCTTTTGCGATGGTAACACTATCGCCAAACAATCCACCACCAAAAGGAGTAACGCCATAATCAGGAATAGAAATCACAATCACCTTATTCTTATTTCCGGCAAGAGATACTGCTGTATTTAGTAATAATGTGAATTCTTGTTGAAATTCTGATAATTCAAGGTTTTGGAATTGATTGTTTACTCCAATTAATAAGGAGACAAGATCATGGGATTCTGGATCTTCCTGTTCAATTGCCTGAATTAGATCACTTGTAGTCCAACCAGTTTTTGCAATAACCGTGAGTTGTGGAATTTTTCTTGTAGTATTCTGTAAAGAATCTCTTAGCTGAAAAGGCCAGCTTTTATTTTGTTCTACTCCTTGCCCAATAGTATATGAGTCTCCCAAGGCTAAAAATGAAAATTTTTTTATTTCTTCTTCAGTAGTCGTATCAACATCAGTATCCGAAGAGCAACAAATAAACAGCTGCAAGAAGAAAATCAATATCCAAATTATTTTTTTACTCATTTGATGAAAACATAAAAGAGAATCGTTGCTGTAAGATACTAATTATTATTAAAACTTTTTTATTACAGACGAATGCACTCTGAGTATGAATAGTCAAATCTGAAAATAACACCTTTTGTTATAGATATATGTCTAAATGTATTAGGGGCACGATTAAAAATATGATAGTTTTATCTTTTAATTCTATTAAAACATGAGTATGAACAATAATTTAAAATGTAATACTACCATAACCTTAGTATTTGCCTTCGCATTATTTTTTGTTAGTTGTAAAGAAGATTCAGAAAAAATTAAAAATGAAGCAGAGATTACTGCATCCGCAACCAAAAAAGAAACCAAACCCAATATTATCGTGATTTATATGGATGATTTGGGGTATGGAGATGTTAGTTTTAACGGGGCAACAGCGTTGAAAACGCCTAATATGGATAAGCTTGCTAATAATGGTGTACGTTTTACCAATGGGTATGCTAGTTCGGCTACCTGTACCCCCAGTCGTTATGCATTGCTTACAGGAACATATCCCTGGAGAAATAAGAATGCGAAGATTTTACCAGGGACAGCACCCCTGATAATTGATACAACGCAAGTGACAATTCCCAAAATACTTCAGGAAAAAGGATACCATACAGGGATTGTAGGGAAATGGCATTTGGGCTTAGGTTTAGGCAAAGTAGATTGGAATACTCAGGTAAGTCCGGGGCCTAATGAAGTAGGCTTTGATTATGCATATATAATGGCAGCGACCCAAGACAGAGTACCTACCGTATATATCGAAAACGGAAATGTGGTGAATCTGGATCCTAATGATCCTATTAAAATAGACTATTCACATAATTTTGATGGAGAACCAACTGGCATAGATAATCCTGAATTATTGAAATTAAAATGGCATCACGGACATAATAATAGTATTGTAAATGGGATTCCCAGAATTGGATTTATGAAAGGTGGAGAAAAGGCGAAATGGATTGATGAAGATATGGCAGATAATTTCCTAAAGAAGGCTCAGGAATATGTCGTGACTCATAAAGAAAAACCTTTCTTTTTGTACTATGCTCTCCAGCAACCGCACGTTCCCAGAACTCCTCATCCACGTTTTGTTGGGAAATCAGGCATGGGACCGCGAGGCGATGTGATTCTTGAAGCAGATTGGTGTATTGGGCAATTTATAGATACCTTAGAAAAAGAAGGCATTTTAGAAAATACGCTTATTGTTTTTTCTAGTGATAATGGTCCTGTACTCAATGATGGTTATTATGACGATGCGGTAGAAAAAATAGGAAATCATAAACCGGCAGGAAACTTAAGAGGAGGAAAATATAGTTTGTTTGAGGCAGGTACCAAAGTACCATTCTTTACTTATTGGAAAGGGAAAATAAAGCCACAAGTCAGCGATGCACTTGTTTGCCAGATGGATTTGTTATCATCGTTGGCAAAATTTGCCGGGAGTGATATACGAACCAAAGACAGTGAAGAATTAATGGAGGTCTTTTTAGGGAATTCTAAGAAAGGAAGAGAAGCATTAATTGTAGAAGCAAACTTAAAAACTGCCTTGCGTAAGGGTGATTGGGTGATGATTCCACCATATGATGGAAATAAAATCAACACAGAGGTAAATATCGAATTAGGGAATGATTCAAAATTTCAGTTGTATAACATAATGGAAGATCAGAGACAGACAAATGATTTAAGTGAGTCACATAAAGAAAAGCTATCAGAAATGATGACTGTATTTGAAGAAATTAGAGGGGAAGAATATACTAAAAATGTAAAACGACTTGAACTAAAGTAATGTGAATTTGATGATGCGTCAGTTTGATTGAAATTATGATAAGAATTTTATGTCAAAACAGGCTTTTGAGCTTAAAAACCTATTCTCGATACTCAAAGAAATCAATGAGACTTGGCATCAGAATAATAAAAAGGAGTCAACACGTCTGGTAGTGGTTTGTCGTAGCGATAGCGGAGAGAAATTGTATCGAGACTTCAGGGGGTAGTATTGATCGCATCTCAATACACTGCTCCTTATTCCGTAGCACTCGAATTGATGGTTTTATCTTCTATCTTCTACATTAATAGCCTAACTAAGAGTTGTTATTATAATGGATAGTCTATTTTTTAATTGAAAACGAAAAAGAGTAGAGCTATCTTGAAATAAAAATAATCAAGATAGCTCTAAACATATTATGTATATAATAGATTTCTTATTAAGGGAATAATTGAATTATCAAATTAATCACCAACACAAGATCTGAAGGTGTCCATTGCTTCTGATCCACAACTTACGTAAAGGGATCCTGTTTTAATGATACCTATAAAAGTACCTGGCCCATTATCAAAAAAGTTAGAAATAGTGTTTTCTAATAATGTGATGGCGTAATTTGTTTCACAGTTAAACTTAGAATCACTAAGATCTAAATTACAATCTTTGCTTTGTAGCGATTTTCTTCTATCTACCATTTGTCTCGTGATTTCGTCAGAGATCGTGCTTTTAATAGCATCTTCTGTCATCTGATCATCAGACGCTTTTAATTCTTCCAGAAATGTATTTACACGATTTTGCATTACAAAAAGTGTTTTAGCAACTAATCCTGCATCTGCAATATTAGCCATTTCTAATTCAGCTAATAAAGAGTCATAACTATAATGAATAGGAGGAGATGCATCTCTGGTAATATTAAATCCTTGTTGGTTACCTAGTAGTAAAGATATGTCATTGGTAAAAGAAAGCTGTTTTTCAACAAAATCTTTGAGTAAAGATTGATTGATTTCCTCTTTTTCATCTTCTGTAGATTCCTTGGTACAAGCGGTCAAAAAGATACCTAATGAAAGCACTAAGATGAAAGTTCGAAAAGAGTATAATGTATTCATAACTAAGAGATTTGAGTGTGAATAGTTTTGCAGGTTTTAATTTTTGTAGGCAAACCTATTTTAGTAGTCAAAATTAAAAAAATAGAAAAATAGAAGCTAAGAATTTAGCTCTAAACTATTGTTTGTAAGGATTGATCTAGTATTCGTTATGAATTATAAAGTAATAGATTTCACTTACGTATTATTCAAGTAAAAAAAGATTGCTTTTACTGGAGTATTACGCATTGAAAAAAAACAAAAAGAAGCTGAAGATGAGAGTGTAAATATAACCTTGTCTGAATACTAAATTTTTAATTTACACATTATTCAGATAAGATGACAAAGACAGAACAGCAAGAATTAGAAAAGAAAGCTCTAGAACAGTTTATGACTGGGAAG
>NZ_VTZU01000006.1 GCF_008370685.1 Aquimarina sp. RZ0
GTTAAATGGACAATGTTTAAACAGAAGAATTGATAAGATCCAGACAGTAAAACAAGAAGTTGAAGCTTGGCAAGAATATAGAAATAATCTTAATGCCAAAATAAATTGGCAATTCACAACGGAAAATTGCAGAATCAAACTCAAAAAACTTTATCCGTCAATTAATAATTGACTTGACACTAGTTATAAAGAGATTTCGTGCGATTTAGAATTTCATCCAGATTCAGGTACAAAAACAGAGCCTTATGATCCAAAACGTTTCAAGAGTTTTAAAAAAGTTGAGGTCACGCAGAGTTATGACTTTTTTATAAATAACAACATGAAGAAACCTAGAGTTTGGTATTACAAGAACAAAAAAGATGAAATTGAATATTTTACTTCGTCTGGAATACATCCGGTAAACGGAGAAACCTTAAAGAAGATTACACCATATATTATAGAAACGTACGTTCCCAAACATACTTTCAAACCAAATTCTTTTATTGATAGGGATTCAGGAAATAAATAATAATCCTTGAAATACTATGTGAAAATAAAGTTTTCCATATGCAAATTGTATGCAAATAGAAAGGGCTCTAAAAGATAAAACCCTTCAAAGCCCTATTATTAATAGTGGAGAAGATGGGACTCGAACCCACGACCTCTTGACTGCCAGTCAAGCGCTCTAGCCAACTGAGCTACATCCCCATACTAATGTTATTTAATAGATCCTTTGAGGATCAATAAAGGTATTCTACTTTCAAAATCTTTTTTTAAGACCGTATTTTGCTCCCATAATTTAGCAAAAAAACCTCTCCTTCGTCTAAAAACACATAATAAATCCGGTTTATTCTCATTCAGGTGCTCTAATACTCCCTGGAACAAGGTACCATTTTCTGAGGATTTATAGGATGTAATAACCTCAGCCAACTCTTTTTGAAACTCTGCATCTTCGGGTAAAAATTCTTTTGTCTTTACCTGAAGTAATTTTATTTCAGAATCAAAAGTATTTACAATTTCTTTGATAGGATTTAGTGCATTTTTCTTTTTAATAATTCCTGATTTAATAGCCATTAATACCTTTTTTATTGATTTAAAGGTATAATTTTCAGGAACAATTAATATTGGTATTTCAGTTTTTTTCACCAAACTTCCAGAGGTCTCTCCAAGAAAATAAGGATTCTTAATATCTTCATCTTCTGGTCTCAAAATGATTAAATCAATCGAATGTTTTAGATTAAAATCAGGAATTGCTTCTAACAAGTCTCCTTCTAGAGGAAGTGCTATCAGATCAACTCCCTTTTTATCTACTGTAGCAAACACTTCTTCGATAGAAGATACAGTAATTTCTTTAAGAGTTTTATTTACAAAAGGAAGGCTTCCTGATCTGGGAAGCTCCTTAAAAACCTGAACAACATAAACGGTTCCTCCCAGTTCTTTTGCAAAGTCTATGGCATATTGTAACTGGGTACTAATCGAATTTTTAGATAACTCCAACGGAACCAATATATTCTTCATCTATACATATGATTTGTAATTCAGGTCGCAAAATTACAATTTTTAGATGTACAAAAATACTTTTTATGCCATTGAACTACTACCAAATATTAATTTTCTTTTCTTAAAGTTTCTATAAAAAAGTAACAGAATATATTTTACAATAAGATCTACTGAAGAAAGTTAGTATTTTTGGTTTTTGTAAAAAGAATATGATTCGCAAAGCAATACCTACAGACTTAGATGCTATTTATCAAATAACACAATCTTGCGCCAAGGCTATGATTGCAAAGGGGATTTATCAATGGAACGAGCACTATCCTACTAGAGCACGTTTTGAGAAAGACATAAAATTACAAGAGTTATATGTGTTGGATGAAGGACAACAGATCAAAGGGATTGTAGTCCTTACTGAAATTATGGATGATGAGTATATCCCTATCCATTGGTTCACAGAAAATAAGCACAATATATATGTCCATCGACTGGCTATTCATCCGGATTATTGGGGTCAAGGTTATGCGCAACAACTAATGAATTGGGCAGAATCCTATGCCAGAGAACAACAATATATATCCATACGATTGGATACCTTTAGCCAAAACAAGAGAAATCATACTTTTTATGAGACTCGAGGATATAAAAGACTAGGGGATATTTTTTTTCCGAAACAAAGTGAACATCCTTTTCATTGTTATGAACTAGTATTGTGAGTATTATAAGTTTTAGAAATATAAATAAGCTCGCAGTTCCTGCAATTATATCAGGTATTGCAGAACCAATTCTATCTGCTACAGATACAGCGATTGTAGGTAATATTTCTATACATGGCACAGAATCTCTTGCTGCCGTTGGTATCGTAGGAACATTTTTATCTATGTTAATCTGGATATTAGCACAAACAAGAAGTGCAATTTCTGCAATTATATCTCAATATCTCGGAGCAGGAAAGTTAGAAGAAGTAAAAACACTCCCTGCTCAGGCAATCGTTTTTAATGTAGGACTAAGCATCGTTATTCTTCTTACTACAGTTCCTTTTATTCGGGAAATTTTTATAGTATTAAAGGCAAAAGGAGTCGTATTAGACTATTGTATATCCTATTATAGCATCCGTGTTTGGGGGTTTCCGTTAACACTTTTTACATTTGCTATTTTCGGAATTTTCAGAGGATTGCAGAATACATTTTGGCCGATGGTAGTTGCCTTGATTGGTGTGGCTTCTAATATTATACTGGATATCCTATTGGTATATGGTATCGAGGGGCTCATACATCCAATGAACTTGGAGGGAGCTGCTTGGGCAAGTCTTATTTCGCAAGCATTCATGGCTGTTATTTCTTTTATTTTACTACTGAAAAAAACAACGGTATCACTACGCCTGAAAAGACCCTGGCATCCAGAGATGAATCGCTTTTTGATCATGAGTGGAAATCTCTTTATTAGATCATTAGCCTTGAATGCCACACTAATCCTAGCTGTCAGAGAAGCCACTTCTCTAGGTACTAATTATGTAGCTGCCCATACAATTGCTATGCAGTTATGGTTATTTTTTGCATTTTTTATCGATGGTTATGGTAGTGCAGGTAATATTTTGGGTGGAAAATTGTTGGGAGCAAAAGACTACAAAAATCTGGTAGTAATGGCAAAAAAAGTCAATCTCTATGGAATCATTGTTGCTTGTATCCTGGGAGGATTCTCTTTAATGTTTCCTGAACAACTAGGTCTTATTTTTACCAAAGACCCGGATGTGTTATTAATTTTTAAAAGCTTCTTTTTTCTGGTAGTTATTGTTTTACCCATAAACGCATTAGCATTTGTAGGAGACGGGATTTTCAAAGGACTTGGAGAAACTGGATTCTTAAGAAATGTACTCGTTGGATCTACACTTTTTGGTTTTATTCCTGCATTATTTCTTTCTGTAGAATATGATTTGAAAATTCATGGCATTTGGATCGCTATCACGGTATGGATGCTCATAAGAGGATTAGCTTTGGTCGCTAAGTTCAGGAATAAGTATTTTAGATTAGCAAAGACCTAAAATATAAGTTTAAGGAATATGAGTCCGATAAAAAAGTATAAACAAATTAATAAAAAGGTAAGTCTGAATTTTTCGACATATTTTTTGTACATATATTTTATAATAATAAGTGAGTTTGGTTAGTTTAGTATCAAACGACAATAAATAAATATACGTATTAAAAATACGAATTAATATTACCTATTTTTGTACAAAATATTATAATGATCACCACGCGACCAAACGGAAGTTTATATAGCAATATCGAGAATAATATTGCCACAATAGAATTTGGACATCCAGCCAGTAATTCATTCCCTTTGGCATTGTTAGATCGATTAGCCAAAACCATTGATAAAGTATCTAATGATGAATCTGTACACATCGTTATTTTAAAATCGGAAGGAGAAAAAGCATTTTGTGCCGGAGCTTCTTTTGATGAATTAAAAGCCATTACAAATCTTGAAGAAGGCAAGAAATTCTTTTCGGGATTTGCCAATGTTATCAACGCTATGCGAAGCTGCAAGCAACCAATTATCGGAAGAATACAAGGCAAAGCAGTAGGAGGTGGTGTAGGATTAGCTGCTGCCTGTGATTATTGTATGGCCACAGAAACTGCCGCTATCAAATTAAGTGAACTTACTATCGGTATAGGTCCTTTTGTTATTGAACCTGCTGTATCTAGAAAAATCGGGCTAGCCGCTTTTGAGTCTCTAGCCTGGGAAGCATCACAATGGAAAAATGCATATTGGGCAAAAGAAAAAGGCTTGTATTCCAGAGTTTTTGATACTATTACTGAATTGGATAAAGAAGTTCAGTTACTTGCAGAAAAAATTGCTAAATACAACCCTCAAGCAATAAGAAAAATGAAAGTAACAACCTGGAGAAATACAGAGCACTGGGAAGAACTTTTAGTAGAAAGAGCTACTATCTCCGGAGAATTAGTACTCTCAGAATTTACAAAAGAGGCATTAACAAAATTTGAAAAATAATTGATCGATGGATATACTTAACTTTTTGGGAGGTAATGGGCTATTTCTGATTTTAGGAATCGTGTTAGTTATCGTTTACTTTTATAATAAACGAAAGAGAAGATAATGTTTGCTAACTTTGCAGAAAATTTACGAGCACGTAATGAGTAAAATCAGAATCACCAAACAATTTTCTTTTGAGACAGGTCATGCATTATATGGGTATGATGGAAAGTGTAAAAATGTTCATGGACATAGCTATAAATTGAGTGTAACAGTTATTGGTACGCCAATTACAGATACTTCTCATGTCAAGTTGGGTATGGTCATTGATTTTGGTGATCTAAAAAAGATTGTCAAAGAAGATATTGAAGATATTTTTGACCACGCCACCGTTTTTAATAAAAATACACCACATTTAGAGTTAGCCAAAGAACTCGAGCAAAGAGGTCACAACATCATTTTAGTAGATTATCAACCTACCAGTGAAAACATGGTAATCGATTTTTCTAATAAAATAAAAGCAAGACTTCCAGAAAATATTGCATTACATTCTTTAAAACTTCAGGAAACAGAAACTTCTTTTGCAGAGTGGTATGCCAGTGATAATACATAACAAAAAAGGCTATCTTAAAAAAAATAGCCTTTTCCTAACAATAATAATAACTAGTAGTTTTACCGATCAAGTATAACCATTTGTTTTCGATTGATATCTTTTGTAACTAATTTTAAACAATCAAATATACTTTATTTATCTTACCGTCTTCCCACCCGAAACGGGTAGTTTTTTATAGATATTAATGTTTATTTTTGTAAATACACTATCTCTTATACCATTTATTGTTTGAACCTTACTGTAAAAATAAATTCAAACAATAAATAGTAGTAGTATTAATCTAATCAATATTGGTTGCTCCTATTTAATATATTGTAATGATTCGATATTGTCTAATCATATTTTTTTGTACTTCATTTTTAGTACGCGCGCAGGTAAAATTCACGCATTATACGACTGACAATGGGTTGCCCCATGATTTTACATTTCAGCTATTTCAGGATGATGATGGTTATTTATGGATTGGAACAGATGATGGTTTAGCCAAGTTTAATGGCACTAATTTTAAAGTATTTAACCGTTCTAATGGTTTCAGGTCTAATTTTATTATTGATTTAAAAAAATATAATAAAGATACTACCGCTCTCGCTGTATGGAAAGGTGGACTTCACTTTATGAAAGACGAAACTGTCTTTACTCCCAAAATAACTAAGGATAGTATTGAATCGGAAAGTACTGAAATTAAAGAGACTATAAATACACTTTACGTTTTAGATAAAGATATATATGCATCTAGTTTTAATCGTCATATCCTATATGAACGACAAAAAAACGGTTTTGAATTCAAAAAAATTGAACTAGGTGTCCATATTGATCAAAATGGTTTGGCACAATTAGAAAAACATCGCAGGGACAAAAAATCAACCTATAATGTGAGCACTACAGTAGATGATCAATTATACTTTTACAGAGGAATATATTTTAAAAAAAGTGAAAAATTACTAAAAGGAATATATAAGTATATATCAAAGCATAAAATAACATTGGTTTTCCCATTTCTGAAGAATCTCTATATTAATGATTTTGGGAAATATGATGCTATAAATTATTATGCTACTGTAAAAGATCAGTTATACATATTCAATAAAGACAGTATTATTGAAAAAAGAAAGTATCATTTTAAAGAAAACATAATTCAACGGTATACAAGAACCTCGTATTGTGATGTTTTTGTAGTTAATGATAATAAGACAGGAAAAGATCGTATTCATATATATGACAAGCATACCGATACCTGGCAAAATATTGAGGGAAGGCACAAATACGAGGTAAATATTAGTGATGTTTTTGTGGATAAAGATGAAAATATATGGATTACTTCTAAGTCTGATGGCTTGTATAAGATATCCAGAGAAAGTAGTATCATATCAGAAGTTTTGATAGATGACAATGATATCGTAGATATTGCTTTGAATAATAAGGAAAAAGAAATTTTCTTTTTAGGGCTTAGAAGTATCTATGGATATGATAAAAACAATCAAATACTAGCTTCTGAAAGATTAGGTACTATGACATTCGGTTTTGCAAAAGAAAAACTTAAAAAAAAAGAAATCCTGATTCATATAAGTACGGATGAACTTTTAGAAAATAATCTTTTAGGAAATAAAATCATAAATAAACACACAACTATAAAAGAAAAAAACAAAACGTTATTTGAATTTGATGGAAGAAATATTAGTTTCTCTAAAGCTGACGATCTTACGATAAAAATTGATATAACAAAGGAGAACAAAAATGCAAGGCTTAATAACTTAGAACTAGTCAATGATGAAATATGGTTAGCCACCAGCATAGGTATTATGACATATGATTTTAATACCGGAGAATATATAAAAACGTTATCAGGGTCAGAAAATAATTCTGAACAAACTTTACTAGATGTTCAGGAAATTAATTATTGCAAAAAAAATGGGGTTTGGGCTTTTACCAGAGATGAATTACTGCTGATAAAAGAAGGAGGAGAAATTATCTCCTTTGATGAAACCTATGGATCAGAGAACGGTAAAATAAACGATATTACAGTAGACCACAAGGGAATTTTATGGATAGCTACTCAAAAAGGTTTCTCTATCTATAAAGATACCATGTTTTACAATTTTGGAAAAAAAGAAGGGTTACAATCCTCTTATATTTCTAAAATTGTAGAAGATGATGATAAACAGATTTGGATTGCTGGTAATGTAGGGGTAGAAAGAATCGATAATACAAAATCCTTTAAACCTTTTATACCGCCAAAGATGTTTATTCTTAAAACAAAAGATAAATTTATAATTAAAGATATAATTGATTACTCTGGCAAAAGAGTTACTGTACACTATAGAACAAATAAAACAGAACCCTGGAAATCTTATGAAAACAAAGTGCTGGATATAAAAAACTACGCTTTAGGTGATTACACTGTTCAGTTTAGGTCCAGAAATCCCAATAGCAATTGGGTATATTCTAAAGAATTCCCGTTTTCTATAGAACAGCTTTGGTATAAGAAATTATGGTTTATTATCTCTATATCGATCTTATCTACAATAATTATTTCTTCGTTAGTCTTTTTTCAGCTTCGATTGGTTAAGGAACGAAATAAACTATTGCAGGATACCATTGCACAATCAATAAAACTAGAGAAAGAACTAAGTACAGTTAGAGAAAATGTCGCACAAGATTTTCATGATGAATTAGGCAATAAACTGGCGGGGATTACTGTGATGTCTGAGTTAATGATGAAAGATGAAGAGCTAAAAAACTCTAAATCCATTGCTATGATATCTCAGGTTAGAAAAGATGCTAAAGATCTTTATTTTGGGATCAAAGATTTTGTCTGGTCTATCGATGCCAAAAGTGATGATCTGGAAGAATTAATGATCTATTTGACAGATTTTGGAGAAGAACTGTTTCAGAATAAGGGTATTATTTTCAAAGCCGAAAAGCAGCTAAATAAAGAAAATATAAATCTTCCGTATTATTGGAGCAGACAATTATTATTACTCTTTAAGGAAGCCATGACCAATAGTTTAAAACATGCCGAAGCTACCGAAGTAATTTTAGAATTTTGTGTTTACAAAAACACATTGAAAATTAGCTTCTCCGACAATGGTACAGGCTTTAAAATAAAGAAACTAAAGCGAAAAAATGGTCTGACAAATATGAAGGAAAGAGCTTTAAAAATTGGAGGAAAGCTCAAAGTAGATACCAAAAAAGGGACTACTATATTGTTTACAGGTACGTTTAGATAAAATACTACCCTTTTAGGGTGAGAGAAATTTAAAAATAATTATAGATCTTTACGTTATAGAAAACACAAAAGAATTGAGGAGCGTTGTTCTTATAGAAGATTATGAGATTGTATTACAATCGTATACTCAAATCATAAATGATTCTGAGGATTTTATAGTAATTGGCGCATTTACTAATTGCGAAGATGCTCTTAAGAATATTGAGAATCTATCTCCTGATTTTGTTCTTATAGATATTACCCTTCCAGGAATTAATGGCATAGAAGGAATAAAAAGAATCAAAGCAATATTTCCTAAAATCACAATTATTGTAGTCACAGTACACGAGAATTCTAAATATGTATTTGATGCATTGTGTGCTGGAGCCGTTGGTTATCTGACCAAAAGTAGCGGACATAAAAAATTAATCCAGGCATTATATCAAGCAAAAGATGGTGGAGCTCCTATGAGTATTAATATTGCGCGAATGGTGGTTGAATCTTTTCAGGAAAAAAAATTTGACGAATTAACTGATAGAGAGAATAGAGTTTTAACCTTATTATCAGAGGGTAAAAGTTATGCAGGTATAGGAGAAGTGCTTAATGTAAGTCTTAATACCATAAAGTACCACGTGCGAAATATCTATGAAAAACTGCACGTAAGAAATAAGGAAGAGGCAATAAAATTATTAAAAAAGAAATAGCAATCGTCCATTTTATTTCTGAGGTATCCTAAGAGAAACTACTATATTTGTTCCAGAAATGGAACACATAAAAGCTCACCACATAGAATTTACAGAAGGTAAAAAGATATATTTTGCATCTGATAATCATCTCGGAGCGCCAACTCAGGAAAAGAGTTTTCCCAGAGAACAAAAATTTGTACAATGGCTGGATGAGATTAAAAAAGATGCGGCAGCTATTTTTTTATTGGGAGACCTTTTTGATTTCTGGTTCGAATATAAAACAGTAGTTCCCAGAGGGTTTACCAGAACACTGGGTAAATTGGCAGAGATCACTGATGCAGGAATACCAGTATACTATTTTGTTGGTAATCACGATCTATGGATGAATGGTTATTTTGAAGAAGAATTAAATATCCCTGTATTTCATAAACCACAAGAATTTTTATTTAATAATACTTCTTTTTTTATAGGTCATGGAGATGGATTAGGTCCTGGAGATAAAGGATATAAACGAATGAAAAAAGTCTTTACCAATCCTATTGCCAAATGGTTTTTTAGATGGCTTCATCCGGACTTAGGTGTAAAACTAGCACAATATCTCTCTGTAAAGAATAAATTGATATCTGGTGATGATGATGTTACTTTCCTTGGTGAAGAAAATGAATGGCTTGTTCAGTATTGTAAGCGAAAACTACAAACTGCTCATAGAGATCATTTTATTTTTGGGCATAGACATCTTCCTATGGAAATTGATTTGTCAGAAAATGCGAGATATACCAATCTGGGGGATTGGATCATACACTATACCTATGGGGTTTTTGATGGAAACAAGATGATGTTACAGAAATATGAATGATACTTCACTCCATAAAAAACAAAAAAGAAAGTGTCTGAAAAGTCAGACACCCTCTTTTTATACTATAAATATTTAAAAAAATATTCGAAAATGGTATTATTTTACCGATATTCTTTTCACATTACTCTTGTTATCAAGATTGATTTTTACTAAATAAAGCCCACTGGTTATAGAATTTTTTATCTGATCCAATGAAACTGGAGTGACTCCACTATCTAAGGATCCCAGATCTTTGCTTAAAACTATTTTTCCAGAGATATCCAAAATTTGTATAGTTGCAGAATTAACTTTTTTAGAACTATTTATTGTTATATTAAATTGACCTTGTGGTGCAGGATTTGGATAAATGCTAATTCCTTCTTGAATTTTTGCAGTACCTTCTATTCCTGAAGATCTGTTAGTATTTAATCCATTAATAATAAATTTCTCCCAAACTCCAATGCTATTTCTTTTGCACGTAATTCCATTAGCGCCTCCATTTTCATGACTCACATATTTACCATTACTACCTTTAATAGCATATACATTACCTCCTTGTGATACCAACGTGAATTTTTCCCATGCACCTGCTCCATTTCTATCACATTTCATAGCTTTGGTCCCATTTTCATGGCTTACATATTTACCATTGCTTCCTTTTATACTTACCATTCCATTACCAGCACTCTGAACCGTAAATTTTTCCATAGCTCCTGCACTGTTCCTATTTCCTGTCATGGATCTTCCTCCATTTTCTGAACTGATAAATTTATTAATGGATTGCCCTTTAAAAGTGACAACTCCTCCGGTGTTGTTCCCTCCATTATTACCACCATTGTTACCTCCAAATCGAACTCTGGTTTTTAACCAATTCATATCCCAACGAGGTCCCTTTTGCTGACATCCTGATGAGCCGAGATCTGTACGACCCGGGCATCCTGCTTCATCAGGAGCGTCATTTGCCGGTCCATTTCCGCATTGAATATCATTATATGGAGCATCACCATTTCTATACGCCCTGTATTGAGGATGTTTTTTTAATTCATTACATATTTCTCTTACCCCATAGGCAGTTCCATTAATAGTCACTTTTTTACTAGCAAGATTGTGATCAAATGTGGTATCACACCAACAAAAGCCATTTGCTTTATAACTGTCAGTCCAACCTGGGTGTCTAGGGTTCCATTGTGCAGATAGGCTAGTACCACAAAAAAGTGCTACCATAATCATTAAAAGTAAATTTTTCATAATTGTTTTGAGTGTTTGTTAGTTTCCCAAAACTATTCATTAGTAATTGTTTTTTGTCGTAGCTATTTATTTTATTTTGTGAGAATTCATTTTCCAGTAATTACTCCCAAAAAAACTATATTACATATATTAAATTATTAAGAGTCTTTATTTTATCATGACATGAAAGAAAAAAGAAAGAAAAAGGAAAGCATGCTTTTACAAAAAAAAATGTATTTCATCTATTTTAAAAAAGTAAATAATCTCATTTTTATAGGGAAAATTGATAAAAAATTAAGGGAATATTCTATTCTCGAAAAGTATCTATTCATTCACATAATTCATCTATAAAAATCTGATTTTTAAATATATAAAAATAATTTTCAACAAAAAAGTTTATTTGTTGAGATCGTAAGTGTTTTCAACAAAAAAAGAATAAAAGAAAAGCCATATAAAACTCAATTTACACAAAATCGAGAAATACATGGCTTTATCTATACAAATAATTAACCTACATTACCAATAATTGTTTTACTATTGAACTCTTACCAAGATTCACTTTAATAAGATACAAGCCGGTATTTGTTAAAGCACTACTATATTTTACCAAAGATATATCGGTAGCACCAATATCTAAAACTCCCAAATTTTCTGCTGCGACAATTTTTCCGGAAATATCTATGATTTCCAGGTAAGATTGTACTTTTTCTGTTAATTGGATCGTTAGATTCACATCAGAAGGGGTAGTTACTGGATTAGGATATAAAACAGCAGAAAACTACCAATTCTTCTTGATCTTGATACTGTCTGGTCTGATTTGACAATCCATTAATAATAAATTTCTCCCAAACACCAATATCATTTCTATTGCAGGTAATTCCATTAGCGCCTCCATTTTCGTGGCTCACATATTTACCATTACTACCTCTAATAGCATACACATTACCTCCTTGTGATACTAAAGTGAATTTTTCCCATATACCAACTCCATTTCTATTGCAGTTCATTGCTTTGTTTCCATTTTCGGAGCTTACATATTTACCATGGCTTCCTTTTATACTTACCGTTCCGTTACCAGCATTCTGAACAGTAAATTTTTCCCAGATTCCAGATCCATTTCTAGTTGCTGTCATGGATCTTCCTCCATTTTCTGAACTGATAAATTTATTAATGGATTGCCCTTTAAAAGTGACAACTCCTCCGGTGTTGTTCCCTCCATTATTAGCTCCAAACCGAGCTCTGTTTTTTAACCAGTTCATATCCCATCCTGGTCCTTTTTCCTGACACCCAGATGAACCAAGATCAGTACGACCCGGACATCCCGCTTCATCAGGAGCATCATTTGCAGGCCCGTTTCCACATTGAATATCATTATATGGGGCATCACCATTTCTATACCTTCTATATTGAGGATGCTTTTTTAATTCATCACATATTTCCCTTACGCCATAGGCGGTTCCATTAATGGTTACTTTTTTACTATCAAGATTATGATCGAATGTGGTATCACACCAACAAAAGCCATTTGCTTTATAACTGTCTGTCCAGCTTGGATGTTGGGGATTCCATTGTGCAGATAGATTCGTACCATAAACGAATACTATCATCATTGTTAAGAATACGTTTTTCATAATTGTTTTGAGTATTTGTTATTTTACCTTAGGAAATAACATGTGTTTTTTTAGTTAAGAGATAAAGATTTTTCTTTTTCAAAAATTCGCTTTTCTAATATTATAGTACGTATTAAATCAAAGAAACAAATCTTTATAAGAATGCAAAAGTAAATAATAGATTCTGCTAAATAAATATTGATTGACAAAGAAGTGGAATATGTTATGTTTTAAAAATCGTAAAATTTTGATAAAAAGATAATTACAATATTCTACTATTGATTTATAGTGGATTGTATATAGATTTCTCTTGCGATTTTTTATAAAAAAATGTCACCTCCTGATTTTTATTTGAATAATTTTAAATCAGAAATGATATAGGAAAGCAAAAAATTACTCGATAATCGAGATTGAAATGCTCCGAGGCTTGCCTCGAAATCAAAAATGTTTTTTTTCAATAAATACCTCGTGGGATTACCCCGTAGTTTACTTTTATACAAATAGACGTATTTCATTCAGCATACAATACATATCTGCCGTGAAATTATTTATTTTTTCCTGGAAAATATGAGTTCTTCGGATACTTGAATACCTATTTCCTTATTCTCGCTCAGATAAGAATCATGTTCTAAAAAGACAATCTTTTTATTAAAAACAGCTTCAATCAGATAATGGTTTCCCTTAAAATAAGACTTTTTAACCTTTACTTTTATCTGAGAACTAGCATGTACTTTTAACTCGTGTGGATATACAAGAATAGTATCTTCGGACTCATTATTAGGTAGAAAATCTTTTATTCTTACTTCATTTACCTCTCCAAAAAGTGATGCTATATAGTAACTAGCTGGGTTTTGATATATCTCATACGTATCTCCTTTGATCAAAATCTCACCTTGATGGATAACAATCGTTTCATCCGCAAAAGACAGGATATCTGTTTTATCGTGGGTCGCAGTAATACTTGTAATTTTATTTCTTTTAAGGTAATTAAACAAATTTCTGCGTAAAGAACTACGTCTGAAATTATCAATATTCCCAAAAGGTTCATCCAATAGTAGCAATTCTGGTCTTTTTGCCAATACTTTTGCAAGTGCCACTCTTTGTTTCTGACCTCCACTAAGATACTCTACTTTGGTATTAGCAAACTGGGTCATCTCTACAATTTCTAATAATTCACGAATCCTACCTAATTTTAATACTGGTTCAAAATTAGATAAATATTGACCTATATTTTCTGAAACGGTTCTATAAGGCTGCAATTCGAAACCCTGAGAGAGATATTTCATATTTTCTTCTCCAGGAACTAAATTATAGGCAGGACCAAGGATTTTTTGATGATCCCAAAATAGTTCTCCCTGATCTACATCTAAAAGACCATAGATAATTTTGAGCAAAGTACTCTTACCACAACCACTAGCTCCGATAAGGGCAATGTGCTGTCCTTTTTCTATAGTGAAATTTATATTTTTTAATACCGGTGTGGTGTTATAAGCAAAAGAAATATTCTGGACTGTAAGCATATCCAACAAATATAAATAACTTCAATAAAAATCTACTTCTTTTCAGAAAACAGATTTTTCAAAATTTTTGAGCATCTTAATTTCATAAATGACAGCAGTAATTGCCTGATTCATAACAATATTTTATTAAAAAAAAGGTTGTCAATAGTAACCACTAAAATCAAAAACCAATGAAAAACCATTTACTTTTTGTTGTTATCAGTTTTTTTTATGTTTCTTCTTTTGGACAATCACATATCAAGGAATTTCCTGTAGAAAAAATATTAGATGAGATACAGTTAGGATTAGTTCAGATCCAAACACAATTGACCAGCGAAAATCTACCTCCGTTAGACTCTGTAGAACTTACGCTTGAGACATATCATAAGAAATCAAAAGGAGGAAAGATTAGATTATTGATTTTTTCTATCGGAAAACTTTGGGAAAAAGAAACTTCGCAGAAGTTGAAACTAACACTTAAACCTCCAGCTCCGGCAGGAATAGGTCAGGTTTCCCGAAAAGCTTCCTTAAGTGAGGGACTTGTGGATATGGTAGTAAGTGCTGCCAGAGGAGTTCAGAAAGCTAGGAATAATAAAGATTTCCCATTAGAAACAGTAGCATTAGAAGCGCAGCTAAAATTTGTAATCGTTACTGTGACCAAAACTGGTCTTGAATGGCAAATAGTACCTGTTTCCAGTGCTATTTCTGGTAAAAGAGATGTAAAAAGAACTGCCATCCACGAGATCAAAGTAATTTTTGCTAAGAGATAAATTGAAAATATCAGCTCCTTTTAACCTGAATTGGATTATTAATGTAGAAGATCAAAACAAACTATCGATGATAGTGCTTTGACGAAGGAAAAGTGTGCAGAGAATAAGTTTTTAAACCCAAAAAACTTGTTTGTAATACAAAATTCTTATCAGAATTTCACTCAAACTGATGTGTCTGAGGGTAATTGAAGCTCAATTTTTAAACTTCAATAATTAACTTATACAAGCAATGACACGTATTACATGATCTATTTACTTATGGCACATACCAAAGTTGTGTATTTAAGTCATAACTTCATCTTTTAGTAATTTGTCTTTTACCAAAAGCTACTGGACTTAAATACACAACTAATTAAATATTATCCTTTTACCTCCTCTTGTAGCTGTTCTGGCAATACCTCGAATCCCATATTGTAAAATGTAAAGCTAAAAATGTCTGCATATTGCTCTATTGTTTTAGCTACAGGCGTTCCCGCTCCATGACCTGCATTGGTTTCTATTCTAATCAATGTAGGGTTTGCTCCAGTTTGTTTTGCTTGTAATTCTGCTGCAAACTTAAATGAATGAGCTGGCACTACACGATCATCATGATCACCTGTAGTTACAAGAGTAGCGGGATATTGTATCCCTTCTTTTACATTATGTACAGGAGAATATGTTTTTAGATATTCAAACATTTGTTGATTATCCTCTGCTGTACCATAATCGTATGCCCAGCCTGCTCCTGCAGTAAATGTATGGTAACGTAGCATATCTAATACTCCCACAGCTGGCAGGGCTACCTTCATCAAATCCGGACGTTGGGTCATTGTAGCTCCAACGAGTAACCCTCCATTAGAACCTCCTCGAATCGCAAGATAGTCACTGGATGTATATTTATTTTGTATTAGATATTCTGCCGCTGCAATAAAATCATCAAATACATTCTGTTTTTGCATTTTGGTTCCTGCATCGTGCCATTTTTTACCATATTCGCCACCACCTCTCAGGTTGGGTACTGCATAAATTCCTCCTTGCTCCATCCATACTGCATTCGCAATATTAAATGATGGAGTAAGACTAATATTAAATCCTCCATAAGCATATAATATGGTTGGGTTTTTACCTGTTAATTCCAGTCCTTTTTTATGGGTAATAATCATCGGTATTTTTGTTCCATCAGCAGAACTATAAAATACTTGATTACTCACATAGTCATCTGAATTAAAATCAATGTTAGGTTTACGGTATAATTCTGATGCACCCGAAGCAATAGTATACTTATAAATACTCCCTGGGGTTTTATAATTAGCAAATGAATAATAGAGTTCTGTTTCTTCTTTTTTGGAACCGAAACCATTGGTACTTCCTACACCAGGCAGTGCTACTTCTCTAATTAATTTGCCATCATAATCATATTGTAGTACTTTAGAAACGGCATCCACCATATATTCTGCAAAGAAGTAACCGCCTCCAGTATTTGGACTCAGTACATGCTCAGTTTCCGGAATAAAATCTTTCCAGTTTTCTGGAGTTGGATTTTTGGCATCAACAGTGACAATCTTTTGATTAGGAGCATTAAGATTCGTTACAAGATATAATGTAGACCCTACATTATCAATAATATACGTATCACTGTCAGTCGTATCTAATATAGTAACCAGTTTGCTATCAGGCACTGTGAGATCCTTAATAAACAGTTTATTCCCTGAGGTAGATATACTTGCAGAGATAATTAAATAGGTGTCATCTTCTGTTACACTGCCACCAATGTATCTGTGTTTTTCTTCTGGAATTCCACCAAAAATAAGGGCATCTTCTTTTTGAGAAGTTCCTAATTTATGATAATAAACCTTGTGTTGATCGGTTTTTGCTGAAAGCTCACTACCTTTTGGCTTATCATAACTTGAATAATAAAAACCTTCATTACCTTTCCAGGACATTCCAGAAAACTTAATATCAACTAATGTATCTTCAATAATTTCTTTTGTCTCTGCATTCTTTATAATAACCTTGCGCCAGTCACTGCCTCCTTCAGAAATCGAATATGCCAATAGTTTCCCGTTTTTAGAAAAACTTATTCCCCCAAGAGAAGTGGTACCATCTTTACTAAAAGTATTTGGATCTAAGAAGACTTCAGGTTTATCTCCTTCTTTTTTGAACCTATAGATTACATATTGATTTTGTAAACCATCATTTTTATAGAAATATGTATAGTCACCTTCTTTAAAAGGGGAACCTACCTTTTCATAATTCCATAAACCAGACAATCGTTTTTTTAACTGATCTCGATAAGGAATGCTATCCAGATATCCAAAAGTTACCTTATTTTGTGCAGTAACCCAACCTTCGGTTTCTTTGCTTCTGTCATCTTCGAGCCATCTGTATGGATCTCTTACTTCGGTTCCAAAATATGTATTAATGGTATCTACCTTTTTGGTTTCTGGATAGTTCAATGGAATAATAGTTTTAGCAGTTTCTATTTTTGTTTCGTTTTTACATCCTAGTAAAGACGTAATCAAAAATAGTGTAAAAAAGATTTTTTTCATGATGAATTAGTTTGATGTAACTCACAAATCTATTAAAAGTCCTACGGCAAAATGCTAAAGAAAGTATAAAAAAAGACTGCTCTATCAATAAAATAGCTATAAATTACACATTTACCATGATGCTTTGGGGTTTAGCAACATATTGCTATCTCATTGTCATAAGAGCAGTCAAAATATTTTATATTCGAAAAAACGAAAAAAGTCAAAATTTTATTGCAATCTATACTAAAACAGTGGCTTATATACATTCCAGTTGACGTATATCAAAAAAGAATTTACTAAGAATACAAATGCTCCTGGTCCAATATTTGCTGGATCCAGTGTGGCATGAAACAAAATTATATTTACAGAAATAGGGGCCATTAATATCAGTGCAAATGGTACGGCTTTATTGCTTACTAATAGAAGCCCGACAATCACTTCAATCAGTCCTACAGTTTTGAGAATATAACTAGTAGCCAATGCGCCAAAAAGAGTTCCAGCATCTGGATTGGCAAACTCAAAATCAGGCAAAAACCCAATAAATTTATTACTGCCAAAAATGATTAATAGTATTCCCAATAATATTCTTACTATCAAAATTATCTTAGTGCTCATTGCTTTGTCATTTTTAATTATTCTATAAAACATTAGAAGACAGAATCTTAAAAACCTTACACTCCTAAATAAAAAAACAAAACAGTCTAAAAATTATGATCCCTTGCTATTGACATAGCAAGGGATCATAAAATATTGTAAAAATTCTTACCCAATGAGCTTATTTTCAATCAGATACTCTCCTATCTGAACTGCATTGGTTGCTGCTCCTTTACGTAAATTATCTGCCACAATCCACATATTCAAAGCATTTTCTCTAGAATGATCTCTTCGAATTCTTCCGACAAAGACATCGTTTTTTCCTTCTGCATAAATTGGCATCGGATAGGTATTCGTTTCTGGGTTATCCTGTACAGTCACTCCAGAAGTTTCATTAAGAATTTTACGGATATCATTTTCATCAAAATCATTCTCAAACTCCAGATTTACACTTTCACTATGCCCTCCAACTACCGGGATTCTTATGGCCGTTGCTGTTACAGCAATGGTGCGATCATCAAGGATTTTCTGAGTTTCATTCACCAATTTCATTTCTTCCTTGGTATATCCATTTTCCTGAAATACATCACAGTGTGGTATTGCATTACGGTGGATAGGATAAGGATATGCCATTTCTCCTTTTTCTCCGGCATACTCATTCTCTAACTGCTGTACAGCTTTTACACCGGTTCCTGTTATAGATTGGTAGGTAGAGATTATAGCACGCTTAATTTTAAAAGAAGTATGCAGTGGTCCCAGCGCCATCACTAATTGTATTGTCGAACAATTGGGATTAGCGATAATCTTGTCATCTTTTGTTAGCTCTTTAGCATTAATCTCGGGTACTACTAATTTTTTTGTAGGATCCATTCTCCAGGCAGAAGAATTATCAATAACAGTAATTCCTGCCTCAGCAAATTTTGGAGCCCACTCCAGAGAAATATCACCTCCAGCAGAAAATAATGCAACATCTGGTTTCATTTCTATGGCAGTAGCCAATCCTACAACAGAAAACTCCTGATCCTTATAAGATATTTTTTTGCCTACAGATCTTTCTGAAGCTACAGGAATTAACTCTGTTACGGGAAAATTACGTTCTTCTAATACTTTTAACATTACGGTTCCTACCAATCCAGTGGCACCTACGACAGCTACTTTCATCTGCTTTATATAATTATTTATTAGCAACTTTTATATAAATACAAAAGTCGATCTTTTTTTAAAATCAAGCAAATGTGAGAATTTTTTATAATAGTTGGGTTGTTTATTTTGAAATTGTATCAATTTAAACTTTTTGTTAAATATATAACATTTAACAAAAAGAACCGCCTTACATAAGGCGGTTTAGTTAGAATATGTAGTATAGCGGTAACTATATATAATTTGACATTTTTTATTTTTTAAGTAGATCTCTGATTTCTGTCAGCAATTCTTCCTGGCTTGGACCAGCAGGTGGCGGCGGAGCAGCAGCTTCTTCTTTTTTCTTAGATTTTTCATAGGCTTTAAGCACCATAAAAATAAACAAGCCAACAATAATAAAATTAATAATTGCCTGAATTAAATTACCATATGTCATAACCGCAGCTTTTGCTTCTTTTGCAGCTGCAAGGCTTTCATAAGTACCTCCATCAAGTGCAATAAACTTTTGTGTAAAGTCTGTTCCTCCTGTAATTACTCCAATAATTGGCATAATAATATCTGCTACTGCAGAACCGACAATTTTGTTAAATGCACCACCTATAACAACAGCCGTAGCTAAGGCAATAATATCTCCTTTCAACAAGAAAGACTTAAAATCTTTAAAAAATCCCATACTTTATTAAATTTTAGATGATTAGTATTTTACTAATTTAACAAAAAAGGAGTATTTATTAACAATTTATTTGTTTTTAAGTAATTGTTTTTTCGATAAAGATCATTCATTATCGATAATCACTCGTTTTATTCGTGGTGAGATTGCTGTAAGTAATTCATAAGAAATTGTTCCCGCACTTTCGGCGATAACACTTGCTGATGAGTTATCATCAAAAAGAACAACCTCATCTCCTTCTTTGCATTCAATATCAGTGATATCTACCATGATCATATCCATACAGACATTACCTATAATATAGGCTCTTTTATTGTGAATAGTTACAAATCCCTTTTTATTGCCATATTGCCTGCTAATACCATCTGCATGACCTATAGGTACTGTAGCGGTCTTAGTAAAATGCGATGCAGTAAAAGCTCTATTATACCCTAATGTTTCTCCCGGTTCCAGTGTATGAATCTGAGAAATAATAGATTTTAAAAATGCTACCGGTTTCAACTCACTATCATATTTAGCCTCATTACCATATCCATACAAACCGATTCCTGCACGTACCATATCCAAATGAGCTTCAGGATAGTTTAATATTCCAGAAGTGTTACATTGATGTAGTATGGGTACATATCCTAACCTATCAATCATTTCTAAAGTTATTTTTTTAAAAGAATTAATCTGCCCAAGGGTAAAGTCTTTCTCGTTGTGATCTTCACTGGCAGCCAAATGAGAAAAGATAGAAGTCACTCTAATTGCATTAGTTTCTTGTATCCTATTAATAATATAGTCTATGTCATTTTCCCAAAAGCCTAATCTATTTAGCCCAGTATTAAATTTAATATGCAAAGGGTATTCTTTTTGATTTTTTTCTTCTGCTATCGTTATAAATTCTCTTAAAATCCGTGTGCTATATATACTGGGCTCCAAATGGTATTTGATCAAGGTAGAAAAATTAACAACTTGCGGATGCAATACTAGTATTGGGGTTTTTATGCCAGCTTCTCTAAGTGCAATACCTTCTGAAACATATGCTACAGCAAAATAATCTACACCGATTTTTTGAAGATGGGTTGCCATGGCTATAGCATCGCTGCCATATCCTCTGGCTTTTACTACAGCTAACAATTTAACATCTGGATGAAGCTTACTTTTTAGATATATATAATTATGAGTAAGATGAGCCAGATTGATCTCCAGGATCGTTTCTTTTGTGTCACTCATCAGACGTATCAGGTTTTTCAGATAGTTCTTCGGGATCTTGAACTTCTATTTTCTTTAGCTTTTCTTTTAATGTTGCCTTATAATAAGCTGCGCGACTTAATGGTTCGTATTCATCGGTTTCTCCTAATAATACCAAATCATCTTTTTTGGATTTCCTAAAACTATACTGTGCCAGATTTCCTGTTCTGGTGCAGACTGCATGTACCTTGGTCACATATTCTGCTGTAGCCATAAGCGCTGGCATAGGTCCAAAAGGGTTTCCCTTAAAATCCATATCCAACCCAGCAACAATGACCCTAATACCCTGGTTAGCGAGATCATTACATACACTGACAATCTCATCATCAAAAAATTGTGCTTCATCAATCCCAATAACATCACAGGTATTTGCAAGAATTCTGATATTTGCAGCTGCGGGAACAGGCGTGGAACGAATCTCATTTGCATCGTGAGAAACTACCATTTCGTCATCGTAGCGCACATCTACTGCAGGTTTAAAAATTTCTACTTTTTGTTTGGCAAATTGTGCTCGTTTCAGTCTGCGAATCAGTTCTTCCGTCTTACCAGAAAACATAGAACCACAAATAACTTCTATCCAACCAAATTGCTCTTTATGATTTACTGTATTTTCGAGAAACATTTTGTATTTTTCAGCATCAATTAAAAGAAACCCCTAGGTATTCGCATACCAAATAGATCTGAGAATATTACTAATCGTTTATTTATTTGGTATAACTCTAAAGATGAGGTAAATTTATTAAAAAACAAAAAGCACAGCCCAAAGGTATAAGAAAGTTATGAAGAAGAAAGCGGAAGCAGAACTTATTAGTATTGCACATAGGATTTTACAACTCAAAGATGGAGCCACACTTTCTAAATTACAGGAAGAGGCAAGGCAACTATATGAAAAACTGACCATTCTTAATTTTGCTGAGTCTCATTTTTCTGATCCACAACCTACTATTGGTCAAATAAGAAGTATTCTGGAAGCACCAATTGCAGCGGAAAAAAAAGTGATAAAACCAACACCAGTTGTACGCCTAGATCCTGCTCCAGAAGTTGAAAAAGAACCTGAACCATTACAAGAAACTAAAAAATCAGAATATGCTGTTTCTGAAATAGTTAAAGAACCTTCTAAACCAGAAATTATCATCGAGAAAATCAATGAGAAGGTTAGTGAAGATCTTTTTGTACCAGCAACTAAAGTTACCGAAGAAGACATTATAATTTCTGAATCTGTTTATGAAAAAAATGATAGAGAAGAAACTACCGGATCGGTTCCACAAAGTATGCCGATTCTCGATAAGATTAATACGATAGAAGAAAAACCTAAATCACTAAATGATCAGTTAAAAAAAGGAATTAATATCGGGCTTAATGATCGCCTGGCGTTTATAAAACATCTTTTTGATGGAAGTTCTACGGATTATAATCGTGTACTCTCGCAATTAAATACCCTAAATAGTAAAAGTGGAGCACGACAATTTGTGAAAAATATGGTGAAACCTGACTACAATAACTGGGAAGGCAAAGAAGAATATGAAGAACGTTTTATGCAAATTGTGAGTAGTAAGTATGAATTTTAATTCTTCGCAGAGGATTAAAATCTTCTTGGGATGCCCTAAGGGTATTGATTTTTTTTCGACAAAAGTGATAAAATAAAGAATATGAAGATTGTATACTGGATTGCTACTGTTGCAATGTGTGGAATTATGTTATTTTCTGCACAGATGTATTTTAGGAACACAGAAATGGTAAAAGGTTTTTTTGAAAACCTGGATTATCCAACTTATATTGTAATTCCTCTTGCTATCGCAAAAATTTTAGGAATTATTGCGATTCTTTCTAACAAGGTGAATTGGATCAAAGAATGGGCCTATGCCGGGTTCTTTTTTGATATGGCATTAGCCTTTACAGCACATCAGGTAAAAGATGATGGACAGGGACTATTTGCAACACTGGGATTAATCTTTTTGATCATATCCTATGCTTCAGGAAAAAAAATAAGACCTTAAAATACTACATGTCTAAATTATACCTTGTTCCCACACCTATTGGTAATCTGGAAGATATGACTTTTCGTGCTATCAAAGTACTTAAAAAAGTTGATCTGATTCTGGCAGAAGATACACGCACCAGTGGAAAATTATTAAAACACTATGAAATTACAACGCATATGCACAGCCACCATATGCATAATGAACACAAAACAACCGATGCTATCATTGGGAGGCTGAAGAGTGGAGAAACTATTGCCTTAATCAGTGATGCCGGAACTCCTGCTATTAGTGATCCTGGGTTTTTATTAACCAGAGCTTGTATAGAAAATAAAATCGATGTAGAGTGCCTTCCCGGAGCTACTGCATTTGTGCCAGCACTTGTAAATAGCGGATTGCCAAATGATAAATTTATTTTTGAAGGTTTTCTCCCTATAAAGAAAGGAAGGCAAACTCGATTAAAATTATTGGCAGAAGAAACCAGAACTATCATCTTTTATGAATCACCTCACAAATTACTAAAAACACTTGGGAATTTTGGGGAAAATTTTGGGAAAAATCGATTAATTTCTGTTTCCAGAGAACTAAGTAAACTCCATGAAGAAACTATCAGAGGTACCGTAGCAGAAGTGCAATCACATTTTGAGAATAAACCCCCAAAAGGAGAAATTGTTATTATAGTAAGTGGTAAAACAAAAAAATAATATGCTGTTATAATTCAGAAAATCAAAAAGAAAAAATTAGACGACAGTTGTTGAAAAAACATGAATTCCTGTCCACACCAAAATGATGATAAGAGCTTGTTTAAAAACCTTACTTCTTGAAAACAAATATTTTAAGAACCGTGAGGTTACTTCAAATTAATGTAAATATCTCGATATACTCATCATTTGAAGTATATTCAGAACCTCAAACTATTGATTTTCAATTTGTATTCTTTTTAAACATACTCTAAAAAGCATCAGTAGCGACTTATAATTCATTTTGTTAGACTTTGTTTAGTCTGTGATACCACATTTGCCATCTAAAATTACTTATTCTCAAATAGGAAGAAGTATACCTTGTGATTCACCTACTACTCTATTATACTATAAAATAATGTAACTACTCTTTTGGCATACCCTATAGTACAACATTTCAAGTAATCTTTAAGACCATCAAAGAATAAAATTCTTATCCTTATAGCTTTATATATCGCCTTTCTAAGCAAAATAGTTTATATAGTAAACTACCTCGGAGCAAGCCAATGAGGCATTTATTGAAAAAAAAATCAATTTCAAGACAAGCCTCAGCGTATTTAAATCTCGATTATCGGGTAACAATCAATAAAAGAACATGCATATATACTTAGGTAAATACTACCTGCTCTTATTTATTATAAGTCAAATCCAATATTAACTCCAAGTTTATTAGCAATCAGTTTATTGATTCGGTTTTTTAATTGCGGTATTTTTACACTTTCTAGTACATTATTGGCAAAAGCGTACATTAATAACGCTCTGGCTTCTTTTTCTCCAATCCCTCTGGATCTCATATAGAATAGTGCCTGCTCATCTAATTGACCAATAGTACAACCGTGCGAGCATTTTACATCATCAGCAAAAATCTCTAATTGTGGTTTAGAATTGATAGAAGCTTTATCGCTTAGCAAAATATTATTATTAGATTGAAAGGCGTTGGTTTTCTGAGCTTTTTTATTTACTATTATTTTACCATTAAATACACCTGTTGATTTTTCATCAAAAATACCTTTGTAATCCTGATGACTTTCACAATTTGGTTCTGTATGATGCACTAATGTATTATGATCTACATGCTGTTTGCCTTCCAGAATTGTAACGCCGTTTAGTATAGAATCAATTCCTTCTCCTTTTTGGTAAAAATTAAGGTTATTCCTCGTAATATTACCACCAAATGCAAAAGTATGTACTGAGGCTACACTTTGTGCGTGTTGCTCAATAAATGTATTATCTATTAGAGAGGCATTCTCATGATCATTCTGGATTTTATAATAATCTACAATAGCTCTCTTGTCTACAAAAATTTCTGTAACAGAATTTGTCAATACCGCATTATCGGTTAGATTCTGATGACGTTCTATAATCTGTACATGTGAGTTTTCTTCTACTACAATAAGATTACGAGGTTGTAGCAGCTGTGCGGATTCACTACCAGTAGATAAATGTATAATCTGTATGGGTTTGTCTGCTAATTTATTTTTAGGAATGTATATATACGCGCCCTCATTAGAAAAAGCTGTATTCAAAGATGTAATTCCATCTTCTGGAGCAATTTTATTAAAATAATTATCTATAATAGGTTTATACTTATCCTGCGCTAATGCAGAAGACATTAAACATACATCAATCTTATCATGGGTAGTTTCGGATAAATGAGAAGAATACTTACCATCGATAAATACTATTTTATATGTATCAAGATCATACAGAAAGTATTTTTTTACATCTTTAAACTCTAGCGCATTTTCTTCTTTGGGAAAAATACTATAATCATGTTTCAATACTGTATTTAATGATGTATATTTCCAGGCTTCCTCTTTTTTGGTAGGAAATCCCTTTTCTTCAAAAACCTTAATGGCATTACTTCTAATGTCATGAACAGCTGTATCAACATCAACAGTATTCTCAAAAGCTAAAAAAGAGGATACTAATTTTTCTTTCAATTCCATTTTCTTATTTCAAGTTTTTTTGTTTCAAGATTTAAGTTTTCGATTCTCTATGTTTACTATCCTTAAAATCTTTTTTATCTAAATAATTAATAAATGATGAAATTCTTTTGCTTAAGGTTTCATAATCATTAATCAATATTTTTAATGTTTTTTCATCGATATATTTTGCATCAAAAACTCTATACAATTGAGATCTGGTTGCGCCTGCCGATTCTTTGGCAAGAGAAAGAAACTGTCTGAATTCATTACTTACGTCTCTTTCAAAACCCTGAGCTATATAATCCATAACAGAACCAGATGATCCTTTTATCTGATCGCTAAGCTTATAATCGCTTCTCAGCTCTGTTGTGCTAGAAATTACAATAATCTCTGTAGCTAGTCTTCTGGATTCCTGCCAGATTTCGAGGTCTTCAAATCTTTTTATTGTTGCCATTATATAGTATATATATTATGAAACCCTAAGAATAGAAAACTTTTGATCAATTAAGCATTTATTTCTTCTTTGATCCAGTCGTATCCCTTTTCTTCTAATTCTAATGCCAATTCTTTAGTTCCGGATTTTACAATTTTACCATCGTATAATACGTGTACATAATCCGGAATGATATAATCCAATAAGCGCTGATAATGCGTAATTACTATAACTGCGTTATCTTTACTTTTCAGTTTATTAACTCCATTAGCAACAATTCTAAGCGCATCAATGTCTAATCCGGAGTCTGTCTCATCTAATATGGCCAGCTTAGGTTCCATCATAGCCATCTGAAATATTTCGTTACGCTTTTTTTCTCCACCAGAGAAACCTTGATTAAGAGAACGTGATAAAAACTTACGATCGATATCCAGCAATTCTGATTTTTCGCGAATTTTCTTTAGCATATCTTTCGCAGGCATTTCTTCCAAACCTTGTGCTTTTCTGGTTTCATTGATTGCCGTTTTCATAAAATTGGTAACCGTTACTCCTGGTATTTCTACCGGATATTGAAACGAAAGAAAAATACCTTTATGTGCACGCTCTTCTGCTGCTAATTCTTCTATATCTTCTTCTTCAAGTAAAATAGTACCTTTTGTTACTTCATATTCTTCTTTTCCTGCAACAATACCTGCCAGGGTACTTTTACCGGCACCATTGGGACCCATAATTGCATGGACTTCTCCGGCTTTTACATTTAGGCTAAGACCTTTTAGAATTTCTTTGTCTTCAATACTTGCATGTAAATTTTTTATTTTCAGCATCATCTCTTAATTTAAATATTTAGGTGCTTTCGGCAGTTTATTAAAATCTTCTTTTTGGTGTTGCAAGTAAACTTTTGCATTCTTTGCTTTTGCAAATTCTTCAAATGTATCCATGCTTTTTAGGGTTTGAGCTACATCAAAATTGAATATCGGTACCCTTTTGTGTATTCTATTTTCGTATAAATGATATAAGTCTCCTGACAATAATAGTGGTCCGTGCTCTATTAAGTCAAGATATAATACCTGATGACCAGGAGTATGCCCCGGCATAGATTTAACCACTACTGATCCATCACCAAATACATCAAAATCACCAGTAAGCTTTTTAATCTTCGTTAATTCTTTTATTGCGTTATAGTTGTCAGTATTTGTTTTTTGACTCGTTGGACTGGTAATAGAATCATATTCTACTTCTTGTACCAGCCATGTGGCATCCCTAAAAGTATTGGCATGCCCGGTATGATCAAAATGAGAGTGAGATAATGCGATATATTGGATATCTTTTATACTCATCCCGATTGATTGTAATTGATTTACTACGGAGTCTTTTCTAGATACTGTAAAAGATCCTGTAGGATCTGTAAAAGGTTCTGGTAAACCTATTAAATTTTCTGGAAGACCTGCATCCCACATTAAATTACCTTTTGGGTGACTTATTACATAAAAAGCATCCGAAAATTCTTTTGATTGACCTTGATATGTAGTGTCTTGTGAAAAAAGTTCTAATTTATTTGCTATCACTTTACCTCCGTCAAAGGTGTAAAGTTTTATGTTAGGTTTCTCAATTTCTACAGGAGCAATCGTCGTGGTATCCGGATTTTCTTTTTTCGTCTCATTGCACCCTATAATAATCAGAAAAAGAACTAATAAAGAAATATACTTTTTTACTTTTATTTTATAAGTCACCATATGAAACGTTCGGGTCTTTTTACTAATTTTCTTTTTGTTCGGTAGCCGCAGTATCACTTTCTACTGATCCTGATTCGGACGAGTTTATTTTAGTCGGTAATTCTGAGGTTGGAGCACTTACACCTACGATTTCTTTTATCTCTACTACTTCTGGCCAGCCGTCTTTAGGGTTTGGTTTTATGATCCCGTTAATTACGACAGGTACCATATCATATTCTTCTCTTTGTAAAGGTTTTATTTTTTTATTTAATTCTTTGGCCATATCATCCAGAACTACTCCATAAATAAAGTCTTTTCCTTTTATCACACCAGCATCATCTATTAATATAAATTCTCCACGAATTATGGAAGGCTCTACATCTGAAGATTGGTTTTTCTCGTTTTTACAGGAAAAAACTAAAAAGCTTAATACGATTAGAAGGGTCAATTTTTTCATTAATATGATTATTAGTTAGTTATAAAGTTTACCCTACAGAACCTTCCAGAGAGATCTCTAAAAGTTTTTGAGCCTCTACCGCAAATTCCATAGGAAGTTTGTTTAATACTTCTTTGCTAAAACCATTCACAATCAGAGCGATTGCTTTTTCTGTATCAATACCTCTTTGATTACAATAAAAGATCTGATCTTCTCCGATCTTACTGGTTGTCGCTTCGTGCTCTATTTGAGCTGTTTTATTCTTTGCTTCAATATAGGGAAACGTATGAGCACCACATTCATTGCCCATCAATAAAGAATCACACTGAGAAAAGTTACGTGCATTGGTCGCTCTACTATTGATTTGTACCAGTCCTCGATAACTATTTTGAGATTTTCCTGCAGAAATACCTTTAGAAATAATTGTACTTTTGGTATTCTTACCCAGATGAATCATTTTAGTTCCTGTATCTGCTTGTTGGTAATTATTTGTAACGGCTATAGAATAAAATTCACCTACAGAATTATCTCCTTTTAGAATGCAGGAAGGGTATTTCCAGGTCACTGCAGATCCTGTTTCTACCTGAGTCCAGGAAATCTTGGCATTGTTCTCACAAATTCCTCTTTTGGTAACAAAATTATACACGCCTCCTTTTCCTGCTGCATTACCGGGATACCAGTTCTGAACTGTAGAATATTTTATTTCTGCATCATCTAGTGCAATAAGTTCTACTACAGCTGCGTGTAGTTGGTTTTCATCACGTGATGGCGCTGTACAACCTTCCAGATAACTAACATAGCTCCCTTCATCTGCAATAACCAAGGTGCGCTCGAATTGACCAGTACCTGCCTGATTAATTCTAAAATACGTTGACAACTCCATCGGGCATCTAACACCTTTGGGAATGTAACAAAATGAACCATCACTAAATACTGCAGAGTTTAAAGCTGCATAAAAATTATCTTTTTGTGGCACTACAGAACCAAGGTATTTTTTAACTAGTTCCGGATGTTCCTGAATAGCTTCAGAGATTGGGCAAAATATAATTCCTTTTTCTCCTAATGTTTCTTTGAATGTAGTTGCTACCGAAACAGAATCCATAACAATATCAACAGCGACGCCTGTTAGCTTTTTCTGTTCATCAATAGATATCCCTAATTTCTTAAAGGTATCCAGTAACTCAGGATCTACCTCATCAAGGCTATCATATTTTGGTTTATTACTAGGAGCAGAATAATATGAAATGTCCTGAAAACTAGGCTTTTCATAGTTTACATTAGCCCATGCTGGTTCTTCCATCTCTTTCCACACCCTAAATGCTTCTAATCTCCATTGTGTCATCCACTCTGGTTCTTCCTTTTTCTTAGAAATTGCACGAACAATATCTTCATTAAGACCAACAGGAAATGTATCAGATTCTATATCTGTATAAAACCCATACTCGTATTCTTTAGTTTCTAATTCTTTCTTTAAGTCGTCTTCAGTATATGCCATCTTACAGTTACTTGGGTATTCCAGAATATTTATTAATTTTTAAAGGGAAAAGCTTTCTCCGCAACCGCAAGTTCTGTTAGCGTTTGGGTTATTAAATACAAAGCCGGTTCCATTAAGTCCCCCGGAATATTCTAAAGTGGTACCGATTAGATATAGAAAACTTTTCTTGTCTACAATAATTTTTACACCATTGTCTTCAAATACTTTATCCCCGTCTTCCTGGTTTTTATCAAATTTTAAATCGTAAGATAAACCTGAACAACCTCCACTTTTAACTCCTACACGTACATAATCTAAAGAAGCGTCATAACCATCATCGGTCATGAGCTCTACGACTTTCTTTCTAGCTGTATCTGATACTTTAATCATATTATTTTATTTCTAAAATAGATTAATTCTAAATTGAATGCAAATATACTACATATGTAGGTTTTATTTGCATAACCTAACATTTATCTAACATATACTAAAATAGTAAAAAGCTATCGGTATTTTATAAAACTAAGTTATATAGTTCTCAACAATTAAAAACTTCACAAAATCATAATATTATTATAACATTTTATTAGGTAAATTATCAGAAGTTTTGCGTTAAGCATACAGACAAAGAGGAAAGGACAAGATAAATTGGTTTTTTGGATGTAAAAGATCATTTAAAAATGAGTTTAATTAAGTCAATTTTGATAGATGATGAGGAAGATGCAATTCAATCACTGGAATGGAAAATTTGCAGATATTGCCCAGGTATTGAGATTGTTGCTTCTGTTTCGGATCCTCTGCATGCCATAGAGACTATCGAAAATATAAATCCGGATTGTATTTTTATAGATATAAAGATGCCTTTACTCTCGGGATTTGATATTTTAGAGTCTTTACATCAAAAAAAGATTACTGTTATTATTACTTCAGCCTTTGAAGATTATGCCTTAAAAGCTATAAAATTTTCTGTGTTTGAATACTTGCTTAAACCCATCGATAAAGATGATCTGGTAAGGGTTTATAATAAGCTTTGTAAACGTATTAAATTAGCAACCAATAATAAACAATCAAGAATTCAACTTTGTGTAAATGGAGTAATCTATTTTTTTAAAAAGAATGAGATTGTTCTGCTAAAGGCCGAGGGAAATTATACTACCATATTTTTAACTGATAATCGTAAACTTTTTTTATCCAAAACATTGAAAGAAGTTATAAAGCCACTTCCAACATCCTGTTTTTTTAGAATTCATAAATCTTATTGTATTAATCTGGAACACGTACAGGAATATAAAAAAAGCCAGGGAGGGGTCATACGAATGAGTAATGGAGAATATGTAAGTATTAGTAGAGACCGCAAAATTACATTTCTTGCTAAAATGGATTAATTTTTTCTTTTTTGAAATTTATATACTTTAATATTTGGATACAGGGAGTGTTATTTGTTATTTCTCTTTACCCCCTATTATTGTATTTCCTGAGCAGGAATAAAATTTTTCTTTTTTATAGCTTGTATGTAATTTGCCTTCTTATTTATTTTTCTTACTATGGCTCTATTATTTTTTATGATGAATTCTTTTCTAATCGAACCCCTGTCATTTTTTATGGCATCCAGTTTTTAGCGTATTCATTTTATATATCTTTTATCAGAGAATTATTGGAAACAAAAAAGTGTATACCTTATTGGGATAGCGTTTTTTGGGTAACCAGATGGGTTTTTATCAGTTTTATTTTTTTAGTAGGTATCCTTAATTTTATGATATCTCCAAAAGAACTTTTTACAATCGTAACAATTTTATTGATTGTAATGACTTTTTTTGCTTTTATAAGCTATTTTATAGTGTACAAGATAGAAGCTTCGCAAGTCAAATTACTGATTTTGGGATCACTTATTTATGTCATTTTGGCTAATATCAGTCTTTATTTTTCTTTTTTCAGGAATGGATTACCGTATGATCCTATACTATTTATGGAAATAGGAGCTATTATAGAAATTCTAATTTTTGCTTTGGCAATTGGCAATAAAATCAAATTGATTTCAGAAGAAAAGAAAGAAGCTCAATTGAAATTAATGAGAAGCTATACAGAAGTTTCAGAACTTAAGATTATTGCTCTTAAATCACAAATGAACCCTCATTTTATCTTTAATGTACTTAATTCTATAAATAATTATATTCTCAAAAACGATATTGAGAAAGCTTCAGATTACTTGACGAAGTTTTCTAAATTAATTCGAAAAGTTCTGAAAAACTCGACAGAAAAAATGATCCCATTATCCGAAGAAGTAGCTATGATAGAAAGCTATATTAACTTAGAAAGGCTAAGAATTAAGGGAGGCTTCTTTTTTGCCTGTGATATAACAACAAATCTCATGACAATTGAGATACCTCCTCTTTGTCTTCAACCTTTTATAGAAAATGCAATTTGGCATGGGCTTTATCACAAAAAAGGAACAAAACGACTACTAATTGCGATTAAAAGACTGAATAGAAAAATGGTAAAAATAGAAATAATAGATAATGGTATTGGTAGGAAAAATGCGTCTAAGTTACAATACAGTAATGAAAACTCCTCGTTTGGATCAAAAGCAACTCGAGAAAGAATTCTTTCTACTCACCCAGAAAACAGATTATTTATTGAAAATTTTGATGTGGATAATACTCTTGAACCAGGTACCAGAGTTACCATCTATATACACCAATAACTTGTATCAATAAACATCAGGTCATCACCTTTTTCTTACCGTTCAATAAATATTTTAAACTACCTGCGAATAAGTAGTATATACCGGAGCAATACTTTTATAACTTTAACAAGGTGTTTTTCTTGAGAATAAGCATATAAAATTGATTTGCGCAAATCATAATTATTTAAACATAAATCTATACTATTATGAAAAAATTTAAATCAATTATTGTTTTTAGTTTATTAGCTTTTTCCTTCTCTTGCAGTGAGGATATTACAGAAGACGCAGTAGAAAACACATCAGAAGTAACTATTGAAAAAAGGTTTATGGAGATGCAAGCTGATCCTGAATTTTTGAAATTTGAAAAGCTGCAAGACGAGCTAATACAAGAAATGTTTGCTATTTTAGAAGAGAACAATATTGCCCCGAATGCGCTATATGATTTCTATAAAAGTGGTAATTCTAAAAAGATTAATGAGCTTTTTAAAGATCAAAAAATTATCAGGATCAAGGATGAATTAGCACTCGTTACTTCGTATATGCAACGCAATTACAATGATATCATAGAAGTTCCTACTCAGGAATTTACTGATAGAACTATCGAGATCGGGCTTCAGAATCTAAAAGACATTGAGAATTATGCTTACATCAAAAGAAGAGGTTGTAGTTGGAGATATACTCTTTGTGCAGCAGCAGCTACCACAGCATATACGGCTTGTATGGCTACGGTAGGAACGGCAACCGGCGGACTGGCTGCTCTTGCATGTACCGCTGCATATGCTTATACAATGACGGAGTGTCATCGTAAACACTGTGATTAATACGATTTATAACTAAAAATTTCGCATATTCATCGTTTCTTTTTCCTTTCTACTTCGTTTAAAAAATAAACCGTAGCTATAGCTATGCTTGATTTTTTTGCCTTGCATAAAGAAAAAATAATTCAATGAATTTATACGAATTTTTTAATCACAAATCGTATAAGACCGTTTTTACCTTAAAATTCTCTAACATAAAAGCTATTAGACAAATTCTAATAGCTTTTTAATGTGTCTATTATTCAATACGGTATAATACCTAAAAATAAATATACTGGAGTGGTTCTCAAGGAGTGAAGCAGTAAGTATTTTATATACAATAACTTATGAGGAGCTACTTAAAACTCAGAAAAACGACTGTCGTTTACGAAGTTATCATCGGTAAGTGTTTTTAAAAATGTAATGATATATTGTTTCTCTTCTTCTGTCAAAGGGATTCCAGAAATAGTGTTATCATCATTCCTGAAAAGAGGATCTAGTGTTTCAGAATCTGTAACTCCATCACTATAATGATCCAGAACATCTTTTAATGTTTTTAGTCTGCCATCGTGCATATATGGAAAACTAAGTTCTATATTTCTCAGTGTAGGAACTTTAAACTTATAGATATCAGAGGCTAATCCTGTAACTCTTTTTCTTCCGATATCATTATATAAGGTATCAACGGGTAATCCATTATTACGATAAGATTGATCTGTAAATAGCGTACCAGAATGGCAGGAAGCACATTTTGATTTAAAAAGTTCGAAGCCTGCTGTTTCATCAGCTGTAAAAACAGAACCTTCATTTCTTTCAATCTTGTCATATTTAGAATTAGATGAAATCATCATAATCATAAATTGTGATAAAGATTTGAGTATATTATCAGAGTTTATTTTTTTATCTTCAAATGCTTCTGCGAACATTTCTACATATTCTGGTCGTTCTTCCAGTTTTTTAATAATGCTTCCAAACGTTTCATTCATCTCTACCTCTGCAGTAATCGGTATTATCGGCTGAAGATCCAGGTGAATAGCAGCTCCGTCCCAGGTAAACTCTTTCATAAATGCTAAATTATGAAGTGGTTGTGCATTTCTGGTTCCCAAAGCACCATCTACTCCATGGCTTACGATATGGGTATGGTGTGTAAAGGCAAAATCCTGTATATGGCAGAATCCACAAGACACCACACCATCAGATGCTAGCCTGCCATCATAAAAAAGTTTTTTACCCAACTCAAAGCCCTTTTCTGTTGGGGGATTCATTTTTACATTATATGTAGGTTCCGGAAAATTGGAAGGAACTATAAATTCTAATTCTTTATTCTCAGAAATTGGCACATATGCTTCTTTATCAGAACTGCAACTACACGCAACACCAACAACAATAAGAAGTATATATGCCAAATATTTCATTCGAATAAATTTATTTCTTTATACTCTTTAATTAGATACAGTAGCAACACTAAACATGGTGCTTACATTTTCTGCCAATTTTGGAGCATTCTCTGGATCTACCTGAATATCACTTTTAACTTCTAATGAATGTGTGTTTGTACTATCAAATATTTTTGCAACATCTGCGGTGATAGCAACGTTGGAAGTGGTTCCGTCTCCTATGGTTAGCTCACCGGGTAAATCTAATAAAACTTCTTTATAATTATCCAAGGTAGTTCCATGACTTCCTATATGTAATATAAAATCAGCCATTGTACCTCCTGATGGGGTAAAGGCGCCCTCAAATTTAATAAATTTATATCCTGCGGACCAAGACCATAACATTTCGCTCTCTTCTGCCGTAGGTATAAAATTATTTACACCATTAAGAGGATACTTGGATTGATCAACTCCAATCCCGAATTTAATCTTGGTAAATGTCCCAGATGGAATGTCAACAAGATTCACTTTTTTGCTTTCGGCAACTTCCTCATTAATCAAAAAATAACTATCAGCAACGGGATATGTAAATTCATCCCCATTATCTTTGATCAAAACAATATTACTGACTATATATTTTAGTTCTGAGATAGTATACGTTTCGTTACTTTGATTGGTATATGAGCCTGTATTTAAGTCGATAAGATCATTACCTACATTGTTTTTAAATTCAAAATTCACTGTTCCTATAGTATCTGTGTCTGTTCCTACGGTGTTATCATCATCTTTACAAGAAATGATTGTTAAAAATATTAGGATGAGTGTGCTTAATTTTTTCATTTTTAGTTATATTTTACAATTATTGCGTCTTTAGATCCTTTATTATTTTGGACATCTAAGTCACTACTTTCAGAACTACCAACTACTACAATTTTTTTATCAGCTGTTTCTATACAGCCTGTAGCAAATTCTGCTTCTGTTCCTCCGGTAGTAGATCTCCATAAAACATCTCCATTGGATTTTATCAAAATATTAAGTATATCGCTTTGACCTTTATTTTGATCAATATCTCCATCATTACTTCTGGAGTTTCCTGTTATGATAAAATTACCATTTTGGGTTTTATTAATGTCTCTTCCTGTATCAAATTGGGTACCTCCCAGCGATTTTTCCCAGATCAGGTTTCCATTGGTATCGATTTGTATTATCCATAAATCTGCATTTCCATTCGCATTAGAAATGTCCCCGTCATTGCTTCTGGAGTCACCTACAATTATATATTTACCATTTCCTGCGGCAGCAATACCATAACTTACATCAATTTCTGAACCTCCGAAAGATTTTTCCCAGATTTTGTCACCAGCAGCATTTACTTTTACGACCCAGAAGTCGTAACTTCCTTTACTGGCTGTTATATCAAAATCAACACTTTCTGAGGAGCCTATCATTAAAAAATTATTGTCTTCTGTCTCGATAACATCATAACTACGATCATTATCGGTACCTCCAAAATAACGTCTCCATTCTTTATTGCCGGCAGCATCGAGTTTAATACCCCAGAATTCTCCAACACCGTGTTTTTGTGGAGTATTTTTTCTGTCATTATCATCATTGCCATCACCTCCACTTGCAGTTACGTCCAGAAATCCAGTAATAAAATACCCTCCATCATTTGTTTGGATTACCGAAAAAGCGCGATCAATTCCTGAGAAACCAAAACTTTTTTCCCATTGTATATCGCCAGTAGCATTTAATTTAACGATCCAGTAATCTTGTAATCCTTCATTCTCACTCACATCATTATCATTGCTTCTGCTATACCCTACTAATGCATATCCGCCATCTGTAGTCTTAATAATTTTTTCGGCTCTGTCGTCTCCGGTTCCACCATAGGTTTTGCTCCATACAATTTCTCCTTTCTGGGTGAGTTTTAATACCCAATAATCGCTATCAGTAGTAGTTTTGCTTGTGATATCTCCATCATTACTCTGAGTATATCCTGCAAGGATATATTCTCCACTATCAGTCTCCACCAGTGATAAGGCATTATCTTCGTTACTACCTCCAAATGTTTTTATCCATTCTACAGTTCCGGTAAAGTCGATATCAGGATCTGTAACAGTAACTGGGTTTGTTCTCGGGGTATCGTCACTACTGCAAGAAATCACGCTACAGCTACCAATCAAAAAAATGAGTTTGTATGCGAAGAGTTTAGAAATATTCATAATCCTCTCTATTTTTTTAATTAGTTTCTTATAAAAGGCTTATTATAAAGCTGATTACCTAAAGTAATCTGTAAAAAGTAAGCTCCCTTTGTTAAGTTTGAAACATCTATATTATCTCTAACGATTCCTTTTCGTACTAATTGTCCTAAAGCGTTTCTAATTTCGAAATTAGAGATTCGTATTATATTTCTTTTTTCCTTTGTTATTAATACATTAAGGGTCGATCCGCCGACAGGATTCGGAAAAACAGAAACAATCATATCATTTCTTTTATCTAAAGAATCGTTTCTTGACGTATCATCTGTGAGTGAGATATTATCTATAGCTATATCTGCCCGCCAGGTGCCACCGGTGACTCTATTGAATCTCAGTTGGGCACTTTGTCCTGAAAATGCAGAAAGATCGATATTGATAGTATTCCACGAGTTTCCCTGGTTTCCTGTTTGATTCCATAAATTCGCCCATGTAATGCCATTGTCTACACTTATTTCGAGATCAATACTACCCATATCAGCAGCGCCAAACATGTGATAGTCAAACGAGAAAACAGGGTTTGATATTCCATTTAGATTAAAACATGGAGAATTTATGATCGCTCTTTTATTAGGAAATCCAGTACCATTCCCGGATGCTTCTACATATATATATGATGTCCCTTGAGCTGCACCTGATGGTCCTGTGTTTTGTGATGGGGTTCCATTTGCATCTATTGTCCAGTTAAGATCATCCGATGTAGATTGTGACCAGCTTCCTAGTGTATTTTCAAAACCTTGGCTATAAGGAAAAGAGGTAATTCCCGAGATGCAACCACCAGGACCGGGATCAGAACCTCCATTCTGTATGCTCACTGCATCGATAGCGATATCACTTTGCCACCCACTATTCCCTGCACCAGTGACTACATTGAATCGTAATTGTACACTTATTTCTCCAGCATAGGCAGCGAGGTCTACATCTGCTTCGTTCCAATTTGCTCCCTGAGATCCTGTCCTGCTAAACACACTTGTCCAATTCCCAGTATTATTTGTTCTGGCTTCTACCGTTAAAGACGCTACGGCACTCCCTAACATATGGTATTGGAATGTTAGTTTGGGAGCAGATACTCCATCAAAATTAAGGCAAGGAGAATTAAGTATTGCTCTTTTATTAGGAAACCCAGTACCATTTCCGGATGCTTCTACGTAAATATAAGTACTGCCATCCGAAGCAGCACTAGGACCTGTTCCATTAGAAGGAGTGTTTCCTGAGTTTCTAGTCCAGTTTAGGTCATCTCCTGTGGTCTCATCTTTCCATTCTCCAAGATTGGTTTCAAAACTTTCTGTAAACGGAAAAGAGGATACTGTGCTAGAACAATCATTTGATGGTGGATTACTACTTTTACGCACCAGAAAAAATCCACCTTCTATATCACTGATAACAATATTACCACTATTAAAATAAGGGTATACATTCCAAACGCCATTAAAAGACGCGCTATTACTTGATGTAAAAGTATCAAAAAAACCTATTTCAGTCATCGTATTATTTCCAATATTAGAAATATCAATGACTCTAATTCCTGCTCGATAATTAGCTAGATAAAAAAGATCCCCTTTTACATACCCATTATGATCACTAGCTGGTGTTGGTCCATTATAAATCATCTGCTGTTGAGGGTTGTCTAAATCCTGAAAATCAAAAACAACCGTTCTTGTATTAAAACCAACTCTCTGTTCATCAGTTTCGTCTCCTAATATAAAATATCTTTGATTTTCTGTAAACCATCCCTGATGCGTATATCCTATATCACTATATCGTATAGTTGCTATAGTAGTAGGATTGGATTTATCAGTAATATCAGCAATTACTACCTCGATCTCATTGCTACCGATAAGGATTTCTCTACCAGTGTAATCTGTATCAGGCCCGCTATAGGTAACTACTTGGGCATCATGTGTATAAGCACGTTGTCCTCCTGATAAAAATCCACCTGCATTTCTAGGATTTTTAGGATCCTGAATATCAATAAAAAGAGGCCCTCCTCTATAGATGCCAGAATTTCTCTGAGCTCCTACTACATAGGCATATCCAGAATCTTCATTAATGACTATATTATGTGCATTACCAAACTCGGTATATCGGGCATCCGCAGTAAAATTTTGCGGAGGATTTGCTACGTTTCTCAGCCTTGTAAGATCAAAAACCTGCATTCCATGACCAGATGCCTCACTCACAATAAACGCGTGATTTTTATATACTTTGACATCTCTCCACGAACTATTGCTAGTTGCTGTCGGTAATTTCCCCAAATATACTGGGTTTGTAGGATTAGAAATGTCTATAAAGGCTGTACCATTATTAAGGCCAATAATGGCATATTCATCTCCATTCTGTGGATCTGTCCATCCCCAGCTATCGTTTCCTGCACCCGCATTCATGGTAGAAAGCGAAATTCTGGACATAAGATCATAATCTTTGCAGGGATAAGAACCAGCAAATCCATTTACACATGGCGAAATCTGGCTATAAGAAAATAATGTTGTAAATGTAGATAAGAGTGTAATGACTAGTTTTTTCATTAGTTAATAAGATTTAAAGAGTTAGTTTTAATTTTACTTCGTACGTATTTTTTACACAACTCTCTAATATACGAGGTAAGTTCATAAAACTGATTACAGAATTATTTTATCATACCTTGTTTAACACTTTTTAACAAAATATCACAACAAAACAGCCTCTTTTATCTTCTTAAACCTTCACTATGTATTGATTTAATAGAAAAAATGAAATTGCACTACATCTTTATTTTGATCTTATCATTTTCTGAAGATTATAACCAGTAAAGACTAATTATAAACTCAATAAAAAGCTATTCTATAACCAGCTTTTTTGTGGCAGTATCATTTACTCTTACCATATAGATCCCTGTTGCATAACCAAGATTAATACTCGTACTACCAGGAGTATCAAAATTGATAACCTCTTCTACTTTTTCTCCCAGAATGCTATATATTTCTATTTTTTTTAATTGAAAATTATTTCCTCCATCAATAACAAGTTTTGATTGGGCGGGATTGGGATACATAACAAAATCTGGCTTAGTACCAAAATCACTTAATGTATTACTTTGTCTAACTAGTAAAAAGCCTGATGATTGATCACTGATCACAATATTGCCGCTATCAAAAAATGGATATACGTTCCATGCACCACCAAAAGAAGCACTGTCATTTGAAGGAAAACTATCAAAAAAACCTATTTCTGAGATATTCTTATTGGCTATATCCGAAATATCTACCACGCGTAATCCAGCTTGATAATTGGCTAAGTAGAATTTATCTCCTTTTACATATCCATTGTGATCAGTAGCTGACGTAAGACCTGTGTAGTTCATATGAAATTTAGGGTTGTCCAGATCTTCAAAATCAAAAATAATTGTTCTAGTATTAAAACCAATTGCTAGTTCATCAAGTTCATCACCCAAAAGAAAATAACGATGATCTTCTGTAAACCATCCCTGGTGTGTATATCCTACATCTCGATACCTCATCGTTGATAAGGTAACAGGATTATTTTTATCACTAACATCTGCAATCACAATTTCTATCTGATTACTACCGATCAGGATTTCTTTTCCTATATGTTCTGTATCAGGACCACTATACGTAATTACCTGTGCATCGTGAGAATAAGAATCTCCTCTATCAGAAACAAAACCGCCAGCTTCAACAGGGTTTTTAGGATCTTGTATATTTATAAAATGAGCACCTCCATTAAAGGTTGTTGTTCCTACTGCATAAGCAAACCCTGAATCTTCATTAATCACAATGTTATGTGCTCCGTCAAAACCAGTATACTTGGCATCTGATCTAAAGGTTACTGGAGGGTTTGTTACATTTCTTAGTTTAGTTAGATCAAAAACTTGCATCCCATGATCTCCAGCGAAATCTGCAACAACAAAAGCATGATCCTTATATACCTTTATATCTCTCCAATCGTTTTCCTTATCAGCTGTAGGCAATTTCCCTAAGTAAACAGGATTAATAGCATCAGAAATATCAATAAAAGCTGTTCCGTTATTGAGTCCCACAATGGCATATTCTTTTCCTGTAGTAGCATCCGTCCATCCCCAACTATCGTTTGCTAAAGAAGCGTCCATTGTTGCTAAACTAATTTGAGACATCAGATTATAATCATTACAGGGAAAAGATCCTGCTGTTCCATTTTTGCATAACGTTTGTGAATTAACCTGCAATACTGACACTATTACAATTAAAAAAAGTAATTTTTTCATGAGTTGGTGAGGTTTTAAAATTTATATTTTCCCTGAAAAACATTCGTCTTATCACCCAGGAGTTATATATATAACAGATTAAAGCCTAAATACCCTCATATTGATCTTAATTTAATCATACTCCAAAAACAGCTATTTTTTAGTCTATGCTATTTTGAGGTTTTCTATAATATAAAAAAAACTGTTTTTAAAGAATATTCTGAATTCTAAAAAACAGATACTATTTAAAAACAGTTCTATATACTGCGTATACTACCGAAAAAAGGTATTCTATACTGTACTTACTTTACAACGAGTTTTTTTGTGGTAGCATTATTGACTCTTACCATATATATTCCTGAGGCATAGTTGAGATTGATACTTGTATTATTAGGAGTATCAAAGTTCTCAATTTCTACCATTTTTTCTCCAAGGATACTATATATTTCTACTTTTTTTAATTGAAAACTATTTCCTCCATCAATAACAAGGTTTGATTGGGCAGGATTAGGATACATAGCAAAATCTGAATTAGTAGTAATATCAATATCGTCTACACTTAATGTATTACTTTGTCTAACCAGTAAAAAACCAGATTGGATATCACTGATCACAATATTGCCACTATCAAAAAATGGATACACATTCCAGGCACCATCAAAAGAAGCACTATTGCTTCCTGAGAAGCTATCAAAAAATCCTATTTCTGAGATATTTTTATTTGCGATATCAGAAATATCTATCACGCGCATTCCCGCTCTGTAATTAGCCAGATAGAATTTATTCCCTTTTATATATCCATTATGATCAATAGAAGGTGTCGGCCCTGTATAATTCATATGAAATTTAGGATTGTCCAGATCTTCAAAATCAAAAATAACCGTTCTGGTATCAAACCCTATTTTTTGTTCATCTAATTCGTCACCCAAAAGAAAATAGCGTTGATCTTCTGTAAACCATCCCTGATGCGTATATTCTACATCGCTATAACCGATCGTTGATATAGTAACAGGATTATCTTTATCACTAATATCTGCAATTACAATTTCTAACTGATTACTGCCGATCAGGATTTCTTTTCCTCTATAATCGGCATCTGGTCCGCTATACGTAATTACTTGTGCATCGTGTGTGTATGGATCACCACCATCAGACAAAAAACCGCCTGCTCCTATTGGGTTTTTAGGATCTCGTATATCCACAAATAAAGGCCCTCCCGCATAAGGCCCTCCTCGTTGCGCTCCAACTGCAAAAGCAAATCCAGAGTCTTCATTGATCACAATATTATGTGCATTCCCAAAACCAGTGTATCTGGCATCAGCAGTAAAGGTCTGTGGGCTGTTTACAGCACGCAATCTGGTTAGGTCAAATACCTGCATCCCGTGTCCTCGAGCCTCACTTACTATAAATGCATGATCTTCATAAACTTTGATATCTCGCCAGGAACTATTAGTTGTTGCTGTGGGGAGTTTTCCTAAGTAAACAGGATTTAAAGCCTCAGAGATGTCAATAAAAGCTGTTCCATTATTGAGTCCCACAATGGCATATTCTTTTCCTGTAGAAGGATCCGTCCACCCCCAACTATCATTCGCCATAGAAGCGTTCATTGTTGCTAAGGATACGCGAGACATCAGATCATAATCATTACAGGGAAAAGACCCTGCTGTTCCATTTTCACATAACGTTTGGGAGTTAAGTTGTAATACAGATAGTATTACTATTGATAAAAATAGTTTTTTCATGATTGGTACGTTTTAGTGTATATGTTGAGTTTAAATAATACCAATTAAAATTTATCAAATAAACTAGATTTTCCACCTAAGGGAAAATAGTTTATTCTCTTTTGAAAAAATTAAAATTAGTATGAAATTTGTGTTTTTTTTGATAAATGAATATCAATTATATAGAGAAAGTTTTTACTATACTTTAAAATCTACATTATTCTAAAGGCAGAAAAATCCTACGCTATACTAAGTTAATGATAATCAAATAATTATTTTATAACGAATTAATACAAGAAAAATTTCATCCAGCTACAAAAACTCTCCTATGTCTTATTTTAAAATACCTTCGTACTTACTTTTATTACCTAGTATTTCCTGACTTTTAGTAATTTCGGGATTATGGGTTACATAGTATTCATATAAGCCCTCTCTGTATACATAGCGTTTTATGATCTCGTCTGTAAGTAAGTTTTTTATTTCTTTTTTGTGGGTTTCTAGTCCTTTTTCTTTAGAAGTTTTTATAGAAGAAAGCAATGCAGTGTATGCATCAAAAATATCCTCGTCTAATTTATCTCTTTTTGCAATTTCTAAGGATTTTTTAAAGGATTTTTCAGTAGCTGTTTGATAGTTAAAATCACTTTGTTTTACGAAGTTTTTGAAATCTTCATAATCTTTTTCGGTAAGCTTAAAATTATCAATATTAGTCTCTTGTTGATGTGTATAATAATACTTAGTAGCATAGTCAAATATAGCATCAGAAGCTAAAAGAGATGTAGTAATTGTACTAAATTTAGAGGTTTCTATTTCTATATCAGGCTGAATTCCACCACCATCATATACGGTTCTTCCGTTTTTTGTTTTGAAAGCTTTAAAGTCTTTTTTGTCAATTCTAACGGCTTTATTATTTTTATCTCTATTCCAATAATCCAACGCCTGGATACATCTTCCGCTAGGGGTATAATATCTCGAAATTGTAATTTTTACTTGTGTTCCATAAGTTAATTTTTTAGGTCGCTGTACGAGTCCTTTTCCAAAACTTCTGGCACCAATGACTATGCCTCTATCAAGATCCTGAATACTTCCAGAAACTATTTCGCTGGCAGAAGCACTTCTACCATTTACCAAAACAACCAGAGGAATTTCTGTATCTATTGGTGTTTTTTTTGTAAAGTACTCTTTATTATATTTCTTAATGGCAGACTTGGTCGTAGTAATAAGTTCTCCTTTTGGAACAAAAATATTAGTAACATTGATTGCCTCACTTAGTAAACCTCCAGGGTTCCCTCTTAAATCTAAAATAATTTTATCTGCTCCTTTGGCTTTTAGATCTTTTAATGCTCCAACAGTTTCTGAAGAAGCTTTATTATTAAATTTGGACAATACAATATAGCCCGTATTATCTTTTAATAGTGTATAAAATGGAACTGCTTTTACTTCTATTTCTTCACGTGTAAGTACTGTTTTTTTCGCTTCTCCTTGCCTTCTATATGTGATATTAACTGCGGTTCCACTAGCTCCTTTAAGAAGTTCTCCTGCATCTTCTTCAAAATCAGAAACAACAATATCACCAATCTGTATAATTTCATCGCCCGCTTTAAGACCTGCTTTGTCAGCAGGGTAATCTTTATAAGGTTCTATGATGATAATTTTATCCTTAACCGTTTTGACAGTAGCACCAATACCTGTATATTCTCCGGCATTTCTAATTTTAGAAGCCTCTACATCCTGCTCGTTCCAATATTTTGTGTATGGATCCAAGTCATCTAACATTGCTTTAATAGCTGTATCCATAAGTTCTGCAGGATTGGTTTCATCTACATAGTTCATGTTTACTTCTTTAAACATAGTAGTAAAGATTTCAATCTGTTTAGCAATTTCAAAAAAATCAGATTTGAAACTTACTGTAGATACTAGAATGATGATTGCTACTACTGGATAAAGGGTTTTCTTTTTCATCTTTTTCATTTTTATCAACTAACAAGGTACTTAAAACTATGATATTTTAATTTCCTGTTTAACAAACTTTTGTAATATTCTTTTCATTTTTGATGCTACTAATATATAATCAGGTATTTCTTTACCTGTATACAAAAACATAAAAGAGAATTGATGGGTAGTGTGCGGGACAATATACTTATTTTTTCTATAACTCTCTCTTAGCAATCGCTTTATATGATTACGATCAACCGCTTTCTTAAAATTTCGTTTGCTGACAGATACTGCTGTCTTAATATCAACTTCTGTATCTGATGTAATTTTTCTATAGATAAGTCGTATAGGGTATTGAGCAATCGTTTTTCCTTCAGAAAAAAGAAGGTCTATTTCTTTTTTTGATTTGAGCTTTTCTTTTTTTGTAAATGTTGTTATCATATTTCTTGTAAAAATACAAATAATACGATTTATAACTAAAAATTTCGCATATTCATCGTTTCTTTTTCCTTTCTACTTCGTTTAAAAAATCAAGCATAGCTATAGCTACGGTTTATTTTTTAAACGAAGTAGAAAGGAAAAATAATTCAATGAATTTATACGAATTTTTTAATCACAAATCGTATAAGATTTCGTATCGCTTTTTGGTAAATATAAAAACCCTGTATTGATAACCAATCAACACAGGGTTTTAGTATTATAAACGTATTCTTATTTCTAGTTTTTAGTAAATATGATCGCTTTATTTTTATTTGCAGAACTCAATTGTAAAATATAAGAACCTTTTGCTAAGTCATTAACTGCAATTTGTTTTTGATCGTTTAATACTTCACTCTTTATTTGTCGTCCATTGATACCAAAAATAGTATACTCCAGATCTCCAGAGGTAAAAGAATCTTCTAAAACAATATTGATTACATCTGAAGTAGGAATCGGGTAAGCTACAAATCCTGTGTCCGTACTATTAGATTCATCCACAGAAAGAGTAGTAGGGGTAATAGTAGCTTCATACATTCCGTTACCGTGGGTTCCTACCAGAAGCTTATCATTAGAAGGTTTATAAGCTAATGCACTAACTAAAGCAAAACCAACCTGATTAGGAGCTTCTATAACCCAATCTTCATTTACCGGATCTATACTACTATATAAACCTCTGGCAGTACCTACAAAATATCTTGTTTCTCCATCTACTTCTGTAATAGCAGCAGATCGTATAGAGAATGTATCAAGATTTCTCTCTGCTACTGTCCAACTAGGTGTAGCCGCAGTAGCATTTGTTGTAACATAAATATTGGTAATTCCATAATTAGAATAGGTAACCATGGCAATATCATTATTGGTAGGATGAACGGCTATCCCACTAACAGTTCCCGTGGCTCCGGGAGGTGTTATATTTGTCGCAAAAAAGAAACGAATAGCATTTTGAGGATCGTTCAATCGTAATAATGACCCTTGATTACCACCAATTAAAAGATAACTGGAGGATGCATCATAAGTACCCCAGGTTGCTGCCATTTGTCGGATCGTTTCTCCTGCATTTCCACTGATACCTCCAAAATCTCCAAGATTAGTCCAGGTAGTTGTAGTAACAGTGCTCGATTCTGTAGTGCGGTATAAATCTGCCTGACCTGCATAATACAGTGCGTTATTATTACTAGGATCCAGATAAAAATAAGTTACAAATTGACTACTTGATCCATCAGGAGTAATCTCAGCTCCAACAGGACAATCTCTAAAAATTACTCCATTTTGAACTCCTAAAAAGAATGGAACACAGGCATCATCTCTGGAGACAGCCACTGCTACTCCATCACCACCAGCTACAGTACCCATGGTTGTAAGATCTGGACTATCAGGAAATCCTCCAGCAGTGGTACCATTATCTTGTGCGCCACCTATGACAATATTAGAACTAGCATCTGGATCTGTCGCTACATGATAATATTGATACGTCTGATAATTATTATTAAGATTTGTCCAACTTACCGTAGTAGCTCCTATATCATTTGTTCTATGAATACCTCCATCAGTACCGCTAATAAGAATGTCGGTATTATCTGAATCAAATACCAATGCATGAATATCAGGATGATGTGTATCTCCACCTCCTAGATTATATAGTCCATAGCTTTGGTTATTAATATACCCCCCGATTCTTACAAAAGTTGGATCTGTTGTTATATCTTCAATTTTATATGCATTTGTACCACCAATTACCACAAAATTTTCATCATCAGGTTTTACACTTACAACAAGATCATATCCTCCTTGAACTGCAATAGGATCATTTCCTGGTAAATCTGCTACAGCGTCGGGGTTGCTTGGGTCTGGATTAGGCTCATCAGGCATTTTAGCAGTATAATCTGTCCAAACATCTGTACTATCATTCCATTGCCATATACCCGCCTGAACAGCTAATTGATCATTAGAACTAACATATAATGCATATACAATATCTTCATTTGAGGGTGCTACTGCTAATACAATTCTTCCTATAGCACTAAATCCAGGTGTAGTACTGGATCCAATTCTTGTAAAAGGAGCAACTCCTGTAGATGATTGCCATACACCACCAAAATCAGCTGAAGAGCCAGAGAATGCAGCATAAACAGTTCCATTACTTGTTATTATCATATCAGAAAATAAATTAGCCCCGGCATCTAATTCTACAGTCCAATCAGTACCGTCAAATCTTCTTATAACACCCAGCGTTGCCGCATATAGGTCTCCTGTTATGGGATGTACAGCTATTTTGGAAACTATATCAAATGGAGAGTCAAATTCTTCCTGTGTAGAAGCAGTACTGGGAACCTGTGTCCAGCTCAATCCGCTATCTGTAGATTGCCATATTCCTTGACCAAGAAAGAAAGCACCAGTAGCGGAGGCAGAATTACCCTGAGCCTCACCTGTTCCATAGTACCAAATATTTTCTGAACCTGCTCTCTGATCTTGTGCAATTGTTGTTACGTTGTGAATTTGATTATTAGGAGAAACTTTTGCCCAGCTTGAACCTCCATCAGTAGTTCTAAAAACTCCACTACTAACACCACCAGAAATCATTGTATTGCCAGTTGCGTCAGATCTATCAATTACTAAAGAACGTGTTCTACCTCCCAGATTAGAAGGACCTCTAGAAATGTAAGAAGTATTACTCACATTTTTAGCAAATGTTTTTAACATAATATTTTTAGAAGAAATAATTTCCTGTTGTTTTTCTTCTAAAGGAATTTTTCCGGTACTTGGATTTCTCTGTAGATTTAGCTCATGTAAAAGACGCTCTTCTGTGAAACGTCTGCGCTCTTCTGGAGTCTTTTTTTTCTTTTTACCTTCTAATTTAATAGGAATAAGTTCTTTCTTAGCTTGATCAATATTGTTTTCGGTTTTACTAAAATAAGTAACCAAAACAATAAGAGAGACCAATGCAATCGAAAGAGGTAGTAGTAATTTTACCTTTTTCATAATGTACAATCTTAACTGAGTTTACAATTTTTGTCTTTAAAAACAATGATTTATTACATTCCCCATGTAAAAAATTTAACGGATATCAAAAATGCTTTTCTAATCTATTGATAGAAATACACTTTTTGCATTAAAAACTTTAAATTATTCGTAATAAAGCATTTTGGGGGCAAAAATAAAGATTTTTTTATCAAAAAAGCAAAGGTCTTGTTGTTTAATATTGAGTGCGTTAGGGTAGTTATAATGAAAATTCCCATATTTAGGATGTGCTCTAAATAGGGGTAAAAAGGTAAGTTTGCCTGATTTTATTGAGAAAATCTATTATTAGCACTATTAATATCTGCCATTTTGTAATGAGGATCAATAGTAATAGATTTTATTTTGGATTTTGGATTGATTATATCCATTGTATACGTTGGACTTGTCCAGGTCCAATCAGATAGAATGGTTCTTTTAATAGAGGGAAATGGATTATTCTTTTCTGCGCGCATTATTCTAAGTGGAATATAGAATGATTCTTGTGTACCATCTGTATATTCGATATACACATCAATAGGCATTGGCATTATTCCTATTCGTTCTAAAGTTACAGTAGTTTTATCACCATTTTCTAAAACCTCCTTTATGCTATAATCTATAGTATTTGTTGTTTGTGTCCAATCAGTCAAATACCAATCTAACTGCATACCGGATATTTTTTCTGCTATGCGCTTAAAATCATTAGGAGTTGGGTGCTTAAATTTCCAGCTATCAAAATATTGTTTAATTGTTTTGGATAAATTCTCTTCTCCAATAATATAACCTAGTTGCGCCATAAATACAGCTCCTTTTGCATATGCAGAAGCGCCATAAATGCCATTTCTTGTGTACCGATCAGCATGAGTAGACTGAGGTTGTTCTAATCCAGAATTTGCTAATTGAAAATAGCCTTGATACATTCCATCCAGAGGATTTTTTTTATTTTCTTGCATGATCTCATTCATCGCGAGAGTAGAAATATAACTGGTAAACCCTTCATCCATCCACTCATGTTTTGATTCATTTGTCGCTAATATATGCTGAAACCAGGCGTGTGCCATCTCATGAGCAGTAACTCCAACCAGACTTCCATAACTTCGTTCTCCTGTAATTAAAGTACACATTGCATATTCCATACCACCATCTCCACCTTGAATAATAGAATATTGATCGTATGGATATTTGCCTATATTTTGGCTAAAATAATTCATTAAATCTACAGACTTGGGTTGAAGTTTCTTCCAGTTTTCTATATTTTCCTTTTTATTTTTATACAAAAAGTGTAGCGTAGGTCCATCCGTCATTTTTACAACATCATGAATATATTCCGGATCCGCAGCCCAGGTAAAATCATGAACATTAGGAGCTATAAAATGCCAGGAAAGCTTTTTTCCTTTACGTTTTATTTCTGTTCCTGGTTTTTCATACCCATATCCAATTTCCTGAGGGTTTTGCAAATATCCTGAACCACCAATAATATAGTCTTTTTCAATAGTTATGGTGACATCAAAATTTCCCCAAACACCATGAAACTCTCTTGCGATATATGGATCTGCATGCCAGCCCTCAAAATCATATTCTGCCATTTTGGGATACCATTGTGTCATTGATAGTGCGACACCTTCTTTATTATTTCTCCCTGAACGTCTGATTTGATTAGGCACCTGTCCATCAAATTCCATTGAGAACGTTACCTTTTCTCCAGGAGCAATGGGTGTATGTAGATTTACTTCTAAAATAGTTCCCGCAACTTGATAGGTAACTTCTTGCTTATTTTGTTTTAAAGAAGAAACACGTAAATATCCTATCTCTTTTGGAGAAAGCTGATTGATTCTATCTAATACTCTGGGATCAGGATCCACTATATTCCTGGAGCGAACATCCATCTCGCTACCCGGTTGGAATGCATTAAAGTATAGATGATAAAAAACCTGAGATAAAGAATCTGGAGAATTGTTTGTATATATGAGCTCCTGTTTTCCTTTATATTTAAAGTTTTTGACATTCATATCTACACTCATAGTATAATCGACATGCTGTTGCCAATATCCAGTATTATTTTGAGCTGAAATGTTTAATGTACTTAAAAAGAAACCAATCAAAATTATTCTAAACATAGTATGTTTTATTATTTGGACATTTTATCTGCCAAAATTAATGCATTATAAAGGTTAATCATTTTACCGGATTTTGATAATTCGGTAAACGTATTAGTATCTGTTGGAGTTCCTCCTATAATTACAGAAGTACTGGTACTCACTCCACTATCCATTAATAATTGCTTTACCTGAGAAGCTTTTAGTTTAGGATAGTAAGATCGTATTAAAGCAGCAACTCCAGAAGCTGCAGGAGCTGCCATAGAGGTACCTCCAAGATATTCATAAGAATTAGATGGAGTTGTAGCCCAAATTTTTACTCCGGGAGCAAATGCATCTACGTTGTTCTTTCCATAATTAGAAAAATCTGCCACTAGATTAGAACCATATTCATAGTTTAATGCTCCAATGGTTATAAAGTTATTAGAGACTTCATTTGTTCCGTTATAGTCCTGATCGTTTGGGAATACAGCTTTTTGATCTATATCTATACCTTCATTACCCGCGGCATTTACAATTAATACATCTTTTTCTCCAGCGTATTTTATAGCTTCTCTAACCCATTCTGGATGCGTAGCATAATATTTCCCAAAACTGGTATTTATTATTTTTGCTCCATTATCTACTGCATAACGTATTGCTAATGCAATATCTTTATCATATTCGTCACCATTGGGTACGGCTCTAATGGCCATTATTTGTACATTTTTTGCAATGCCGTTCACTCCTTTTCCATTATTTCTTTCTGCTGCAATAATTCCAGAAACATGAGTTCCATGTTTAATTCCTTTTTTCTTAGGATCTGGACCCATTACATTATTGTTTCCATAGTTTTTATCAGTAATATCATCTATATTATCTCCAACAACCGCCCTGCCGTCAAACTCTAAATTCAGATTATAATTTAGCTGATCTGTAAAATGCTCAATACCTTCTTCTAGATTGCTTAATAAATCAGGTATTTTCTCATCATTCTCTAAAAACCCAAACATTTGCGAAAGAAATGCAATATGTTGTTGCATTTCGGGAGTATCAGCTTTTACAGTAAGTAATTCTTTTTTAGTATAGTCTTCTTTCCCAAGTGCTTTTACAATCTTATCATGTGATATTTTTGCTTGTTGTTGTATTTGTTCATATTGGCTTTTGTTGCCAATAGCTTTTTGATATTCTTCTTCATATTCTGCTTTAGCCTGGATATATATTTGGTATTCATCTCTATCTGATTCTGGAATGGAACCAATGGTTTTTCCCGAATATTTAGGCTTTAATTTTCTTATGATTCTGGTATATTCCAGGTTTTCATGTTCTGCATCTCCAAGAAAATTCCACCCATAGATATCATCAATATATCCATTGTTATCATCATCCTTACCATTTCCCTTAATTTCTTTAGTATTTGTCCAGATCACTCCATCAAGATCTTCGTGCTCAATATCTACACCACTATCAATAACACCAACAATTACAGTCTGACCTTTTTTGTTTTTGATTAATTCTTTGTATGCTCTATCGACGCTCATTCCTGGTATTGTATCAATAGTTAAATCTGACGAATTCCAATTTTTTAATTGAGTCTCGGTTAAAGAAATATTTTTTAAAGGAATCGTATCAATATTTTCTATTGGAGTCGATATTATCGTAGGCGAACCACACCCTAATAGTAACAATGAAGATGTTATGGTAGTAAGTAAAATTTGTTTTGATCTAACGGGCATAGTATTATTTATTAAATATTTCATTACAAGTAAAAGTTTCTTTATAGCGTACACCTTTTTCGGTTTGTTGTACAGTTATGATTTCATTATGTGCATCATGCTCCATAAACAGATACCAATTATTTTTTGCAGCATTTTCCAGAAATAATTTTTTTTCTGGAAGCGTTAACAAAGGTCGGGTATCATAGCCCATTACATAAGGCAATGGTACATGACCTGCCGTAGGGAGTAAATCTGCCATAAAAACGATTGTTTTTCCATCATACTCAATATGTGGAATCATTTGCTTTTCTGTATGACCATCAGCAAATAATACGCCAAACCCCAGTTCAGTGTTTTTCTGGAATGTGTTGCTTGCATCTATTTTAGTAATAAAATGAAGATGACCACTTTCTTCTATAGGCAGGATATTTTCTTTTAAAAAAGAAGCTTTTTCTCTGGGATTGGGTTCTGTTGCCCATTCCCAATGATTTTTAGTACTCCATATTTTTGCATTTCTGAAAGCAAGTTCATATCCTGTTTTTTGCTGGTTCCACTGAATCGTTCCACCACAATGATCAAAATGAAGATGCGTCATAAAAACATCAGTAATATCATCTTTGTGAAATCCTTTTTCTTTAAGAGATTTATCCAAACTATCATCTCCCCATAACGAATAATAGCCAAAAAACTTAGAAGATTGTTTATCGCCCATCCCGGTATCGATAAGTATGAGTCTATCACCATCTTCTATAAGGAGACATCTTGCAGCAATATCGATAAGGTTATTAGCATCTGCCGGGTTCGTTTTGTTCCAAATCACTTTGGGAACGACACCAAACATAGCTCCACCATCTAGCTTAAAGTTTCCTGCTTTTATAGGGTATAGGTTCATCTATATAATACTATTTTTGTAAAGATTAGATGTAATTATTCTTTTCTTATTTATTATTTATGAAGTAGTTTAAACTTTTTTGATTGAGCAAAAAATAACTATTTTTCGCCAGAATCAAAAAAGTTTAAATTACTTCTATGTAAAAAATCTTCGCAAAATAGAAAAAATGAAAAGGATCAAGATTTAATTTGTGGACTTTTTAACAATATTTCATCATAATTAATGGTTGATATGATTTTTTCTAATCGAATGCCATAATCTAATAGTGCTTTAATCTCTTTAACACTAGCAATTCGTTCTTTTCCCATTAATAATAAAGTACGACCGTTTGATTCTATATGATAGTATGGATTACTTTCAAAAAACAATACTAATTCATTAGTAAAAAACGATTGGATATTCTCAGTATGTTCCCCGAGAAGATAAAAACGTTTCGAAAAATCTGGATGTCCCTGAATAGAGATATCTTTAAATCCAGCAATTTTATAAACAAATTCTAAAAGTCCTTCCCGATCCAAAGTAAATTTAGGGATCTCTTTGTGTACATTAATTGTGAGTATAGTAGTCCTAATAACTTTTCTGGCAATAAATTCACCTTCAGAAAACTCTACATCCGAAATTTTAAAAGAACGATCAGTACTGGTTATTTTATTGAAGTGATATTTTATTTTTTTAGTTTTAAAAAAAACAAAATCATTTAAATGAATTGTGTTTCCATCTTTTCTAGGATCATAATTCGATCCAAAATCTCGAGATACTTTTTTTAGGTCTTCTTGTCTTTTAGTAAGATTAGCAACAATTTTTATTTTTCTGGAGAATGAGATAAGACTTCTTACTGCCAATGGGTGTTGTGATGAGGTTGCGTGTTTATCCAGTCCTGTAATCTCAAAAGACCCTCCTTTTCTGGTAAAAGCTTCCTGATACCCAAAAAGACTTTCCTGAACCGTATAGTCTACAAAATCACATAGAGAAAAATCGATCACAGCATCTTTATTTTCTGGTATAGAATCCAGAGTTCTTTTTAATCGATAGTAATTAAGAAAACTCGAAAAATTTTTAACACTAACAAAATAGGTGTCGTTTAATTCTTCTTTAAACATCAATACATTGGGTTTAAAAAGATTTCTTGCGAATAATCGTATACTTTTGTTAAGGATAAAATGGATGAATAAGGTAGTTAGTATACCTATTAAGATTCCACTAATTAGGTTTGTAGTAATTGTAGCGATAACTGTGGCAGAAAAAATTAATAATTGCTCCTTCCCAATTTTCGCAACATCTCTCAGGTTTCGTGGTGCAGCTAATTTATAACCGGTAAATACTAAAATAGCTGCTAGTGCTGTTAAAGGAATTCTACTAAGTTGATCCTGAAATAATACGATGAATAGAATAAGAAAGGTTGCGTGAAAAAAATTGGCAGATCGATTACTACCTCCATTATTTACATTTACAGAACTTCTGGCAATTACCGTTACTACATTAAGCCCTCCTAAAAAACCACTAATTATAGAAGCTATTCCTAATGCAGTCAGATCCTTGTTAGCATTAGACCTTCTTTTTTCTGGATCTAATTTGTCAACCGCCTTAATACTTAGTAAAGATTCTATACTAGAAATTAACGTAATTGCCATCACCACCCCAATAAATTTTGGTTTCCATACTGATGAGAAATCTGGAGAAGGGAAATTAGAAAATACTTTATCAGGTATCTGAACAAGAAGCTTATCTGTTATTGGATACGTAGCCGCTGAAAAAAATTCGTAATAATAGCTTAATCCAATGACCAAAAGAACGATCCACATAGGCGCTGGAATGAGCTGTAGGTATTTATTCCTGATTTTACCATAAAAAATCATAATTAGAAAACTGAGTATTCCTACAACTGCAGCAACTACAAGATGTTCATATTCTGTTGAGAATAGGTTGGTAATACTATTTGGGATAGTAACCAAAAGAGACATAGTATCTCCTTTTTGACCTGTATTTGCCATCATTACATGAAATTGTTTCGCAAAAATACTAATGCCTATAGCCGCTAACATTCCTTGTATCGCAGAAGATGGAAAAAAATCACTAAGTATTCCCAGGCGTAATAATCCAATTAGAATCATTAATCCTCCAGAACATATAATTGCAGCGAGTGTAAAAAGATATCCCTGAAACAGGTCTCCATCTGCTAATGTTGTGATTGCTCCTAATAGTACCACAACCAAGCCATTACCTGGCCCTGTGATAGTAACATTAGAACCTCCTATAACCGAAACCACAATTCCTCCAACTACTGCGGCAATAATTCCTGATATTGGTGGGGCTTCTGACGCTAATGCGAGACCTAGTCCCAGCGGCAAAGCAATTAAAGAAACGACAAAACCTGAAAAAATATTCTTGGGTAGTTTTGATACAAAACCAGATACATTATTTTTAAAATCTTCCATTTATCGGATAATTAATACATCTGTTGGTAATTCTGCCAAGATGTGTTCCAAATCCTGAGGGAAAATACGGCTCCAAAAGGTTGTTTTCCCCGGAGCATTCATGACCAGGAGATCCGCACCAATAACTCTGGCATAATGCCCAATGGAATATCCTCTTTTTCCAAAAATCGGTTGTGTTTTTATCCTGATACCATTCTTAAAATTTTCCGGCACTTCTTTTAGAATATCCTGAACTCTCAGATTTTCTTTTTCTGTTAATTGTTCTTTTCTTTTGGTAGCTTTCAAGAGAGATTTATCATCTTCTACGACCACTTGTACTTCTTGTTGCGAGATTTCTTCTACAATAGTTAGTTGTTGCGCACCAAGATTTTGCGCGACCTCAAAAGAAGATACAATCGTTTGCTTTGTTTTTTCATCTTTTAAACCATTTACTACAATGTGATGGCAGGGTCTGAGGTCTTCTGAGGGTTTTATCAGTAATAAGACCGAGCAATGAGCATTTCTTGTAATTTTTCTGGCAATAGATCCGATATAAAATTTTAAAAAATCTTCTCTTGGCGTTGCTCCAAGCATAATTAGATCTGCCTTATGCTCTGTAGCAGTATTGATAATTACTTGTACCGGATCTCCTTCTCTCCATACAATCTTTACCTTTTCATTATCTTCAGAAAATCCAGAAATCAATTTTTTAATAGTCGCCTCTTTTTCGTTTGTTTTTTTACCGACATGAACGATAACCATTTTAGAATCAAAGAAATCTACCATTCGCATCGCTTCATATACATTATTCTTTAGGTTAGGGGAGAATGCTACTCCAATCAAAATTGTTTTAAATTTGTTTTCTAAAAACACGATCAGGTTGTGAGTGTTAAATTTATAAGGGCAGAATATACTCTTAATTTTTCTAAGTAGAAAATAGATAAAAACCTAATCCATTAATAATTTTTTTTTCGATATTTTGAACTCAGGATTTATAAACACAAAATTATGTTAGAACTAGCGGGAATAATCATACTTGGTATTTTAGCACAATGGGTTGCTTGGAAATTTAAAATTCCGGCAATTTTACCGTTAATTTTAATAGGGCTTTTAGTAGGTCCGATAGCCACTTTATATACTGCAGATGGAACTAAACTGATACAACCTATTTGGAATGGAGAAGAAGGTTTGTTCCCGGGAGAAAGCTTGTTTTATTTTGTTTCTCTGGCGATTAGTATCATATTATTCGAAGGAGGATTGACATTGAGAAAGAATGAAATATTAAATGTTGGCCCTGTAATTCTTAAACTAATTACGGTTGCTGTTATAATAACTTTTTTGGGAGCAGGATTAGCAGCACATTTTATTTTTAATCTAAGTTGGCCCATATCATTTTTGTTTTCTTCTTTAATCATTGTTACGGGTCCCACTGTGATCACACCAATCTTAAGAAACGTCCCTTTAAAGAAAGATATTTCTGCAATTTTGAAATGGGAAGGCATTTTGATTGATCCAATTGGAGCTTTGGTAGCCGTTCTTGTTTTTGAATTTATTAGTGTGGGAGAAGAGCAGGCATTTACAAAAACCGCTTTACTAGAGTTTGGTAAGATTATTTTATTTGGTTTTACTTTTGGTTTCACCTTTGCGCATGGGCTTACCTTCGCTATCAAGAAAAAAATAATCCCACATTATCTATTAAATGTCTTTACCCTGGCATCTGTCTTAGGGGTTTTTGTATTATCAGACACCTTTGCTCATGAATCCGGATTATTATCAGTAGTTGTTATGGGGATGGTTCTGGGTAATATAAATTTACCTAATATTGATGAAATATTATATTTTAAAGAGTCTTTAAGTGTTCTGCTAATCTCTATTTTATTTATTCTTTTGGCGGCAAATATTAATATAGAAGACCTGCAATTAATCTTTAATTGGGAAGCGGTTCTTCTTTTTGCTGTGGTGGTTTTTATTGTCAGGCCATTAGGTGTATTTCTGAGTTCCAGAAAGTCCGGGTTAAAAATAACCGAGAAATTATTCATTAGTTGGGTGGGACCAAGAGGAATTGTTGCAGCTGGAATTGCTTCACTTTTTGGTTTGAAACTCGCTAAGCTTGGAGAACCCGGAGCAGAATATATTACACCTTTGGTATTTATGATTGTTTTGGGAACGGTATTGCTAAACGCTACAACTGCAAGGTTATTTGCCAAAATGGTTGGAGTATTCCTGACAAAATCTGAAGGAATACTTATCATTGGCGCCTCAAAGGTAACCAGATTGATAGCAGCGTATCTAAAAAAGAATAATCGTCACGTAGTTCTGGTAGATAGCAATCGGGAGAATATAAAAAAAGCTCAAAGCTTAGGGTTAGAAGCAATTGAAGGTAGTATATATAATGATCAGTTAAAAGATAATATAGAATTAAACGATATTGGTTTTTTGATGGCAATCACAGGAAACACAGATATTAATAAGTTTGCTATTGACAAATTCAAAGATCAATTTGGAGAAAATGGATCTTTTAGATTAATAAGTTCTGAAGAAATGAATGATCCTCAGAATAATCCCGATGAAGGCTTATTTTCTCATACGGATGACTATCATAAACTCATTGATTTAGCCGAAAAATATCCTGCGATCCAGGAAATAAAAATTAATGATGAATCCCATTATAAATCCCTTATTGGTATTACAAAACAGGATGAACAGATCATTCCTCTTTTTATAAAAGATCCTGATAGTAACATCAGAATTATATCCGCATATAGCGAAAAAATGGATCAGATTAACGAAGATAGTTACTTGGTATACATTGGAAAACCAATTGATGTAGAACAGATGAATTAGCAGTATTGGATACTCCGTGGTTTTGATTTTTTTTGTGGATTTAGTATTATTACTATATATTCACCCCTCTAAAAACTTAACTTTTTGTACCCAAATTATGAAAAAACTTGCGCTTTTTAATCTTTTTTTGATAAGCATCACCTCCTCTTGTGGAGGCGATGATGTCATCGATGCACTGGGGCTTTCCTGCATTAATTTAGTCTCAGATATAGTAACAGCAGAAGAGAATTATGATAATGATCCCTCTGTAGTAAATTGTAGAGCTTTTAAATCAGCAATCGAAGCTTTTATGGCAGAAGGATGTTCAGAATCAGAAGATTATAGTGATGAACTAGCTATGCTGGAAGATTGCTCATCTTAAGAAAACACAGAAACTTTAAATCACGCCTCTAACTAAATTCTTTTTACATACGGTATTTTAATATGTTCTTAAGATTGAGAACTCTCTTAAATATATAAACTACAAGTCTTTTTATATTATAAACATCAATACTTTTTAATTATCGCTTTATTTTAAAAAAAAGGACGAAACATATGTTTTTATCGTTAAAAAACACATTTTAACAAAATAAAGTGTTAATAACTAAATAAATATTATATATTCGCCTTCTTGAAAAATTAATTTTTTAAAAAACCAAATTATGAAAAAACTTATGTATGCAGCTGTTTTTGGAATGGCGTTAGGATTAACTTCGTGCGGATCAGATGATGTTGTAGATTTTGCTTGTGATACCGTGAGAGATGGTTTAAAAGTTCCTGTACAGACTTCTATAGACGCATATAATGAAGATACTACATCCCAATCATTGTGTGAAGCTGCCAGAACAGCAATAGAAACATATAAAAGCAATGAATGTGGAGACGGTTCTTTTGACGCTGTTTTAGAGAATCTACCAGATTGCTCTACATTATAATAATGATTTATTAGCTAAGTCTAAAGTAAGAAAAGGTACTCATTTTTGAGTACCTTTTTTACTTTTTCTTTATCTCTTTAATCACATATACATATACAGGGAAGTGGTCACTATATCCTCCAGTATAAGCTCCATTAGCAAAACTACGATAAGGGTATCCTTTATATCTACCTCTCGGGTTTGCTAGATAATTTTTATTAAAAACACCAGCTTTATAGTATTGATATGAAGAGTAATCTTTATTCAACAAACCTTTTGAGACGATAATTTGATCAAACAAATTCCAGCTATCTCTCCAGGCAAGCGAACCTATTCCTTTTTTGGCCATAGTATACATAGGATTGTATAGGCCTTTAAGCGGTACATCTTCTTTTTTGGATTTTGCCGCTAATATCTTTTTCACACTAGCATTATCAGGGTCATCATTAAGATCTCCCATGGTAATAATTTTTGCATAAGGATCAATATCAAAAAGAGAATCAATAATCTTTTTATTTAATTCTGCAGCTTTTTCTCTTTTATGTCTACTACGAGCTTCTCCGCCACTTCTTGATGGCCAGTGATTCACAATGATATGAATTAAATCTCCATCCAGATAACCGCTTACTAATAGCTGATCCCTTGTATAAACACGTTTTGTAATATCATTTCCATTATAAATTAATAACTCATGAGTACTGGTATTAACAGGTCTAAAAAGTGCTTTTTGATATAATAATGCTACGTCAATTCCTCTTCTATCAGGAGAATCAAACTGCACAATTCCATAGTCCTTAGGTAACAAAACAGCTTCGTTTGCTAAATCTTCTAATACTTTTCTGTTTTCGATTTCGGCAACTCCAATAATTGCAGGAGTATTTTTTGTAACGTCAGATCCAATTTCAGAAATGACTTTTGCCATATTTTTTAGCTTATCTTTATAAATATCCTCAGTCCAGTGATCTTTACCATCAGGAGTCCTGTCATCATCAAATGTAATTGGATCATCCTCAGTATCAAACAGGTTTTCTACATTATAAAAAGCAATTGTATTGATTTTATATGTTTTTTTTTCCTGCGAAAAAAGAATAAAAATCGGGCTTATTACAAAAGTTGTTATTAATAAATAGATAGATTTCATTAGGTTATTGAGTATTAACTTATTGTAAAATATAATTCAAAGCTTATACCAAAATTAGCTTTTCTATTTAAAAGATGTAATTTTGAATAGCATAAATATAAATTTCTTAATTAAAACCATTATTTGATGAAGGTGTCACTACTCAAAAAGAGGATTCTCTTTTTAATGACTTTTTTAATATCTGTTACTATATCTTATGCACAGCAAACAGGATTAAAAGGTAAAATCGTTGACGCATCCACGAATGAAAATTTATCTGATGTAGTAATTATGATCAAAGAAACTTCTGTTTCTACGACATCTAATACTTCTGGAGAATTTGATTTTGGAAATGCGAAACTTCCGTTGGGGGAACATATTCTTTTAATATCCAAAATGGGATATATTACAAAACGTTATCCTGTTATTATTAATGAAGGAACTATTTTAGATCTAAAAACGATAGACCTCAAGTATGATCTTACTCAGGAACAAATACAAATTGGTACCATAAGTCTTTCTGATAATGAATTAGATGAAGGAGATGATAATACATCTTTTAATGTATCGGGGCTTTTGCAAGCATCAAGAGATGTTTTTCTCAGTGCCGCAGCCTTTGATTTTAGTGCTACTTTTTTTAGACCCAGAGGGCTTGGTAATGAAAACGGAAAAGTACTGATCAATGGTATCGAGATGAATAAACTTAATGATGGAAGACCGCAGTGGAGTAATTGGGGAGGACTCAATGATGTACAGCGTAATCAGGAATTCTCATTAGGTATCGCAGCAAATGAGTATACATTTGGAGACCTTGCCGGAACAACGAACATTATTATGAGAGCTTCTCAATATAGAAAAGGAGGAAGAGTATCATATGCCGCTTCTAATAGAAGTTATACAGGAAGAATCATGGCTAGCTATAATTCCGGACTCATGGGTAATGGTTGGGCATATAGCATATCATTAGCACGTAGAATGGGAAAAGAAGGTTTTATCGATGGAACTGTATATGATGCTAATTCTATTTTTACCTCTATAGAGAAAAAAATTAATAATAAACACAGTTTAAATCTAACAAGTTTTTATACTCCTAATCGCAGAGGCAGGTCTACCGCGATAACAGAAGAAGTTTTTAATCTAAAAGGAAGAACATACAACCCTAATTGGGGATACTTTGATGCGCAAAAGAAAAATTCCAGAATACGAGAAGTAGAAGAACCTGTATTTATGCTCAATCATTACTGGGATGTTACGAATAAAACGAGTTTAAACACTAATATTGCGTACCAGACTGGTAAAATAGGAAATAGCCGTTTAGACAATAATGGAACCGATCTAGTTACCTTCAATGGACAAGAAACCTATATTGGAGGAGGAGCCAGTAGAGATACAAACCCAATACATCAAAGCTATCTACCAAGTTCTTTTTTACAAGATCCTACTCCTACACCATTAGATTTTCAGAATGCTTTTTTAGCACAACAAGAGTTTATTAGAGATGGTCAGATAAACTGGAATCGATTAATAGAGGCTAATCAATTAAACAGACAACAAGGAAATAACGCTACCTATATATGGTATGAAGACAGAAATGATGATACGCAATGGAGTTTTAATACACTGATGAATACTCAGTTAACAGATCATATAAGTCTTAATGGTGCTATTAATTATAAAACTTTAAAGAGTGAAAATTTTGCAGAGGTACTAGATCTTCTCGGAGGAACAGGCTTTCTGGATGTAGATTCTTTTGCTACTTCTGTGACCAATGCGAGTGACTCAAACCTAAGTCCGCAGCAGTTAGCAGATAGAGCACAGAGTGATCTCAGGAATCGCAATCGAATAGTAGAAGTAGGTGATCGCTATGACTATAATTATGAAATCAACGCTGATGTTATTAGCGGATTCGCGCAAGCACAATTTAAATATAATAAAATTGATTTTTTCTTAGGAGCAAATGTATCGCAAACCTCTTACCAGAGAAACGGCTTGTTTGAGAACGGATATTTCCCGGGAGCAGAATCTTTTGGCAAAGGTTCAAAATTAGACTTTACTAACTATGGTGCAAAAGGTGGTTTTACCTATAAAATTAATGGTCGTAACTTAATAGATATTCACGGTGCTTTTTTTACTAAAGCACCAACAATCAGGAATGCTTTTGCCAACGCGAGACAGAATAACAGAACTATAGCTCAACTATTGGGAGGAGATCAGGAGAGCGAAAAAGTTCAATCTGTCGATGCCAGTTATATTCTTAGAACTCCAAAAGTAAAAGCCCGAATAACTGGTTATTATACAAAAATGGAAGATGCTACCGATATCTCGTTCTTTTTTACCCAGGCAATCTCTGGTGCAGATGCTGGATTTGTACAAGAAATATTAACTGACGTAGACAGGTTACATATAGGAGGCGAGCTGGGTATAGAATATCAGATTACCCCTACCATAAAACTAAAAGGAGCAGCTGCCATAGGTCAATTTACATATGATAATAATCCAAATTTATATCTCGCAAGTACCAATGATATTTTTTTGGATGAAAGTGTTGAAGGGTTTATCGGAGTTAAAGATTTTGGGGCAGCAACATTAGAAAATTACCGCATTGCCGGAGGACCACAAAATGCTGCTCAATTAGGTTTTGAATATCGAGACCCCAATTTCTGGTGGTTTGGAACCACAGCTAATTATTTCTCTAATGCTTATATTGATATTAGCCCTTTTGCCAGAACTTCTAATTTTAATCAAGATATAGATGGATTGCCGTTTAATGACTTTGATGAAAATATAGCCAGAGAATTACTAAGACAAGAACAGTTTGATGATTATATTTTAGTAAATGTCGTGGGAGGCAAATCCTGGAGAGTAAAAGATTATTTTGTTGGATTTTTTGCAACAATAAATAATGTTTTTGATAAACAATATAGAACAGGTGGTTTTGAGCAAGCCAGAACAGGTAATTATAGATTAGCTCTAGAAGAGTTTCAAAGGGATACACCTGTTTTTGGTCCCAGGTACTTTTATGGATTCGGAGCTTCATATTATCTGAATGTATATGTAAGATTTTAAATAAAAAATTAAAGAAATTCTTAAATAAAGAACAAAAAATAGTGTAAAAATGAATTTAGTTACTACAAAAAAGATTCTTAGTATTTTGGTTTTGGTAGTATTAGTTGCTGCTTGTGTACAAGATGACGATTTTAAGACACCGCCCTTAACAAATGTAGAACCAGCGATAGATAACAATTTGATTATGGATGTTGGGGCAGTTTTGGGGCAAATTGCTCAAGCCAATGGGGAAGCCGTTATTTTTGAGGATTCTGAGAATTTTATGAAAGGATATGTAGTATCCAGTGATAGATCAGGCAATTTTTTTGAAGAATTGATAGTACAGGATAAACCAGAAAATCCAACAGCAGGGATACGAATTTTGGTAGATGTTAATCCATTATTTACCAGCTATGAATTTGGACGTAAAGTGTTTATAAGATTACAAGGGTTATCTGCAGGGGTAGAAAATGGAGTGGCCACCTTAGGAGTTTTGGTGGGTAATGAAATTGATCAGATACCATCCTTTTCTCAGGAAGAGGTAATCAAGAGATCTGCAGAGGTAGCTACGATTGTTCCTTTAGAAATAAATATTGAAGATTTTTCTGATGCTATTTCTAATCTATACGTAACGATTAACAATGTGCAGTTTAACAGGAATGATGTACTAGGTGATAACCCTCTTACTTTTGCCTCTGAAGCGAGTGACAATTTTGATGGAGAAAGAAAGCTCGAAAGCTGTAATACAAGAGCGACGGCTATTTTGAGCACCAGTACTTTTGCAGATTTTAAAGGGTTGCAATTACCAGCAGTACAAGGAAGTTTTGAAGGGATATTGACTAAAAACTTTTTTGGAGATACATTTAATCTGGTATTGAATGATCCTACCGGATTGGTGTTTGAGAATGATACGCGTTGTGATCCTCAAGAAATCTCTTGTGGCTTGGCAAGTATGATAGGATCTACAAATTTATTTTCTGATAATTTTGAAACGCAAAGCATCAATTCTCCCATTTCTGGTAACGGGTGGACTAATTTTATAGAAGAAGGAACAGAAACCTGGGAAGCGTTTACCTCGACTGGAAACAATCCGTCAATAGGGATTTCTGCCCGCGTTGCTGCATTTGGCTCTGGCGATGCTAATACTATTGCCTGGCTGATTTCTCCTGCCATTAATCTGGATGCGCAGGATGGAGAAACATTAAGATTCCAGACCTCTAACAGCTTTGCTGATAATAGTGAATTAGATGTACTATTTTCTAAAGATTGGGATGGAACTGAAGCAACTATTGCCACTGCTACCTGGGGAATATTTACAGATGCTACCATCGTACAGGATGCTGATTTCTTTGGAAATTGGATTGAATCCGGGAATATCGATCTATCTTGTGAAACCGGGAGCATCTATATCGCTTTTAGATATAGAGGAAATGATGCGGATACAGATGATTTTAATGGTACTTACGAGCTAGACGAAATTAGCATTGATGCTAATTAACATGAATTTGGTTATAAAAAAGCAGAATTCTTAGTTTAAAAAAACTAATTCAGCTTTTCTTTTTTAAGCCATACTAAAAATTGATTCCAGTTCCGTAATTGTAATTGGCTTAATTAAGTAATCTGTAACCGTACTAATACTTTTGGCTTTTTTGATATCAAGAGGATTGATAGAAGAGCTTACAATATAGAGTGTGATTATTTTTCCGAATCTATTTTTGATCCTTGTGAATTGGGCTAAAAACTCCCATCCATCCATTACCGGCATATTGAGATCTAAAAAAATGATATCGGGGATACTTTCTTGATTCATATTGGTCAAAATGGCTTCAAAAAAATTCAATGCATTCTTTCCATTCTCAAAAACCAATAAATTTTTGCAAAGCTGTTTTGCTTCAATAATTCTTTTGACTAGATTTACGTATACGCTATCATCATCAATAATACACGCTACTCCTATTTTATCGCCCATAATATAAGTAATTGTATGTTTTTCAAAATTCTATAATAAAAGTTGTCCCCTCATCTACCACGCTTTCTACTTTAATCGTTCCATCCATGGATTCTACCTGGTTTTTAGTCAAAAACAAGCCAATCCCTACTGCATCTTCATTGTAATGAAATGTTTTATACATCCCAAATATTTTATCCTTAAATAATCTCATATCGATACCTCGTCCATTATCCGATATTTTCAGATACTTCTTTTTCCCCTCAATGTATGTTTTTATATTAATAATGGGATCTCTATCCGGATGTTTATACTTGATAGCATTGGTAATTAGGTTTAACAATATACTTTCCATATAGGCCGGAATATATTTAATCTCCTTCAGTTCACTAAAATCTGAATCTACAAGAGCGTGACTATTATTAATCATATGACTAATACCATCAACTACCAATTTTAATGCATCTTTGAACTTAACAGAAACTCTTTCTTGTTTATTATTGGTTTGTATGGTTACGATCTCATTTAAATGTTCTATAGTTGTATTGAGATTAGAAGAAATGGTCTTTACTTCTTTTATTAATTCTTCTTTTTCCTTAGGTTCATCTATATCTTCTATCAGCTGTACTAAGAGGGATAGGTTACTTGTATGAGATCTAAGATTATGAGATACTATATGTGCAAAATTAAATAGCCTGGAGTTCTGCCCTGCTATGATATCTACGGATTTCTGTAATTTAATTTCTTTTCTTTTTATATCATCAATATCTTGAAACACACCGCGAATTCCTATAATTTCTTTACTTTCATTATACATTGGTTTTCCGATCGCACGTGCCCAAAATTCTCTTTTTGTAGAAGTCATCATTTTGATCTCTGTATTGAATGGAGTTCCTGCCATAGCACACTTAAAAAAACAATCTGCAGCCAATTGTCTGCAATCCTCTGTGTAATAATTCGCAGAATCTTTTAAGGAAGGAATATAATCATCCGGATATTCTAATATTCTATAGGTTTCAAAATCCCAATAACTTTCCTTTTTCTGAAAATCTACATACCAGCTTCCTGTAGCTGTCATCTGAGCTGTTTCTTTATAATAGAAATTGTCTTTTTTGATAGTTTGATCAGGTTCTAATTTTATCTCAAAAAAAAAGACAATACTTACTTCGGATTTTATATTTACGGGTAATTCATTATTAGTAGCACATCTAAACAATTGATAATTACCCTGATGGTTACGTATTTTGATATGTTGTTTAAAATTTACCTGATTATTTTTATAATTCAGAAAATTATCCCTAAAAACCTCAACATCCTCTTTGTGCAATAGGTTTTCTAAAAAAAAATCTAAATCAGATTGGATATCTTTTTTAGAATATCCAAGGATTTCATAAAACCTATCAGACCAGATTTCTCTATAAGGATCTCCACGTAACTCCCAATACCCCGTATTGAATTCTTGCATTACTTTATTAAAAAGTTCATTTTGAAGCATTAAGAAGTAATTAAAAATAATCCGTCTAACAATATAAGGATTTCTAATTATTTTCTTCTATTCTGTCTAATCTAATCCCTAATGCTTTAGTAGAAATCTGTACTTCTATTAATGATAAGACCAATGAAACCATAAGAGAAAACAAGCTTATACCAAATAGTAGATTTGCCAAATCTTCTTGTTCAATATATAATAAGAACATCGTGATTACACTGGTAAGAAAACTTACAATCGCAATTGCCTGCATATTTCTTATAAGCCAAAGTCGTTTTCTAAGGTTTTTGATTTGTAACACAGTATTTTTTGATGGAGAAGAAAGATATTCTTTATGTAACTGACGTATTAATGCCGCAATAGCAAGATATCTGGCATTGTATGCCAACATCGTAAGGGATATTGCTGGAAAAAGTAATGCTGGAATACTCATCGTTAAGATCATCGTATATCTTTTTTTAGTTACTAATTTACTCGATAATCGAGATTTAAATGTCTCGGAGGTAGTTTACTTTAAAACTGATAGTATGCTTAGTTTTCTCAAATAAATAATTCTACTTGATTTTATATTCATAGGCTATTTAAACTTAGAACTCATCTTTACTTTTTATTCTTAACCGAAAATGAGATGAAACTTGAACAGATAAGGTACTTTTTGTAGTCTACAGTAGCACTACAGACGAAAAAGGTAACGAAATATGGACGAATTTCAGCTATTTTTTAGGAAATAGAAAAAGTCAAGATAAGTTCTTAGTGTATGATCCTATTTTGCAACTTCTGAGCGATATTTTATGCCTTTTCTGGTTTCATAAAAAATACTTTTTTTCATTGTATGAAGTATTTCGTAAAAGAATGCCTAATATTCTCTTTGAAGTATAGCCTTACTTACTTGTAAAAAGTAAGTTTAAAAGATAGTAGTATAAATAATTTGGGGGTTTCTATATAAAAAATAAGGTTTTTACATACTAAAAGTAGGGTTTTTACTTTATTAGCTGTTTATCTAAATAGTTAATATAATTAACACAATAATCACTTATTTTATTAATTAAAATTGTAATGAAAGTTTTAAAAAAAAAATCAGAAACAAACATTGTTCATAGTCTAAAGATCATTGTATTTATCGTTTCTATGGGGTTACTATTTTCTTGCGAGACTGAAGAGTTCTCTCAACAAGAAGAAATTCCTCTATCAGGTTTAACCAAGCAAGAACAAATAGATGTTGCAAAATTAGGGTTTAGACCTGGTGAAACAGAAAAAATAAAAGTTAAAGGCGCTGATGGTGTTACAAAAGATTACTACTTATATTCTGATATGAAGGTTCCTGTATCAGCATTAAAAGATTTAATTGCGTATGCTGACGAATCTTTATCAAAAGACGAAAGTTTTAAATTAACAAGAACATACAATACTGCTGCAGGAAATCGTAGGTATAACGTTGTTTTTGTTGGTTTTGAACCAGGTTTCCAGAGACAGGCAGCTGGGGATATGATATGGTTGTTCAACAATGTTTTACGTACCACAATAAGATTAGATATCAAATTCGTGAATAACCAACAACAATTAGAAAACACACCAAGAGATATTTATATAGACATCAGAAACCTTGGAGGGGACATCTTTGCAATTAGTGATGTACCTTTTAGGTCAAAACCTGGTGAACGTATCTCAATTAATAGAAAAAAGATGAATAAAATGTCTACAAGGGCAAACCTTCGAGAAGTACTGATGCACGAAATATTACACACTTTTGGGATGAACCATAGTGATTGGAGAACAAATAGAAGTTGCGGTGTAAATATAGCCGATCCGTCTATTGAAACTATTGGAGCTGTTCCAATTGGTGGTGCTAATGCATCTGGAAATAATTTAGATTCTATCATGCTCGCCTGTGGAGAATTAGTGGGACGTGGATTTATGCCTGATGATATTGCATCAATGCGAGGTGTATACGGGTTCAAATAATAGTATACTATAATTTACCTCTTATCGGTTTATATAGCAATACAATTATACAAGTACGGAGGTTTTGAAGTTTTTTTTAAAATTACTTTGGTATATCGTACCTTCGTCAGATTACATTCTTTGAAAACGGGAATTCTAAAATAGAATTCCCGTTTTTATTATTATACATATCTCCTAGTACTTTATCCTACAGAATTTAGCCACGTTTTTTATGAGTATCTCTATATTCTTTTGGTGATATTCCTGTATGTTTTTTAAAAGCGCTATAAAAAGTAGATCTGGAATTAAATCCGGATTCCAAAGCAATATCCACAATTGTATAATTGATAAACTTAGGATCTTCAAGCTTAGATTTGGCATCCTCTATACGATACCCGTTTACATATTCTGAAAAATTGCTATTGCTTAATTTATTGACCAATTGAGATAAATAATTACTACTAATATTTAGCATTTTAGCGATACTATCCAGTCCTACATTAGAATCTCTATATATTTTTGCTTCTTTCATTAAAAAATGAAGTTCTCTAAAATAAATATTGTCATTCGTGATGTTAGTCGGATTTTTACTGGTGATCTGAGCAAGTTTTTTTGAGGTAAGCTTGGCTATTAATTGAAATAACAGGATGTGGTTTTCATCAAAAAAACCTTCTTGCGAATGTTCAGAGTCTAATACGCCTATAATTCTATCGTCTATTTTGATAGGAACCGCCAGTTCTGATCTCCTGCTAATATCATCAACTATATATCTAGGATCATAGGTAACGTTATAAATGCATTCATATACTCCAGATTGTGCTACCTGTCCCACGATCCCTTGCCCCAAGGGAATCTCAATAGGACTCAGGACTTTTCGCTCTCCTTGATTTTTGTTACCATAGGCAGCTTTTTGTACAAGTACTCTCTTTGAAGGGTCTAAGATATAGATAATACAGTCTTCTAATTGTAGATACGAGATGCAATTCTCTACAATATCCCATACTACATCTTCTAACTTATTTTTATCAAATAACGATGTAGAAAAATAACTTAATATACCTGTAATCTGTGATGGCTTATCATAATGAATTAATTCTAATTCTTTATCAGAAAACATATGATTTAGCCCAGACATCCTAAAACTCTCAATGGCCTTCTGCACTTCTTCTGCTTCTGTTTTGTTTTCTTCGGATACAGTATCAATATGTCTTGTACCAAAAAATAAAAATGTATAATAAAAAACTATGTACAAAATCCAGTAAGGGTAATAAGGAAAATGCCCGCTGATATCTTCTCGAATAAAAAACAATATAATAGTTAATAACCAAAGGATATTAAATGTAATAAATATCCCAACGATAGTTTTTATCCATTTTGTTTTTTTCTTTACCTGCTTAAAAGATAATCTGCCTAGTGCATTTTCATATCTAAGAATTATTAAAAGATTCCAGATACTAATAATAATACTAAATGCTAAGGCAGAATTTTCATCAACTTCTGTATGGATTATAGTAAATATTTTTTTTGATATCCATGCATAATCCAGAAATATGTTGACCTTAAGCAATGTATACAACGTAAAAAATGATATAAATGGTAAAAAAAGATACACGCTATTCTTTTGATATATTTCCTCTTTTTTAAGGTAGTAACAAATAAATGCTGTAAAATATACTGGAGATAGATACTGAAATGGAAGAAAAAACATAAGAATCCAGGGATGAAATTTATGAATACCAAAATCCATCAATAATACTTGAATAATAATCAGGTTTGATGTAATAAAAAATCCATAAAAATATCTATATGTCTTATCCTTTTTCCATTTTTTGACAAGTTTCCATACACTGAGAATCACAAGGATCAGACAGGCAAAAAATATTCCTATATTATATGGGTTTATCTTCATGGTTGGTTGTAATAAAAGCTATATAAAGTAAAAAATATTAATTGGTTTCTATATCATCTTTTCCCAGATCTACAAAAGTAAGCTACTTCAGGGCAAGCCACGAGGCATTTATTCAAAAAAAAATAGACTGCGAGGAAAGCCTCAGAGCATTATAAATCTCGATTATCGAGTAAACCTCTAAAATGTACTAAAAACTGATGTATGTTTCTAGTGAATTTCTAATATCGTCTTTTCTATTTGTTTGCCATTAGAAATAATTACTTTATATTTTCCTACGGGCAAATAATACTTCCCATTTTTCTTTTCAGGAATATCTTCATCGGGATACTCTTTTAACAAAATTTTTCTTCCTTTTTCAGACAAGGTAAGGTCGTAACTTGCATAATTAAATCCTTTAGTAGAAGTAGTAGAAAACTCTTGCAGTATTTTATCACTTTCTGTAGAAATCTTAATAGTAATGGCTCCATTTGTACTAGCATAATATTTTATTGAAGTAGACGGTTCATTAGCATCCAACCATTTGCTCCAGGAACTTCCCCAATCGGATGAAGATTTTACCAGATCCATTGGGAATACGTATAAAGGCAAAGAAAGTATCTTATTATCCAGGAGTTGTAGTGGTTCTATATTGGTTCTATAAATACTTCGACCATGGGTACCCAGCAAAAGATCATGTGCCTCTGGTTGTATTACAATATCATGAATCGCCACATTGGGTATTCCCTTTGAAAAGGATTGCCAGGTTTTTCCTTTATCTAAAGAGACATAAGCTCCATTGTCTGCGCCTACATATAAAACATTTTCATTTTCAGGGTCTTCCTTGATGACATTAATTGCAGTAATAGGTAATGTTTTACCAATATTTCCCCATGTTTTTCCATAATCCTCACTAACATATATATAGGGTGTAAAATCATCCCATCGATATCCATTTAAGCTTACATATATTCGTTCTTTTTTATGAGAAGATGCAACTACTCTGGAGACCCATAAATCTTTTGGAAAACTATCAGAAATCTTATCCCAGTTTCCTCCTGCATTTTTGGTAACATAAACCAGACCATCATCACTACCTGTATAGATTAACCCAAACTGAAAACTGGATTCTGAAATACTTGTTAATGTACCATAAGCTACATTTCCTTTTTTACCTCCTTTGGTAAGGTCTTCTGAGATTGCTGTCCATTCATCTCCCTGATTCATAGAGCGCATCAATTTGTTACCTCCCATATATAAAATATCCTGATTATGTGGTGATAGTAATATAGGAGTTTGCCAATTGAATCGATATGGTGATTCTCCTAGTTCATGTTTTGGCTGTATATATATTTGTTCATTTATGGAGCTGTTTACTCTATAATAATTACCAAATTGAAATCCGGTATATACAATATTGTTATCTCGATTATCAATCTGTACTTGCATCCCGTCACCACCCATAATACTTTTCCAGGGATAATGACCATTTTGATGCCATTGTGCATCTTCTTTGGCATGTACCGATCCCATCCAAACACCATTATCCTGCAATCCTCCATATACATTATACGGTTTTTCGTGATCAACATTAATAGCATAAAACTGCCCTACACTGGGTTGATTTGCTTTGATCCAGTGCTCACCATCATCATAAGTAATATTCACTCCACCATCATTACCATTGATCAGATGATTTGGGTTTTTAGGATTTATCCAAAGTGAATGATGATCTGCGTGTACATTTTCTCTGTTAATACCAGTATAGGTTTTTCCTCCATCTTTGGATTTTAAGATAGGGACTCCAGAAATATAAATATGTTCTTTATGTATTGGATTCACCTGTATCTGTGCAAAATAATATCCATAACTAAAAAATATATCATCCAGATATTCTGTATGTGTTTTTTTCCAGGATTTTCCACCGTTATCACTTCTATACACCTCTGCTCCGATTACTGGAGTATCAAAAAGAAGTGAATTAGCATCCTCCAGATATTTTGCCAGATCTACAGGCATTACTGATCCACTGCGCACCAGTTGTTTTACATTTTCTGCACGATATTTTTCCTGAAACCCATTTGTTTTTAAATAAGTATTCAACTTTTTATCTTCTATCTTTAAAAAAGTCGCTGCAGACATGGTTTTAAAATCTTCTTTGGTAAGTGAAGCGTCTGTATCAGCCTGCTTATCTTTTGTTCTCCTAAACTGATTGTCAAGGACAGCATATATGGTATTCTCATCATATACCGCCAATCCAATACGTCCTACGCCTTCTCCGGTAGGAAATCCACTGCCATCTGTAGATATTTTATTCCAAGAAATTCCTGCATCGGTACTTTTATAAATACCAGATCCCACTCCGGATCCCTTAAAATTCCAGGCTTTGCGATCCTTATCCCAGGCAGCAGCATACATAATATTAAAATTTCCGGGAGCATATGCCAGATCAATTATTCCTGTATTGTTATTAATAAATAAATGTTGTTTCCATGTTTTTCCTCCATCAGAAGTTTTATAAATCCCTCTTTGTTTATTCGCAGAGTATAAATGCCCTGTAACTCCCACAACCACCTCATCCGGGTTATCGGGATTGATAATAATTCGCCCGATATGATGAGCATCAATAAGTCCCACATTTTTCCAGGTCTTACCTTTATCCGTAGATTTTAAGATTCCTACTCCGGCGTATGATGATCTGGATGAATTATTTTCTCCGGTACCCACCCAGAGAATATTATTTTTCCAGTCTACCGCAATATCACCTACATTGATGGTTTCTGCAGTATCCAGAACAGGTTCAAAACTGGTTCCGTTATTTACAGTATGCCATAATCCTCCCGATGCATATGCTACATAAAATTCTGTTGTATTATCAGGATTCACAGCGACATCCACCACTCGACCACTCATTACGGATGGTCCTATATTCTCAAAAGGAATATTCTTTACGATAGATGATTGCTCGAGTTTTGTTTTTTGACGAAGCCCTTTCTGTATTACTTCAGCCAGAGTAGCCGGTTGCTGAGAAAGAAGTACGTTAAAAACAAGTGTACATAAAAAAGTAACGGTAGATGATTTCATGCTGAAGGAAATTTAGTGGTTGAATGTATATAATGCTACTAAAGTGTCAAAATTTTTACCTATTGTTTAACAATACATGCTTTTGGCTTTAGTATTTTTGGAATTCGATAATGGACATTTAAATAAACTGAACTCATGAAATATCACTCCATAGATAAAAACCTATTTATAAAAAACAGACACCATTTTACTGCCAAAATGAAACCCAATAGTATTGCGGTTTTTAATAGTAATGATATCTACCCTATTAGTGCAGATAGTACGATGCCGTTTGAACAACATAGAGATATTTTTTATCTAAGTGGTGTAGATCAGGAAGAAAGTATATTAGTCCTTTTTCCGGATGCTCCAAAGGAAAAGCATCGTGAAATCCTTTTCCTTAAAGAGACGAGTGAACTAATTGCCATCTGGGAAGGTGAAAAACTGACTAAAGAAAAAGCTTTTGAAACTTCTGGAATCAAAACGGTATACTGGCTGCAGGATCTGGAAAAGATTTTCTTTGAGATTATGACTCAGTGTGATACCGTTTATGTCAATACCAATGAGCATTATAGATCTAACGTAGAAACTGAAACCAGAGAAGATCGTTTTACCAAATGGTGGAAAAACAAATATCCTGCCCACGCAGTTGCAAAGAGTAATCCCATATTACAACGATTACGTTCTGTCAAAGACCCGATAGAGATTGACCTGATGCAAACTGCTTGTAACATTACCGAAAAAGGATTTAGGCGATTGCTCAGTTTTGTAAAACCAGGGGTATGGGAATATAATATCGAAGCAGAATTATTACACGAGTTTATTAATAATAGATCCAAAGGTTTTGCTTACACTCCTATTATTGCCAGTGGTACTAATGCCAATGTTCTACATTATTTAGAAAACAATCAGCAATGTAAGGAAGGAGAATTAATTCTTATGGATGTAGCAGCAGAATATGCTAATTATTCCAGTGATCTAAGTCGTACGATTCCTGTTTCCGGAAGATTTAGTAAACGTCAGCGTGCAGTATATGACGCTGTGTTAAGAGTAAAAAATGAAGCGACAAACATGCTGGTACCAGGTACTATCTGGGCAGCGTATCATAAAGAAGTTGGTAAAATCATGACCTCAGAATTATTGGGACTTGGACTTATTGATAAAGCTGCTGTACAAAACGAAGATCCTGATTGGCCCGCTTATAAAAAATATTTTATGCACGGTACTTCTCATCATATTGGGTTAGATACTCATGACTACGGAATTCTGACAGAACCTATGCAGCCAAATATGGTCTTTACTGTAGAACCTGGAATCTATATTCCTGATGAAGGTTTTGGTATTAGATTAGAAGATGATGTAGTCATCCAGGAAAAAGGAACTCCTTTTAACCTAATGGCTACTATCCCAATAGAAGCAGAAGAAATTGAAGCATTGATGAACCAATCATAGGGTTACTGTCTGGAAGGTAGTTGGTTTCTATTAAAAAGATATAGGTAATTTATGGGGAAATATTTATTTATTTTGCCAAATTATAAGTCTTTTTTATCCCGCTTCATTGATATATAGGTGATTGGCGCTAAAATATTTTAATTATTTTTTTCGTTGTATACTAAATTATATTTTGATAATGCAACGAATGAAAATCACAGCTGGACATCAGCAAGCAATGCCATATTTAATAATAGAACAGGCAGAAGAGTTTATTGATTTTATCAAAAAAATATTCAATGCTCAGGAAATGATTCGCAGTGTCAATAAAGAACACAAGATTCAACATTCTGAGGTCGTGATAGGAGATAGTACGATTATGATCACAGAAGCATCAAAAACATACCCCGCGCAGCATACCTCTATGTATGTATATGTAAAAGATACTGACCAAACCTATTTTAATGCAATAGATGCTGGTGCTAAATCGTTGATGAATCCCATGGAAGAAGATTATGGAGCCCGTGCAGCTGGATTTAAAGATCCTTATGGCAATACCTGGTGGATTACGACCCTAAATTAGCTGTGCTCAAAGCAACTTGCCAGTTATCAAAATAAGTTTAGACAGAAATAATCTTTTCTCTTACAGCTGTTATGATCAATCCTGCAGTGTTTTTTACACCTAGTTTAACCATCAGGTTTTTGCGATGCCCCTCTATAGTCCGTATGCTTAGAAATAGTGTTTCTGCAATTTCTGCGGTTGTATATTCTTTAGTGACTAATTCTAAGACTTCAAGTTCTCTATTGGTAAGGTGATAATCCTTGCTAAATACGGGAGGTCTGGCTCCTTTGTTTTTAAGACCTTTTAATAATGCCTGAGAGACAAATGGATTAAAATAAAAACCTCTATTATATACGGATTTAATAGCATCTTCCAGCTCTTCTCTATTAGTATCTTTTAATAAATATCCATTCGCCCCTATCTCCATCAGATAAGAAATCATCCGTTCTTCTTTATGCATAGTCAGAATGATTATTCTTATGTTTGGGAAACGTTTTTTTAGCTGCAGGGTAGTATCCATTCCATTCATATCCTCCATTTCCAGATCTAGTAAAATAACATCTGGTATGGTACCGTTCAATTTTGTTAATAGATCTTTGCCGCTTACTGCTTCTAAGACCAGTTCGATAGTCGGAATCTTATCCAATAGTGATTTTATCCCTTCTCTAAAGAGTGTATGATCATCAACTAAGCCTAATTTTATAGATTTCATGAGTATAATGTGATTTAAATTAATCAATTAATAATCAAAAAGATAGATATTTCTTATTGCGGAATTTCGAGTTGTATTTTCATTCCTGATGTTTGTTTCATAAAATGGATACTTCCTGATAAAACAGACAGTCGGCTCTCTATATTATTGAGTCCTAATCCTTTTTTGTATCTCTTTTGTTTTTGATCCAAACCTTTTCCATCATCTTCATATATAATGATCAATTTATTATCTATATTTTTTAATTCAATCTTTATCGCAGAAGCTGCTGCATGTTTAATCGTATTGGTTATCAATTCCTGTATAATCCTATAAAGATTTAACTCTTTTGTTTTTGCGATACTAATCGTGGCGTTATTGATAAGAGAAATCTCAATTTTTCCTGTATCCTGTATCGTTTGTACCAGGCTCTGTATCGCTTCTATACATCCTAATTTCTCTAAAACAATAGGTCTTAAATCCTGAGAGATACTGCGCACACTCTGAATCATATCATCAAAAAAACCATTTATTTTATGAGCAATCGCTGTTAATTCTTCTGGTGGCAGTTCTGGTGTTATTTGCCCGATATACAACTTGGTAGTTGTCAGCATTGCACCCACATCGTCATGCAATTCTTTGGCTATTCTACTTCGTTCTTCTTCCTGGCTCTGGATCGATGTTGTAAGCAGTTCTTTTTGATATTCTGATTCTAATTTCTGATGTTTCTTTTGCTGGGCAAGCAATCTACGCTGATATACTATAAAAAACAGGATCACCGATAGGGATAGCAAAAAAATTACGATCATCCCTATGATAATAATTTGTAAGGCTATAGCTTCTTCGGATGTACCCATAAAGCAATGGTATAAAAAATGGTCAAGACAATATTTACAATCGCATGAAGCCCCCAAACAATGTGACTAGCTTCTGTAACACCTTTGAACAGGCTGTTATTAATATAAAACAGGATTAAGTTACTCGAAAAATAAATCAAAAAGCCAGAATTAATCCAAAACATGGGATTCCTCTCCAGAGCACTATATTTTACTTCTTTTAATAAGGCATAAAAATAGCTGAGTGCAATAAAAATAACCAATACGCCCAAGGTGGAAGTCACATTAGAATTAAAGGTATATAAATTCTGAAAAAACAGGGTGTTGATTATAGCAAATAATACAAAACCAACACCCAACACGATAAAGAATGTTTTAGAAAATAATTTTGATAATACCGCTCTATAAATATTAATAATCAATAAAAATTCGATGACAGCATAAAAATGATATAATGGCAAATTATTCATCTTTTTATACCATAATAATCTAGAAATAATTTCTATTATTATAGTTGCTAAAATTAAAAGATATAATCTTTTCTGTGTCAGATTTAAAAATTTAAGTCTAAAAATAGAAACTACTAAGGGAGTAAATAATAAAATAAAAGCTAATAATGTCAAGTTCTCAAATACTTCTTTACTCATCGAAACATTTTTATTAATCAATATTAAGTGCAAGTTGGAGGACAAGGAGTAAGATATTCCATAAAAATCTGATCAATTGTAAACTCTGCCAATCCATGTCTGGATATGATTTCGGTTGCTACTTCGTTCTTGGGAGTAACCCCAATCACGGGAGTAAATGAAATCATATTTCTATCCTGAAATTTGTTCATATCAATCCCGGGATATACCACAAACTCCGAAATATTATTATGAAGCGTTGTATTAAAAAGTTCAAGAATGGTCGCACTGTTAACTTCAAAAAAATTAACACGTACCAGTGTACTGCTTGTTACTATTTTTGCCACAAAAAGATCATCGATCAGATTATCCTCTATACTCATCCAGTTTGCCAAAATCATTTCCTTAAATATACCCGGAACGATAGTTCCTCCCGTGTTTACATCTGTATCAGGTAATATTGGTTTCTCAGGTTGCTGATATATAGGCTCTAAGGTAAACCACCGTTGGTTATCAGTTCCAAATTTTATATTGATAATTGGACAAAAAGTAAAACGTTCTTTATCTTCTTCCTCCAGGCTCATATATATCCTAATCCTGCTGATATTTTTTAGTGTATTGAGTGTATGTACATCATCTGGTTTCATGACAAAACAATTGGTACGTGTAAAGTGACCACTAAATGGTGATTTACCTACATTTAGTCTCTGAAAATGCCTCGCTAATAATAGTACTTCCTCCTGTTGCCATCGTTGTATGCTTTGTGCTTGCTGTTGGGTCATCAACTGTTTTTCTTCGATTATTTGTTCCATTTTGTGTGAAAATTTTACGTTAAACTGGTTTCTTTGTTTAAAACTAATCAAAAAACTACTGGATCACCATATTGTAGACTTATAATTAAGTAGTTACACCCCATAAACCCGTATTTACCCCTGTATACATAGGATGTATTTTCTATCTTTTTATTATATCATTTCCTATTTGGATTTTTTCCGGTAGCCATACCTTTTAGAATCAATAAATCCTGTAATTAGTTATTTGTAGATCTTATCCTGATATGAATAGTATTCTAACCTAAGACTTGAAAAAAATTATACGGGTCAGCAAGATTTTGATATGAATTATATGGGAGGTAACAGTTTTTTTAACAGGGCATAAAACCCAAATTAGGTGTTATATCATCTTTTGAATTTACTGAAATACCATGTTCATTTTTCACCTCATACGATTTGTGATTAAAAAATTCGTATAAATTCATTGAATTATTTTTTCTTTATGCAAGGCAAAAAAATCAAGCATAGCTATAGCTACGGTTTATTTTTTAAACGAAGTAGAAAGGAAAAAGAAACGATGAATATGCGAAATTTTTAGTTATAAATCGTATCAGTTTCAGAATAAAAAATTGTAGCTCTGTTTACAGGAAATTTCAACTTAAAAATAATATCAATAACTGAAAACTTGTTTAGAAAAATCATTACGTGAGTGATAGAAAGTCTAAAATTTATCAGACTTTATCCTAATTTTCTATTTCTTTATATAATACTGAAAACTTTTCCAAAGCAAGTACATACTAATTAAAACAATACAAATAGCCCACATCCAATATGTTCCAATCAAGTTTTCTGCAATAGCTTGGGTGTCTGAAATCTGGATTGTGCCATCTCTTTCGAACTGTTTGGTAAACAAATAATCTAATTGGAGATACGTGCTGAGTACTGATTGTAATCCTAAGAATAGAATAGTAATTACTTCTAATTTTCTGTTTTTGAATAATGTAATCACAAACAGTAACACTATAAATGTGCTCATCACAGCAATTCCCCAAAAGGATCGTATCCATATGATCAACGAAAGAATCATAAGTCCTACTAAAACTCTAAGCGTAATCATAGAACTTTTATGTGACCTGGCAGAAGCTATTAAAATTGAACCCGTTATTGCCGGTCCCAGCAGTCCTCCCGCAGCGACTAATGCATTACCGATAAATGCTGGTAGATAACTTCCTTCCAGACTGTAGTAAGCAACGCCTCCCCCATTTTCGTAAATTTCCAGATGCTTAAAATCTCCACCTATACATACGGCAGTAAGTCCATGACCCATCTCATGAAACCAGGTGCCCAGTAACCTAAATGGATATTGAAACCAACCAAAATAGGGTAATTGCCAAAGCACCAGTACTATTATGGCAACAATAAATATGGTATAATCAAAACGTTTAGAGATACGTGTAATTTTTAAATTAATCTGTAGTCCTTTTAAAAAAATATGTAATTTTAAATCAAAACTAGTATTACATCATACAAAATTCTTACTTATGGGTATATTGTTTTCTAAATATCACCTTCTTGTTTTACTTGGCTTTATACCTATTGGTGTTCATGGTCAGGAAAAAGTTACAAAAGAAAATAAAAAAAACACCTACTTCTTTAATTTCTGATCATAACCGGGATAATCACGGTACTGATAATATGCCTATTTATGATGTTGATGAGAAAATAAACATAGCATACAGTGCTATCACAATTGATGAGAAAATCTTAATGCCTGTTTATGATCCTATCTCTTCTTTACTCATCAATCCGAATCGACAAATAACCTTGGGTGAAATTGCAAAAAAAATTAGAAGGAAACCAATAAATTACAATTTCTTATTTTTTGGACAACGTAGTTTTTGCAAACGAAATACCTTCCCATCCTGTTTTTATAAAATTCCGAATATTTTGATGATCTGTTCCATCGGGTGTATTGAGAACACCTTTATAATAGTCTCCAAAACATAATAAGGTTTGTTCTTTGTTCAGATTGTGAAGCTTTGCAAAAGAAAATAATTTGCATGATCCTGAATTTTCTCCAGCTTTATTTTCTTGATTTCCATTAGTAAATTGTGTGGGTGTAAAATTATAATGCATATCAATGGTTTCTATAATTTCCTGAAAACTAATTTCTTGATGGTTCGCAATAAGTTTATCAATGAATTCTGAGATCGTCATAAGTGCTTTGATTTATTGTAGATTTTTTTAATGTACCTGCACAATATAAGATGTATTTTTTTTACCAGTAAATCGGTCTAAAATTTTAGTTCTAAAATTGGGTAAATAATATGTTCAAAAACGATGCATTTTGACTAATAAAAATACATTAAAAAATAGGGAATTTTACTCTTTTATTAGTACTATAAGGTATGGGACGCATTTTATTTTAAAATTAAAATATAATAGTTTCGATATTTTACAGTTATCATATTTTGAATGATTAGTTGTATTTTAGTGTAAAAATTGAGATATTTCTCGACTAAAAATTTAAACTGTGGTATGAAAAGGATATTTTTCCTTTGTTTTCTAATTAGCTATGTGATTGGTTTTTCTCAGGAAAAAAAAACCATGAATGCTACTATGCATACCACTTCTGGTCAAATGAAAGAGGTACCCTCTTTGCTTGGTAGAAAACTGATTCCTGAAGCTCCCAGAACCGGAGATATAAATCCCAGAAGAACCGGAGCTAATAAAATTGTACCTGGGAAAGGCTTACCAAAAGGTGCAGACCCATTAGTATCAAAACAAAAAAACACAAGAAACCGGAGAGTAAATAAATCTCCTTCCTTAATTTTTGAGGCTAATGCCAGTTTTATTGCTCCTACTGATCCTACGGGAGCTGTAGGACCCAATCATTATTTAAGTGCTAAGAATTCTGCCTTTGCTATCCACGACAGGAATGGTAATGTACTCGTACCTTCTACATCATTGGCAAATATATTTCCGGGAGAGACAAAAGGAGATCCTATCGTATTTTATGATAATTTTGCAGATCGATTTGTAATCACTCAATTTAGTGCTACTCCTAATGGATTTCTGGTTGCTGTAGGTAGAGGACCAGACCCTGTAAATGATGGCTGGTATACATATCGTTTTAATACAGGCGGAACGGACAGATCAAATTTTCCTGATTATACCAAGTTTTCGATTTGGTCAGATGGATATTATGTAACCGCTAATAAAAATCAGGGAACTGTACAAGAAAGTGAAGTGGTGTATGCAATCGAGAGAGAACAGATGCTGGCAGGAGCAAGTGATGCCAAGATGGTTGGTTTTCCATTACCCGGAGCTCGTATAGGGGGTTTTTACAGCCCTGCTTCGTTTAATGCTATAGGAAAAATACTCCCGCCCACTGGTGATGCTAAAGTTATTTATTTTCAGGATGATGCCTGGGGAGGAGTTCCTGAAGACGCTTTAAAATTATGGACTATTAATGTAGATTGGGTTAATCCAGCTGCATCTACTATAACAGAAGCAGAAGAACTTACAGTAAGTAATGGAAACATAACTTCTTTTGATTCTACTTTTGATGGAGGAAGTTTTGGAAATATCCCACAACCGGGAACAGATGGGCAAGATATTGATGCATTACAAGGTGCGATTATGCATGCTACAAATTATAGAAGATTTTGTGATTACAATTCGGTAGTACTGAATTTTGCTGTAGATGTTGATGACCGGGCAAATTCAGATAATATTGCAGGCATCAGGTGGTATGAAATACGCCAGAATGGTGATGGACAACCATGGTTTGTGTTTCAGGAAGGTACTTATACCTCTCCTGGTGGCAAGAGTGCCTGGTGTGGAAGTATGGCTATGGATATCTTTGGAAATATAGGAATGGGGTATACCTCGATGGGAACTGTTGCTAATGGAGCAAATGCTGATAGTTTTGCTTCTTTACGATATACTGGGCGATTAGCTGATGATCCGCCAGGAACTATGACCTTTAGCGAAGAAACGATAGCATTAGGAACTGCTATTAATGAAACTACACAATTTCGTTATGGTGATTATGCTCATCTCACTGTAGATCCGGTTGACGATCAAACGTTTTGGCATATCGGAGAATATTTTGAAAGTTCTGGGAATAATGCCAGAGATATTGTAGGAGTTTTTAAAATAGCTGGTAATGTGGCTAATGACGTGGGAGTAATAAGTATTGATGCCCCGGATGATGCTTCTTTTACTACAGCTGAAGTTATAACCATTACCATTCAGAATTTTGGATCCACCACGCAAAGTAATATTCCTGTAAGCTATTCTATCAATGGAGGCACTGCGGTTAACGAAATTTTTACAGGATCCATTGCAGCCGGACAATCAGCATCATTTTCTTTTAATGCTACTGCTGATCTTACAAGTCTTGGTAGTTCTTTTATAACAGCAGAAACGAATAACACTGGTGACGTCACTCCTGAGAATGATTGTACCACCAGAGAGGTATTTAATTTATTGCCCAATGATGTGGGCGTAATTAGTTTAGTTTCACCAATATCCACAGGAGGTCTTTCATCTACCGAATCAGTTGTTATTAAGATTCAGAATTTTGGAGGTTCTCCTCAATCAAATATTCCTGTTTTCTATACTATAAATGGAGGCACAACGGTCAACGAAACTTTTGCAGGAACGGTTGGGGTAGGAGAATCTATAGAGTATACATTTACAGCAACTGCTGATTTGTTAGAATTCGGTATATATACTTTTGAGATAGGAACTGCACTGGTCAATGATCAGGATACCAGTAATGATGTAATATTCAAAGATGTTGAGCATAGCCTATGTTCTCCAACATCAGATTGTGCCAGATTTGGAGATGGTCTCGTGTTTTTTAAATTATCGAATGTCACTAATGGAGGTATTTCCTGTAATACAGGGTATGAAAATTTTACAGATTTGGTAATTAATCTGGATAAAGCAGTAGATGTTTATATCTTAACCGTTCAAAGTGGTTTTGCCAATGGAGATTCTGAGCGTTTTTCACTTTGGATAGATTTTAATGATGACACCATTTTTGATGAAGATGAGCTGCTTATAAGTAATGAGATTATTAACAGACAAAATGTAGATCAAAATTTTGCTCTTACATTAGGTGACAATGCCACTTTGGGATCGCATTTATTAAGGGTTCGTGCTGGTGATACCAATGAGAATAATGGAGCACGGCTTAATGATGCTTGCGGATCCATGCAGTTTGGCAGTACCCACGATTATAGAGTAGAAATTGGAGAAAACACTATACCTAATGAAAATTTGATAGTGGTTACGCAGCCAAATGACCAGTTTCTCATTACAATGAGTGATTCTAATGCAGATAATATTTTGAGACTAAGTGTTTATAGTGTTGATGGTAAAACAATAGCTTCTAATCTCATAGAAAAAGATGCGAGTGGTAGATTCACCTATTCATTAGACATGTCGTATGCCAGTAAAGGCATTTATTTTGTAAAATTAGGAAATGGCAAAACAGGAAAGTCAGCAAAATTCTCTGTTAATTAATCCACTCGTTTCTGTATTTCAGTAATGGATACAGGTCTCGCTTCATTACACCTGCTTTTCATTCGTAAACTATTATATTTTACCCATATTTTTTCGGGAATCTCTGTTTTAAAGAAATCGTGTAGATTGATAGGATCAAGCTTGTCTTTGTATTTCTCTACACTGATAATATATTGACAACCTCTAGATTTTTCAGTCAATGTAATAGTCCCTTTAATAAACCCTTTCTCTTCCATTTCTTTAGTATTTACTGAGGCGATATTTTCTTTTTCGTTATTTTTACTATCCGTTCCTTTTGTAGTTATACAACTAACCAGCAATATAGAAATCCCCAGTATACTAATTTTTAAAATATTTTTCATTGCTTCGATTTTAAGAATTATAATCTCTTTTATTTTATATCAGCCAGATTAATACTTTTTCTCCAATAAAATTACTTGCTAAAATCATTTCTTTTTGTTCCACACTTCGAAATAAATGGCATCAATAGTAGCTACTACTTATAAATTTTCTTTCTCAGCTGAATTCAAAAATAATTTGATTCAGTTTACCGTGATTTCACTTAAGAACCGGTATAACCATTTATCCAAAAAACTGCATCTTTTTTCCTGACACAAAAAAATGGTATTCTTATGAACAAATTCAATTCAGAATTGGCATAAACAATACAAAAATAGTTAGAAATACGCTCTAAGTTGTATACTTCCTGTATGAATTGTATTTGCTGTTTCACTTTTTCTACCTAAGTATGATATATTAAGGTCCAGATATTTGGTTAATTTTTTCTGTGCCAATACAGACCAGGTGTAATTATCTCCGGGTTGTAAACCATTTAGCAATTGATACCCTACTGGTGAAAAAGCATTTCCTGTAAAATCATTATTAAAGTAGTTAAACTCACCAGTAATAGAAACTTGTTGTTTGTTTGCATACATAAAAGAAGCTCCAAATCTTTGCTGTGCTATTGCCTCTTGTCCAGAAGAATTTTCTTGATCATTTAGTAAATAAGAGATACTAAATTGTGTCTGGGGAGAAAGTAAATAAGAAAGTTTGGGTTCTATTTTATACCCTTCCAAGAGGTAATTTCTATTGATAAAATTTTCTGATACACTTTCTGTTTCTAATAGTTCATTCCTTAAATCAAAGAGCCAGGTTTTTGCCATTTTATGCGTAAAAGTTAATTGATGACTTTGTATATTATTTTCCTGAAGCCCTGTAACCTGTAGATTTGTATTCTTTGTAGACAAATACGTATATGAGGTAGTGTATCGTTGCTTCCCTCTGTTAAAGAATACTGTATTCCTAAAACTTAGATTCAATGCTAATTCCTGATCGTTTTCTCGAAATGGATTAATATCAAATGAGTTATCCTCTCTACGGTTTTTGCGGTCAATTATATAAGAAGTCTGGTTATAGAAGTGTGATAACAGTTTTTTTGCACTATTTTCTGAACTGGTCCAGGAAAGCGGATTTAAGGTAATGATCTGGCTCAGTCTGTTTTGATGTGTTTTTATAAAAAGTTGATTAGGAAGCAATACCCGCAGGTAGATAGCCTCATCGGTAAACTGAGCGATTTCGAATTCTTCCAGTTCCTGTATCCCGTTTTCATTATAATCATTCCAGGTAAATGTTCCTTGCCCCGGATCTACTTGCACATAGGTAAATTCCTGCTGAGGTAAGGTTCCGCTATTGGTTTCAAAAACAGTATTCCAATTTATTTTACTTCCAAAAAAGCGTTGATTATACAGTAATCTCGAATTTAAGGATTGTTCGTCTTCACGATTTTGATCTTCATTGTTTAATGTTCTGTAATTCACAAATAATGATAGTTGTGTATTTGTAGTGTTTAATAAGTTAGATTTAAGAAAATACGTATTCGAGGTACTCACTTTATCCAGAAGATTATTTTTAACACTATCATTGATACGATGTCTATATCCAATTTCTGCATAGATTTTTGTACTATCCCCTACTCCACTATATACTTCGTAGGATCTAAATCGTTGCGTATTTAAGGTAAAGGTTTGATCGGTAAGATTAATTTCTTTGTTCTCTTCTATACCTGTTTTAACACCTATCCAGTTTTTAGGAAAACGATACGTAAGATTACCATATATTCTAAAAAACCTGGAATCTAATTGTTCATTTTTACTATTTAGAAGGCTTGAGTATACAGAAATTCCCAGGTTATTAAGTGCTAGTTCTGTACTTAAAAGATGACGATTTCCGTTATAATTATCTGAGAAATTAAGATGCTGAAATGAATAGCGCGAAAAGCCTTTTCTGGGATGAAGAAGCTCTACCCCCGAAGTAAAAAATTGTTGATCACCCAACGGATTATTCAGGTTCCAGTCTCTATTAAATTCTACATTATAAATTCTTTCGATACTTTTAAATTCATCTTGCACATAGTCCCCGTTTGCAAAAGCATTCATAGTCCAGCTACTGTCTTTAGAAAAAATACGATGCATAATTTGAAGTCTTCCTGCGACACCATCATTATTATCATCGTCCAGATCAGAAAACAAATTCAGGTCGTTTTTACTTCCGGAGAGTTCAAACCCAATAGCTGTTTTTTTGTTAGGAGTATAAGAACCCTGGACTACTGCGGTTTGTAACTTGGTAGGCGCCTCTAATCTTATGATTGGAGCATAGTTCCCTTGTGGGACTCCATTTACCGGCGCTACATACTCAAAAATTCTACTGATAGTAGATACATTTCCTATAATATAATCTCCCTGATTACTCCCTACCAGAGAGAAACGTACATTAAACAATTCATCTTCCGGGTTATTAGAAAAAACAAAGACATCCTGACCATCTATAGTGTCTATCCGATATAAGATTTTATTCTCACTAAACACGTCTGGAACAGCAGAGGGTGATATCATTTGGGTACGATCATCTCCAGCATTAGAAAGAATTTCTTTTTGAGGATCACTTAGGTTTTGCTGAAGCGGTTGGTTTTTAGCATCATTTTCTGAGTATACAAAAGCTCCAATTTTTAGTTTTTCACCCTCATGAGCACCTCCGCCATAGGCAATAATTCTGGAGTAATTTCTCTCTGTAGTCTGGTATTCTATAGATATTCTCATATCTGATGTGATAGGATATGTAGGATTAAAACGTACTTCTCCGGCATTGTAATCAATGATATAATCTTTGTTTTCTCCACGTTCCAGTAGTAATCCATTCACGTATACACGTTCGCTACCAGATACAATGAGAATAAATAACTCGCCATTAGGTCCTGTTAATTTATAAGGCCCCTGATTACCTTCCTGCCCAGTAAACTGGCTTCTGGTAAAAACACCTCTTACCAAGGCTCCGGATGCAAATACATTGGTTTTGGATTCCGTATGATCCAACGTTCCTTGAATAGATATTCCCTGTACATTTTTGGTAAATCTATTAAAGTAACTCGTGGTATTTTGCAATTGTACATCTCCGGCACGGACGTTCCAGTTTTTGGAATACAGTTCTATAAAAACCTGATCAAATTCATCGAGATTCTGGGAATATCCACTTTGCTGTACCGGTACATTGGCATCTTGTATAGAAGCACGTAGCGATATATTCTCACTTATTTTCCCTGAGATCTGTAAATCTAATTCAGAATTTAATACTGTATTTTGATTGCTCCCTACAGTGACTCCTCTAGAAATGCTTCCGTTTGTAGTTAATCCATCAAATGGCGTAAATATTCCTTTTTTTGTAGGCGAAGATAAGCTATAGAGTTTCTGTAAACCATCAGTATCTTCTACGATAATAGAAGGGTCAAATTCAAAATATTTTTTAGTCAAAAAATCAGGATACCTATAATATTCTATCGTGATAGAGTCGTTTTCTGTTTGTAGCTGAGGAGAAAGAACCAATGCAGCTTTTTGATAATTAATAGCATATAAGGTGCTATCTATAATTATACCTTGTTTTGATATTATTCTAAAATCCAGAGAATTGATACTCACAGAATCAATTCGGATAGTATCCATTACAGGAACCTTTTTACTTCTAAACGTATCAGAAGCATCTTGCCCATGGGAGATATGTGCAAAAAGAAGTAAAAAACCTAAAACCGTAAAAATGCGCATCACTTACAAAACTAGAGTTTTTAGCCTGTTATCGGTAGTGCTAATACCACAAATAAAGTTGATTTCTGCAACAAGTCTTGATTGGATAGGTTTTTATGATAACAAAATAACGATAAAAACGAGATTTAGTTTCACAGTATACCGTTATTTTTTACCAACCAATCCATATATGAATGTACTATTATAGAGCGATTTTTAAATTCTTCTGTGATGTAAACTTATTTAATTTGGCTTTTTGCCTGTTTATGAGTCTTATCACCGGGTTTTACTGGAGTATATTTTTGTTTAACACCGCCGGTATTTGGATAGGACTACAGGGTTTTAAGGTTTTCAAAAATGATGAATATTATCTGTATGCTAACCTGGGCTTTACCAAATCAGACCTGATACAAAAGGTTTTTTTTATAAATATAGTAATATCACTACCCTTGATATTTTTATTAGTAGTTTTTTTATAATGAAGCACTATGAGTCATCTATCTATAGCGAATCTTACAAAATCTTTTGGTAAGCAAACAATTCTCAATACCGTTTCTTTTCAATGCGAAATTGGAGAAATTGTAGGGATATTTGGGAGTAACGGCACCGGAAAATCTACTTTATTGCAATGTGTTTTTGGTACGACAAAAGCAGATACCATAAAGATAAGTATTGATTATGAAGACATCCAAGCTAAAGACATGATCCCGGACAGAAGAATTGGGTATTTGCCACAAGATTCTTTTTTACCAAAAGAAAAAAGCGTACGTGACATTATTCCTTTGTTATTCCCAAAAGGAGAAGATCAGGACAAGATATTTTATACCAAAGGAATTCACACAATAGAAAAAACCAAAATAGGCAAACTAGCTTTGGGGGAGTTAAGATATCTCGAAGTGGTATTATTATGCCATTTAGAGCATCCATTTTTAATGCTGGATGAACCTTTTTCGATGATACAACCTGATTATAAGGAACTGATCAAGGAACTTTTGGCATCTGTAAAGAATCAAAAAGGGATTCTTATTACTGATCATTATTATGAGGATGTATTGGTAGTTGCTGATAGAAATCTTTTGGTAAAAGATGGTAATTTGTTTCCGGTCAAAGGCATCCTTGATTTACAGAAGTTCGGATATCTGAGAAGGTCGTAAATCAGATTGATTATACTATAGTTCCACTTTGGAGAGAGGTTAGGTCGGTATTGTTACTATATGATAAGCATATTTGAAAAACACACCCAAGAATTTCTAACTTTTGCCAAAAGGCGCAAGCTGAAATGCTATCCCTCTCTAGAGGGAAGATTATTAGTGTATTATATCGAAAACGAAAATAGGTATTCCCCTCTCGAGAGGGGTTAGGGGTGTGTTCACCATAAAGGAAAACAGCAAACAACACACCCAAGGATTTCTAGCTTCGCCACAGGCAAAACTGAAATGCTATCCCTCTCTAGAGGGAAGGCTATTAGAGTATTATGTCGAAAACGAAAATAGGTATTCCCCTCTCGAGAGGGGTTAGGGGTGTGTTCACCATAAAGAAAAACAGCAAACAACACACCCAAGGATTTCTAGCTTCGCCACAGGCAAAACTGAAATGCTATCCCTCTCTAGAGGGAAGGGTATTAGAGTATTATATCGAAAACGAAAATAGGTATTCCCCTCTTGAGAGGGGCTAGGGGTGTGTTTTAAAAACACCACAGTCATTATCCAAAAAAGCATATCTTTAACATTACTTTTTAATAAAAGCTTATGCATCTGCTAAAAACTACCCTCATCTTTTTGTTTTTTACCTCTATTACTTTTGCTCAAAGTAAAACGCTACAAGATACACTTCTGGCATCTCAATATTTTAAGAAAGCCGATTCTTTACTAACTGACCGTAAACTGGATAGTGCTATTGTATATTTTAAGAAGGCTTTACCCATTTATAAAAAAGAAAACGCTTGGGAACGGATGGCTGGTTGTTATAATGGTATTTCTGAGAGCATGTGGCGTAATAGAAAATTGGAGACCTCGTTTAAAAATGCTAAAAAAGCTTTAAGCATACTTGAAAAATATCTTATCAGAAAGAATCAAGAAGAAGCATATGCTTATGATAATATTGGAAATTATTATGAGAATATTTCGGATTTTGATAATGCCATGAAATGCTATCAAAAGGCATTACAAATTCAACAAAAAATATTACCAGAAAACAGAAAACCATTTAGAAATTGCAAAATCCTATAATAATATAGGTATCATATTTTGGAAAACTCTAATTATGAAAAAGCATTAAATTATTATAAAAAAACGTTAGCGATTTATTTAGGAACATTAGGTCCAAATCATAAAAAAACAGGATATATATATAATAATATAGGGATTGTAAATGGTGTTATATGGAAGTTTAATGATGCTATAAAATACTATGAAAAAAGTGCAAAAATAAAAATTAAGAACTTAGGAGAAAACCATGTGTCTTTGGCCTATACTTATGTAAATATGGGGCTAATATATAAAAATCTTAAAGATTTTAATCATGCTTTATATTATTTTCAGATGGCATTGTCAATTCTTAAAAAACAAAAAGATTTAAGAGGCTTAAAGGCGGTATACCAAAATTTGGGTACGGTTTATCTTGACAAAGGAGAGTATGATAAGGCTTTTTCTTATTATAAAAAAAGTTTAGATATAGGGCTTAAATATTATGGAAAACGTAATCAAGAAATTGGAGATCTATACACCTTATTAGGTAATGTTTATTTGAATAAAGAGGATAATGATAAGGCTTTAAATTATTACAAAAAAGCGCTCCAAATTTATAAAGATATATTTGGAGAAAATAACGATAATGTCGCAAGTGCATATGACAATATAGGAAATGTATTTGGTAGAAAAAATAGATCCGATATGGCATTAAAATATTATAACAAAAGTCTAACAATACGTAATTCTCTTGTTGATGAACATACTCTTAGTATTGAAGGGTCATATGATAATATAGCTAATCTTTATTTTGAAAAAGCAAATTATAAGGATGCTTTAAAACACTATATAAAAACACTAAGAGTTTTAAATAATATATATGGAGAACAGCATATATTTAACACATTCTATTATATTAAAATAGCAACCATATATAACGAACAACAAAAATATGAAAAGGCGATTTCCTATTTTGAAAAAGCATTTATTTCAAATTCTAGAAATAATAATCATAAAGATGTTCAAACTGCTTTTGATATTGATAATTATTATGATTATAAATTATTGTTAGAAACTCTTCAGGGAAAGTCAAAAACTCTTCAATCTTTATCTTTAAAATATAAAGATTTTGAATATCTTAATAAAAGTATTGTTACTTATCAAAAAGCGGAATTTTTGATTGAAAACATCAGAAAATCATTTCAAAATTATCAGGATAAAATATTATTTAACAGACAGGCAAAAGAAGTTTATTCAAATGCAATACAATCTCAATTATTGGTTTATAATCATAAGAAAGAATGGCAAATTTTAGATAAAGTATTTCATTACTCAGAAAAAAGCAAATCTAATACGCTTAAAGATCTCTTAAACGATGCCAATGCCAAAAACTTTTCTGGTATTCCGGATGATCTCATTCAACAAGAAAAAAACCTAAAAATAAACAAAGCTTTTTATAGATCTAAAATCAATGAAGAACTTGCTAACAAAGTAAGTGATTCTACCAAAATAAATACCTACGAAAGCAAACTATTCGATATTAATAGAAAACAAGATTCTATTACACAACTTCTGGAAAAAAACTATCCTAAATACCATCAACTAAAATATAACAATGAAGTAGTTTCTGTAGCTGAAATCCAACAAAAACTAGATGACCACACTACCTTATTAGAGTTTTTTACTGCTGATAGTAGTACCTATGCTTTTACCATTTCTAAACATAAGATCGATGTCAAAGAATTAGCTACCCCTAAACTCACACAAAAAGTAGAACAACTAAGAACAACCATTACCCGTAAAAATACAACCACCTATAAAACACAAGCATACAAATTATATAAAACACTCATTGCTCCTATCAAAGATCAATTGGTAGGAGAAAATTTGATTATTGTGCCTGATGGCCCATTATGGCACCTTAATTTTGAGCTTTTAGTAAACCAAGAGGATGTCTCCAACAATCCCAAAGAATTATCATATCTGCTAAAAGATTATGTCATTACTTATGCCAATTCAGCTACTTTATTCTTTAACCAAAAGATAGTCTCCACAAATAATAAGACGAAGCAACAAGAAGAATGTTTAGCCTTTTCTTTTACAGATAGCACCAATATAGCAGATGCTACCCATATGAGTCTGGCTACCTTACGTGATACCGGAGATGACCTCCCGGGAACCCGTAAAGAGATTAAAGCCATCGCTGATATCATTGATGGACAATATTACTACGGATCAGAGGCCGTAGAAGCTAATTTTAAGAAAAATGCGAGTCATTACAATATTCTACACCTGGCATTACATGGCGAAGTCGATAACGAACGCCCAGAGAACTCTAAACTCTTTTTTACCAGGAATAAAGATACCATAGAAGATAATCTTTTATATAGCCACGAACTCTTCGCCTTAGATATCCCTGCTGAGTTAACTGTACTGAGCGCCTGTAATACTGGAACAGGAAAAATAGCCAAAGGAGAAGGAATTATGAGTCTGGGAACCGCTTTTCAGTATGCTGGAACCAAAAGCCTGCTACTCACTAATTGGGAAGTATCTGATCAAACAACTCCAGCATTGATGAAAAATTTCTATACCAACCTAAAAGAGGGCATGAATAAGGGAAAAGCGTTGCAACAGGCAAAATTAACTTACTTACAAAGTGCAGCACCAGAAAGAACACATCCTTTTTACTGGGGAGGTTTTTACCTGGTAGGAGATCCTGCTCCCATCGCTTTTAGTACTCATAACTATAGTGATTGGGTGATTGGAATAGCTATAGTAATCTTGATCTTATCAGGTGCGTTTTGGTATAGAAAAAAGAAAAAACAGTTTCCCCTCTTGAGAGGGGTTAGGGGTGTGTTCAATATATAAGGAAAGTTAAAACATAACTTTTATCAAAACAGGAAATTTCAATACATATGAAAAAGCGGAAAATCATCCCATATAACCCTAAACTAAAAGAATATGCAAGACAATTAAGAAATAATAGTACTAAATCAGAAATTCTGTTATGGCAAAAATTAAAAAGAAAACAACTATGTGGATATGATTTTCACCGTCAAAAACCAATAGATAATTATATTTTAGATTTTTTTTGCCACGAATTAATGTTAGGTATAGAAATTGACGGATATTCTCATCAATTAATTGAGGTATATAAAAAAGATGTACGTAAAGAAAAAACAATGAATAGACTAGGAATTAATATTCTAAGATTTACAGACCAACAGGTATTCAAAGATATGTTTAATGTATTACTAGCAATAGAAGAGTATATTCAACAATATGAAAGTAAAAAATGGTAATATAGATTTCCTTCAAGGACAAAGGTTAGGGGGAATGTGTTCAACATAGAAAAAAATAGTAAACAACACACCCAAGGATTTCTAACTTTTGCCTATGGCGCAAGTTGAAATACTATCCCTCTCTAGAGGGAAGGTCATTAGAATATTATTTTTAGATTCTATGATAAATATAAAAATTATCAGAAAAACGAAATAACATATTCCCCTCTCGAGAGGGGCTAGGGGTGTGTTCACCGTAAAGGAAAATAACTAACAACACACCCAAGGATTTCTAGCTTTTGCCTATGACGTAAGCTGAAATACTATCCCTCTCAAGAGGGAAGGTTATTGTTGGATATTAAAATAAATTATCAAATGAATTTAAATGCCTTGGTGTTTGCAACTTTTTTTTAATACACTCATTTTGAGTGAAAAACAGAATTATAAACAGATGAAAGATAGTAATACAAAAGAATATAAGAGCTCCCCTCTTGAGAGGGGTTAGGGGTGTGTTAGAGATCAATATAAGAATCAACAAACAAATTAAATAATCACATGAAAATAATATCATATAACGTAAACGGAATACGAGCAGCATTAAAAAAAGATTTTATTGGATGGTTACAACAGGCAGATCCTGATGTACTTTGCTTACAAGAGATCAAAGCTACAGAAGATCAATTGGATTTGTCAGTTTTTGTAGCAGCAGGATATAAGTATACTTATTGGTACAGTGCTCAGAAAAAGGGATATAGTGGTGTTGCAATTTTATCCAAAACAGAACCAGATCATATCGAGTACGGTACAGGAATCGATTATATGGATAATGAAGGTAGAAATCTGAGAGCAGATTTTAATGGAGTCTCTATTATGAGTTTATACCTGCCTAGTGGTTCTAATGTGGATCGCATAGAACATAAACTAAAATTTATGGCGGATTTTCAAGAATATATCAATGAGTTAAAAACTACACATCCTAATCTGGTGATTCTCGGGGATTATAATATTTGTCATCAAGCCATTGATATTCATGATCCGGTGCGTAATAAAAATGTATCTGGATTCTTACCCGTAGAACGAGAATGGATTGGTAATTTTATGGCTAGTGGATTTATAGATTCCTTCAGGCATTTTAATTCAGAACCTCATCAGTATTCATGGTGGAGTTATCGTGCTAATGCCAGAGCAAATAATAAAGGATGGCGATTGGATTATGGTATGGTAGCAAAACCACTGCAAGACAAATTAGAGAGAGCCGTGATTTTATCAGAAGCAAAACATAGTGATCACTGCCCTATTATGGTAGAATTAAGCTTATAAAATTTTGTAACTTTACTATTGCTAACACGTTTTTATAGTAGGATTAAAATAGTATTAAGCAAGTTACTTTGATATAAATATCAATTTATCAAACTCTTATGCATAAAAAAAGTAAACTACCTCGGGGCAAGCCCACGAGGCATTTATTAGAAAAAAATCATTTCGATTTCGAGGCAAGCCTCGGAGCATTTAAATCTCGATTATCGAGTAAAATTCTTTGTGATTGTTTGAGTGATGTATTGAGATAAAATAGAGGGAATTTGTATCTAAATATAATTTTGATCAAAAAGCGAACAATTAACAATAGAAAAGCAATAAAAGATTTATTATTATTATGCTGATTTTATCAGATCAAACGATGACCAAAAAAAATTTAATAAGCCCAGAATGATAAAAAAAATAATAGTATTCGTATGTATAGGAACTTTTTCTGTTTCTTGTGTTTCTTCCAAAGTTCATAAAGAACTGGAAGGTAAGTATACGAGATTAAAACGCGATCATCGCAAACTAGATGATACGTTTAAAGCCTTGCAAAAATCCAGTGATGCTCATGAATTGGCAGCAAAACAATTGAATGATGCGTACAATAAATTACGTACAGAGAAAAATGAGTTACAAGCCAAATACGATGCTGCTTTATCCAATTACAATAATCTAAAAAACTCTTATGATGCGCTAGAAAAAAATAGTTCTGCATCGATAGCCGCCAATAGTAAAAAAAACAGAGAACTTCTTGCAACATTAGAAGAAAAAGAAAAGGCATTAACAGCAGAACGCAGTCGCTTAGAAGCCTTACAAAAAGATCTGGATGCCCGTTCTAAACGCGTAGATGAGCTAGAAGGATTGATCGCTGCCAAAGACGCTAAAATGCAAGCATTAAAAACAGCAATCTCTAATGCGCTCCGTAATTTTGAAGGAAAAGGATTGACCGTAGAAGAGCGAAACGGAAAAGTATATATCTCTATGGAAAATAAGCTATTATTTGACTCTGGTAGCTGGGCAGTAGGAACACAAGGTAAAAAGGCGGTACAGCAATTAGGATCCGTATTGGCAGAGAATAATGACATTGCGGTATTGATAGAAGGACATACTGATAATGTACCCTATACAGGCAATGGACAGCTCAAAGGAAACTGGGATCTGTCTACAAAAAGAGCTACAGCTATTGTACACATATTAGTTGAGAACTCGCAGATCGATGCACAAAATCTTACAGCCGCAGGAAGAGGAGCTTTTGCACCTATAGCCTCTAATGACACAGCAACAGGCAAGGCTAAAAACAGAAGAATCGAGGTGATACTAACACCTAAACTGGATGAGATTACTAAGTTATTGAATGATATATAACGAAATCGAAATTAGCCCACAAAAAAAGCTGTCAGTTGACAGCTTTTTTTGTATATATTATAAAAGAGACTTATTAATTAAATAAACCTTTTAAAATATCATCAACTTCTTTTCCATTATTTGCTTTAAGTTGTTCTTTTAATATTAAAAGTTTACTTCTAAAACTATCAATAACGTCACTAGCATTACCTTTATCAAGTTTAATAGCTCGACCTTGACTTGTGAGTAAAGTATAGATATAAGCTTCTTTTGCTTTTGAATTATCTTTTTTTGTTTCCAGAGATACAGTTCCTGACTTTAAAAGAAAGGAGATGGTATTATCTTGAGCAACCACTTTGTCTGTCATTTCAGAAATATCAGTTGCTAAACTATAAAGTTTTTCTTGTTCTTCTTTAAGTACTCTCCAATCAGTATCTTTACTGTTAATTTGTGCCTGTGTAGTAAATCCTGCGCCTACCATCAATAGAAGTAGAAATAATTTTTTCATAATATCTTTGGGTGTTATAAATTTAGTATCAAAACTACGTATTTGATTTCACGTATTCCAAAACGGAATAAAATTAATTTTAGTATTAAAGTTATCTTAAAAACGGTTTAAAATAACCAATTTAATTTGAAGATTCCAAAAAGTATGCCACGAATTTAAACAGAAGCACCGTTGAACGACAAAATTTCGAAGAAATAATGATCACAGAACCTTATTCTGTAGGATAACTCTCTATTATTGAATACATACCGATGGTGAAAATTTTGACAGCTCCTAAGCTCATATGATCCATTTCTGATTTAAAATTACTCATCCAAACTTGCTCTTTTTTCGTCAATACTTCAACATAAAAAAAAGTACTGTAGTATTATACCATTTCTACCTTAAAATTACCCACTAAATTTATTCTTTTCCTCTTATGCTTCAAAATAAAAATTAACCGTAGCTAAGACTATGCTGAACTTTTCTTTTTTGCTTAAAGAAAAACAACTGTATTTTATTTGGGTAATTTTAAAGCAAAAATGGTATTATATGTTGATTCAGATCAAAAATAACAACAAACTAAACCTCTCTAACTATTTGATTGTTAATAAAACATGATAAATATTTTTTTAAATTAGAAAGGTCTCTACTATTTTTACGATAAATTTATTAGGAATTTTTGGTTCTGTTTTTTGGGAAAGGACAAAATCAAACGTAAAAGGGAATACGAATCAAAACTTATAAGTATGCAGTATAAAGTAATTGATACTAAAAGCCAGTATTTTGGTAAGGTATTAGATTTCGAATCCTGTTCCAATCTAAGTGATGTAGCAGGAGTACTTCTTAAAATAGAAAGAAATAAAGTCTCACTTTTCAAATTTAATGAGATAGAATTAGTGTAACTTAACAATCCTAAACGCTCTGAATGTTTCAGAGCTTTTTTATTTTATTTAATCCCTCATTTTAGAAACTATCCTACATTATTTCAGAATGCTACGTTAATTCTGCAATCCTTTTTACATATTTTCCGATTACATCAAACTCCAGATTGACTAAAGTACCTATCATAAAGGTATTAAAATTCGTATGCGCATAGGTATATGGAATAATTGCTACGCTAAACATATTTTTTTTAGAATTAACTACTGTCAGACTCACACCATTAACGGTTACAGAGCCTTTTTCTATGGTAATATTACTGAGAGCAGGATCATACTCAAAGGTAAAATACCAGCTTCCCTCTGCTTCTTTTATCTCTTTACAAACCGCAATCTGATCTACATGACCTTGTACAATATGACCATCCAGACGCGCTCCCAGTTTCATGCCGCGCTCCAGATTAACCATTGAACCTATTGCGAGATCTGTAAGATTTGTTTTATCCAGAGTCTCTTTAATAGCCGTAACAGTATATGTATCTGTATCTATAGAAACCACCGTAAGGCAGACACCGTTATGTGCAACGCTCTGATCAATTTTTAGGTCAGAAGTAAAATTTGTTCGAACGGTAATATCAAGATTCTCCTTGTTCATTTGTAGATTCATGATCGTTCCTAACTCTTCAATGATTCCTGTAAACATAAATGCAAATTATTTAGTTAAATTTGTGACCTTAAAAAATTGTAGTCCGGGTTTGGATTTCAAAAATACTTATAAAGTAGGTTATAATGAAGAAAGAAGAAAAAATAAGATTAGGCATTTCTATCGGAGATTTGAATGGCATTGGTAGTGAAGTGATCCTTAAAACTTTTGAAGATTCCAGAATGCTGGATTTTTGCACTCCCGTTATTTTTGCATCCGTAAAGGTCCTTTCCTTTCTAAAAAAACACTATAAAATAAATGCCAACTTACACGGTATTGACAAAACAGCTCAAATTCTGGATGGTAAAATAAATGTGCTAAATGTCTGGAAAGAGGGAATAGACATTAATTTTGGGCAAGAAAACGAAAAAATAGGAAATTATGCTATTAAATCCCTTACAGCGGCTACTATGGCTTTAAAAAATGAGGAAATAGATATATTGGTAACTGCTCCTATAAACAAGCATAGTATTCAATCCGAAGATTTTAAATTCCCGGGACATACAGATTACTTAGATCAGGAATTAGAAGGAAATAGTTTAATGTTTATGGTTACAGACACCTTAAAAATTGGGTTGCTTACGGATCATGTACCTGTAAAAGACATTGCCGATACTATTACACCTGCGTTGATAGAACAAAAAATAGCTACTATATACACGGCTTTGAAACAAGATTTTGGCATTAGTAAGCCAAAAATTGCAGTATTAGGAATTAATCCTCATAGTGGAGATAATGGTGTTATTGGCAAAGAAGATGAAGAAGTACTAAAACCCACAATTAAAAAAATCAATGAATCTGGAAAATTAGTATATGGTCCATATGCAGCCGATAGTTTTTTTGGCTCTGATAATTATAAAGCTTTTGATGCCATCGTAGCGTCTTATCATGATCAGGGACTAATTCCGTTTAAGACATTATCTTTTGGTAAAGGCGTTAATTATACAGCTGGACTAAACAAAGTACGTACCTCTCCAGATCACGGAACAGCTTTTGAAATTGCCGGGAAGAATAAAGCTGATAACAATTCTTTTAAAGAAGCAGTATTTACCGCACTAAAGATTTTTAAAAACAGACAGGAATACCTTGAGCTCACTAAGAATCCATTAAAAAAACAACCACGCAAACCACAGAATAAAGGAGCAAGAGATCAGACCACAAAGAATCAAAAACCTAATATGTCATAATTTTAGAATTGCAAAGATCGTTTAATGACTAACTTTCTGATATAATTTTACTTACAAAAACGCTTTCATAGTATTTTTTTATTATCTTTGCACCCGCCTTTGCCGAAGTGGCAAAGACTCAAAACTGATGATGAGATGAAACCACTAAAAGAGTTTAACATCCCTTTTGTTGGACTGAAGCAAGGATTGCACGAGTTTGAGTATAAAATTGAGAATACGTTCTTCGAACATTTTGAGTATGACGAATTCAATGCATCTGCAGTAACAGTAGCGATAGTGTTTAACAAAAAGACAACTATGTTAGAACTTGATTTTAAAGCTACGGGAACTGTAAATGTAAATTGTGATGTCACCAATGAACCTTTTAATTTACCTATTAAGAATGAGCTTTTCTTGGTAGTTAAGTTTGGAGATGAATATAATGATGAAAACGAAGAACTTCTTATCCTCCCTCATGGAGAATATGAAATCAACGTTCAACAATATATCTATGAACTTATTGTACTAGGAGTTCCTTCTAAAAGAGTGCATCCTGGTGTAGAAGATGGAACATTAGAATCCGACATACTTGATAAATTAGATGAACTAAGTCCGAAAGAAAAAAAATTAGAGAAAGATAACGAGGAAACAGATCCTCGTTGGGATAAATTAAAAAACTTATTAAACGATAAATAATATTTAGCAATGGCACATCCTAAGAGAAAAATCTCCAAAACCAGAAGAGATAAGAGAAGAACACATTATAAAGCTTCTGTACCACAAATTGCTACAGATCCTACTACAGGAGAAGCACATTTATATCACAGAGCACACTGGTTCGAAGGTAAACTATATTACCGTGGACAAGTAGTTATTGATAATACAGAAGAAGAAGCCGCATAAGTATTCTGTTAAAATTTTAAAGAGAACTCTCGCATTTGTGAGAGTTTTTTTGTTTTTAGTTGAATATGTGTCAAAATCAAGTTATTTTGCGCCGTATTTGCATATAATTTAGTAATTTCAACAACTTTTTAGGCATCATTATGCCTTGGTTTATGAAACTAAAATCATAATATGAGTAAAATCACAGCCGCTATTACAGCTGTTGGCGCATATGTGCCAGACTACGTGTTAACCAATGACATATTAGCCACTATGGTTGACACAAACGATGAATGGATCACCACTCGTACAGGCATTAAAGAACGAAGAATACTAAAAGATAAAGATAAAGGAACTTCTTTCTTAGGTATCAAAGCGGCAGAAGACTTAATTACTAAAAGAAATCTCGACCCAGAGGAGATAGATATGGTGATTTTTGCTACGGCAACTCCGGATCTTCTCGTAGCCTCTACCGCAGCATATGTAGCTTCAAAAATTGGAGCAGTAAACGCTTTTTCTTATGACTTACAAGCAGCTTGTTCCAGTTTTTTATATGGAATGTCAACAGCTGCCAGTTATATAGAAGCCGGCAGATACAAAAAGGTATTGGTTATAGGGGCAGATAAAATGTCTTCTATCATAGATTACACGGATCGTACTACCTGTATAATATTTGGTGACGGGGGTGGAGCAGCACTCTTTGAACCTAATAATGAAGGGTTAGGACTACAAGACGAGTATTTACGGACGGATGGGATAGGAAGAGAGTTTCTAAAAATTGAAGCAGGTGGCTCTTTACTTCCTCCATCAGAAGAAACTATTGCTAATGGGCAACATTTTGTAAGACAAGATGGAAAAACTGTGTTTAAATATGCAGTTTCCAATATGGCAGATGCTAGTACCAAAATTATGGAACGTAATAATATTAGTGGAGATGATGTAGATTGGCTTATTGCACATCAGGCTAATAAACGGATCATTAGTGCTACTGCCAATAGAATGAACTTGGATGAGAACAAAGTTCTTATGAATATTCAAAGATATGGTAATACTACATCGGCAACATTACCATTGTTACTAAGCGATTACGAAAAACAACTCAAAAAAGGAGATAATATTGTATTTGCCTCATTTGGTGGAGGTTTTACCTGGGGCTCCATTTTTCTAAAATGGGCATATAACTCCTAAAACAACTAAACACACAATACCCAATATTATGGATTTAAAAGAAATTCAGAATTTAATCAAATTCGTGGCTAAATCCGGAGCCAGCGAAGTGAAGTTAGAGATGGAAGATGTAAAAATCACTATTAAAACAACTTCAGACGACACTAAAGAAACTACAACTATTCTGCAACAAATCCCGGTTGGGAATGCAGTGAATTCTCAACAACCTGCAACACCTGCGCAACAAATTGCTACTCCGCTCGCAGTGACTCCTGTAGCAGATACAGGAGCAACAGATGATACTTTGAAATACATTACAATAAAATCTCCGATCATCGGGACTTTATACAGAAAACCATCTCCTGATAAACCATCTTTTGTAGAAGTAGGTGATTCTATTAAAGAAGGAGATGTACTTTGCATCATAGAAGCTATGAAACTTTTTAACGAAATCGAAAGTGAAGTTTCTGGTAAGATTGTAAAAGTTTTAGTAGATGATAATTCTCCTGTAGAATTTGATCAACCTTTATTTTTGGTAGACCCATCATAACCCAATTTTAAAATTCCAATTTACAAACCCAAAATCCAATACCATGGAATGGGAATCTGGAATTTGAGATTTTTAAATTTAGAAAGTTATGTTCAAAAAAATTCTTATTGCCAATAGAGGTGAGATTGCAATGCGTGTAATCAGAACCTGCAAAGAAATGGGTATAAAATCTGTTGCTGTATATTCTACAGCAGATGCAGAGAGTCTCCATGTCAGATTTGCAGATGAAGCCGTATGTATCGGACCCGCATCAAGTGCAGAATCGTATTTAAAGATGTCTAATATTATTGCAGCGGCAGAAATCACCAATGCGGATGCTATACATCCCGGATATGGATTCTTATCAGAAAATGCCAAGTTTTCTAAAATTTGCGAAGAACACGAAATAAAATTTATTGGTGCCAGCGCAGAGATGATTGACAGGATGGGGGATAAAGCATCAGCAAAATCTACGATGATTGAAGCAGGTGTACCTTGCGTACCAGGAAGTGAAGGTATAATTCCTGATTTTGAAACTTGTATAAAAGTTGCCAAAGAAACAGGATATCCGGTAATGCTAAAAGCTAGTGCTGGTGGTGGTGGAAAAGGTATGCGAGCCGTTTGGAAAGAAGAAGAGCTCCAAAATGCCTGGGAATCTGCCAGACAAGAGAGTAAAGCTGCCTTTGGGAATGACGATATGTACATGGAGAAACTTATCGAAGAACCTCGCCATATCGAAATACAAATTGTTGGTGACAGTAATGGAAGAGCTTGCCACTTGTCTGAAAGAGATTGCTCCGTACAACGAAGACATCAAAAACTAACAGAAGAAACTCCTTCTCCATTCATGACCGATGAATTAAGAGAACAAATGGGAACAGCAGCGGTAAAAGCAGCAGAATATATCAAATATGAAGGAGCTGGTACTGTTGAGTTTTTAGTAGATAAGCATAGAAACTTCTATTTTATGGAAATGAATACCCGTATCCAGGTAGAACATCCAATTACAGAACAAGTTGTTGACTATGACTTAATAAGAGAACAAATATTAGTAGCAGCAGGAGTGCCTATTTCTGGTAAAAATTATTTTCCACAATTACACTCTATAGAATGTAGAATCAATGCAGAAGATCCGTATAAAGATTTTCGCCCTTCACCAGGTAAAATAACTAATTTACATCTTCCTGGAGGTCATGGAGTACGTATTGATACTCACGTATACAGTGGTTATATTATACCGCCAAATTATGATTCTATGATTGCAAAATTAATTACTACTGCGCAAACTCGTGAAGAAGCAATTAATAAAATGAAAAGAGCACTCGATGAATTTGTAGTAGAAGGAATAAAAACCACAGTTCCTTTCCATAGACAATTGATGGATCATCCTGATTATGTTTCTGGAAATTACACAACAAAATTTATGGAAGACTTCACTATGGAAGATCCTGTACAATAAATAATTAAACGATAAAGCCTCTCTATACGGAGGCTTTTTTTATGAATCTAAGTTATTGGGAATACAAAACCTGGTTATCTAATATTGATTTTACGGTTGTTGGCAGTGGAATCGTAGGACTTAGTTGTGCTCTTCGCTTAAAAGAAAAATTCCCAAAAGCTAAGATTCTGGTTCTGGAAAGAGGTGTACTACCCAACGGAGCAAGTACAAAAAATGCAGGATTTGCCTGTTTCGGTAGCTTGTCTGAGATAATAGAGGATCTCAATTCACATGCAGAAGAAGAAGTATTACAACTTATTGAGAAAAGAACTCAGGGACTTGAGCTATTGCGAAAAAATTTGGGCGATCGTGCCATAGAGTATGTTCAATATGGAGGATATGAGCTATTTACCAAAGAAGACAAATATCTGTATGAAGAATGTTTGTCAGAAAGAAAACGTATTAATAGTTTATTATATCCCATTTTTCAGGAACAAGTATTTATACAAAAGGAAAATATTTTTGGTTTTAAAAATATAGAATCTCATTATTTCGTAAATCGGTTTGAAGGTCAGATTGATACCGGAAAGATGATGGAAGCCCTTCTTAAAAAGGTACAAATTGCAGGAATTAAAATTTTAAATAATTGTAATTTAGAAGAAATCAATGAGCGTATTACTTCTGTAGAACTCAAAACAAATCTGGTAACATTTTATACTACTAAGTTATTAATAGCCACCAATGGTTTTGCGTCGCAATTAGGTATTGAGCACGTAAAACCAGCACGTGCACAAGTATTAATAACAAAACCGATTAAAGATTTGGCTATTAAAGGTACTTTTCATCTGGATAGAGGATATTACTATTTTAGGAATATTGATAATAGAATTCTTCTGGGTGGAGGCAGAAATCTTAATTTTAAAACAGAAGAGACGACTGAAATGGCACAGACTGAATTAGTACAGCAAAAATTAGAAGAGATGCTAAAAAAAATAGTTATTCCCTCTTTTGATTTCGAGATAGCTCATCGATGGAGTGGTATTATGGGCATTGGAAACCAAAAAAAATCAATCATCAATCAAATTTCTAATCACGTTTTTTGTGGCGTAAGACTTGGCGGCATGGGTGTATCGATAGGGAGTATGGTTGGTAGAGAATTGGCAGATCTTTTGTAAGAAAGCATTATATTTTGATGACAAATATTTTTAGATTTTTATTAAAAACCTGTCTCTGGTTACTCGTGCTTAGTATTCTTTGGGTATTGACCTACAAATGGATAAACCCATATGCGACACCATTAATGTGGATAAAACATCTCCAATCAAAAAGTAATAAGACGATAAGACATCAATGGGTTCCTCTGGCAAAAATCTCTAAAAACCTACAACTAGCTGTTATTTGTAGTGAAGATCAGCAATTTGTAGCGCATTCAGGTTTTGATACAAAAGCAATCTCAACAGCGATACAAGAGTATCAATCCGGTAAGCGGTTACGAGGCGCAAGTACCATCTCTCAACAAACAGCAAAGAATATTTTTTTATGGCCCAAACGTAGCTGGATTCGTAAAGGCTTGGAAATTTACTTTACCCTTTTGATCGAAACGTTGTGGAGTAAAGAACGTATTCTCGAAGTATATCTGAATAGTATCGAAATGGGAGATGAGATTTATGGTGCACAGGCGGCTTCTATATTCTGGTTTAACAAAAGTGCTATGAGCCTTACTGTAGCTGAAGCATCGGCTATTGCAGCCATTCTACCCAACCCCATTAAATATCTTGCTAATCCTCCTTCAGATTATATACAAAAAAGAAAAAAATGGATTCGTATACAAATGCGTAATTATGGAACATTAACTTTTGAAATCAAAAAAGAATAGTTATTTTATTCGGGATTAGTTGGTATTGGTCAACAAAGATTTTATTTTGAGGTAACCTACATCGGGGCAAGCGCACAAAGTATTTATTAGAAAAAAACTTCTAATCCATTTTATTTCGTTTTTACTTCAATGAACACAAACAGATGAAAAAAGCATCTTTTCGAGATAAACAGCTTATTATAGATATTTTATATGATGCTTTTATTACTGAAACATTTCCTAATTCTATAAATTTTGTGATCAAGCAGGATCATAACCGATCAAAAAGATTATATTCACTAATGGAATATCAATATAAGATGGCATTGCGATTTGGAGAAATTTTTATGAGTGATGATGAGCAATCTTGTATATTATTTATAGATCCTGAAAAGAAAAAAATAACCTTTAAAACCTTAATATGGAATACGATACTGGTGATGCGTTGTATTGGGTTTAAAAATGTACTCAAAGTGATCAAAAGGGAAAAAATCTTGAGAGCTAACCATCCCGAATTTTCGTTTTTACATTTATGGATCATGGGCACAAAATCAACATATAAAGGGAAAGGTATAGGAGCAAAATTACTTGTGGAAGTATTAAAATATTATGGAAATATACCAATCTATCTGGAGACCACAACAACAAGTAATCTGCGTTTCTATCAAAAAACAGGCTTTGAAATAGTGAACGAAACTCATATTTTGGGCTATCCCTTGTATTTCCTTCTAAAACCTGTAAATTAACATATGCATACAGGTTTTAATCATAAAATCAAGTCAGAATTGCTAAATCAATGTCTGAGTTATGTCAATCAAAGACAGGAAAGAATTCTAGATACTATTTCTGATATTCAGGAGTCTTTGACCTCAGAAACTAAGAGTACTGCCGGAGATAAACATGAAACCGGTCGTGCTATGCTTCAGTTAGAACGAGAAAAAGCAGGTGTTCAATTGGCAGAAGTTAAAAAATTACAGGAAATTGTAAACAAAATAGATACTTCTCCATCTTCTGCAGTCATACGATTAGGCAGTTTAGTAGAAACTTCTCAAGAGCGTTATTTTTTAAGTATTTCTATAGGAAAACTGATTATAGGAGATCAGACGTATTTTGCCATTGCCGCTAATACTCCTATAGGAAAACTACTATTAGGAAAAAAAGTGGATGATCGTATACATTTTAATGGAAAAGATTTTAAGATAACAAAGATAGAATAAAGAGAGTATGAAATGATTTAAACTCTTTTGATTCTAGCAGAAAAGTAATTGTTTTTTTGATCAATAGAAATGTTTTTTGAGCTTAATAACAGTGCCCGAAATAAGAAAAAGCAGAAAATTAAGTAAACTACCTTGGAGCAAACGAGACATTTATTGAAAAAAACATTTTGATTTCGAGGCAAGCCTAGGAGTATTTAAATCTCGATTATCGAGTCAAAAAGAGAATTTTTATAGCAAACTGAAAAAAGTTAAAACCACTTCTATTTATTAAAAATATCAAATGCAATAGCATACAATAATGATTTTAAGTAAATTGCTACTTTTCAAACCATGTATATATGAAGAAGCTTTACTTTCTACTTCTTATGAGTGTTCTTGTCTTTGGTTGTAAACCATATCAAAATACCAATATCAGAAAAGGTCAGCTGACTTATACAGAATTCAGGGCATCGCAACGGTCTTTCCCAAGTAAAGACGGTATTATAAAATATATTGACAAAGGAAAAGGTCCTGTAATCGTATTACTCCATGGAGTACCTACTTCTGGTTGGTTATATAGAAAAATGATTGACCCGTTAGTCGCTGGAGGATATCGGGTAATTGTTCCCGATATGCTGGGTTATGGTTCCAGTGATTCTCCCGAGGGATATAAGATTTATAGCGAAAAAGCACATGCAGAACGACTTATAGCACTTATGGATGCTTTGGGTATAGAATACTGGTCTCATGTGATGCATGATGTAGGTGGAGTTTGGACCTGGGAACTCATAAATCAAGCACCAAAAAGGATTGAAGAACTTGTCATATTAAATACTATCATTTATGAGGAAGGATTCTACCCTCCTATACGATTTAGTCCGGGAGCTGCTGCCAAAGCAGCCATGTGGTCCTATCGCAATGGAGTGACTACAAATACATTATTAAAGTCTTTGTTTAAAGAAGGATTAAAAGAAAATACGCTTAATGAGTTAGATGTAGAAGGGTATAAAACACCACTACTAGAAGGTAAAACAAATGGTATGTACTACTTCTTTACCCGAACGTGTAATTATTTTCCTGATTATTCGCTTCTTTTTGAAAACCTGGAGGTTCCAACAGCTGTAATTTGGGGTATTCATGATACCATGTTACAATGGACTCCACAACAGGCAAAAGTGATTAATGCATTAAAAATAGATGAAGAAGATATTCATTTTATAGATGAAAAACACTTTATACAGGAAACTAAAGCAGAAGAGGTTTCCTATAAAATTTTGGACTTTCTTAAATAACAATGAACTTTCTTAATTAAGCCCTGTATTCTTGACTCAAACCTGTATTTCTACTCTAAAGATAGTTTCATTAATTAATTCATGTATCTGATCGAGTTCCTTTTTACTAATTGCCAGATCAATTTTATCTGAAGGAGTTCTAAGTAGTAATGACCTACAATTACAGTTAGTACACTGGTTACAACCTGGTGACATTTTTGTTGTTGCGCATGAATCAGAAAAATCTTTTAACTCATTAAGGGTTAATAAAAAACCGATATCCCTAAAGACTAACTGAATTTTAGGTGTTATTCGCATATTCATCGTTTCTTTTTCCTTTCTACTTCGTTTAAAAAATAGACCGTAGCTATAGCTATGCTTGATTTTTTTGCCTTGCATAAAGAAAAAATAATTCAATGAATTTATACGAATTTTTTAATCACAAATCGTATTACAGTTTCTTTTCCTTTTTTCCAGAAAAAAGATATTCCAATAGTGTTACTGTAAATTCTATCAATAGTATTCATATTGAATCAGATTTGAATCAAAAATACTAAACTATTTAGAATAAATCTAAATAAAAATAATTTTAGTTAATATCCTTTAGTTTTAATTGTAATGAGATGGCACCATTCCATTCATTCTCGTCAAGTGTATACGCTATTTTAAAACGTTTTTTGTCTCTTATAGTATCACATTTGGTTCCCAGATTAAAACCAATAGCCCCGATGGTCAGCCCACTTTTTTCTATCCTGCACTTTAGATGTTTATCAGCTGCACCTACACATTTTCCATATCCAGTATCTGTTACATGATCTGTCATAAAAACAGGTGTCATATTTCCTGGTCCAAAAGGAGCAAACTGTTTAAGAATTCTAAAAAACTTTGGAGAAATTTGATCCAATTCTATCGTGGCATCAATCTGTATTTCTGGAGATAATAATTTTTTATCGATGGTAGCTGCTACTATTTCCTCAAATTTTTGTTTAAATGACTCATACTGCTCTTCTTTTAAAGTTAGACCAGCTGCATATTTATGTCCTCCAAATTGTTCCAGATGTTCAGAACAAGCATCGATCGCATTGTATACATCAAAACCTTTAACGGATCTGGCAGAAGCAGCTAATTTATCTCCGCTTTTAGTAAAAACTAAAGTTGGTCTATAATAAGTTTCTGTCAGTCTGGAAGCTACAATCCCAATAACTCCTTTGTGCCAGTCTTCCTGATATACAACAGTTGTATATCGTTCTTCTTCCCCATGATCTTTGATTTGAATCAATGCTTGCTCAGTAATATTTTTGTCTGCATTTTTTCTATCACTATTATATACTTCTATTTCCAAAGCATATTGAGAGGCTACTTCTGGGTTTTTCTCTGTTAGCAGGTTTACTGCGTGTAATCCGTGTTTCATTCTCCCGGCAGCGTTGATTCTTGGAGCAATGATAAAAACAACATCTGTAATGGTAAGCGTCTCTTTCTGTACCTGAGTAAGCATTGCCTTAAAACCTACTCTGGGACTTTGATTAATAACCTGCAATCCGAAATAGGCTAACACCCGATTCTCTCCGGTTATCGGCACGATATCAGCTCCTATTGCAGTAGCTACCAAATCCATATAGGGTACTAAATCGTCTATCGATTGATTTTGAGTACTTGCTATTCCCTGCATCAGTTTAAAACCTACGCCACAACCGCATAATTCTTTATAAGGATATTCACAATCATCACGTTTAGGATCCAACACTGCTATAGCATCTGGTATCTGATCTCCGGGTCTATGATGGTCACAAATAATAAAATCTATTCCTTTTGCCTTCGCATATGCAATTTTTTCTATGGCTTTAATACCACAGTCCAATGCAATTATCAAACTAATATCATTATCAGATGCGTAGTCTATTCCTTGATAAGAAATACCATATCCCTCGGTATACCTATCTGGTATATAGGTAGTAACCTGTGATGATATGGTCTCTAAATATGAAGACATCAATGCAACAGATGTAGTGCCATCTACATCATAATCCCCATACACCATGATATTTTCCTGGGCAGTAATTGCTTTTTCAATTCTCGCAACAGCCAGATTCATATCTTTCATCAAAAAAGGATCATGCAGATCATGTAAGGAAGGTCTGAAAAACATTTTGGCCTGATCATAGGTTTCTATGCCTCTTTGCACTAATAAAGAAGCAATAATAGTATCCACGTTTAAAGCTGAGGATAATCTCTGTATTATAGAAGATTCGGGTTTTGGTTTTAAGATCCATCTCATTTCGAACTGTGATTCCAATTTTATTTTAAAAAATCCAAAGTACAAAAAACAAACTGACTCCTTTCCGTTTAGCTTTAGTTTTGTATTTTGCTGCATTAAAAATTACAAGTAACTCAATAAAAATTACACATACACATGCCATTAGTAACACCATTATCTGAAGATCACGATCTCGAAACAAAAGAATTAGCAACCTTCTTTAATGAAACTTTAGGATTTTGCCCTAATTCTGTATTAACAATGCAGAGAAGACCTGCAATTTCTAAAGCGTTTATTAACCTTAACAAAGCTGTGATGGCTAATGAAGGTCGTGTGACTTCTGCTCTAAAGCGTTTAATCGCCTGGGTGAGTAGTAATGCTACTGGTTGCAGATATTGCCAGGCACACGCAATTCGTGCCGCAGAACGATATGGAGCAGAACAAGAGCAATTGGATAATATCTGGGAGTATAAAACGCACTCGGCTTTTAGTGCTGCAGAACGTGCTGCTTTGGATTTTTCTCTTGCGGCATCACTTGTCCCTAATACTGTAGATGAAACCATCAAAACAGAACTTTACAAATATTGGGATGAAGGTGAAATCGTAGAAATGCTGGGAGTAATCTCACTATTTGGATACCTGAACAGGTGGAATGATTCTATGGGAACTACTGTAGAAGAAGGAGCTATTGATTCTGGAGAAAAATATCTTGGTAAACACGGTTGGGAAAAAGGAAAACATATTTGATATCGTACTTTTTCTATAACCTTTCAAAATAAAAAAACAACCTTACTATTGTTTTTGGTCGTACTGAACTTTTGTTTTATTAAGTGCAAATTCTACAGAGAATAGTATACTTCCTTTTTTGAAGATATAGATAAAAAGACCTGAAAATAAAAACCTCAGGTCTTTTTGTTTTACAACACTAAAAAGAAAAAGAAAAAAGTTTCTTATGTGTATTTTTATGGTTTAGCTAGAACTTATTCTTAATGACAATTCAAAGCTTTTATTTTTTGATGAACAAATACGCAAAGTTCATAAGTATTAGTGTTGCCAATGCAGGAACTAACCACGCCAGACTATAATTTCCTAAGGGAGCTATATCCAATATGAACTGAATTTCTTCTTTCAGCCCAATAGAACCTAAAAAATCCGGAATACTACATAGGATTGTAACTATCACTACTATTCTGAAAATAGCAGGATGCGTGAATTTTTCGGGCAATATATTAAGCAATATCAATATGATCGTAATAGGATATATAAACATCAAAGCAGGAATTGCCACTACTATAATATCGTGTACATCCAACTGACTCATTGCAACCCCAAGAATACAACCTATTATAGCAGTAATTGTATATGCTTGCTGAGATTGTTTAAAAACACCTTTAATAAAATCAGCAGTTCCTGTAACAATTCCTACTGCAGTAGTAAAGCAAGCAAGAGAAACGAGTATGCTTAAAAAAGTGCTGCCAATATTACCTAATGTCTTTAAACTTAATCCAGATAACAATGCCGTACGACTTATTTCTTTTTCAAAATCGTTGGCAAACAATGCTCCATTACATATTAATCCAGCATATACTATAAAAAGACCTATTCCTGCAATTATTCCCGCATTACGGATTACTCTGCTACTTTCTTCAAAACTCATGTTTCCCTTTAACCGAAGAGAAATAATAATCACACCCCCAACTACCACTGCTCCTATAGTATCAAAAGTCTGATAGCCTTCTAACATCCCTTCTATAAAAGGAGTTTTTATATCAGAAGGGTTCATTGGCAGATGAGTAGAAAAAATTCCAACAAAAATAATACTCAAAATTACTATAAAGATAATCGGAGTTAGAAATTTACCTAAAACTGTGAGAATCTTAGATCTGTTCAGAACAAAAAATAATACAAGTGCAAAATAAATACTACTTGTGAGTAAAGCACTCGTTCCTATAAATGGTTTGATTGCTATCTCATGAGTAACAGAGGCTGTTCTCGGGGATGGTAACGCTATTGAAATGGCATATACAATACAACAATAGATAAGACTAAATGTAGGAGAAACTTTTTTTCCAAAGTCCAGCATAGTGCCCTGTAGTTTTGCGTGTGCAAAAATTCCCAGTAATGGAAGTACTACAGCTGAGATGATAAATCCAAAAGTCACCCACACCCACATATCACCAGCTCTAAACCCTAAATTAGGTGGAAGAATTAAATTTCCTGCTCCAAAAAACATAGAAAACAACGCAAATCCTGTGATAAAAGTTTCTTTATTAAATCGCATTTAGTTAGGTTTATATCGCTAAAATATAAATTTAGAAATGACATTAGCCTATAAAGGGATTAAAATAAATTACATGACTTCAGGAAAAGGAAAGCCTTTAGTTTTTTTTCATGGCTTCATAGAAAACTCAACTATGTGGGATGATATTATTCCCTATTTCTCTGATCGATATATGTGCATTACAATCGATTTGTTAGGCCACGGAAAAACAGCCTGTTTAGGCTATATTCATACGATGGAAGATATGGCAATGGCAACAAAAGCAGTATCAGATGCATTAAAACTAAAAGATATTATATTAATTGGTCATTCTATGGGTGGCTATGTAGCATTGGCATATATTGATTTATTCCCAAAAGCTGTTTCTGCGCTGGTACTAGTGAATTCTACCTCTTTTCCTGATAGTGAGGAACGCAAAATAAATAGAGGAAGAGCAATAAATCTAGTAAAAAGAAATCCTGATATATATACCAGTATGGCCATTGCAAATCTTTTTGCAGAAAAAAATCGTTCTCAATTTAAAACAGAAATCGAAAGTATCAAAAAAGAAGCATCAAAAACATCACTTCAGGGAATCATTTCTGCCCTGGAAGGAATGAAGGTAAGAAAAGATCGCTCAGAGCTTCTACAAAAATTTAAGGGATCAAAAATTATTTTTGCAGGAAAAAAAGATCCGGTATTATCATGCCAGCAAACTATGGCTGAAGCCAAACTGTGCGAAACAAAACTAAGAGTATTTGATGGAGGGCATATGTCTTATCTGGAAAATCATAATGAATTCTTGAAATTTTTAGATCAATTTCTCTCTTTTAAATAAATAATTTCCCCTTTTTTTGACATCTTCACAAAGGTTTAAAAAACTACAATAGAAATATAGATTTTAACGATAAAAAACATTTTTTAAAGGATTAAAGCACTATAATATATACTTTTATCGATTAAATTATCATTTTTTATAAAATTTTTCCTACAAAATATTGTTAATAACTAAAAAAATGTTATTATTGTATTGATAATGAACTTTTAACCCTTGAAAAGATGAAAAAATCTACCCTATATTCGTCATTCTCGTTTTCAAAAATATACTGTGCCTTATTCGGTCATAAGTATGTTACTTCTAAACGTGTTACTAATCATATAAAAGAATACACCTGTACACATTGTAAGGAACAGGCAACAATAAATAGCAGAGGCAGATTAGAAGCAATGACCCCTAAGCTTAAAGAAATTAATGATACACTTTCTTTTGTGCATCAAAAAAAAGAAGCAAGAAATAACAGAAAAATAGATTTTCAGGCTGCATCCTAAAAATTACTCTTTAATTGGATTCCATCCCTGAGCTTGTAATTCGATTTTTTCATTAGCTCTTGTCACCAACCCTATTCCACTTTTCTCATCGGTCATATGACCAATAACTGTAAGATTAGGATTCGCTTTAATCTTCAGAAAATCTTCTTGCTTGATTGTAAATAATAATTCATAATCTTCACCTCCATTTAGTGCAACAGTCGTACTATTGAGTTGAAACTCTTCGCACGTAGAAATCACAACTGGATCCAATGGTATTTTTTCTTCATATAAATTTACGCCAACCTTAGATTTTTTGCACAGGTGAATTACCTCAGAAGAAAGACCGTCACTAATATCAATCATACTTGTTGGAGTTACCTGTAGTGCTTTTAGAAGTTCTATAATATCCCTACGCGCCTCTGGTTTTAATTGTCGTTCTATCAGATACGAATATGGATCTAAATCGGGTTGTGAGTTGGGATTGGCTTTATAAACCTGTTTTTCTCTCTCTAATATCTGAAGTCCCAGATATGCAGCTCCCAGATCTCCACTCACTACCAAAAGATCGTTGTCTCCAGCTCCATCTCGATATACCAAATCGTTATCATCAGCCTGACCAACCGCAGTAATACTAATCATCAAACCAGTGGTAGAAGAGGTAGTATCTCCTCCAATTACATCAATATTATATAATTTGGCAGCTGTAGCTATTCCTGCATATAATTCTTCTAATGCTTCCAGCGGAAATCTATTAGATACCGCAATGGATACCATTACCTGCGTTGCCGTTGCATTCATTGCATATACATCAGAGAGGTTAACCATCAATGCTTTGTACCCCAAATGCTTTAAAGGCACATAGGATAAGTCAAAATGAACACCTTCGATCAATAAATCTGTAGTTAGTACACATTTTTTGCTTTTAAAATCTAAAACCGCGGCATCATCACCAATTCCTCTAACAGTAGTTGGTTGAGAAATTCCAAAATTTTTAGTCAAATGGTCTATGAGTCCAAACTCTCCAAGTTCGGACAAAGAGGTTCTCGGTGTATTTTTATCTTCAATCATAAATGCAAAGGTAGGAAACCGATAGATTCTCAGATCATAAAACTTTATGGAAATTGCTTAGCATTTATAGTTATGCATTGATGCAATTCCTTCTAGCTTATTTCTTATATTCGGATTCTGTTTATTATACCAGTTCTTAAATGAAATCACCATAAACTGAATCGAATTATTTTTTACTTCAGAAGAGAAAGAAAACACATAGATAGCAGTGTTATTGATGCTCTTTATTTTGACGTTCGAAAACAAAAGATATAGTATGACTCCCCTCTTGAGAGGAGTTAGGAGTCTGTTTTAACAGCGCCACAGTGATTATCCAAAAAAGCATATCTTTATCTATTCCTTTTTTAACAAAAGCTCATGCATACACTAAAAACCATTTTCGTCTTTTTGTTTTTTACATGTATTGCTTTTTCTCAAAGTAAAACTAAAAAAGATACAATTCTAGCTTCCAGATATTTTAAAAAAGCAGATTCTTTGTTTAATGAAAACAAATTAGATAGTGCCATTGTATATTTTAAAAAGGCTTTACCTATTTATAAAAAAGCTAAGGCTTGGGAGCGTGTAGCTCGATGTTATAATGGGATTTCTGAGAGTTTTTGGCAATTACAATTATATAATCAATCCTTTATTTTTTAGAAAAAATCTTTAGAAACCTGCGATACTTTTCTTCTAAAAAAAAACATAGAAAAAGTAAAGGCTTTGGAGAAAATTGGAGAAAACTTAGAAATTTCTAAATCAGAATACAATAAAGCACTTGAATATTATAAAGAAGCACTTATAAATAAAGAATCCCCGAGGCAGAGCCATAGGGGTATTCAACGGAAGAAAGTTTTACAATTTAATGAAAACCATCCGTTTTCAAACTTTCCTCTAAAACCTCCGATGCAGAGCATCGGGGAATTCTATTGATTAATAATTACAACATAGCATTATTGTATCATAGTATTAAAGAGTATGATTTAGCAATAAAACAGTTAAAAAAAACTTTAATATTTGGAGAAAATATTTTAGGCAAAGATCATTTTGAACTTGCTCGATGTTATAAATTAATGGGAAATATTTATAAAGAAAAAAAAGAATATGATAAAGCCTCTCATTTTTTAAATAAAGCTCTTTTAATGACTAAAAAAGGGTTAAGGGTGTGTTTAACATAAAGTAATCAAACACACACCCAAGTATTTCTAACTTTTGCCTATGGCACAAGCTGAAATACTATCCCTCTCTAGAGGGAAGGCTATTGTAGATTTCCCAAGATTTCAACTCACAAAGCATACGCAAATCCTTTTCAACCATATGCTTAATAACACCTCTTAATATTCGCAATCGATATTTTGGAACACAGACAATGTGATTATCACATTTGTAAATTACGTGACTTTGCTTCTTATATTTGCTCATAGTACAAATATAAGGCACAGCCAACAGAACATTACCACCAGCTAAGCAGGTGGTTTTTTAAAGAGAAATAAAATCGCAAACATATATTCCCCTATTGAGAGGGGTTAGGGGGGTGTTTTATGAAATAGCAAACAAACAAAAGTATAAGAAAGAAATCTATTACAAGTTTTATGATTTTATCATGCCAATATGTGGGATTCCATCTTCCAGATACTCCTTACCTGTCTGCTTAAAACCGTGTTTTTCATAAAAATTTATGAGATAACATTGTGCAGATATTTTTATTTCCTGTACTTCAAAAAGCTCATGGATTGTTTTTATACTTTTTTCTATAAGCAAGTGCCCATAACCATATTTTCGTTCTTTTTCTGATATTACAACTCTCCCAATACTTGCATTTTCTAAATAATCACCTGCTCTGAATATCCTTGTATAAGCCACTACTTCATCATTTTTAATACCAATTATATGAAGTGCTATCTGATCTTTATTATCGATATCCTGATATACACAGTCTTGTTCTACAACAAATACTTCAGCTCGTAGACGTAAAATTTTGTATAATTCTGTAGTAGATAATTCTTCAAATTTTTTGACTTCAAAATGTAGTAAACTCATTTATAAATTGTTAACACATAGTAATTTTATTAACTCTATTTTGATGTCTTCCACCTTCAAATTCTGTAGCTAAAAAAGTTTTTACCATTTCGATTGCTTGGGGTAATGATGTAAAACGAGCAGGAATGCTTATTACATTGGCATTATTATGCTGTCTTGTTAATTCTGTTATTTCTTTTGTCCAGCATAAACCTGCTCGGACATTTTTATATTTATTTGCTGTCATAGAAACACCATTTCCGCTACCACATATTAATATTCCAAAATCAACATTCTCTGTATCGACATCTTTTGCAACAGGATGTACAAAATCTGGATAATCAACACTACTTTCTTCATTAGTTCCATAGTTGATTACCTCTATACCTTGTAATTCGAGATATTCAACAATAGCAAATTTATAGTCAGTCCCTGCGTGATCATTTCCAATAGCTATTTTCACAATGTTTACTTTTTAAAAAATTATTTATTATTAAAATTAAAAAACAAAGATACTTCAATCGATATAATTCTTCTATTTACTTTATATCATTTCTGATTTTAAAACAAGAAATAATATTATAGATCAATATATCTAGTAAAAACACTAAACAAAGGAATTTCAATATATTAACCTAATGTTACGTCAATGTTAATAAGTGTATGATACCTGTTAACATAGCATGTGAATAAATAGTTTTTAAAATTGAAAAAGTTTTTTTGGTAATCTTACTTTTTATTAGAATACATGGACTTTAATCAAATATCAAAATTATAAAGTATGTTTTTTTAGATAAGTTTTTAAACATTAAATCCATGTTATTAACTACGGTTTTACCATAAAAATATTAATAAAAAACTGTGTTTATAAACTATTAACAACTGTTAATTAAAATTCATTTTTGTAACGTTTTCAAGCCATTATACTATTAATATCCTGTTCATATTTTTATGAAAATTCGATCTAACTTAATAACCAAATAATAATAGAGAAAGTTTTACCGCTATCAACACTATATAATCATCACTATTTTATTTTTTAAATTTAAAGAAAAGAAAGATATATATATAATATATGTTGAAAACTATAGATAGCTATGAAATTTTAGAATTATACTATTCTTAGATGAGAATTTGTATTGAGTTCATCTATGATCTGTTGTACTTTTTTAATATCTTTTTTGTGTATTTTCAGGTGAATACCTCCGAGCGCATTAGAGTAAAAAGGGAAGACTCCAACCATCGTTTCATTCTCAAAAAAATAAGATATACCTTCTCTTTCTAAAAGAAGTCGTAATATTGCATATTCGTTTGGATATGTAAAAGTTGCAATTGTAATAAAATCCTTCATAGAGTAAGCCATATAATAGATCGGTTAAATATACAAATTACAAAAAAACTAATTAATTTGTGTAGCTTCACGATCAGAACGTATCGGGCTGTTTATTTCTGATTGTTTTTGAATCTCAGTTTTCTTATCTATAGTATTTCCTATATAAAGTGTAAAAGAGTATATTCCTAATAGAAATATTAAAACAAAAAGAAATATAATTTTATGGATTTTCTTTAACTTATTCATAGCAGACTCTTTACCAAACGAATAAAAAATAATTTTGGTATTTTAAAATTAAGTAAAATTTAAGAAAAATACCATACTTTGTTTAAAATATATATATGTAAAACTCTGATTTACAGATGTTATATTTTTTTAAGAATAAACAATTATAAAATAAATATTTAGTGAAAGTTTATATGTAAAACTGTATATGTTAGAAGATAAGCTGTAATTTTATATCTTATATTATTTAAAAGACATTAATGAAAAGAAAAAGTAGTAGAAGAAAGAAGAAGTCTCCAAGAATTGAAAATATTACACAAGGAATACTCAAAATACTTAAATCAGACCCCAATAATTCATTTAATTATAAGCAGCTAGCTGCAAAATTTGGTGTGGATGATGCGAGCAGTCGTAATCAGATCATCAAAAAATTAGCACAATTAGCAGCCAAGAAAGAAATTGAGGAAACTGATAGAGGTAAATTTAAAATAATACCTAATATTAATACCTATACTGGAATATTAGAAATAACATCCAAAGGAACAGGCTATGTTCTTGTAGAAGATCTAGAAGACGATATTTTTATACCAGGGAATAATCTTAATAAAGCATTGCATGGCGATGAAGTTGAAGTTTATATTTATAAACGAAAACGAAGAGGCAAAAGTGAAGGAGAAATCTCCAGAATTATCTCTAGAAAAAGAAATGAATTTGTTGGAGTTATTGAGATTCAGAAGAAGTATGCTTTTGTAAATATGCAAGATAGCAAAATGTATACTGATATTTTTGTACCTAAAAACAAAATAAAAGATGCAGAAGATGGTGATAAAGTACTGGTAAAACTAGAAGATTGGCCAGAAAAAGCTGATTCACCTTTTGGGAACATAGTAAAAGTTTTGGGTAAACCGGGAGACCATAATACAGAAATTCACGCCATTTTAGCACAATATGGGCTACCTTACGAATTTCCGTCAGAAGTGGAAGATTTTGCTAATACACTAGATACATCTATCCAGGAGTCAGAGATCAAAAAACGTAGAGATATGCGTAAAACACTTACATTTACTATTGATCCCAAGGATGCTAAAGATTTTGATGATGCATTATCATTTGAAGTTTTGGAGAATGGCAATTATGAAATAGGAATTCATATAGCAGATGTTTCACATTATGTAGTGCCAGGAACTATATTAGATGATGAAGCCTATGAAAGAGCTACTTCAGTGTATCTCGTGGATAGAGTTGTACCTATGCTTCCTGAGGTGTTATCTAATAATGCCTGTTCATTAAGACCTCACGAAGAAAAGTACACTTTTTCTGCAGTTTTTGAACTAAATGATAAAACAGAAATTAAAAATCAATGGTTTGGTAGAACAGTAACCTATTCTGATGCTCGTTTTGCATATGAAGAAGCACAGCATATTATAGAAACTAAAGCTGATACTATTCCTGCAGAAATTTCTCTCACTGGAAATTCGTATAAAACAGACCATAATATCGCTGAGGCAATTCTCAAATTAGATGATTTGGCAAAAATTATGCGAGCCAGGCGGATGAGAGAAGGAGCAATCTCTTTTGATAAAGTAGAAGTGAAGTTTAGTTTAAATGAAGATAACAGTCCTGTAGGAGTGTTTTTTAAGACTTCTAAAGACGCTAATAAGTTGATAGAAGAGTTTATGTTACTTGCTAATAGAAAAGTTGCAGAATTCATAGGAAAACAAAACCCTAAGAAACCCTTTATTTATAGAGTTCATGATGAGCCAAATGATGAGAAACTTGCTGCATTACAGAATATAATAGGAAGGTTTGGGTATAAATTAGATTTAAGAGATCGCAAAACAACAACGAATTCATTAAATGGTCTATTAAAAGATGTTCAGGGTAAAAAAGAACAAAATCTGGTAGATACATTGGCAATTCGTAGTATGAGTAAAGCAGAATATACAACACATAATATCGGACATTACGGATTAGCTTTTGAGTATTATTCACATTTCACATCGCCTATCAGACGATATCCAGACGTTATGGCACACCGTTTGCTACAACACTATTTGGATTCGGGAAAACCTGTATCAGAACAAGAGTATGAAGAAAAATGTAATCATAGTAGTTCTATGGAAGGCATAGCAGCTAGCGCAGAGAGAGATTCTATAAAATTTATGCAGATAAAGTTTATGAAGGATCATGAAGATGAGCAGTTTTTAGGAGTAATTTCTGGGGTAACAGAATGGGGTATCTATGTAGAAATAATAAATAATAAATGTGAAGGAATGGTAAGGCTTAAAGATATCAGTGACGACCATTATATTTTTGATCAGGATACATATTCAGTAATTGGACAAAATTCTAAAAAAGTGTATCAGCTCGGTGATGAAGTATATGTAAAAGTCAAAAATGCGGATCTTGTAAAAAGACATCTGGATTTTACTTTATTAGGAAACAAAGAAGAGATAGAATAATCACTTATTTTAATAATTAATCACAAATAAATCTTGTTAAATTTAAAATTTTAAAATTCAAAAGCAATGAAAAAATTAGCTATTGTACTACTAATATGTATGGCTTCTATAATACAAGCTCAAGATGTAGTCACTAAAAATGTGGGAGATTTTACGGAACTTAAGGTTTTTGATAAAATAGAAGTAAAACTTCTTAAAGGATCAGAAAATAAAGTAGAAATATCAGGAATTAACAGAAAGGATGTTGATGTAGTTACCAAAGAAAATATTTTAAAAATAAAAATGTCTTTAAGTAATACCTGGGATAATAATAACACCTTAGTTACGGTGTATTACACTGAACTTTCTAAAATTGATGTCAATGAAGGAGCTGTTGTAAAATTAAAAGGTATTCTTACATCTGATGAATTAGATTTAAGAGCTCAGGAAGGTGGAGATATTTATGCAGAAATAAAGACGAATGTACTTCTTGCAAGAGCCGTTAGCGGAGGAGGATTGCATATAGAGGGAGACGCAAAAGAACAAGAAGTAACGGTAAAAGCTGGAGGTCAATACATGGCAAAGGATCTTAAAACTGTACAGACACAAGTTAAAATCAGTGCAGGAGGAAGAGCAAATGTAAATGCAAGTGACTATGTAAAGGCTAATACGGCTGCGGGTGGAACTATCAGAATTTATGGTAAGCCAAAACAAATTGATAGTAAAAAAGTATTTGGTGGTAAAATAATAGAGGTTAACTAAGTAGTATTTTTTAAATTTGTAAGAAATACGCTTTTGTTATATGATTCAGGATGCTCAGGTCGCGATACCTTTAGGCTTTTTATTAGCCTTTTTAATAGGCCCTGTGTTTTTTGTATTATTAGAAACAGCTGCTATCAAAGGATTTAGAGCTGCATTAGCAGTGGATCTAGGAGTAATTCTTGCAGATATAGCATTTATCTTAATAGCATATTTTAGTACAAATCAGATTTTAGAAAAAATAAAAGATGATCCGGCATTATTCATTTTTGGAGGAATGTTATTGACTACGTATGGAATCATTTCTTTTATTAAAGAGAAAAAAAACTATCATAAATTAAGAGATACTTCTGTTGAGATAATTAATAAACACAATTATTTTGTATTATTTTTTAAAGGTTTTTTACTTAATTTTATAAACATTGGAGTTCTGGGGTTTTGGATTGGCGTGATCGTCGTTGCAGGACCACAAATGGATATGAATGAGAATCGAATCATTATTTTTTTTACCATGGTTCTTGGTACATATCTTAGTACAGATATTTTTAAAATGTTATTAGCAAAAAGACTTAAAAGAAAACTTACACCAAAACGTACTTATATAATTAAAAGATGGATAGGTATTATTATGATAATTTTTGGTGGTTTTCTTATTATTAAGGGAATTTTACCTGAAAATGTAGAAAAAAAACTTCAAGATAAGATAGAAAAAATAACTCCGGAATCTGGATTTAAATAAAAAAACCTGTAATTTTTTTACAGGTTTTTTTGAGGTGTCGAGCGGATTCGAACCGCTGTAGATGGTGTTGCAGACCACTGCCTAGCCACTCGGCCACGACACCCTAATAAAATTATCTGGACAAATGTAAAAAAAAATATGAAATAAGCACCATAATTAGAGTTATAAGATGCAAATGATTTTTATATATTTTATTAAATCATTGAAAAACAAAATAGTAAAAAATTATGAAATTTAGTAAGATATTTATCTTTTCTTACTTCTTGTGATTGTTACCATTTCTACATTTCCTCCAATTGGAGGATTAATTTTAGAAACATCAATAATCACCTTATCAACGAGTGGTAGTTCTAATAGTATACGATTTAAAATTCGTTCGGCAGCATGTTCCAACAGTTTAGAACGAATAGCCATTTCTTCTTTAACAATATGATTGAGATGGACATAATCAATAGTATCACTCAGGTTATCAGTTGTTGCGGATCTGGTAAGATTTGCATGTACTTTTAGGTCTATTCTATAATCAGAACCTATCTTTTTTTCTTCTACAAGACATCCGTGATAAGCATATATCTTGATATTTTTTAATTTAATTAATCCCACAAATTTTTTCACAAAGATACTAAGAATGTTTAGTTAGCCTATACTCAAAAATTGATGTTTTATTAAAGACGTATATAATAGCAGAATAGATTTTATATAATTATTATGAGCGGTTAGAAATAATAGGTAGTTTTGTGTTTTATTTTTTACCAATGACAGAAGAAAAGAAATCACTCAATTTTATTGAGCATATTATAGAAGAAGATTTAAAAAATGGAATGGATTCTAACGAATTACGTTTTCGTTTTCCACCAGAACCGAATGGATATTTGCATATTGGTCATACCAAGGCAATTGGTATAAGTTTTGGTTTAGGACTTACCTATAATGCCCCCGTAAATTTACGTTTTGACGATACCAATCCCGCCAAAGAAGAGCAAGAATATGTAGATGCTATCAAAGATGATATTTTGTGGTTAGGTTATCAGTGGGATAAAGAGTGTTATTCATCTGACTATTTTCAGCAATTATATGACTGGACAATACAATTAATAAAAGATGGAAAGGCTTATGTAGATACACAAACCTCTGAGGAGATAGCCATACAAAAAGGTACCACGACAGAAGAAGGAATTAATAGTCCATATAGAAATAGATCTGTCAAAGAAAATTTAGGATTGTTTCAAAGAATGAAAGAAGGAGAATTTGAGGAAGGTACCTGTGTTTTGAGAGCTAAAATAGATATGGCCGACCCCAATATGCTAATGAGAGATCCTCTGATGTATAGAATACTAAAAAAAACACATCATAGAACGGGTGATCAATGGTGTATTTATCCTATGTATGATTGGACGCACGGAGAAAGTGATTATATAGAAGGAATTTCGCATTCATTATGTTCATTAGAATTCAAACCGCATCGAAAGCTATATGATTGGTTTTTGGATCAGATATACAGTGATGATGGGATTCGACCAAAACAGAGAGAGTTTGCACGTTTGAACTTGAGTTATACTATCATGAGCAAACGTAAGTTACTAAAATTGGTTGAAGAAGGTGTTGTCAAAGGATGGAATGATCCTAGAATGCCTACAATTTCGGGATTAAGAAGGAGAGGATATACACCAACATCGATTCGTAAATTTGTAGAAACAGTCGGTGTCGCAAAAAGAGAAAATATCATTGATGTTTCTCTATTAGAATTCTGTGTACGTGAAGATCTTAATAAAACGGCATCGAGGGTTATGGCAGTTTTGGATCCGGTTAAATTAGTAATTACCAATTATCCAATAGAAAAAGATGAATGGTTAGATGCAGAAAACAATCCTGAAGATACAGGAGCAGGATCCAGAAAAGTTCCTTTTTCCGGTGAGTTATATATAGAACGGGAAGATTTTAAAGAAGAAGCTGGTAATAAATATTTTAGATTAACTTTAGGTAAAGAAGTTCGTCTTAAAAATGCTTATATTATCAAAGGTGAAAAAGTACTAAAAGATGCCGCTGGAACAGTTACTGAGATTCATTGTACGTATGATCCTAAAAGTAGGTCGGGTAGTGGCTCAGAAGAGTCTAAACGTAATGTAAAAGGGACGTTACATTGGGTATCTGTAAAACATGCTATTTCTGCGGAAATAAGAATGTATGATCGATTGTTTAATGATGAATCACCAGACGGTCAAAAAGATAAAGATTTTATGGAATTTGTGAATCCGGATTCTTTAAAAGTGATTACAGGTTTTGTAGAACCAAGTCTTGAGAACTCTAATGTTTTGGATCAATTTCAATTTCAGAGATTGGGATATTTTAATGTAGATAGTGATAGTAAAAAGGATGCTTTGGTATTTAATAAAACGGTAGGTTTACGAGATACCTGGGGCAAAGTAAAACCAGCAGATACTAAACAAGAAGTAAAGTCTACACCACAACAGAATCAACAAAAAGAGATACCTGCAATCGAAGAAGTAAAGAGAGCAGGGAAGAAGTATACCAATTTACCAGAAAATAAAAGAGAAGCTCTTAAAATTAAAATTATAGATGCTGCCAAAAAGGTAGATATTGAAGAATTGATTCCGTTATACGGAACTGCTGCCAAAAAAGTAGGCACAAGAATTGCTGTAACTATAGCATTGGGAGTAGTATTAGAAAATAAAAACCTTATTCCTGATGAGTCGGCAAAAGAATTTATTCTTAAGGGTAAAGAAGATGCTCATGAATTACTTAAATCAGAGGCTGAACATATTGCGACTAAATTTGAATTATAATATATTAATATAATGTACTAAAAAAGGTTTCCAATCGGAAACCTTTTTTAGTACTGTCATAAAATAAGAGATACTATATCCAATTCCTTAATTTTCTTTTAAAGTAAATTTACTTCGAAGCATTTAAATCTCTATAATTGAGTAAAAACGGAATAGTACAAATACGAATGGGTATTATTAGATCAGAAATGATAGTATATTAATTATTAGCGATTTGTTCATCTTCAGGAATCTTAATTTCTGTTTTAAAATCAGAAAATAATTTTTTGGTTTCCGGATCGTTTAATAATTTATTAGATTCGATAAAATACCATTGTTGTTTTTTCTTATCATAAAATCCAAATAATGAACTTTTTAGGGTAATGGGTCTTCCATTAAAATCCATTTTTATGGTATTTTTGACGAGGGAACGATACTCTTTTTTTTCTTTTCTTATTTCAGAAACTTCATCGATTTCAGAACTAACTATTTTTATTTTCTGAGCGGACATGGTTTTATAAACCTGTTCTATTATTTCTTTTACCTCTGTTTGTCCATATTTTTGGATAATTTTAGGATGTGTGTATTTTATAATTGTAGTAGCATCTTTTTTTATGGAAGCATTAGAAACGGCTTTGGCATCTCTTAATGCGAATTTTTTTAATTCATTAATATTTTGAGAGTGTAAACTACTAGAAATTAAAAATAATATTAGTAGATAATTTTTCATGGTATTGTTTTTTGTTAAAAGTAATTTTTCTGAGGTAATCAATTAATGTTATTATTTTTAGTTTTTCATCAATTTTATTTATAAAAAAACGGTTCGTATAAATAGATTTAAGAGCATATAAAAATAAATGAATGTTAGATTAGTATCTATAGTATGAACGAAGCTTAAATGATCTTATTTTTTATTTTTGGAATAATCTTACAATCTTATAAGTATATCTTTTTTTTGGCACAAAAATATGAAAACCCTATCAAATTTTTTGATAGGGTTTATTATATTTTGTTGTAATTTGAAGATTAATCACTAGTTTTTTTTCCTCCCAATCCTTTTTTAGCGTTTTGTTTTTTCATTTCTTCTCCAATTTGATTAGATGCGGTAAAAGAAGCAATCATATTATTTAACATATCACTTCCTGCTTGTGGAGAGTTTGGTAACAATATCAAATTACTATTGGTTTCTTCACCAATGGATTGTAATGTATCATAATGTTGTGTTACCACAATAAGGGCAGAAGCTTCCTGAGAATTAATACCTACATTGTTTAATACATCTACACTTTCTTCTAATCCTCTTGCAATTTCTCTACGTTGATCAGCAATACCTTGTCCTTGTAATCTTTTACTTTCAGCTTCGGCACGCGCTTTGGCAACAATTTTGATACGTTCAGCTTCGGCTTCATATTCTGCTGCTACCTTTTCACGTTCTGCTGCATTGATTCTGTTCATTGCTTCTTTTACTTGCATATCCGGATCAATATCAGTTACCAATGTCTTAATGATATCATATCCATAATTGACCATAGCCTCATTTAATTCTTGTTTTACAGCAATAGCGATATCATCTTTTCTTTCAAAAACATCATCCAATTTCATTTTAGGAACCTCTGCGCGAACTACATCAAATACGTAGGATGTAATCTGATCGTGTGGATTTTCTAGTTTATAAAAAGCGTCATACACTTTTTCTTTTATTACTTGAAATTGAACTGAAATTTTTAAACGAACAAATACATCATCTTTCGTTTTTGTTTCTACCAAAACATCGAGTTGTTGAATTTTTAAGTTTATACGTCCGGCGATACGATCAAAAACCGGTATTTTAAAATGTAAGCCCGAATTTCTGATACTTAAGAACTTTCCAAATCGTTCTACAATTGCAGATGTTTGCTGTTTTACTGTAAAAATTCCTGAGATAAGAATTATAAAACTTAGTATTATGAGTGGTATAAGATATAGTCCCATCGTTTTTTATATTAAATGTTAATGACACATTGAATTTACTAATTAATTGTAAATCATTGCGTTTTATTTAGGAATAGTTATCCCGGTAAGGTATACTTTTGTCAAATTAATAAATAGCAACAATTTACTCGATAATCGAGATTTAAATGCTACGAGGCTTGCCTCGAAATAAAAATGTCTTTTTCAATAAATGCCTCGTAGGCTTACACCGAGGTAGTTTACCAGCCTTTTTTGAAGAGATTTTTGATATGTCTTCAACGCTTTTTAAGTCTTTCTATTAACCAAAATACTACTACTTTTACATCCTTATATTATTTTTATACTGCTGGCAAATTAGTTAAGTATACTTTATAAGTATACAATCTTTAATAAATGTTACAATTTATTAAAAATAAAATCCACTATCATGAGTACGATAGTGGATGATAGGTGTAAAAAGGAGTATAGAGATTATAGTTTTTGAATGCAATGTTCTATTCTCGTTATGGTTTCGTCTTTGCCGATCACTGACATAATCTGAAATAAATCAGGTCCTTGTAAAGATCCTATTAGTGAAATACGCAAAGGCATCATAATTTTACCAAAACTAATTTCTTTTACAGTAATCCATCCTTTTATAGTCTCTGAAAGAGTCTCTGGAGAAAAATCGCTGATATTTGTAATGATATTGGCAAGTTCATTCATAAGAACCGGTGTATCCTCTTTCCAGGCTTTTTTGGAAGCTTTTGTGTCATAGGTAGAAGGAGCTATAAAAAAGAATGAAGATAAATCCCAAAGATCTCTAAAAAATACAGCACGTTCTTTAATCATTGTTACTACCTGAACCAAGTCTAAGTCTGAATTGATGTTTTTTTCTGTTAATATTTTTTCTAATTGTTCCACGTGTATGGTGGTATCAGTTTTTTGAAAATATTGTTGTTGAAACCATTTGGTTTTTTCGGGATCAAATTTGGCACCAGCTTTATTTACTTTATTAAGGTCAAAAGAAGCTATTAATTCTTCTAGTGAAAATAACTCTTGTTCTGTTCCAGGATTCCATCCTAAAAAAGCTAACATATTGATAACGGCTTCTGGCAAATATTCATCCTCACGATAGCCAGTTGCTATTTCGTTGGTCTTAGGATCTGTCCATTGTAGTGGAAAAACGGGAAAACCCATTTTATCGCCATCTCTTTTACTTAATTTTCCTTTTCCAACAGGTTTGAGAATAAGTGGAAGATGGGCAAATGAAGGAGTTTCCCAATTAAGTGCCTTATATAATAAAACATGCAAAGCCATCGATGGCAGCCATTCTTCTCCACGGATGACATGAGTAATTTTCATTAAATGGTCATCTACAATATTCGCAAGATGATAGGTAGGCATACCATCACTTTTGAATAATATTTTGTCGTCTAGAATATTGGTGTCTATTTTCATATCACCCCTAATTTCATCGGTCAGATGCAAAATTTCATCTTGCGGGCATTTAAAACGGATTACATATTTTTCTCCAGCATTAATTCGTTTTAGAACGTCATCTTCAGAAAGCGATAAGGAATTATTAAGCTTTTGTCTGTTATGCCAATTGTAAATAAAGTTTTTGCCTTTTGCCTCGTGATCCTTTCTATGTTGATCCAGAGATTCTGATGAATCAAAAGCATAATAGGCATATCCATTAACAATCAGTTGGTCTGCATATTGTTTATATAAATCTTTTCTTTCACTCTGTCGATAGGGTCCGTTTCCTTGTTCTTTTCCTGGTCCTTCATCGAATGGAATTTTACACCAGTTTAATGCTTCGATAATATAATTTTCGGCGCCTTCAACATATCTGTTCTGGTCGGTATCTTCTATTCTAAGAACAAAAATTCCATTATGTTTTTTAGCAAATAAATAATTAAATAATGCGGTTCTTACACCGCCAATATGCAAAGGTCCCGTTGGGCTAGGAGCAAATCGTACCCTAATATTTGTTGTCATGATATTATTTTTTATTACCTATAGAGGTTTACAAAGCGATGACAAAGATACAATGTTAAGTAAGTGTTTTGAAATGATTTTATTTAATAAATAGGTAAAAATAAAATGCTTCACTTAGTTTTCATGTTGTTAGGTATTCGCTTGTTCATTATTAAAAACCATATAGGTGGAAATAAAGAGAGTACCATGGATGTAGGATATCCAAATGGTAACTGGGGGCTGTTATGGTGATGATCCAAAAGTTGATATTTTTTAGAAGATCTATAATGATGATCACTATGTCTGGTTAATTCAAATAATAGTATGCGTCCTAACAGATGATTAGAATTCCACGAATGAATTTCATTTACTCTTTCATATCTACCAGAAGAATTTTTCTTTCTCAATAAACCATAATGTTCAATGTAGTTAATGGTTTCTAGTAAAAGAAAACCAACAATACCAGAAAAAATGGCTATTGTTAGTCCTTGAGTACCAAATAAGATTAAGATGGTTAGTAAGTAAGCAGTGCTAATTATAAGATACCAGAACATATCATTTTTTGGAGAAAAGAAAGAAATGCTTTTTTGTTTCAAAAGAGTATGTTGAATTTTCCAGGCACTTATATATTGTCCGATGGTCGATGTAACCCAAAAAGAGTAGACGGGTTGATTGTATTTTGCAGTAGCAGGATCTTCTTGCGTAGCGGCTTTTAGATGGTGACCAAAGTTGTGTTCTATATAAAAATGCATATATAAAGAGGGTAGAAGCAGAGCTTTGGCAATATATCTTTCTTGGGTAAATCGATGACCTAATTCGTGACCTACATTAATACCATTGGCACCTAGAACGATTCCGGTAGAAATGACAATGCCAGCGAGCTCAAAGTTTTTTAGATCAAAAGATGTTACAGTATACAGCGTGAAAATAAGAACAGCATATATAATAGGTAGATTAAGATACAAAAGCCAATCATAAAATCTTTTTTTTCCTTTAGAATTGCGAATCTTTTCATCTAAATTTTCTGTTGATGCAGGTGTAAAAAGTTCAACAATAGGTATAATGCCAAAGACATAAATAGGAGTGATGTACACATAAATATCTCGTAACCATATACTGATAACAGCTATTATTGGTATAGAATAGGCAGATATATATTTTAAATCATTCATACTATCTTATTTTCTAACCGTTTGAATTATAATAAATATAACAAATCTATTTAAAATAATGTTGTAGATTTATTGATTAGTGAAATTTAAGCGATATGAATATGAATAATTTTGATTTCATAAAAAGCAAATTAGAACAATTTATAAAAAAATATTATATAAATGAGTTGATAAAAGGAGTGATCCTTTTTTTTGCTATTGGGGTGCTGTATTTTTTAATTACGTTAATGATAGAGTTTTTTCTTTGGTTAAATAGTACAGGAAGGACAATTTTATTTTGGTTGTTTGTATTGGTAGAATTTTCCCTGTTTGTTAAGCTTATTATTATGCCGCTGTCAAAATTGTTTAGATTGTCAAAAGGTATTAATTATAAGAAAGCTTCTGTGATCATTGGGAATCACTTTCCAGATGTTAATGATAAGTTATTAAACTTATTACAATTAAGAGATGATCCTTCTACATCATCTTTATTATTAGCTGGGATTGAACAAAAATCAAAAGAATTAAGTCCGATACCTTTTAAGTTAGCGATTGATTTCAAAAAAAACAGTAAGTATTTAAAGTATGCTACGATACCGATTGCTGTTTTTATACTAGTAAGTTTATTTAATAATAATTGGTTTTCAGAAAGTTATGAAAGAGTAGTTAATTATGAAACGGCGTATGAACCACCTGCACCTTTTCAGTTTTTTGTAATAAATGATAACTTGACGGCATTAGAGAATAAAGATTTTACGATAAAGGTAAAAACGACAGGAGAAGTGATTCCTGAAAATGTTACTATCTCTTATCATGATGAGATTTATTTTTTAAAGAATACAGGTTTGGGTGCATTTGAATATACTTTTGTTCAGCCCAAAGAAGAAGTTGATTTTGTATTATCTTCTAATGGGATTAGTTCAAAAGAATATATTTTGAATGTGGTGCCAGTACCAAGTTTATTAGATTTTGAAATGAAGTTGGATTATCCTGCATATACTAATAAAAGAGATGAAACGCTAAAAAGTTCTGGTAATGCTAGTATACCAGAAGGAACAAAAGTTTCTTGGAAAGTAAACACAAGAAATACTGATCTTGTTCATATGCAAACCAAGGATTCTTCTGTAGCTTTTGTCAAAAAGAATAGTGATTTCTTTTATGAAAATAGATTGTATAATGATTGGGAGTATGAGATTACAACGTCTAATAAAAATGTAAGTAATTATGATAATTTATCGTTTAATATCAATGTAGTTAAAGATCAATATCCAGAGCTTAATCTTACCTCAGAAAAAGATACTTTGGATAACAGTTCTTTGTATTTCTATGGTAGAGTAAGTGATGATTATGGATTGACAAAACTAAGATTGGTATATTATGATACTAATGATGATTCTGAGAAGTTATACAACAATATAATTATAAAATCTTCACTTTTTGATGAGTTTGTATATGCTTTTCCTAATGAGTTAGGGTTAAAGGAAGGTATTGATTATTCATTTTATTTTGAGGTTTTTGATAATGATGTGCTACATAGTTTTAAAAGCACAAAGAGTCAGGTGTTTAATTTTAGAAAACTGACTGCTAAAGAGCATGAGGAAAAAAAGCTACAAGAACAAAATAAGGCAATTTCTGGGCTAAATAAATCTCTTAAAAAATTTAAAGAGCAAGAGCTCGAATTAAAGAGTTTTAGTAAACTGCAAAAAGAAAAAAAGCAATTAGATTATAATGATAAAAAGAAGCTTGATGACTATTTGAAACGTCAGAAAGAAGAAGAGAAGATGATGCAGAATTTTTCTAAAAAGCTAAAAGATAATTTGAATGAGCTAAAGGACAAAAACAAAGAAGAACCGTTTAAAGATGCATTAAAAGAAATGTTGGAACGTAATGAAGAAAAGCTCAAGAAAAACGAAAAACTTTTAGACGAAATAGATAAGCTTGCAGAGAAAATTCAAAAAGAAGAACTCACAGAGAAATTAGAAGAACTTGAAAAGGAAAATAAGAACATAAAGAAAAATCTTGAACAACTTTTAGAGTTAACAAAGAGATATTATGTTATTGAAAAACATGAAAAATTGGCTGATAATTTAAAAGAATTAGCGAAGAAGCAAGAAGAGTTATCTGAGAAAAGTGATGAAGAAAACACCAAAGAAAAGCAAGAAGAATTGAATAAGGAGTTTAAGGATTTTCAGGAAGAAATGGAGAAACTTAGAAAAGATAATAAAGATTTAAAAAAACCAATGAATCTGGATCAGAAAGAAGAGGATGAAGCAGAGATAAATAAGGAGCAGAAAGCGGCTAGTGATAAGTTAGAAAAACAGAAAAAATCTGAAGCTAAGAAAAATCAAAAAAGTGCAGCTCAGAAGATGAAGCAGATGAGCAGAGGTATGCAAATGCAGATGCAAATGGGAGGAGAACAGCAACAGCAGGAAGACACAGAAATGTTGAGACAAATCCTTGATAATTTGGTAGATTTTTCATTGGAGCAAGAAGATTTAATGAAAGGATTTAAAGGAATTAATGTTGGCGATCCTTCATATTCTGGTAAGCTGAGGGATCAGAGTGTTTTGAGAGAAAATTTTATTCATATAGATGATAGTTTATATGCATTGGCTTTAAGAACTCCACAGATATCAGATCTTGTTACAGAGAAGCTGACAGATGTAGAATTTAATATTGATAAATCATTAGAAAGATTAGCAGAGAATCAAGTTATTCAGGGAGTGGCTAATCAGCAATACACGGTTACAGGGGCTAATGATTTGGCATATTTTCTAAGCAAAACATTGGAGCAAATGCAGAACAGTATGTCATCTTCTGGAAAAGGAAAAAGCGGAGAGTCTAAGGGTTTTCAATTGCCAGATATTATTAAGAAACAGGAGGAAATAAATGGGAAGATGGAAGAAGGATCTAAGAAGGGAAAAGGTAAAAAGAAGGGCAAAGAATCGGGAGAAGGAGAAGGTAATGAAGGTGAGGGTAAGAATGAAGGAAAGGGAAAGGGAAAAGGAAATACAGAAAATGGAAAAGAAGGGGACAAGGATGAAAAGGGAAAGAATGGAAATAAAAAAGGAGGAAAAGAAGGTAAAGGCAGAAATGGAAGTAACGGAAAAGATGGAAAAGAAGGAGGAAAGGATGGAAGAGGAACCAAGGAAGGAAAGGGCGATGGACAGTCAGAATTACAAAAGGAAGATCTGAATGGGGAGTTATATGAAATTTATAAACAGCAGCAGCAACTTAGAAATGCATTAGAAGAGAGGTTGAGAGAGTCAGGAAAAGGAAATAAAATAGGGAGCAATATTTTACGTAAAATGGAACAGGTTGAGAAAGAAATTCTTGAAAAAGGATTTAATGAAAACACCCTTAGTAAGATGTTGGAATTAAAGCATGAATTATTAAAAATAGAAGATGCCACTTTTGAACAAGGAGAAGAGGAAAGAAGAGAAAGCAAAACAAACACCAATTTGTATAATAATCAAAGCACTGATCAAATAGATAGGGCAAAACAATATTTTAATACAATTGAAATATTAAACAGACAAGTATTACCTTTGCGTCAAATTTATAAAAACAAAGTACAGGAGTATTTTAAAAAAGACAATGATTAATTTTTTTTTTGAAGAAGTAGAAGTTAAAATAAAAGAAGAACAGATAGCGAGTTGGATACGGTCTGTTATTGATTCTGAGACAAAAAAGGAGGGCGAAATCAGTTTTATTTTTTGCACGGATGATTATTTATTAAAACTGAATCAACAGTTTTTAAGCCATGACACATTCACTGATATAATAAGTTTTGATAACAGTATGGGCAATGAATTACATGGTGAAATTTATATATCTGTAGAGAGAGTTGAAGAAAACGCAACGGTGTTTAATCAAGAGGGACAGGAGGAATTACGAAGAGTTATAATTCATGGTGTCTTGCATCTTTGTGGATATAAAGACAAAACGGAAGAGGAAAGCTCTTTTATGAGAGTTAAAGAAAACGAAAAGCTAGCTATGTTCCACGTGGAACATAGCTAGCTTTTCGTTTATTATTTGTTCCACGTGGAACAAATAATACTAAAGAATTCACTGTTCCACGTGGAACAAATAACAGTAAATATGTTTGATAAGGAATATGATGTGATAGTTGTGGGTGCAGGACACGCTGGGAGCGAAGCTGCTGCTGCTGCTGCTAATTTAGGGTGTAGTACATTGTTAATAACAATGAACTTACAGAATATTGCTCAGATGAGTTGTAATCCTGCTATGGGAGGAATAGCAAAAGGACAGATTGTAAGAGAAATTGATGCGCTCGGTGGGTATAGTGGTATTGTGAGTGATCGTACTGCAATACAATTTAAAATGCTCAATAAATCAAAAGGACCAGCTATGTGGAGTCCAAGAGTGCAGAGCGATAGAATGCGTTTTGCAGAGGAATGGAGGATGCTGTTAGAACAAACACCAAATCTTGATTTTTATCAAGAGATGGTAAGTGGGCTGTTGGTAGAAGGAGATGTTGTAAAAGGAGTTCGAACTTCTTTGGGAATAGATGTTCGAGCAAAGACTGTAGTGCTAACAAATGGTACTTTTTTAAATGGATTGATACATATAGGAGAGAAACAATTTGGTGGTGGCAGAGCAGGAGAGAGAGCAGCAACTGGTATTACCGAACAATTGATTGATTTGGGTTTTGATGCAGGAAGAATGAAAACAGGAACTCCTCCCAGAGTAGATGGGAGATCTCTCGATTATTCTAAAATGATTGAACAACCTGGAGATGATCAACCAGAAAAATTCAGCTATACAGATTTGTCAAAACCATTGACAAATCAAAGATCCTGTTATATGACATATACGTCGACCGAAGTTCATGAGTTATTAAGAGAAGGTTTTGATAGATCTCCTATGTTTAATGGAAGAATTAAAAGTATAGGACCAAGATACTGTCCTTCTATAGAAGATAAGATTAATCGTTTTGCAGACAAAGACAGACATCAAATGTTTATCGAACCAGAAGGGTGGAATACTGTAGAGGTCTATGTAAATGGATTTTCTACGTCGTTGCCAGAGGATGTGCAATTCAAAGCGTTAAGATCTGTTGTTGGTTTTGAAAACGTGAAGTTTTTTAGACCAGGATATGCAATAGAATATGATTATTTTCCGCCTACGCAGTTAACGCATACATTAGAAACAAAATTAGTTTCTGGTTTATATTTTGCAGGACAGATAAATGGAACTACAGGATATGAAGAGGCAGCTTCTCAGGGATTAATGGCAGGGATCAATGCTGCATTAAAGGTAAAGGAACAAGAGTCTTTTATTCTTACTAGAAGTGAAGCCTATATAGGAGTGCTTATAGACGATCTAATCACTAAAGGAACAGAGGAGCCTTATCGTATGTTTACGTCTAGAGCAGAGTATAGAACACTGTTGCGACAAGATAATGCTGATTTTAGATTAACACCAAAATCTCATGATATTGGATTGGCATCTGATCAACGATTGAAAAGAATGGAAGAAAAGGAAAAAAAATCATCTGCATTTGTTCAATTTTTTAAAGATACTAGTGTTTCTCCTAAAGAAGCAAATCCGGTATTAGAGGAAAAGAAATCTTCTTTGATTAATCAAAGCGGGAAATTATTTAAGTTATTTTCAAGACCTCAGATTACGCTAGATGATATCAAACATTTTGATAAAGTATCTGCATACATTTCTGCGCATGATTTGGATAAAGAGGTGTTAGAGCAAACAGAAATACAGATCAAATATTCTGGATATATAGAAAAAGAAAAAAATAATGCGGATAAGCTAAATCGATTAGAAAACATCAAAATTCCTAGAAATTTTGACTATTCTAAATTAAAGTCATTGTCATATGAGGCTTGTGAAAAAATGACTAAAATACAACCAGCTACAATTTCTCAGGCTTCAAGGATCAGTGGTGTTACTCCTAGTGATATTTCCGTATTGTTAGTGTATATGGGTAGATGATGGATACGATATTGTTGAGGCAACCAAAGACATTAAAGGTTAAAATATTATATTTTTTAATATTTATTTTGGCTATATATTTAGTAATAGCAGATAAGTTTGTTTTATCACAAATATTAATACTGGTTGGAGTTGGTTTTGTTTTATTAGGATATTCTGTTTCATATGAAGTTAGAAAAGATTTTAAAAACTATAAACATATTATGTTCTTCGGTGTTACTGTTTTTAAACAAAAACTTATAATTGATTTCCCTGAGTATATTTCTGTTTTTTCTGCTTCTTTCAAACAGGATAATAATTGGGGTACAGTTTCAGCAATGGGAACAAAAGGAATGTATGATGCTATAGTAGTACGTTTTTTTACTATGAATAGTCATTTTACAGTTTTTAATACAAGTACATATGAATTGGCTCTTGATACTGCAAAAAAATTAGGAATGCTATTAAATGTTGAAATTCGTGATACAACAAAAAATAGTTCCACGTGAAACAATTGTAATTTTAAACTATTATCTTTTGGATTTTTAAACTATGGAGGACAAAAAAGATGTAACCTTTTTTATAGAATGTAAAGATCATACGGTATCGGGTGAGTGTTTTAAACTTTATCATAATGCGTCATATGATATGTTGGTAACATCTCCAAAACCAGATTTAGAAAATTTAAAAAAATATTATGAAAGCGAAGACTATATTTCTCATACAGACTCAAAACGAAGTCTTTTTGAGAAAGTATATCATATGGTGAAGAAATATTCGCTTAGTAAAAAAGTAAAACTTATTTCACAATTAAATCGTGGAACAGGAACGCTATTAGATATTGGAGCCGGAACGGGTGATTTTTTGGTTCAGGCAAAAAAAGAGCGTTGGCAGGTTGTCGGAGTTGAACCTAATGAACAAGCAAAGGTTTTAGCAAAAGGAAAAGGGGTAACGTTAAAAAAAGACACTTCAAATTTTGAGACTGCTCGTTTTGATGTTATCACGCTGTGGCATGTGTTGGAGCATATTCCGGATCTGGAAAATCAAATAGTAGAGCTAAAACGACTTTTGAAACCCGGAGGACATATCGTTATTGCAGTTCCTAATTATAAATCATACGATGCTAAATATTATAAATCATATTGGGCTGCGTATGATGTGCCGAGACATCTTTGGCATTTTTCAAAAAAATCAATCAAAAAACTTTTTGATAAAGAAGGGATTTGTTTAGAAAAAGTAATACCACTAAAATTTGATTCATTTTATGTTTCATTGTTATCTGAGAAATATAAGAATGGTAACATGAATTTTATTAAGTCTTTTTGGATTGGATGTCTTTCTAATAGTAAAGCAAAAACATCAAAAGAGTATTCTTCTCATATATATGTCTTAAAAAAAGAATAAATTTCTATTTTAAGAAGATTTAAGCATATTTTGAGCAGTTTCATAATATAATATATTATTTTTTTATAAAAACCGCTTAGAAACGCTTGTTTTTGTTTAATATTAATTAATTTTTCTTATAAGTATTGTTAAAACAATTGTTTTTTCTTATAAGTAATTAATTAGATGAACTAATAGCTGAAACATCAGATGAACTTTGATATTTTTGCCAGAACTAAATTTTTGAATAATGAAAAAATGTATATGGATTGCAGTTGCATTAATAACAATGACATCTTGTAATCAACAAACCGAAAAAACAGGTTATGTAAATAACACAAAAGTAGTTTCTGATTTTAATGAAATGAAATCAGCTCAGGAAAAGTGGACAAAAAAGAATGCAGAGGTTAGAGCAGAATTAGAAGGGAAAGCAAAACAGTTTCAGGCAGAGGTACAAGGGTATCAAACAATAATGAAATCCATGACTAAAGCTAATCGTGAGAAGAAAGAGCAGGAGTTAATGATAATGCAGCAAGGTCTTCAAAGAGAGCAACAGGCAAAAATGCAAGAAATTCAGGAAGGTAGTCAGGCAGAAATTGATTCTATTATCAGTAAAGTAAAAAAGTTTGTAAATGAGTATGGTAAAAAGAATGGATATACATATATCTATGGGCAAACAGAAGCTAGTAATTTGTTTTACGCAAAAGAAGAGTTGGATCTAACAGATAAAATTGTTTCTGAATTAAATGCTACCGGTGCTGTAACAACAGAAAATAAGCAAGAAGTGAAGAAAGATGATAAAAAGGAAGAAGAAGTAAGCGAAGAGAAGAAGTAAAAATATTTTTTATACTTGTAAAAACCCTCATAAATGTTCTTATGAGGGTTTTTTTAGTATAGTATACTAAAATTTTTATACTATTTAATTCAAAATTTCTTTTATAGTTTTGGTCATTTAGTAATGAACTCTAAAAAAATGAATTTGTTCGATTATTAAAAGAACCTAATTTTTGACATAAAAAAGGAACGACAAATACAATACGTCTGGCTCCTTTATAAAAAGATTTATCACACAAAACAATAACCCCACTAGAAATACCTCCTTCTATATAACTTATTCTGTTTCTTTTACCTTTTCCAAGTTTTAATCAATAGAATTCCCCGATGCTCTGCATCGGAGGTTTTAGAGGAAAGTTTGAAAACGGATGGTTTTCATTAAATTGTAAAACTTTCTTCCGTTGAATACCCCTATGGCTCTGCCTCGGGGATTCTTTATTCTAGGAAAATCTCCTCTGGCAATTCGTCTACCGCGACAGTTGCTAGGATCATAAAGTGAAGATCCTTGTGCTGTTTTCAATTGTGAAGACGATCTATTTTCTAAGGATTTTATATAGTTTTTGACCTTAATGTCATCGTCTGGTAAATCATATAATTTATTTTTTTCAATGATTTCTATTTCTTTAGCTAACAATGCGTGTTTTTTCTTTACGGCTTCATAATATTCTGTGCCTTTAAGCGATGCTATTAATTCGTCAAATGTTTTGAAATAGTGTATTTCGCCAGATTCTGGATCCTGGAAGGAATATTCGTAGTTTTCAAGATTTTCCTCAGTTACTTCTTCATCTTGAGTAGAGCAAGAGCTGATAAATATCATCACTGCAATAAGAACAAAAATGTGTAGCTTGTTGTTTTTCATAATTTATAATTTTAAGATTATTAATTAAATTGATGGGTGCAAGATAAAACAGATAAAGGGAAATTTCCCCACCCGCAATAAGTAGTATTTAGTATTATATTGATATTTTTTGATCATATATATATACGAGTAAACTTTGCTAAAAAAATTATGATTATTTTACTTAGGTTCAAGTAATACGATTTATAACTAAAAATTTCGCATATTCATCGTTTCTTTTTCCTTTCTACTTCGTTTAAAAAATAAACCGTAGCTATAGCTATGCTTGATTTTTTTGCCTTGCATAAAGAAAAAATAATTCAATGAATTTGTACGAATTTTTTAATCACAAATCATATAACTCCTGTTTTTTAATCAATAGAATTCCCCGATGCTCTGCATCGGAGGTTTTAGAGGAAAGTTTGAAAACGGATGGTTCTCATTAAATTGTAAAACTTTCTTCTGTTGAATACCCCTATGGCTCTGCCTCGGGGATTCTTTATTTAAAAAATCAAAAATTTAATAACCAATATGCTATAAATAGTTATAGTTAATAAAATGTAAAAAAAACAGGAAGACTAATATGTTATTTAGATATCTGTTTGTAATGGTCAATAATTATTTGACCTTATTTTGGGAATGATGGCGGTTATTGTATCATATAAATCATTAATTTTGATACTTTTTAAAAAGGTTTTTTCCCCTTTTAAAAAGTTGAGTTTTATTACTTATCGCTTCTATTTATGTTATTAAGGTTAGTCGTATGAAGAAAAATTACACATTGTTATTTGTTTTCACTTTATTTTTATTTGCTGTATCATCTATAAGAGCTCAGGAAATTAGTGCTCCTGGATTTTATATATGCAACGAATTTAGTTGTGATATTGATAATATTAGAGCAATTGCGTGCGCTTCTACAGATAATCCAGATCGAGGAGTAAGTGCAGAATACAATGGTCCTTCAGGTTTTTTTGGTCCTGGAACAGAGTTTTTATTAGAGTTATCAGATGAAGAAGGTGTTTTTTCTAACGAAGGTACTAGAGTTCTAACGACTTTATTCTTGGAAACAGCTATTAGTTCAAGTGCTACATTGGATTTTGGTGTTTTTGATATACCTGAAGACCTAGGAGGTGATAATTATAGTATGAGAATTAGGGTAGAAGATCCTGAATTTACTACGGTAGCTCTAGGACTGCCTATTCATTATTTTGATATCTCACAAGGTGTGATTCTTAGAGGACCTAATATAGAAGCAAGAAATGCCGGATTATGCTCAGGAGTTCCTACTACATTACAGGTATTATCAGGAGATTTATTAGAATATAAGTGGTTTTTTAATGGAATGGATATTCCAGGAGAAACAAGTAATACCTTACAGAATGTTACAGAACCAGGAAAATATACTGTCGAAATTGATTTTGGTACCTGCAATACTTTTGGAGGAACTGCATATTCTTTTGCAAGAGCGAATATAAATGTATTTAGTTTTGATGCTACCGAAGTATTTATAAACGAGCAAGGTGCTTCGCCTGTTGAGTTCTGTCCAGAAGAAACAAAACAGTTAACATGTAGTATTACGGATCCAGCATATACGTATACTTGGTTTAGGAACGGTATGGTCATTGCTGATTCGAATACTTCATTTCTTACGTTGCCACAAAGCAATTTTGATGGTGAATATACAGTGAAGGTTACAGAAAATGAAAACTGTTCATTTACAACGGAAGCTGTAGAAGTGATCAATTTGGGGTCAGATATTACCAGTCAACCACCGCCACAATTAGTTATATTACCTACAGAAACAATTACCTTGAGCATAACTACAAATGCGCCCGCAGGAAGTACGATCCAATGGTTCGAAAATGATACGCCTATAGTGGATGCTAATGAAGACAATATTACAGTAACTACTCCTGGAGTATATCGTGCAGAGGTATTTACCAATGATCTTTGTAGAAGTACACTAGTGGCAGAGACAACGGTATCTATTCCAGTAAATTTTAGGTTAGAAATATCACGGATAATAGATTGTGATGAGAATAGTGCTATTTTGGCATTTGAGAATCTATTCGGTATTACGTCAGATGGCTTAGAAGTATCATTACCTACAGAACAATTAGAACTTTTTAGTTTTGAGTGGCTAAGAGAGACTATACCAACGGGAGAAACGGGAAACTTTTTAACGGTTAATAGAGCAGAAGAAAATGTTTCCTATACGTTTTTGGCAACCTTTAATTCAGGAGGTTTTCCTCCAATAACTTCTCAATCTGTGGTGATTCCATTGTCGGCAGAAGGCATAGAGATTATAGCGGATTCGCCTTTTCTTCCAGTAAATGGAAGCATTGTTTTAAGTGTTCCTCAAAGTGAATTGTACACGTATGACTGGTTTGTAGAAATTCAAGGAAACTTTCAATTGATAGTGGGTGAGACCACCAATATGTTAACCATTACAGAAGAAGGAAACTATAAAGCAGTAATAACCTATGAAGATTGTACAGAAGAAGATACTATTACCATAGGTAATACGCCTGGTATATCCGAATTGATTCCTAATGTGATTACCCCAAATGGCAGTTTAGGTATGAATGATGATTGGGTTTTACCAGATGTGTATAAATCACCAGCAGTAACGGTAGAAATATATAGTTATAATGGTGCTTTGGATTTTAAAAAATCAGGTGGATACAATCAAGATTGGCCATCTAATTCAGTTTCTGGCGGAAGCGAACTTATCTATTATTATATAATTACCAAAAATAACGCAATAATAAAAAAAGGAACAATTACAGTAATGGATAAATAACATATTATACAACAATAATGCCCCGTGATTTTATGATGTTTTTATGTCAAATAATTATAAATAGAATTAATCACAATAATTATTATAAAAAGCTGTTATTTGTTGGCAAAGAATCATTGAAATATTTCAACAAAAAAGTACTTTAAAATCAAAAAAAAATACACTTCATCGGTGAAAATTGTCTTTTTTTGATGATTTTTTATGTTCGTGAAAAGATATAATATTTCAAAAATTTAAGTATTTTCTATTTTTAGCTAGTTTGATTTGCAATTTTGTGTGGTAAAATATTTTGATTTTTATGGCTTTAAAATGCTTTTTTAAACGTTACAATACACTGATTAACAAAAAATTATGTATATTATCGGTGAATTGGATATGTGACATGCTTCTGTGTAATTATTCTCCTCAAAACGGAGTAAGAATATTATTACAAAAAAAAACAGAAAATACGTTTGATATAAATTAAATATTTATAATTTTATGACTTTACAATATTTATATTAACAATATTATTAACAAGCGTCCCAAATCGCTTCGTTAGTAGGGCATATATTCACATCAATTTATAAAGTGTGATACTATGAAAAAGAAACTTAACCTATCGTTACTTGCCTTTGCGCTTGTCCTCTCTTCTTCCCTTGAGGTCACTGCTCAACAAATTACTATGCCTGAATTCTACATCAATGATAGTAATGTTACCAATACGAATGCTTGTGTAAACCAAAACATTCCTAATCGTTCTGCTATTGCCGAATATAATGGCCCTTCAGGTTTTTTTGGACCTGGAACAGAGTTTTTGCTTGAATTGTCTGATGAAAATGGTGATTTTTCTGATGGAGGAACAATTTTGTTAGATACTTTTACTTCTCCAACAGCTTTGGGATCTAGTGCAGATATAGAATTTATAGATTTTCCTATCCCACAGACATTGAGGAGTGACAATTACAGTATGAGAATACGGGTCGAAAACCCCGATTTTGAAAGTCAGATTACTACCGGAATGGCAATTTATTTTTTTAATTTTGATGAAGGAGTTACGTTGACGGGTCCTAATGTAAATGCTAATAATGTTGCTTTGTGCGAAGGAGAACCGGTAACCTTAACTGCCTTGCCAGAAGGTTTTCCAGCATATATATGGACGTTTAATAATACGGTAATTCCTGGAGAAACAACAAATGTTTTAGAAAATGTAACACGGGAGGGAAATTATAATGTAAAAATTGATTTTGGTTTCTGTAATCCATTTTTCAATTTTGATTCGGCAAATACTACGGTATTTGCTTTTAACACTACCAATGTGTTTATCAATGAACAGGCTGCATCACCTGTAGAATTTTGTCCGGAAGATGTAAAATTATTAACCTGTAGTATTACCGATGCTGCCTATACATATCAATGGTTTCAGGATGATGTTGCTATCGCTGATTCTAATGCTCCTAATCTCAACTTACCTCAAAGTAATTTTGGAGGAAATTATACAGTTAGGGTTACAGCAAGAGATGGATGTGATATAACTACAGAAGCCGTAGAAGTGATCAATCTTGGATCAGATATTACCAGTCAGCCACCTCCACAGTTAATTATACTTCCAGGTGAAACCATACGATTAGAAATCGAAACCAATGCACCTTCAGGGAGTACTATAGAATGGTTTGAAAATGATATACCTATCGCCGGAGCAAATACTTTTTTTATCGATATAACGTCACCAGGAATATACCGTGCAGATGTACTTACCAATGATCTTTGCATGAGTACGCTTATGGCAGAAACTTCAGTTTTTGTTCCCGTCGATTTTAAACCAGTGGTTTCCCAGATAATTGATTGTAATGATAATACAGCTACGCTGGCATTAGAGAATTTATTAGGTATTACTTCTGCAGCCGATGGTAGTTTAGAAATTCCATTAACTGTAGAACAACTACTGTTTTTTAGTTTTGAATGGTTTAGAGATGGTAGTCCTACTGGAGAAACCGGCACATCACTTACCATTGATAATGTAAATGATAATGCTTCATATACACTTTCGGCAGCTTTTATTCCAGGTGGTTTTCCTACGGTAACTTCAGAACCCGTAGTGATTCAATTGTTGACAGATGATATAGAAATTGTAGCTGATCCACCTTTTCTTCCAGTAAATGGGAGCATCGTTTTAAGTGTTCCGGAAAGTGTGCTATATACCTATGCATGGTTTGTAGAAATTGATGGAGATTTTCAGCTAATAGAAGGGGAAATTACTAATATGTTAACCATTACAGAAGAAGGAAGTTATGAAGTAGAGATAACATATGAGGATTGTATTATTGAGGGTAATATTACAATTGGGAATGAACCTGGTATATCCGCAGTAATTCCTAATGTGATTACACCTAATGGTAGTCCGGGTATCAATGATAATTGGGTATTACCTGATGAATTTGGATCACCAGAAGTAGCAGTAACCATATATAGTTCTAATGGAAAATTGGATTTTGAGAAATCAGGAGGCTATAATCAGGATTGGCCGTCTAATTCGGCTTCAGGTGCAAGTGAGCTCATATATTACTATATAATTACCAGAAATAGCGAGATACTTAAAAAAGGAACGATTACAGTAATGAGATAATTTATGATTAAAAAAATACTCTTTATATTTATTTGTACCATTTCTATAAATTTTATGTTTGGTCAGGAAGCAGTATCTAATACTTCTGGGGTTTTGCCATCGGATATTCCGTTGCATAATTCTTTGAAGTATAATCGCTTTATGTTTAATCCAACCTTCTCATTAGTTCGAGAAAACAAGAATTCATTAAATATTTATAATAGAAACCCAAGAGCTAGCTTTAATGATAATTCGCAAACATACTTTCTAAATTATTCAGCAAGATTCGAAGAAAAAACAGGTGTTGGTATTGGTCTTTTTCAGCAAAATGTTGGGATATTCAGGTTTTTTGGGGCTACATTGAATTATGCATATAATCTGGAGCTAAACAGAGATATGAATTTTACGTTTGGTGTAAATGTAAATTATTCTCAGAGTTCATTAAAAAGTAATTTAGATGAAGCAGCGGCAGATGATGATGTGATAAATAATTATGAAAATAATTCAGTCTTTTTACTCCATCCTGGAGTTAATTTTAATTATGGAAGCTTTGACGTTGGGGTATCCGTAGGGAACTTAGTAGCTTATAATATTACTGGCAGTGAATTGTTAACAGATAATTTTGTGTATTCAGGGCATATTATGTACACCACAGAATTAGATTGGAGAACAGAAAATGAAATAAGAGGGATGGCATATGCCTCTAAGCCAGGAGTAGAAGAGTTGCGTTATGGAGGAAATGTATTTTTTGAAATTCCTAAATACGGATGGGGTCAATTAGGATATAACAGCTTTTTTGGCGCTTCAATCGGTGTTGGAGCCAATATAACAAAAGTTATCTCTGTGGGATATACAGTCGAACCAGGAATTGGAGGAGCGGCGAATACCTCAGAATTTGGAGCTACTCATGAATTTGGACTGGCATTTAATTTCAATAAACAAGAAAAAAGAAGAAGGAGAAGAACATCTTCTAACCCTGCATATGAGGCCAGAGATTCTGAAATAAGAAGATTGAAAAAAGAAATTCTAGAGCAGAATAAGTTGATCAGAGAACTGAAAAATTCTAAGGGAGACACATTAAGTCAGGCGCAAAGATCCATGAGTAAATTGGAAAGATCTATTCAGGAAGCCAAAGAGAAAGAAGCTGAGGCTGCAAGAAAATTATCATTACAACGTGAGGAAGAAGTAAAACTATTGAATGAGCAAGCTGAGGAAGAAGAACGTTTACAATCAGAGAGAAGACTTGCTCAAGAAATGGCAGAACAGAAGAGACAAGTTGAAGAAGAAGAGCGTTTACGATCAGAAAGAAAGCTTGAACGTGAAATGGCAGAACAAAAAAGGCAAGCTGAGGAAGCCGCTGCCGGAAGACAATCCGAAGAAGCCAAAATAGCCGAAGAAGAAGCTGTCAGAATTCAAGCTGAAGAAGCCAAAATAGCTGAAGAAGAAGCTGCGAGAGAAGCCGAAGCTGCTAAACAAGAAGCTGCGGCAGAAGCCTTGGAAGCTGCCAAGCAAGAAGCTGAGGCTGCAGAACAAGAAGTCGCAGAAGAGCAGGCAAGAATAGAAGAAGAAAAGAAAGCAGAAGTGGCAGCTGTCGCCGAAAGAGAAAGAGTTGAAGCTGAGGCTGCAAAAAAAGAAGAAGAAAGATTAGCTTCTCAAAAGAGATTAGAATTAGAAATGGCTGCTCAAAAAGCCGAAGAAGAAAGATTAGCTTCTCAAAAGAAATTAGAGTCAGAAATGGCGGTTCAAAAAACTGAGGAAGAAGGGTTAACTTCAGAAAAGAAATTAGAAAGAGAAGTAACTTTACAAAAAGATAAAGAAGCAGAGGAAGAGAGACTACGTCAGGAAGCCGAAGCAGCACGATTGGCAGAGGAAGAGAGAGTAAGACAAGAGGCTGAGGCAACACGATTGGCAGAGGAAGAGAGAGTAAGACAAGAGGCTGAGGCAACACGACTAGCAGAGGAAGAGAGATTACGTCAGGAAGCTGAGGCAGCACGACTAGCAGAGGAAGAGAGAGTAAGACAAGAGGCTGAGGCAGTACGATTGGCAGAGGAAGAGAGACTACGTCAGGAAGCTGAGGCAACACGATTGGCAGAGGAAGAGAGACTACGTCAGGAAGCTGAGGCAACACGATTGGCGGAGGAAGAGAGACTACGTCAGGAAGCTGAGGCAACACGATTGGCGGAGGAAGAGAGACTACGTCAGGAAGCTGAGGCAGCACGATTGGCAGAGGAAGAGAGAGTAAGACAAGAGGCTGAGGCAGCACGATTGGCAGAGGAAGAGAGAGTAAGACAAGAGGCTGAGGCAGCACGATTGGCAGAGGAAGAGAGAGTAAGACAAGAGGCTGAGGCAGCACGATTGGCAGAAGAAGAGAGAGTAAGACAAGAGGCTGCCGCTCAACAACCAGAGGTGGAAAGAGAAGATCTTGATCAGATACAAAAAGAATTGGATAACAGTAGTCGAATTACAAATAAGTTGATTGCATCAAGAGATTCTTTATTAACAACTACCACTAATTTAGATAAAAGAGAGTTTAATAAACTTTTAGAATCTTTGGTAAATATGAATGATGAAGCCGAAGAGGTTAAAAAAGACTCTGATCCTTTAAGTTCTAAAAGACTAACTTCTAAAAATCGATTCATAAAGTTTGCTGAGGCATCTAGACCAGAGGCTAAATATGCAACCAAATATATTCCTGGATATCCAGAAGGATATTATCTGGTAGGGAATGTATTTAGAGGTGGGGTATATGCCGATCGCTTTACTAAAACATTAACAGATCTTGGTTTTAATAATTCTCAGATTATTCTGAACCCAGAAAACCAATATCAATATGTAGCGATAGAATACTATGCCGATAAGGATCAAGCTGCAGAAAATTATTTAAACAACATTGGTAACCGATATTTTGGAGATATGTGGATTTTACATATCGCAAAGAGTAGAGTAGAGTCTTTAAAGAAATTAGTAGCAGAAACACGTTTGATAAAAGAAACAGTAAAAGATGATACTGTGTTGTCTGAAAGTCTATCCTATATTGGAGGGCATAACATCCAGACAGGATATTATTTAATTACTAATATTTTTAAAAGAGAGAATTATTTTGAGCGTGGAATGTCTAGACTAAAATCAAAAGGATTAGACCCTCAATATTTCAGAAATCCGAAAGATAATTATATATATGTTTATTTAGAGCGCTATGATAGTCTGGATCAGGCAAAACAGAGCTTATTCTCTAATGTTAATAACACATATGATGGAGATCTGTATATATTGAAAATAGATTAACCCCAAGGAATAAAATGATAAACTTAACTATAATACACAGCTTATGAAACTAGCAGTACATATTAAACTAGCTGTAATAGTATTCATGCTTTTATGCTTTAATGCTGAAAGTATAATTGCACAAGAAGTACCTTTTACAACTCCTTTGAATAATGCGAGTAGCCTTACGATACAAGGAGACATGCAAATTATCGCTAATGCAATTACAGGTCTTAGCGGAGATCAAAGCGGAACAGGAAATCCTTTTTTTAGTGGAGATACCACTAATTATGATCCTAATAACCCCTATAATGGAGGAGCCTATAATGATCAATTAACACAGGGGTATATTGATATCGATAGTGATCCTACTACCTTTAGTTCCAGTAGTGCTGATTTTACAGCAAGTTCTACCTGTGCCAAGATAGCATATGCTGGATTGTACTGGTCTGCTACCTATTATGAAGATCGAGTTGATGCTGCCAATGGAAATGATAGCCCGCAGACAGTAGGTCTTCCGGTACCTGATCCCAGACCAGATTTCAGGACTGTAAAATTAATGCTTCCCGGGACAACAACGTATATCGATGTTACCGCAGAAGCAGGAGACGCAGGAACCATTTATGATGGATATAGAAACACATCTACCAATCCAGGAGATGTAGCCAGTAATGATATCCCGTATGTGTGTTATGCAGATGTTACGGCATTATTACAATCTCTGGAAGATCCTGCTACAGAACTAGCCAATGCTGATGGAACTTATACTGTTGCCAATGTAAGATCCGCCACGGGACTTACAGAATCAGGTAGTGGTATCTCAGCTGGTTGGGTACTGGTTATTATTTATGAAGATCGTACCTTATCGAGAAAATTCTTTAGTACCAATCATGGATTTTTAGAAATAGAATGTGAATCCGGTTTTGAATTTGTTGTAAATAGTGGCACTTTAGCCGGTACCGGTACGAATCACTCAAGTAATAACTTTAGCCCCGGTAGTGTACCACTTCCTAACAGCCCTGGATCTTTAACAGGTGATCTGGTTTTGGTAGATGATGGAAATGGTACTACAGAGGATGGTTGTAGTGCTTTGGTAAATGCAGCAGCAGTTAATGGTAATATTGCGATCATCCGCAGAGGAACCTGTCAGTTTACACAGAAAGTTTTAAATGCTCAGAATGCTGGAGCAATAGGAGTTGTTGTCGTTAATAATGATGGAGGTAATGGTAGTTTTGCTATGACAGGTACTGGTTCAGGAATTACCATACCGGCAGTAATGATTGGTAATGCAGACGGAAACCTTTATATAAATGATCTACTCGCAGGAAATACAGTGAATGTTTCTTTAACAGAAAACCTTCCTTCAGGTTGTGCCAATCCTCCGGAGACATTTACCTATACAGGTTTTCAGACCTTGCCTGCTCCTTTACCAGTAAATGCAAGATTTGGTGTAGCAGCATTAGAAGGAGATTTTGGAATTGTTGGTGATGGTTTAGCGATTGAGGCAGCTCCTTTAGCAGGTTTTCCAGTACCGCTATCTGCAGCTCCAGTAAATGGGGCTACAAACTTTTTTAACAGTTCAATCTCTGTAGATGGTAACTATAATATGGCACGTAACCCAGCCTCAGAGAACACTTTGGGCTTTGATGCTGATATTTTTAATATTGCGAATACAGGTAATAGTATAATAGGAAACAATCAAACTCAGGTAGATTTTCAAGCAAGTACTGAGGGAGATCGCTACAGGATATTCTTAAACACTTTTAGTATTGAGATCATAGAACCAGAATTAGCAGTATTCAAACGGGTATTGGATATAAATGCTGTAGATATTACTGGAGGAGGCGTTAATCTAGGAGACCAATTGTTTTATGAGCTTACGGTTGAGAACCAGGGTAATGAAGATATTATCAATGCGAGTATTTTGGATATTCTCCCTGCCAATGTTGATTTTGTAGGAGGAACAATTACGACACCAGCAGGTGTTACCGCGGTGATAGACCCAACCGGTCGTACGGTTACTTTTACCTTTGATGATAGTGTATTAGAACGTTTTGATGGTCCAATAAATATTCGTTTTGGGGTAGAGGTAGTAGCAAGTTGTGCAGACTTGAGAGATGCCTGTAGTAATGACATACAAAATATAGCACAAGCTACATATACAGGTCTTATTTCTGGAGTGACAAGAAGCGGAGAAGACAGTGTTTTAGGTCAGGATGTCTGTAGACGTGAACAACCTGGAGCTTCAAATTTTTTAATAGATTTGGATAGTTGCGATGGTAATTTTAATGCTTTTTTATGTACAGGTACGTTGGATCTGACGGCAGGAGGAGGCTTTCCGACTTATGTTTGGACGGATTTAGGCACTGGTATGGTTATAGGAAATTCTCAGACACTGACGGTTAGTAGTGGAGGAGTTTACAGAGTTGATAAAACCG